>CAZLKZ010000016.1:0-20012 GCA_964560235.1 uncultured Conexibacter sp. | reverse complement strand
TTGGCCGCCAGCAGATACTGGACGGCGTCGCCACTGACCCTGAACCCCTCGAGGATCAGGGGAATTCCGGGCGGGTAGACCTCGACCTCCTCGGCCGCGACCTTGCCGACGGCATCAGCGATCGGGACTTCGTGGCCGATCGCCTTCGCGAGGCGCTTTGCGTCGAACGGCCGGATCGTCGGCCGCGCATCGAGTCCGGCGAATGGATTGGGAGGCAGCGAGCGCTCTTGACCGTCAGGTAGCAGCTGACCATCAAGGATCTCGGTGAGCGCCGCGACGGTCTGCTCAACAGCTGAGTCAGCTAGCTGGAAGGTGGTGATGAAGGTGAGCGTACGCACGCCGGCCTTCTCGACCACGATGCCCCGGTCCACGAGCTGCTCTGCGATCTCATAACCGGTCGGGGCGTAGCGAGCAACGCCGATCGTGGTCTTGAGCAGGTCGGTACCCGACACGTGTTCGTGATCGTCGAAGTCGGGATTGTCGAGGTGCTCCAGATCGGGCAGAGCGTCCCTGAGCCGATCCTTGAACCGCTGTGTTCGGGTGATCGTCTCGTCGAGCAAGTGCTCGCCGTCATCGGCGAGAGCGCGCACCGCTGCGTCAGCCGAGGCGAGCAGCGCGTACGAAGGCGACGTCGTCACGTACTCGCGGTAGGCCTCTTCGAGCAGCTCGCTGTCGATCCGCTCCTCACGCCAATGCATGAGCCCGGTCTGCTGAAGACCGCCGGCCATCTTGTGCGAGGACTGCACGCTGATGTCGGCTCCAGCGGCCATCGCCGAAGCAGGGAGATCCGGGTGGAAGTGGAGATGCCCTCCCCACGCCTCGTCCACTACGACCAGGCAGCGGTCGCTGCGGCTGCGGACCACCTCGGTGATCTGCTCGGTGCGCGCGGCGAGTCCCTCGTAGGTGGGCGACGTGTAAATGACCGCGATCGCCTCCGGATGGCGGTCAAGCGCCTCAGCGACCTCTTGCGGACCCGGCGGATGCAGGGCCTCGAACCTGGGGTCGTACGGCGCGGGCAGAAACCGGAAGCCGATGTCGAACGCCTTGATCGCGTTGACGATCGAGTGGTGGATGTTGCGTGCGATCAGGACCATCGGGTCCGGCTCGACCATTGCCAGCATCCGCAGGAGCACCCAGTTCGACCCGGTGGTGCCGTGCACGCTGAACATCGTGCGGTCGGCTCCCGAGGCCAGCGCGGCGAACTGCTCGGCCTCTTTGAAGACACCCGTGTGGTCAGCCAGGGTGCCGAAGAACCCGGCTGAGATCGAGACGTCAGATGCGTACGCGTCCACCACTCGTTCCTGGCCGGGCAGGATCGAGGGCGTGCACCAGCGGTGGTAGCGCCCTACGTCCTCGTTGAGGATCCGTGCGATCGGTGAGCCGGACATCGCGTGTCCAGCCTAAGCGCTCTAGACGGCGGCAGGGGGCTGACTCGGTGCGCCGAGGCCGGTGCGCTCGGCGTCCCACGGGCGCCAGAGCTTCAGCGCGCTCATGATGGCGCGCGTCGCGGGCGAGCGGTTGAGCGTGTAGAAGTGCGCGCCGGGAGCACCGTTGGCCAGCAGATCGGCCGTCTGGAGGGTCGCGTAGGCGACACCGAACTCAGCCACGGCTTCCTCGTCGTCCTTGCGTGCTTCGAGCTCGGCGAGCAGATGCTCGGGCAGCGTCGCCCCGCACATCGCTGTCACGCGTGCGATCTGCGCGTAGCCCGTGATGGGCCAGATGCCCGGGATGATCGGCACGTCGATGCCGATGCCGCGCGCCCGATCTACGAAGTCGTAGTACAGGTCGTTGTCGAAAAAGAGCTGAGTGATGAGGAAGTCGACGCCCTCGTCGACCTTCTCCTTGAGGTGGCGCAGATCATCCTCGGGAGAGGTCGCGTGGATGTGACCCTCCGGGAAGCAGGCCGCGCCGATCGCGAAGTCATAGTCGCTCTTGAGCAGGCGCACCAGCTGCGAGGAGTACTCGAGACCGCCCTCTGTCTTGACCCACTCCTCCTGACCCTGCGGCGGATCGCCGCGTAGGGCGAGCACGTTGCCGATGCCGGCGTCGCGCATCTGGTCGAGCACCGAGCGCAGCTCGGCCTCGGTCGCAGAAACACACGTGAAGTGCGCCATCGCGGTGAGATCGAACTCCGACTGAAGGCGCGAGACGATCTCGAGCGTCTTGTCCTGAGTGGTACCGCCCGCACCGTAGGTCACTGAGACGTAGGCCGGGTCAAGCTCCTTGAGCTCGCGCAGGGCCGCGATCAGGTTGGCCTCGCCCTGCTCGGTCTTCGGCGGGAAGAACTCGAACGAGAACGTCGGCTCGCTCGTTGACAGAAGCTGGTCGATCCGCATCGCCCCGCAAACCCTAACACAGTCGTGTCAAGGTTTGGGAAGGCGGGTTTCAGGCCAGCTTTGCCCAGCGCTCAACGGGCCCGAACTCCCCTGGGAGTCGCTCGACCTGGCCCTGTACCTCCAGATGGCGGAGGTAAACGAGCGTCTCGTTCAGCCACCACGCACCGGTGGTCGGCGTCAGCTCTGCGTCGTACACGCGCGGGATGATCTCGAAGGCGGTCAGCGGTTCTCCGTCGAGCGCCCCAAACACCTTTTCGATGCGCTCGTTCACGAGCGAGCGGTTGGCGTCGATGTGCGCCTTGGTGTCCGTGAACGTGCGGCCGTGGCCCGACAGGCAGAGTCGGGCGTCCAGTCCCTCGACCAGATCGAGCGAGCTGAGGAACTCGCCGGCGGGATCCGGCGAGTAGCCGTAGTCGTACCAGAGCGACACCCTGCCCAGGAGGTGGTCGCCGGAGATCATGATGCGGCGTTCGGGCTGATAGAGGCACACGTGAGATGGTGCGTGGCCGGGCGTTTCATAAACGTGCCAGGCGCCGAGGTCGGTCGAGATCTCGACCCCGGGGACCAGGTCCCTATCGGGCTCGATGATCCCGGCGATCCCGTACGGCTGACCTCGGTGCTTCTCGAGCAGCTTGAGCGCCACCTCGGGCACGCCCGACTGACGCGCCACCTCGATCCGCCGGTCGAGCGACGCGTCAGGATCCCGCGCCGTCTTCAGCATGTGGTCGTGGTTCGGGTGCATCCACAGCTCGCACCCAGAGCGCTCGACGACGGTCTGCGCCTGGCCGTAGTGATCTGAATGCGCGTGCGTACAAACGAGCAGGCGCACATGCTCGAGCTTGAGGTTGACCTGATCCATCGCCCGCTCAAGGTGTGCGAGCGAGCCGGGCTCGTGCATGCCACAGTCAAACAAGACGATCCCGTCGCCCGCAGCCACGGCCCACGCGTTGCAGTGGGGTACTCCGGGCCACGGCAGCGGTAGGCGCAGGCGCCAGATGCCCGGGAGCACCCGCTCACCGCGACCGACCTCGCGCTTATGAGCAGGGTTGGGCATCTCGCGGGAGGTTATGAGACTGTGGCGCGGCGGTGGGACCGGGCACCTAGTCTCAACCGCAATGCGCCGTCCCAGCCCGGTTCTGCTCATCGCCGTCCTGTGCGCACTTGTGCCCGCAACCGTCGCAGCCGCGAAGTCGATCACCGGCGGGCAGGGGCCCGACAAGCTGACGGGCACAAACAGCGCCGACACGATTCGTGGCGGCGGAGGCCCAGACCGGATCTACGGCCGTGGCGGCGACGACAAGCTCTACGGGCAAACGGGGCCGGACAAGATCTGGGGAGGCAACGGTGACGACCTGATCGATGGCGCCACAGGGGACGACTTCCTATACGGGCAGGAAGGCAACGACACGATCATCGGCGACTACGGCCACGACACGATCGATGGCGGGCCTGGCAGCGACACAATCGATGCGGGCCCGGCCCCCGACACGGTCCGCGGCGGCAGCGGCGACGACACGATCCATGGTGGGTCGGGCACCGATGTGCTGTACGGGGAAGCCGGCGACGACGTGATCTATTCGGACTCCGGCATGGACAAGATCTACGGCGGCACCGGCGACGACACGATCTACATCAACAACAACCAGGCGATCGGCTCGGTCGACTGCGGGCCGGGCGACGACACGATCTACGTCAATCCGCGCGACACGAACGCTGGCCGCGCACACGCTCGCTCGATCGCCAGTGGACAGATCAAGAACTGCGAGCGGGTGATCGAACAGGAACCCAAGGTCGATCCGAAGCTGGGCGTCACAAAGATCGCCCCGGCACGCGGCGGCACCCTGAACGGCACCGCGCGTGACGACAAACTGCTGGGCGGCCACGGCTCCGACACGATCTACGGCAACGGCGGCGACGATGTGCTGTGGGCCGACCGGCTCCCCGACAGCGGCGGCACCAACGCGCGCGACCGCATCTGGGGCGGAGCTGGCAACGACACGATCCTCGGAGGCCGCGGCCACACGACTATCTACGGCGAGGCCGGCGACGACACAATCCAGACCGGCACCGGGTCCTCAACCATCTACGGCGGAGCCGGCGCCGACACGATCCGTGTCCGTTCGGGCGGAACCACGACGATCGATGCGGGCGAGGGCGACGACCGGATCGTCGCGATCGTGTCCAACGGCTCCGTCACGGTGACGTGCGGTCCAGGCAACGACACCGTGCAGGCGTCAGGCATCGTCAAAGTCGCCGACGACTGCGAGAGGGTCACGCGCTGATCTACGCTGCGAGCAATGGCTCGTAAGCGCCGGCGCCCGGCCGACAAGCTCGCGGCACCAACCACCGACTACTCATCCCCGGACGGTGAGCAGCTGCTGACCGTTCGCGGTGTCATGACACCGAAGACGCGCGAGCAGTTCCGCCACGAGTCGAGCCCAGCTGGCACGACCGCGGCGGCCAACACCGAGGACATGCGCGAGCGCGCGATCGAGTTCCTGTTCGAGCGGCTTGTGGCTGGCTGGACGATCGCGGGTGTGGAGACAAAGAAGTCCAAGGAACTCCTGCTCCGGTACCGGGTCGCGTCGCGCGATGAGCGCGAGTGGATCACTGGCGTGCTGCGCGAGCACTGCGCCGAGTGGTTCCCGGACGTCGTAGTCCCCTGACGGCCGGGGCCGCTCGATGCGATGATCTCGCGCATGGCCGAGATCACCCTGCACGTGTTGCCGCCGTCCCACCCTTGCGCAGCGGTAGATGCCGCGTTCGCGCTCAAAGGGCTGGAGTACGAGCGTGTCGAGCTGCCGATGGACGGCACCCACATCGCGACGATGGAAGAGATTTACGGCGAGGACAACAACCGCGTGCCAGGCGCGGTCGTCGACGGCGAGACGGTGTACGGCTCAAACCCGATTTTCGAGCGCATCGAGCAGCTGGCGCCCGATGCACATTCGCTCTACCCGGAGCCGATCGCCGACCAGGTACGCGAGGCCGCCCGCTGGGGCGACGAGGTGCTGCAGCCGCTAGGCCGCACGCTGCCGTGGGGTGCGCTGCACTTCCGCCCGGACGCGCTCGGCCTGATCGTTGGCGGCGACATCCTCGACCCCGCCGGCTCGGACTTCGCACTCAGGATGGTGCGAGCGCTCTGGCGCAGGCACGAGATCACCTGCGCGCGCATCGCAGATGAACTGCAGGCGCTACCCGCGCATCGCGACCACATCGACTCGCTCATTGCCGACGGCATCATCGGCAACGGGCACACCAACGCCGCGGACCTGCAGATCGGCTCAACGCTGGCGGTGCTGCTGGCAGTCGGAGACTCGGCTTCGCTCTTCGCTGACGAGAAGTACCGCCGGATCGCGGAGACCGTCGGGCTCCGCGCGGGTCAGATTCCGGGCGATGCGTTTCCGCCGGACTGGATCCCAAGCGCGGCATCGAGGTAGGTTTGGCCGACGGCCCGCCTCAAGCCCCACCTGCAGACCCCCGCAACCTGGATCTCGCTGCTCGCGTTGTTCGTCGCTCTCGGCGGCACCGCGTACGCGGCGGTGAAGATCACGGGCAAAGAGGTCGTCAACAACAGCCTTACGGGTGCCGACATCAAGAACGGGTCCGTCGGGCCCGCGGATCTTTCGGCCGCAGCGAAGAAGACCGTCACCGGCGCGACAGGGGCAACCGGAGCGACCGGCGCGACGGGAGCAGCCGGCGCGACGGGCCCGGCGGGCAGCAACGGCTCGAACGGCACTCCGGGAACAAACGGTGCCGACGGCTCCGCAGTCGCCTATGGCGCAATCAGCAGTGACGGCACCGCTTGCACGGCCGACGTAGCGCGACTGTTCAACATCCCGGCCGCGTGCAGCAGGACCGGTCAAGGCGTGTACACGATCTCCGGGGTCCCGGTCGACCTATCGGCTCGAGTCGGCACGTGTTCGCTACGCGGCCCCGCAGTCGGTTTCTGCACCTTGCGATTCACGGCCTCGGACACAGTCGAGGTAAAGACCTACAACGGATCCGGTAGCCCCGCTGACTTCGGCACCGGCGCTTGGTTCGCGATCTACTAGCCGTCCCTTAACCTGACGCGCGTGTCCCGCCGCGATCAGATCACTATGTCCGAGGACGAGGTCCTCGCCTTCCTCGATGAGGAACGAATCGTCACGTGCGGCACCAACGGGCCCCACGGGTTCCCGCACCTGATGCCGCTTTGGTACGTCGTCAGAGACGGACGTGTCTGGGCATGGACGTTCGCGAAGTCACAGAAGGTCAAGAACCTCGAGCGCGACCCAAAGGCGACGCTGCAGGTGGAAGCCGGGCAAGGCCAGTACGACCAGCTGCGCGGCGTCATGTTCGAAACCGAAGTCAAGCTGCACAGTGACCCTGAGACGGTGCGCGGCGTCGGCCTGGACGTGTTCGTCCGTTACACGGGCGCGAGCGACGCAGATTCACTGCACGAGGGCGTTCTTGCCATGATCGACAAGCAAGTTCCGAAACGTGTGGCGCTCGAGTTCGTTGAAACCCGCAGAGCCACCTGGGACCACCGCAAACTCGGCGGCACTTACTAACTCACCATGACTGCACTCAAAGGCCTGATCCTCTCGGGCGGCAAGGGCACACGCCTGCGCCCCATCACCCACACATCTGCCAAGCAGCTCGTGCCGGTTGCGAATAAGCCGGTGCTGTTCTACGGCATCGAAGCGATGGCGCATGCCGGCATCAAGGAGATCGGCATCATCATCGCGCCCGAGACCGGCGACGAGATCCGTGAGGTGACCGGCGACGGCTCGCAGTTCGGTGTGTCGATCACGTACATCCCGCAGTCGGCGCCGCTCGGTCTCGCCCACGCGGTGCTGACCGCAGAGGAGTTCCTCGGCGACTCACCGTTCGCGATGTACCTTGGCGACAACCTGCTCCAGGGCGGGATCGACGACCTCGTCAAGGCATTCGACGAGGAGCAGCCGGACGCGATGATCTTGCTGACTCCCGTGCCCGACCCCGAGCACTTCGGTGTCGCCGAGCTCGAGGACGGCCGGGTCGTCGCACTTGCCGAGAAGCCACCGGAGCCCAAGACGAACCTCGCGCTCGTCGGCGTTTACCTGTTCACGCCGCTGATCCACACCGCCGCCAAGTCGATTGAGCCGTCGGCTCGCGGAGAGCTGGAGATCACCGACGCGATCCAGTGGATGGTCGACCAGGGCCACCGCATCGATCCGCACATCGTCCAGGGCTGGTGGAAGGACACGGGCCGGCTCGCCGACATGCTGGAGGCCAACCGGCTGATCCTCGACCGGATCGAGCGCAGCATCGAGGGCGAGGTCATCGATTCCGAGGTCGAAGGCCGTGTGATCATCGAGCCCGGCGCCAAGGTCGAGCGAGTACGCATCCTCGGCCCCGCGATCATCGGTGCCGGAGCCCAGCTGTCTGACTGTTACATAGGCCCCTACACCGCGATCGACGCCGATTGCGTTGTCGAGGGCGCGGAGATCGAGTACTCGATCTTGCTCGCGGGCTCTAGCGTGCGCAACCTCGACGGGCGCATGGAAGCCAGCCTGCTCGGGAAGGACGCGGCAATTCTGCGCGGCGACCGCCAACCGCGAGCGCACCGCTTCCTGGTCGGCGACAACTCCACCATCGAGATCCTCTAGCCCGATGCGGGTGCTGGTAACCGGCGCCGCCGGGATGCTCGGACAGCGCGTGGTCGCGGACGCGACCGCACGCGGATGGGCGGTTAGTGCGCTCACCCGTGCGCAGGCCGACCTGACGAGCGAGGCCCAGACGCAGTCGGCGATTGCAGAGCGCGAGCCCGAAGCGATCGTGCACTGCGCGGCCTACACCGACGTCGATGGAGCTGAGTCGGACGAGGCAGCAGCCCTCTCGGGCAACCGTGACGCCGCGCTGAACGTCGCGCGTGCAGCTGAGGCCGAGGGAGCGCGGATGGTCTACGTGTCGACCGACTACGTGTTCGACGGCACGCTCACGGGCCGCCCCTACGTCGAGTCGGACCCGACAGCGCCGATTGGTGCGTACGGACGCACGAAACTTGCCGGCGAAGAGGCAGTTGCGAGCGCCTGCACCAACTACGCGATCGCTCGCACGGCGTGGGTGTTCGGAGCGGGCGGCAAGAACTTCTGCGACACGATGCTGACCGCTGCCGAGTCGCGCGACAGCGTCTCGGTCGTAGTTGACCAGATCGGCTCGCCGACCTGGACCGGCCATCTCTCCCCCGCATTGCTGGATCTCGCAGCGCTGGACCAGACCGGCCTATTCCACACAGCCGGCGCGGGACAGTGCTCGTGGAACGAGCTGACCAAGGAGCTGTACACGCAGGCTGGAGTCGAATGCGAGGTGCAGGACACGACCTCCGACCAGTTCGTGCGGCCCGCCGCACGCCCGGCATGGAGCGTGCTCGCGAGCGAACGAGATGAAACGCCTCGCCTACCCTCCTGGCAAGAAGGAGTGGCGGGATTCTTGAGCGATAGGAAGATGACGAAATGAAGCTGATCGTTTGTGGCGGGGCCGGGTTCATCGGCTCGAACTTCGTGCGCCAGCGCGTGCGTGAGCACGGCGACGAGGTAGTTGTGCTCGACAAGCTCACCTATGCCGGTCGCCCGGAGAACCTGCAGGACCTCGGCGATGACGTACGGCTGATCGAGGGCGCGATCGAGGACGAGGCGAAGGTCGGCGAGGCCATCGCAGCGCTCGGTGGCACGCCAGACGCGATCGTCAACTTTGCCGCCGAGACACACGTGGACCGCTCGATCTCCGGGCCGTTCGCTTTCGAAGAGACCAACGTGCGCGGCACGATGGTGCTGCTCGAGGCCGCGCGCAAGGCAGAGGTACCCCGGTACGTGCAGATCTCCACCGACGAGGTGTACGGATCGATCGAGGAGGGCTCGTTCACCGAGGAGTCACCGATCGTGCCGTCTTCGCCCTACAGCGCAACCAAGGCCGGCGGCGACCTTGTGGTGCAGTCCTACTTCCACACCTACGGGCTAGAGACCGTGATCTGCCGCGGATCAAACAACTACGGGCCCTACCAGTACCCCGAGAAGCTGATCCCGCTGATGGTGCTCAACGCACTGCACGACGACAAGCTGCCGGTATACGGCGACGGACTCAACGTGCGCAACTGGCTGTACGTCGAGGACTTCGGGCGTGGCATCAGCCACGTGCTTGCGCACGGCGCCCCCGGCGAGGTCTACAACGTGGGTGGCCCGAGCGAGTGCACCAACATGGAGGTCGTGCGCGAGATCCTGGCGCAGACCGGCAAGGACGAGTCGCTGATCGAGTTCATCAACGACCGGCCCGGCCACGACCGTCGCTACTCGCTCGGCTCAGAGAAGGTGCGGGCGCTCGGTTGGGAGCCGCAGGTCGGCTTCGCTGAAGGGCTCGAGCAGACCGTTGAGTGGTACCGCGGTAACGACTGGTGGTGGGAGCCGATCCGCTCCGGCGCATTCCGCGAGTACTACGAGCGCCAGTACGGGCGCTCGCTCGGCTAGCGGAGCTCGACCTTCCAGACGCCCTGGTACTTGGCGAGCTTCAGCTGCGAGGACTGATCGTTCTCGCCGTCCTTGGGATCGGCGAGCTTGACCGTGGCTACTGCGTTGTCGCCGGTCACCGTCACGTCGGTGACCTCGATCTTCGTGTCTGAAGGCCCAAGCAGGGAAGGCAGCACCGCCTCGCAGCCGCGATCTTGAGCGGCCCGAATCTCCTTGACAGTGTCGGGCGAGAGCAGAGTGCGGCAGATCACGTCCTCCTGCCCCTTCTGCATGCTCGTCGACAGCTTGTTGATCGTGTCCGCGACCTCGGCCTCGGTGCCCTTGAATTCCTTGGCGTTGTTGCTCGACGACCCGGCACAGCCGGCGATGATCGAGACAGATGCGATGAGCGCCACAAACGTTGCGGCCCGGCGAGCGAACATGCGGCGAAGGCTACTGGCCGCCTCCCCGTAGGATCGAAGTAGGTGGCCGACTCTCTGACCGAACACCGATCGCAGGTCGAGTCATGTCGTGCCTGCCCGCGGCTCGTAGCGTGGCGCGAAGAAGTCGCGCTGACCAAGCGTGCGTCCTTCTCCGATCAGGAGTACTGGGGCCGGCCGGTAGCGGGATTCGGTGACCCGGGCGCGGCGATCGTCGTGCTGGGACTCGCACCCGCCGCGCATGGCGCGAACCGCACCGGCAGGGTCTTCACGGGCGACCGGTCGGGGGACTTTCTGTTCGCGTCCATGTTCCGAGCAGGTCTCGCGAACCAGCCGCAGTCTGTCTCGCGCAAGGATGGCCTGGAGCTCCACAACGCGTGGGTGACGGCCGCCGTGCGCTGCGCACCGCCCGCGAACAAGCCAACCCCATCTGAGCGCGACCGCTGCATGGATTGGCTCGTTGCCGAGTTTGACTTGCTGCAGAACGTTCAAGTCGTCGTGTGTTTGGGCGCGTTCGCGTGGGACGCAGCCCTCCGGCTCACATCAGCCCTTGGAGCGCCGCCGATCCGGCCCAAGCCGAAGTTCGGACACGGCGCGGTCGCCGAAGCGGGGCCCTGGACGATGCTCGGCTGCTTTCACCCCAGCCAACAGAACACGTTCACCGGCAAGCTCACCGAGCCGATGATCGACGATGTGTTCGCGCGGGCGCAGGTACTCGCGGGGGCCGTCTAGGCCGCGCCGGCCACAGGCAGATCCGCGCCATTTTGGGCTGTAATCGCATCCCAAAATGGCGCGTTTGCGGGCGACGAGCCCTGTCTCATCGCGGACACCTAGGGGGAGACTTAGTTGCGCCGCGCCCTCTTGATGGTGTGAGGGACAACGCAGCGGTCATGCAGACGCTCGATCGTCAGGACGGGATTATCTCGACCTGGCAGATGATCGGCGCTGGAATGAGCAGGGCCGCGGTGAAGTGGCATACGGCCGACATGGCGCGGCTCCACTCCGGCGTGTACCGCGCCGGACACGGGCGACTGACAGACCGGCAACGGTGGTGGGCCGCTGTAGCGACCGCGCCCGCTACAGCGCTCAGCCACACCAGCGCGGCACGCTGCCAGGCATACGGCGACGACAGGCATGCTGAGCTCTTTGTGACGGTCACTCGTCCTGGAGGCAGCCCGCGAAGAAGGACAGGCGGGGTACTCGTGTCGCACGCAAGCGACCTGCACCGCGAGGACCTCACCGCACACCAAGGAATCCCGATCGTGTCGGCCTCGCGCACGATCTGCGACCTTGCCGGCCACGTAGACCGGGAGGTGCTGGGCAAACTCGTCCGCGAGGCACTGCGCACCGGTGCTGCAGACGGCACCGGTCTGGCTCGAGCCTGCGAGCGGGCCAAAGGCCGCCGAGGCATCCCGGTACTAAGAGAGCTCCTTCTTCTCTACGTGGTCGAGCATGCGCGCCGCACTCGCTCAGATGCGGAGATCCTGGCGCTGGCGGTGCTGCGGCTTGCCGGGGTTGGTCTGCCTGAGGTCAACGTGGTGCGAGCGGGATACGAAGCCGACCTGTCATGGCCGGAGCACCGCGTGATAGTCGAGCTCGACGGCGGCTCGTTCCACCTGTTCGAGTCAGAGGACGCGCGGCGTGACGCCGCGTGGACGCGGGCCGGATGGACCGTCAACCGCGTGAGCACAAGCCGCGTGTACGACGACCCGCACCGCTTCGTCTCCTTCGTGCGCGCGGCGCTTGGGAAGAGACCAAACTGAGATCTCAGCCATTTTGGGTCGCGATCACAGCCCAAAATGGCGCGGATTATCGCGGCGGCCGTAGTGCGCCCCGGGGCCGTACCCTGAACTGATGGCGCTCGCAGGCTTCACCGAACGCACTCGTGACTGGTTCACGCGCGCGTTCGAGGAGCCGACCGATGTGCAGCAGCTCGCCTGGCCCGCGATCGCTTCCGGAGAGCACACGCTGATCAGTGCGCCGACGGGTTCGGGCAAGACGCTGGCCGCGTTCCTATGGGCGCTGGATCGCTTGGTCCAGTCACCGCGCGCAGACGATGACAAGAGCGTGCGCGTCGTTTACGTGTCACCGCTAAAAGCCCTCTCCTACGACGTTGAGCGCAATCTCCAAGCACCGCTCAAGGGCATTGGGTCTGAGGCGACCGTCGCGATTCGTACCGGCGACACGTCACAGCGAGAGCGAGCCGCGATTCGCCGCAACCCGCCCGACATCCTGATCACGACCCCGGAGTCGCTCTACCTGATGCTCACCTCCCAGGCACGCGAGGTGCTGACAGGAGTGGAGACGGTGATCATCGATGAGATCCATGCGGTTGCTTCAACCAAGCGCGGATCGCATCTAGCGCTGACACTCGAGCGGCTGTCTGACCTCGTCGTCGCCCAAGGCGGACGTGACCCCCAGCGCATCGGCCTGTCGGCGACGCAGAACCCGCTGGAGGAGGTCGGCCGCTTCATGGTCGGGCCAACGCGCGAGTGCAAAGTCGTCGACGCCGGACGCCGCAAACCGCTCGACGTCGAGATCGTGGTGCCGGTCGAATCGATGGTGGAGCCCGAGCGATCGGCCACTCAGGAGCGCGACCCGCTCGACCCCGAAGCGCACGTACACATCGACGGCGCCGAGTCACGCCAGCGCTCGATCTGGCCCGCGATGTACCCGAAGATCCTCGAGCTCGTGCGCGAGCACCGCTCAACGATCGTGTTCGTCAACAACCGGCGGACCGCGGAACGGCTGGCACTCCGGCTCAACGAGCTCGCTACCGCTGACGCACAAGCGGAGAATCCGGAGGCAGCCGCGGTCGAGATCTCCAAAGCGCACCACGGGTCGCTGGCACGCGAAGAGCGGCTGATCATCGAGGACCAGCTGAAAGCGGGCCAGATCCCCTGCCTGGTCGCGACCAGCTCTTTGGAACTCGGAATCGACATGGGCGCAGTCGACCTCGTGCTGCAGATCGAGTCGCCCAAGTCGGTAGCGCGGGGTCTGCAGCGTGTCGGCCGCGCCGGACACAGCGTCGGCGACACCTCCAAGGGCCGGATCTTCCCGAAGTTCCGCGCCGACCTGCTCGAGTGCGCTGTCGTCACGAAGATGATGCGCGAAGGCCGCATCGAGCCAACTGTCGTGCCGCGCAACGCTCTCGACGTGCTGTGCCAGCAGGTCGTCGCGATCTCCGCGGCGTACGAGGATGAAGATGCGGACCCGCTGTCGGTCCCGGCCCTGCACGCGCTCGTCCAGCGCACCCACTCCTACTCCGAGCTGTCCCGCGAGCTGCTCGACAACGTGCTGGACATGCTCGACGGGCGCTACCCGTCCCAAGAGTTCGGCGACCTCCGTCCGCGGATCGTTTGGGACCGCGTGGCCGACACGATCCGGCCACGCAAGGGCGCACGCCAGCTCGCCGTAACCAACGCTGGCACGATCCCCGACCGCGGCCTGTACGCCGTTGTGTTGCCGGACGGCCGGCGCGTCGGCGAGCTAGACGAGGAGATGGTCTACGAGGCACGCACAGGACAGGTGTTCCTGCTCGGCGCATCCTCATGGCGAATCGAGGACATCGAGCGCGACCGCGTGGTGGTGACACCCGCTCCAGGTGCGCCGGGGGCGATCCCGTTCTGGCGCGGCGACAGCGTCGGGCGCCCGAAGGAGCTCGGCCGCGAGCTCGGTGCGTTCAGCCGCTGGGCAGTGGAACAGGACGAGGGCACTCTCGCCGAGCAGTACGACCTCGACCCCTTCGCGGCCCGCAACCTGATCGAGTTCCTCACTGAACAGCAGCAGGCAACCCGAGTGGTTCCGTCAGATACCGCGATCGTCGTCGAGCGCTTCCGTGACGAAATTGGTGACTGGCGACTCTGTGTGCTCAGCCCGTTCGGCGGACGACTGCACTCAGCGTGGGCGCTCGCATTGAGTGCCCGTATTCGCGAGGAGACGGGCCTCGAGTCCGACGCAATCTGGTCGGACGACGGCATCATCGTGCACCTGCCCGAGGCAGACGACCTCGATCTCGCAGCGATGGTCGAGCTCGTGCTGATCGATCCCGACGAGATCGAAAACCTGGTCGTTGGCGAGCTCGGCGCCAGCGCTTTGTTTGGCGCCCGCTTCCGCGAGAACGCGGGCCGCGCTCTGCTGATCCCTCGCGCCTACCCGGGCAAGCGCACGCCGCTGTGGCAGCAGCGCCTCAAAGCACAAACGCTCCTCGAGGTCGCCAAGGACCACAGCGACTTCCCGATCGTGCTCGAGACCTACCGCGAATGCCTCCGGGACGTGCTCGACGTACCCGGCCTCCGTGACCTGCTGGCCGCACTGCGGTCCCGCGAGATATCTCTGATCGAGGTGGAAACCAAGACGGCGTCACCGATGGCGTCTTCTCTGCTCTTCGACTACATCGCCACGTACATGTACGAGGGCGACACGCCGAACGCCGAGCGGCGCGCGGCGGCCCTCTCGCTTAACCGTGACCTCCTCGCCGAGCTGCTCGGCCAGGAGGAGCTGCGAGAGCTGATCGACCCCGAGGCTCTGCAGCGCGTTGTCGACGACCTCCAGCACCGCTCCGAGCGCATGCAGGCCACCGACCACGACCGGCTCGCCGACGTGCTGCGGAGAGTCGGTGACCTCAACAACGCTGAGCTGCAAGAGCGCGTGATCGCCGGGATTGACGCGCAGGGCCTGATCAAGCGGCTCGAAGCAGAGCGCAGGGCGATCAACGTGCGGATCGGCGGCGAGCAGCGCTGGATCGCCGCCGACGACGCCGGGATGTACCGCGATGCCCTCGGAGTCGTGCCTCCAGGAGGGCTACCAAGCGCGTATCTGGACGAGGTGGCCGACGCAGCAGAGGAGCTCGTCTCTCGCTACGCCCGCACACATGGCCCCTTCACCCCGGCTGACCTGCGCGCACGCTACGGACTCGATCTCGCAGCAGCGGTCAAGGCGCGAGAGGCGACCGGCCAGCTCGTGCGGGGTGCGATCGACCCCGCCGGCCCGCACGGCGGCGAGCAGCTCGAGTCGATCGACGCCGACGTGCTCCGGCGACTTCGGCGCGCATCGCTCGCGGCTCTGCGCAGCGAGATCGAAGCCGTCGACCAAAGTGCGCTCGCGAGCTTCATGCCGTCCTGGCACGGAGTCGACCGGCACTCATCAGCCGGAGCAGGCATCGACCGCCTACGTGAAGTGCTGGTGCCGCTCCAGGGCCTCGCCCTTCCAGCTGACGTGTGGGAGCAGGACGTGCTGCCACGTCGCTGTGGGAGCTACTCGCCGATCTGGCTCGACCAGCTTTGCTCGTCAGGGGAGGTCGTGTGGATAGCGGCCGGTGCTCTTGGCCGCAACTCGGGCAGAGTCGCCCTCTACTTCCGAGACGACGTACCCGTGCTCGGCCGGCCGTGGGCCAAGGGCGCGGTCCTCACCGAGCACGACGGCGACGTGCACCGAGCGCTGCGAGCGTGCCTCTCTGCCTCGCCGCGCTTCTTCACCGACCTGCTCGCAGACGAAGGCCTGATGCACGTTGCGACGGGCCCCGAGCTACAGGACGCGCTGTGGGATCTCGTGTGGGCGGGCGAGGTGACCAACGATCAGTTCGCACCGCTACGCGCACCGAAGCTCACGCTCGCGACAGCTCAGCGCGCGGCCCAAGGCCGCCGCGGGACGCGATTCCGCACCCGGCGTGGGGCGGCCACCGGTGCGCCGGTACAAGGCCGCTGGTCGCTGGTCGGGCCCCTCCTCGGAGACTCGACGGACGGCACAGGCGATCGCCGGGCGATCGCCGAGCTGCTGCTCGAACGACACGGCATCCTCACGCGCGAGCACATCGTCTCCGAGGGCCTCCCTGGCGGCTTCTCAGGGATCTACACAGCGCTTGCCGATTTGGAAACGCTTGGCGTGTGCCGGCGCGGCTACTTCGCCGAAGGCCTCGGCGGACAGCAGTTCGCGCTCCCCGGCGCCGTCGAGCGGCTGCGCTCGAGCGCAGATTCCGACCGCACGGACGCAATCGTGCTGGCCGCAACCGACCCGGCGCAACCGTTCGGCGGTGTGCTCCCGTGGCCCGAACGCGCGGCGGACGACTCCCGAGCCCGTCCGGCCCGCGCCGCGGGCGCCCACGTGGTCATCTGCGGCAGCGAGCCTGTCCTCTACGTGGAGCGCGGCGGCAAGGGCCTGCAAACGCTCAGCCCGACGGCGTCGAGCGAGCTCCTCAGCGAAGCCTTGGAGGCACTAGCTACGCACGTACGAGCAGACCGCCGGCGCAAGCTCTCGATCGAACGGGTCGACGGCGAGCCTGTGGTCGGCTCCTCGCTCGAGCAGCCTCTGATCGATGCCGGGTTCCGCGCGGGCCCGCGCAAACTCACACTGAGCGCATAAGGTCGGGACCGTGCCCACCGACGTTCCGACCGTCCGCGCCGCTGGCGGTGTAGTCATCCGCGACGGCAAGGTCTGTGTCGCCCACCGTCCACGCTACGACGACTGGTCGCTGCCCAAGGGCAAGCTCGACCCCGGCGAGAAGTTCAAGCAGGCCGCGCTGCGCGAGGTCGAGGAAGAGGTGCACCTTCGCTGCGAGATCGTCGGCAAGCGGCTCGCGAAAGTGCGCTACACAGACAACCGTGGGCGCCCCAAAGAGGTGCGCTGGTGGAGGATGAGGGTCGTCGAGGATCTCGGCTTTGCGCCGAACGAGGAGGTCGACGAAGTGCTGTGGCTGCGCCCAGCCGACGCCCTCAAGATCCTCACCTACGCAAAGGATCGAGAGCTGCTCAGCCTGATCGGTGCTGAGCAGTGATCACGGATCACTGAACGGCTGCACTCGCAGTCCGTGCGCCGTCTCCCGCATCCCGAGCTCGTAGGTCCCGCCGTGCTTCGTTGTCAGCTGTAGCCGCTCGCCGTGCTTGCGCACCAGGTCGAGCTTGAGGCCAGACACCGAACAGTTGGCGACGTGATGCTCGGAGCCATCCGGGTCGGCGTACCGCCAGACAACGATCTGGTCCTCTGGCGGCTCGGCGACGACCTGCAGAGCAGCACTCTGAGAGCCGCCGATCTCCAGGCGCAGTGCGCGCGGTGTCTCGTGTACTTGAGGGCGTCGCCCGAATCCGCCGAGCCGGATCCGTTCGTCGCCGAGCGCAAGCATCCCCATGCCCACCCACGGCAGCATGCGGCCGGCCACGAGCACGCGACCGAGTACGAGATCGAGCCACGCGTCGTCGCGCTCAGCAAACTGCACACCGTGGAGCCAGATCCAGCGCTCAGCGTGCTGCGAGCCCCAGTTGTGACCGACCATCCCGCGCCAGCCATCGAGCTCGAAAGTCGTGCCGGCGACGGTGACCGTTCCGCTGATCGCGGCAATCGGCATGGGGCTCTCAGGCTTTGTCTTGGGTAGCGGCGCGCCGTACAGCCACTCGGCGGGCAGATGGCGGAGCGGGCTGTCGAGCGCGTCGAAGGTGAGGTCCCAGTTGGCATCTGCGCTCTGTCCGCGGACACCATCCGGGCCGAAGCTGGACTGGCCGATCCGGACCCACCCGTCCGGCCCCTCATCGGCGATGTCCGTGATCGACTGCTTGGTCGCAACAACACCACCATCTGCTCCGAAAAGAGTCACCCAGATCGATCCGACGACCGGTGCACCGCCGCCCTCGGCGTGAAATGTGTGCCTGAGCCACAGACCGCGACCGGTCTCCTCGTCAACTGCCCGCAGGTAGAACGACTCGTAGCCGCCGCGCCTCGCGAGCCTCGGAAACTGGACCTTCATCGCCTGCGGCCGTCGCGCATGCCTAGCCACAACCAGAGCGGATAGGTGGCAAAGATCCCAGCGCTGATGATGTGCCCGCGACGACCGATCTTCGTCTCGTCGATCCGCAACACGCCTGAGTTGACCATCCAGTCGCGGCCGCTGCGGGCGCGACACATGCGAGCGATCCAGTTGGTCCAGCGAGCGTTCGCGTACAGCGAGATGCTGGTCACGAGGAAGGTGCCAATCGTCGCTGCGGCGACCGGTTGCTGTGCCTCTTTGGGCAGTTCGGCGATGGCACGCCCGTTGGCGTAGAGCCAGGGGCCGTCGATGAGAAACGACATCTCAATACTCCTTGTGTATGTGACGCGCGAGCCGCGTGGCTAGCGCCATGATCGTGAGTTGTGGGTTGACCCCAAGCGAGCTCGGCACGGCGCTGCCGTCAGCGACGAACAGGCCGTCGGTGCCGTGCACGCGACCGTCGGCGTCGAGCACACCGTGGTCTGGATTGGCCGCCATGCGGGCGGTGCCGAGCGGGTGGAAGGCCATGAGCTTCAGCCGAGCGGGATGCGGCGTGGTCGCTCGGAGCGGGGCGAGGTCTCCGTCGCGGAGCTCTGGAAGGCCCGAGATCGGGGTGATGACACGTTCTGCCCCTGCGGCAAACAGCAGTTCCGCGAGCCGCTCGATCCCGGTGAAGACGAGCTGCGTGTCCTCGCGCGAGATGTCGTAGCGAATCAGCGGTGTGCCACTCCGGCGGGCGAGCCGGCCGGTCGCGACGCGCCCACGGGACCGGTCTCGCACCATCAGCCCGAACTGCACAACGTTCGAGTAGCGCGCCATCAGCTCCCGGTTGCGCTGCCCGTTGTACGGCACGCTCAGAGCCATGTAAGACGGCGGCCCCGAGATCCCCTCGAGCATCAGGCCGTCACCGGAGAACTCGTCGATCGCCAGCGACTGGGGAACCCCGTGCCCCATCCCCACCTCGTCAGCGACGACACCCCACGCGCCCGTTGCCGGATGGATCGACAGGTTCTCACCGAGCCATTCGTTGCGGATCCCGCTGGCGGCCAGCAGCCCGGGAGTGTGGAACGTGCCGGCCGCAACCACGACCGTGGGCGCGCGAATCTCCAGCTTGCCGCCGCCTTCTGTACGCGCGACCACGCCTCGCACTCGCCCTTTGTCGACGCGGACTCGGTCTGCACGTGTCGCCGCGTACGTCACAGAGCCCGCAGCATGCGCGCGCTCCATGTACGTGATCGCGGTGTGTTGCTTCGCGCCGGTCGGACACCCGAAGGCGCACACCCCAGAGCCGACGCAACCGCTCGCGTTACGCGGCAGAT
This sequence comes from uncultured Conexibacter sp., assembly GCA_964560235.1. GTDB lineage: Bacteria > Actinomycetota > Thermoleophilia > Solirubrobacterales > Solirubrobacteraceae > Baekduia. Next base: position 716 of record CAZLKZ010000016.1, on the reverse strand, counting down.
ACTCGTTGCTCCAGCCGAGCGCGTTGGCAGCCGACTCGATGCGCCGAGCGTTCGCGCCTGCCAGCTCGGGCGTGACTTGCCCCACGCTGATGACCCGTTCGACGTCTTGGTAGAGATCGTCGAGCGATCCAGGGCCGAGCGCGTCGAGGCCCAGCTCGCCGGCCCATTCGGCAAGCACGTCGTCTGGGGTCCGCAGGCACGTTCCCGAGTTCACAAGCGTGGTGCCTCCAACAGCGCGACCGACGGGGATGATGATCGGCGTGTTGCCGACGCTCATCGTCTGACCACCGTCGCGATACAGCCCCGCCATCATCGCCCGCAGGTCACCGGTCAGCTCGCTGGTCGGTACTGAAGGGCCGTCCTCGACCACGACGACGCTGCGCCCTGCCTCGGCCAGCAGGGCGGCTGCTGGGGCGCCACCGGCACCGCTGCCGATGACGCAGACGTCAGTGTGGATCACGCGGCGATCTGCGATCTGCGCTCCGTCGACGATCGATTGCTGTTCAGCGAGCGCTGCCATCACCGCTCACCGGGGGCCTTGTAGCCGAGCAACGAAGCGACCCGCGGGTCTCCGTAATAGGAGGAGCCTGCGGCCGCGCGCAACGCCGCAACAATCGACGCAGCCTGCGGACCGAGCCGCTCGATCTGCTCGATCGCACCCAGTCGTTCGGCCGGCGAAAGCGAGTGCCAGGGCCGCCCTTTGAGGCGTGGCGCAA
>CAZLKZ010000015.1:24414-41713 GCA_964560235.1 uncultured Conexibacter sp. | reverse complement strand
GCGCCCTACCTGGCGCAGCAGGGTGCTGGTCGTCTGCCCGAGGATCCGCTCCCAAGCGCGCTGCTTGGTCTCCTCGGCTGCCACCGTCCGCACTACGTCGCGAACACGGTCGGCGGAGATCTTCACGCCGTGGCGCTCGAAGATCTCTTGGTACTTGTCGTAGTCCTCGGCGAGCTTGTAAGTGACCGATCCGAACCCGTGGCGCGCGATGTCGAGACGCTTGGTGAAGTTCATGATCGACGTTTGGAACATCAGCTCGTCGTCGGTCTCCGGCTCGATCAGGATGATGTCGACGCCCGGGTAGCGCTCCTCCCAGTACCGCGCCTGCATGTGCAGGCGCTGGTGGGCCATCATCTTGAAGGACTGGTAGCCGATCTGGGGCAGCCCCATGTCGCTCACGCGCCGGGGGCGCGAACCGAGCAGAGTGGAGATCTGGCCCACGAAGTCGTTGTGGTAGGGCACGAGCGGGTTAACGACCACGATCAGCTTGGCACCGGCTTCTACGGCGACATCGAGGTTGGTGGTCGACACGAGGCCACCGTCGACCAGCTCGCGATCCCGCACCTTGGCCGGCTTGTAGACCATCGGTAGCGCCGTCGATGCCCGGACAGCACGTGAGATCGGCACGTCGCGCCAGTCGTCTGTGCCGAAAACCACCCGCTCGCAGGTGTCGAGGTCGGTCGCGACGATGTACAGCTCGTTCTCGAGTGAGCGGAAGTCGTCGGTGCGGTCGGGGTCCGAGAGCACCATGCGGGTGTACTCCTCGATCCCCGAGCCGGAGTACACACCGGACGGAAGCGCCTCGGCCATGCCGACAGCCACGTCCATCAGAGAGATCTGGCCCACGCGAGGTGCGAGCTCGCGCGCGACCTTCACGGCTTGAAGCGGCAGGCCAAAGCTCTTACGCACGAACTCCACGATGTTGGGACGCAGCACGAGGCTGAGGTCCATGTCGGGGAACGGAGACGGCCCAACCCCGTGCACCACCCGCATCATCTCCTCGGGCGTGACGCCGTTGGAGGCCATCGCGGCGACGGCCGAGCCGGCGCTGGTGCCGACGTATACGTCGAACTGGTTGATCGTGTGGTTGACCGACAGCAGGTCGAGGGCGCGGAGTGCACCTATCTCGTACACACCGCCGGTGATCCCGCCGCCACCAAGCACGAGCGCGGTCTTCGAGCGGCCCCGTGACCGCTTGGGAGCGGCCTTCTTGGAGGCTGTGCTGCGCTTACCCGATCGGGCCTTGAGGTCTACGACGTCGCCCATTGCCTAAAGGGTACCTGTGTCACGCGGCGGTCAACCCGGTCCCGAGCCTGCTCTGAGCGCAATTTTCCGCTTATGCGGCTCGCGAAAAGCCCGGCAGTCCTAAGATTACTCGGCGATCGTGCCCGGTGGACGCCCACACGGCTGGAGACGCTCCGGCCCCACATTCCTCTTGAGATTCGCGAGCACGCGCCGTCTCGTCGCCATCACGGCAGTCGCGCTCTGCGCACCTGGGTTGGCCCCGGCCGGCGCTGCCGCCATCTCTCAGGCGACGCTGTCCTCACGCCTGTCGGCGCTGCACGGCAAGCTCGGCGGCTCCAACTCTGTCTTGGTTGCCGACCTCACCTCGCGCGACATCCTGTTCCAGCGCAGCCCGACGCGCGCGCTCGCGCCAGCATCGAACGAGAAGCTCTTCGTGACCTCAGCGGCGCTGCTCAAGTTCGGCACCAAGGGCCGGCTAGCCACGAACGTGTTGCCCGCAGCTGGCCGCGAGATCGATGAGGAAGGGGTTCTGCGCGGCAACCTGTACCTGGTCGGTGGCGGCGACCCCAGCTTTGGCAATGACGCTGTCGGCCGGCTGGCCAACCAGCTCGACGACGCGGGTCTGAAGAAGATCACCGGCGCGGTCGTCGGCGACGAGTCGGCCTTCGACAAGCTGCGCGGTGGCCCAGATTCCGGGTACCGCTACGACTACTACCTGGGCGGATCTCTCTCCGCCCTCTCTTGGGGACATGGCGCCTCGCTGTCGGGCAGTCCCGCGCTTGCTGCTGCGACCCGACTAGCGGGCGCTCTGAAGTCGCGGGGGATCAAGTATGCGCGCAAGCCGCGCGCCGGGGTAATGCCAGCGGTGGCAGCCGGTACGGGTGGCACAGGGGCCGGGGCGGGGGCACTCGCAACCGTTACCTCACCGACGATGGCCGAGCTCGCCGCAGCCACCAACATCCCCTCTGAGAACTTCTACGCCGAGATGCTCACCAAGGCACTCGGTGCTTACTACGGCAAGGCGGGGTCAACGAAGGCTGGCTTGGCGGTCGTCAACTCTGCCCTCTCCCCCTTCTCGATCAGCCCGACCCTGGTTGACGGCTCTGGCCTGTCTCGGAGCAACCGCACGTCCGCGCGCACGCTGGTGACGCTGCTCGCAGGGATGGACAAGAGTGCGGCAGGCCCCGCGTTTCGCGCCTCGCTGCCTGTGGCAGGCCTCAGCGGCACGCTGCGCAAGCGCATGCGCGGTACTCCGGCCGCCGGCCGCTGCCGCGCCAAGACCGGCACGCTGAACGGCGTGTCCTCGCTCTCAGGCTTCTGCTTCAACGCGAGCGGCCGAAGGATCGCCTTCGCGGTGATTGCGAACGGCGTATCGACGTACTCGGCCAAGAAGATCGAGGACCGGATGGTCTCTCAGATCGCCCGCCTGGACTGAGCTCAGCCTTCGAGAAGTGCTCGTAGCCCGTCCTCGTCGAGCACGGGCACCTCAAGCCGCTCAGCCTTCGCGAGCTTGGAGCCAGCGGCCTCTCCGGCCACGAGGTAGTCGGTCTTCTTGGAGACAGAGCCGGTGACTCTGGCTCCGGCTGCTGTGAGGAGCGCGCTGGCCTCTTCACGCGTCAGCGTTGGGAGGGTGCCGGTCAGTACGAACGTCTTGCCTGACAGCGGGCCCTCGCCCGGCGGCGGGCCTGCTTCTTCGAACTGCAGGCCAAGCTCACGGAGATCCGCGATCAGCTCCACCATCACCGGGTCACGGAGCTGCTCGGCGATCTTCTCGGCCATGATCGGGCCGACGCCTTGTGTCTCTTGGATCTGCTCAGGTTCGGCTGCCAGCAACGCGTCAATCGTGCGGAACTGCTGAGCGAGCGCCTGGCCAGTCACGGCGCCGACCTCCTCCAGCCCGATCGCGAAGAGCACCCGTGCGAACGGCTGCTCCTTGGAGCGCTGGATCGCTTCGACTTGCTTGGCGCCTGCCGCCAGCTTTCCTTCGGTCAGTTCGTCTTTCTTGCCGCGGCGAGCAGCCAGCTGCTCGGGGGTAAGCCGGTAGAAGTCGGCGGCAGTCTTGAGCAGCCCCGCATCCATCAGGTCGGCGACCTGCTCCTCGCCGATGCCGTCGATGTCCATCGCGCCGCGACTGACGAAGTGGCGTAGCAGCTGCCAGTGGCGTCCCGGGCATGCCCGGTTCGGGCACTTCGTGAACACCGAGCCCTCAGGCTTGTAGGTCTCGCTCCCGCAGGAGGGGCACTTAGCCGGCGGGTGCACCACCCCGGCGCGCTTCTTCTCCAGCGCATGCGGTGCGGGCGAGACGACCTGGGGAATGACGTCGCCGGCGCGCAGCACGATCACCTCGTCGCCGGGGCGCAGATCCTTGCGCACGATGTCTTCCTCGTTGTGCAGGGTCGCCATCGAGACCGTGACGCCTCCGACGTGCACCGGCTCAAGCACCGCGTATGGCCTGAGGTCGCCGAACTTGCCGATGTTCCACTCGATGCTCTTGAGGGTGGTCACGGCTGTGGTCGGTGGGAACTTCCAGGCGATCGCCCAGCGCGGATCCCGACCCGACACGCCCAGCCTGCGCTGCAGCTCCAGGTCGTCGACCTTGATGACGACCCCGTCGATCTCGAAGTCGAGCGATCCGCGGCGCTGGTGCCAGTCTTCGCACTTGGCGATCGTGGCTTCCTCGCTGTCACATTCCGTGATGTCTGGGTTCACCGGGAAGCCGTGCGCGGCGAGCCAGTCGAGGCTCTCGCGGTGGCCGGTGAAAGACAGTCCCTCGGTGACGCCGAGCGAGTACGCCCACATAGAGAGCGGGCGCTCGGAGGCCTGCTTTGGGTCGAGCTGACGGATCGCTCCCGCCGCGGAGTTGCGGGGGTTCATGAAAGTCGGCAGGCCCTGCTCAGCACGGCGCTCGTTGACCGCCTGGAAGTCAGGCAACGACAGGTAAACCTCGCCGCGCACTTCCACGAGCGGCGGCACCGATTCGCCGTCGAGGGGTTCGATCGTGCGCGGGATCGTGTCGATGGTCAGCAGGTTGTGGGTTACGTCCTCTCCGACCTCACCGTTCCCTCGCGTGGCACCGCGCTCGAGCTTGCCGTCGCGGTAAAGCAGTGAGATTGCGAGCCCGTCGATCTTCGGCTCGCAGATGTAGGTGAAGTCGGGGTCGTCGATGCCTTCACGCGCAAGGTGGTTGCGCATCCTCTGGGCCCACGCATGCAGCTCCTCTGCTGAGCGCGCGTTGGCGAGCGAGAGCATCGGCTGCAGGTGGGTGACCTTCTGCAAGCTGCTGACAGGCGCACCGCCAACCTTCTGCGTCGGCGAGTCGGGCGTTACGAGGTCGGGGTGCTCGGCCTCGAGCGCTCTGAGCTCATCGAGCAGCGCGTCGTAGACGTCGTCGCCGACCTCTGGGTCGTCGAGCTCGTAGTAGGCGCGGTTGTGCCGAGCGAGCTCGGCTCGCAGCTCTGCGGCGCGCTCTGCGGGCTTAGAGCTCAACGTGGGGCTCCAGGAGTGCTGACAGGTCGGACTCGCTCAGCGGGCCGATCGCGTCGTGGTGTGTGAGGTCGAGGTGCAGCGGCGTGATCGCGATCCGCCCTTCGCTTACGGCCTGCACATCGGTGTTTTCCTGCGGCTCGTAGCCCGGCTCGGCGTTGTAGAGCAGGTAGCTCTGTGCACCGTCGGCTCCCGCGCTCCCGTCGGGCTGCAGCGTGTCGTAGTAAACGCGGCGGCCGACGTTCGTGACATCGACGCTCGTCGCCGGCACGGCAGGCACGTTCACGTTGAGCATCGTTCCCGCGTCGAGCGGGATCTGGTCGAGCTTGCGCACAAGCTGGGCTACGAACCTCGCGGCCTGGCCGAACCGGTCCTGCTCGTCGAATGGCCTGCGCTCACTCGTCCACTCCTGGGAGACAGCGATCGCGGGTATCCCCAGCACAACGCCTTCCAGCGCTGCCGCAACGGTGCCCGAGTAGCTGATGTCGTCACCCATGTTGGCGCCATGGTTGATTCCCGACACGACGAGGTCTGGCCGCTCGGTGCCGTCGAGGCCGAGCTCGGCTAAGCGCACGCAGTCGACCGGTGTCCCGTCGATCGCCCACCCGGGTGCACCTTGTTCGAAAGGGAACGGGGTAACCCTGACCGGGCGTTTGAACGTGATGCCGCGACCGATCGCCGAGCGGTTGCCGTCCGGGGCGATGACGGTCAGCTCGACCTCGGGCAGCTCGAGCAGCGCGGTGCGCATCCGCTGGAGCCCCTCGGCTTCGATCCCATCGTCGTTGGTGAGCAGTACGCGCATCGGGCGGTGAAGGCTATGTGCCGTAATCGACGGACGTGAAGTACAGGCCGTGCGGCACCGCGGTTACGCCCGCCTCCTCGCGGGGCCGCCCCGTGAGCAGCGCCGCGAAGTCGTCTAGCGACCGCTTGCCTGTGCCGACCTCGAGCATCGTGCCGATCAGTACCCGGATCATGTTGCGCATGAACGCATCGCCGGTCACCTGAAGGGTCAGCACGTGCTCTGCCTCGCGCTCCCAGGCGGCGCTGAGCACCACTCGCTCAAACCTCACGTGAGCCGTCTCGGTTGGCGTGAACGCCGTGAAGTCGTGTGTGCCGACGAGCAGTGCGGCGGCCTGGTGCAGCGCCTGCTCGTCGATCGGCTGCGGATGATGGAGGGCGCGGAGGTGCTCGAAGGGTGACGGCTCGCGCCTGGTGAACAGGCGGTAGCGGTAGGTGCGGGAGATCGCGTCGCGCCGGGCGTCGAACCCATCCGGCGCAGCCTCGGACGCGAGCACGCTCACGTCGTGGGGCAGCATCGCGTTGAGGGTGTAGACCTCGGCCGGCGCGCCGGGGTGACTTGCGACCTGACCGGTCGCGTGCACGCCCCGGTCCGTGCGGCCCGCGACGGTCAGCGCTACGCGCTCGCGCTCGCCACGGATGCGAAACAGGACGTCTTCGATGACGCCCTGCACGGTGCGCTCGCCGGGCTGGACGGCCCACCCGGCGAAGGCGGTGCCGTCGTAGGCGATCGTGAGCCGTGCGGTCAGGGCAGATCAGCGGCTGCTGAAGAGGTTCAGCAGCGAGATGAAGAGGTTGACGATCGCGACGAAGATGCCCGTTGCGAGCCACACGACGTCGTCTTCATCAGCGTGCTTGCGCAGGTAGTTGAAGTACACGACGAGCAGGCCCGAGGACACCGCGATGACCAGCAGGCTGAAGATCGGGTTCGCCGAGATGCCTGGTGCGAAAAACAGGCCGATCAGGCTGACCACGAACAGCCCGAGCATCGCGAAGCTGAGCGGGCGGATCCAGGAGGCGAGGTCCTTGGAGGTCGCAAGGCCCCACGCGCCCATGATGAGCACGATGAGGGCAGTTCCGCCGGCGGCCTGGACGAAGGCGTCGGGCTGGGCTTCGAGGTAGTACGAGAGGACCGGTCCGAGACCGAATCCCATGATCAGGCCGATTGCCAGCAGCCAGCCGATGCCAACGCTGCCGTAGCGGAGCTTGGCGACGAACGACTGTGCGAAGAGCATTCCGACTGCGACGAAGCTGAGCGCCTGAGCGGTTCCAAGCGCGAGGTCGCGCCCGATGTACGAACCGATCGCCAGGAACCCAAGCGTGACGCCGACCAGGAACATGACCTGGCCGAAGATCGTGGTGGCGCTGACGCGCGTGGCGCCGAACGCGTCGGACGCCTGCTGCTGAACCGGACTGCCGAAGTCGCTCATGGCCTGGGAGTGTACGCGGCCCCGACGCCACCACGGGACGTTTGTGCAGAAACACGCGCCCAGCGCGGGTTTGTGCACAAACGGCGCCGCGATCCTGCTGCGACGCCCGCCGCACCGGCCGGACACGTGCTCCTCTAGGCAGATCAGGGAGATCGCCGAGATTGCGAGCCGCCAGCACGGGGTCATCTCAGCCGCTCAGCTCGCCGCGGCCGGGGTATCTGCCGACCAGCGGCAGCGGATGCTTGCGGCTGGGCGGCTGCACCGACTCCACCGCGGTATCTACGCGGTTGGACACACAGCCCTTACGCGACGTTCGCGTTGGCTGGCCGCCGTGCTTGCAACGGGCGGGGATGCGTTGCTGGCGTGCCGATCGGCCGCACAGCTCCACGGCCTGCTGACCTCAAAGGCATACACCGGCCCGATCGAGATTCTCCGTCCGGGTCACGCTAGGCGCATCCCCGGGGTAACGGTGTCGCGGCGCAGGGCCGCCCGACGCCTCGTTGTGGATGGCGTCCCGACCACCTCGGTGGCCCGCACGCTTGTCGATCTCGCCTCGGTGTTGGATGTGCACGCGCTGGAGGTGGCGGCAGAGCAAGCGGAGTTCAAACGAGCGCTCGACCCGCGCCAGGTGCTGACGGTCATCGAAGGCTGGAGCGGCGCGCCCGCTGGGATCGGAAATCTGCGCGCGGTGCTCGGCGACGAGCGGCTCAACGCATCGCAGGCGGGCAGCATGCTCGAACGGAGAGCCCTGGCCATCCTGCTCGAAGCAGGACTCCCCCGCCCTCGACTCCAATCGCGCTTCGTGATCGGGCAGCCTGCCAAGCAGATTCGCGTCGACATGCACTGGCCGCAGGCCAACCTGGTGGTCGAGATAGACGGCCCACACCACGAGCGCCCGCTGGCCCGCCTCCGAGACGCCGAACGTGACGCAGGCTTGCGCGGCCTCGGGCTCACCGTGCTCCGGATCAGCTACCGGCAGATCGAGGACGAGCCGGCTTCAGTCGCCCCTCTGGTAGCGCGGTTTGTGAGCAAAGCCGCGCCCAGCGCGGATTAGCTCACAAACGAAAGAGGGCGCCACGTGGGCGCCCTCGAAAACTCTTGCTGCAAGCCGGAGCTAGACGAGCTCGATGTAGACCATTTCGGTCGAGTCAGACTTGCGCGGTCCGAGCTTCATGATGCGGGTGTAGCCACCCGGGCGCTCGGAGTAACGCGGAGCGACGTCCTCGAACAGCTTGTGGACGATGCCCTTGTCCTGACCGAGAGCCGACAGCGCCTGACGACGAGCGTGCAGGTCGCCGCGCTTGGCAAGCGTGATGAGCTGCTCGACCTCGGGCTTGACGGCCTTGGCCTTCGCCTCGGTGGTCTTGATCCGCTCGTGCTCGATGATCTCCTTGCAGAGGTTGGCGAGCAGCGCCTTGCGGTGAGCCTTGTCGCGGCTGAGCTTGTGGCGTGTCTTCTGGTGACGCATGGTCCTTAGTCCTCGCGCAGACCCAAACCGCGCGCGTTGAGGGTCTCGATGACCTCGTCGATCGACTTCTTGCCGAAGTTCGGGATCGCTGCGAGCTCGCCCTCAGACTTGGTGATCAGGTCACCAACGGTCTGAATGCCAGCGCGCTTGAGGCAGTTGTACGAACGGACGCCGAGCTCGAGCTCCTCGATGAGGATGTCGTGCATCGGGCCAGATGATGCGCCACCGGCTGCACCGGGAGCGGCGGCTGCGCCACCGACGACCTGGGCCAGCGGATCGAGGTCGCCCACGAGCTGCTGTGCGCCCGGACCACCCGGGATCGCACGGAGCTCTTCGACGCGCTCGGGATCGGTGAAGATCGCCAGCTGCGAGATCAGGATCTCAGCGGCCTCGCGCATCGCGGTCTGCGGATCGATCGAGCCGTCGGTCTCGATGTCGAGTGTGAGCTTGTCGTAATCGGTGCGCTGGCCGACGCGGGCCTGCTCGACCGAGTAGGCGACGCGGCGGACCGGCGAGAAGATCGAGTCGATCGGGATGACGCCGATCGGCTGGTCGGGCGACTTGTTGTCCTCGGACGGGCTGTAGCCACGGCCGCGGCCGATCGTCATGTACATCTCGAGCTTGGCCTTCTTCTCAAGCGTCGCAATGTGTACGGCCGGGTTGAGGACCTCGACACCTGCGGGCAGGTCGATGTCCTTGGCGGTGATCTCACCCGGGCCGGTGACGACAAGCGGAGCCTCGACCTCGGTGGCGTCCGAGTGCATGCGGCAAACGACGCCCTTGAGGTTGAGGATCACGTCGGTGACGTCCTCGGTCACACCCTTGATCGTCGAGAACTCGTGCGCGACACCCTCGATCCGGACGCTGGTGACGGCTGCACCGGAGAGCGAGCTGAGCAGCACGCGGCGAAGGGAGTTACCGAAGGTGTAGCCAAAACCGCGATCGAGGGGCTCGATCACGAAGGTGCCACGGTTCTCCTCGACGGATTCGCTGGTGATGCGGGGAATCTGGAAGTCGAGCACTGGGATCCTGTCTCTTGTTGGGTCTGCTCCGGCGGGGCCCGCCGGTGATATCGCGCTCCGCAGGCGTTCGGCCTGCGGGCAGCGACGAGGTCTTACTTGGAGTACAGCTCGACGATGAGCTGCTCCTGCACCGGGGTCGTGATCTCACGACGCTCGGGCAGGCGGAGCACCTTCGCGGTGAGGCCGTCGTGATCGGCCTCCAGCCACGCCGGTACCTGCGCGGTCAGTTCGGTCGCGTCGCGAATGATCGCTTCAGCGCCCGAGCTGTCCTTGACTGCGATGACGTCCCCGGCCTTGACCTGGTAGCTGGGGATGTCGACGCGGCGGCCGTTGATCGTCCAGTGACCGTGACGGATCAGCTGGCGAGCCTGACGGCGGGATGCCGCGAAGCCGAGACGGACGACGACGTTGTCCAGGCGCGACTCGAGCAGGCGCAGCAGGTTCTCGCCGGTGATGCCCTCCTGACGGGAGGCCTTCACGTAGTAGCGATGGAACTGCGTCTCGAGCACTCCGTAGTAACGGCGGGCCTTCTGCTTCTCGCGAAGCTGCACGCGGTACTCGGACTGCTTCTGGCGGCCGCGGCCGTGGTCACCTGGCGGGTACGCACGGCGCTCGATGGCGCACTTGTCGGTGAGGCAGCGCTCTCCCTTGAGGAAGAGCTTCTGGCCTTCACGACGGCACTGCTTGCACTGGGGGCTTGTGTCACGAGCCATGAATCAGATCCTCAGACGCGGCGCCGCTTGCGCGGGCGGCATCCGTTGTGAGCTTGCGGGGTTACGTCACGGACGACCGTGACTTCGAGACCGGCGGCCTGCAGCGAGCGGATCGCGGTCTCACGGCCCGAACCCGGGCCCTTGACGAAAACTTCGACCTTCTGCAGGCCCTGCTCGATGCCCTTGCGTGCCGCGGCATCGGCGGTGACCTGGGCAGCGAACGGAGTCGACTTGCGCGAGCCCTTGAAACCGGCTCCGCCGGCGGACTCCCAGGCGATCACGTTGCCGCTGGTGTCGGTCAGCGAAACGATCGTGTTGTTGAAGGAGGTCTTGATGTGGGCCTGGCCGACGGGAATGTTCTTCTTCGGCTTACGACGGCCGCGCTGCGGGCGCTTGGGTGCGGGCATTACTTCTTGACCTTCTTCTTACCGGCGACCGACATGCGCTTGGGACCCTTGCGCGTACGGGCGTTTGTCTTGGTCTTCTGACCGCGGACCGGCAGGCCACGACGGTGACGAAGGCCGCGGTAGCAGCCGATCTCCATCAGGCGCTTGACGTTCTGCGAGCGCTCGCGGCGGAGATCACCCTCGACCGTGAGGTCTTCGATGGCGTCACGCAGCTTGCTGACCTCATCCTCGGTCAGGTCGCGAACGTAAGTGTCCGGGTTGATCTTGTGCTCTGCGAGCAGCTTGTTCGAGGTGGAGCGACCGACACCGTAGATGTAAGTCAGGCCGACTTCGACGCGCTTGTTCAAGGGGACGTTGACCCCGGCGATACGTGCCATGAGTCAGTTACCCCTGCCGCTGCTTGTGGCGGGGGTTTTGGCAGATCACGAGGACCGCACCGTGGCGGCGGATGATCTTGCACTTTTCGCACATCGGTTTCACCGACGGTCTTACCTTCATGGTCCCTTTCGGAAGATTGTGGTCCGTAGACCGGCTCTGGCTGCCGCTGGGGCTACCGATGCCGCTGTCACGGGTCGCGCACGGCGAACCGGTGCGCGGGCACGGATCGATCAAGATAGCAAAAGTGTGTTCGCGACCGAACCCTGACAGCCCTATGGCAGGCTCGGCTGGACTTCGACCACCTGATCGTCCTCCCCAGTGGGTTCGCCCGCCCTCACCGCAGCAATGCCCAGAAGCACCACGAGGCCACCGACGACCTGCACCACGCGCATCGACTCACCGAGCAGCAGCCAAGCGAAAGTCGCTGCAAAAAGCACCTCTGTCAGCGCAACGAAAGACATCAGCCGGGCGCCCAACATGCGGGTGGCTGTGACGCCCAGACCGTAGGCGAGCGCCGCTGTGACCAGCGCGAGCAGCCCGGCAACCGCCCACCACGGCAGAGATGCTCCACCGATCGAGGCGTCAGCCGAGCTCGTGGCGAACGTCTGCAGGCCCACAAGCGACACGAGCGACAGGATCAGCGCTCCCACGCCGATGCCGCCGGTAGCGAGCACCAGTGGCGGCAGATCTGAGTGCTGCTGCGCACCGATCAGGAAGTAGCCGGCCGCCCCGATCATCGCGAAGAACGACCAGATGAGACCAGCGGTCGACACAGTCACGCCGTCGAGCACGCCAAGCACGGCCACGAGCCCAGCGACGGCCAGCCCGGCCCCGAGCACCGTGAGCCGGGACGGGCGCTGGGAGTGCAGGGCCCACAGCCAGCCGATGATCGCCACGGGCGCCATGTACTCGATCAGCAGCGCGACCGCGACCGGCATCTTTGCCACCGCGTTGAAGAAGCACAGCTGAGCACCGGAGACCGCGAGCACTCCGAAGGCGACGATACGACCGAGATCCTGCCTGACCAGCGACCAGCGTCCTTTCAATTCCATCGCCGCAGGTATAAGAAGGAGCACGAACGCGCCCCACGTGCGGATCGTGACCGCAGCGACCGGGCTCCAGCCGATGTCGATCAGCCCACGAGCGAGCGGGCCTGAGAGCGCAAAGGCCGCCGAGGAAGCGACCGCGAGCGTCAGCCCGGTTAGGCCGTCAGAGTGCGCCCGGGCCTTCATGCCAGGGCGTGAGGATGCGCGGACCGTCTTCGGTGATCGCGACCGTGTACTCGAAGTGTGCGGCCAGCGATCCGTCGCGGCTGTAGATCGCCCACTGGTCGTCACCCTCGTAAACGTCCGGGTGGCCGACCGTAGTCATCGGCTCGATCGCGAAGACCATTCCGGGTTCCAGGCGCGGGCCCTTGCCGGCAGGCCCGTAGTTGGGGATCTGCGGGTCCTCGTGCATCTCCCGCCCCACCCCGTGCCCCACGAGAGTGCGGACGACCGCGAAGCCCGCGGCCTCGACCGTGGTCTGGACCGCGTTCGAAACGTCACCCAACCGGCCGCCGACATGGCAGGCAGCAACCGCGTCGTCGAGCGACTGGCGCGTGGTCGCGAGGAGCTTCTCCGCGACCGGATCGACCTGCCCGACCGGGAAAGTGAACGCGGCGTCTGCGACCCACCCGTCGAGGGTGACGCCGACGTCGATCGAGATGATCGAGCCTTCGTCGAGCGGGCGACGGTCTGGGATGCCGTGCACGACCATCGAGTCCGGCGACGCGCAGATCGAGCCGGGGAACGGAACCGGGTGCTGCGGGCCTGGGTAGCCCTTGAAGCTGGGGATGCCGCCCGCGTCACGAATCATCTGTTCGGCGACTGTGTCGAGTTCGAGCGTGGTGATGCCCGGCTCGATCATGGTCGCGAGCTTCTGGATGACGGCGGTGTGGACCGCACCTGCGGCCGCCATCTTGTCGAGCTCCCGCGGTGACTTCTTGACGATCACTGGAGCCGCCCTGTCTCAGGCGTCTTCTTCGCGGCGCAAGGTGGAGACCGTGGCGCGCACGTGCTCGTAGACCTTGGCCGGCGGCGGTGTGCCGTCGAAGCTGTGGAGCAGGCCGAGATCTTCGTAGTAGGCGATCAGCGGCGTGGTCTGCTCGTGGTAGACAGCCAGGCGCTTGCGGACCGTCTCGGGCTTGTCGTCCTGACGCTGGATCAGCTCGGAGCCGTCGATGTCGCAGACACCCTCGACCTTCGGTGGGTCGAACTCCACGTGGTAGACGCGACCGTTCTGCGAGACGCGGCGGCCTGAGATACGACGCTCGATCTCGTCGTCGGGAGCTTCGATCAGGAGCACACCGGTCAGCTCACGCCCAAGGTGCTCGAGCTCCTTGGCGAGCGCGTCCGCCTGCGGGACGGTGCGCGGGAAGCCGTCGAGCAGGAAGCCGTCGTCGGCCTTCCCACTCTCCAGCACCTCGATGATCATCCCGATCACAACCTCGTCGGGAACGAGGTCGCCGGCGTCCATGTAGCTCTTGGCCTTGTTGCCAAGCTCGGTCCCCTCACGTACCGCAGCACGGAGCAGATCGCCCGTTGCGATGTAGGGAAGACCAAAGTCTTCGGTCAGGCGCTCAGCCTGCGTGCCCTTACCGGCACCAGGAGGCCCCACGAGAATGAGATTGAGCTGCGACACGAGGTTCGGATCGTATCGGTTGAGCGACTTTCTGCCGGAGTGCGTCGGCGATATTGCCGGCAACCCCATCACGTTCGAAGCTGGGACAGCAAGCCATTCACATTCAGCCGCTACAGCTCACCACGTGGCAGCCGTAGACGGCGGACTACTCCAAGCGCGTCGGATCCGTCCAGGTAGATCATGCGCCCCGCGCCGTACGCCCACACAGCAGAGCACCCAACGATGACCAAGGCAAGGCCGACCTTCGACAGACCGCGACCACGATCGCCGCGTGCGATTGCGATTGATTGCAGTAGTCCTCCGAGCACTACGAGCGGGAGCGCGACAATGAACAACGCGTCGGGAGATAGACCCGAACAAGACCGCTCAGGATCGCTCGCGTCCTCGTTGCAGTAGCCAATGGCGGCTAGGAGTGCCACGTAGCCGGTGGGAATGGTGATCGCTACTGACAGTGCAAGAAGCAGCGCCGAGCGACCTCGGTCAGTACGAGGCATCGTTAACTATCTCCCGCGAATTGGTACACGCGGAGAGCGAACGGATGTTGTCGCCTTGGTTGCTACGACGTAGACCGAGGAGGCCTGCGCTGGCACTCGCCTAATCATTTCTGCCGTCCGCCGGCCTCCCTTGGCACGACCGATTCGCACCTCCCTCCGTCCAGGTAGGCGCGCGAAAACCTGATACTCGACACCTCGTAGAGGCTTGGAGATGGTCCACCTGATTTTTACCCCTAGCCGGGACACTCGCCGAGCCGTGACACTTGACGCCGCCCAGGCAGCTCGGGTCTTGACTCGAGCCGAAAGCCAAAACGCGGTTGGGTACACCGACCGTACCTGGCTTCCACCGTCCAGAATGCTCACCCGCCCATCGGGACCTGCGACTGCAGAGATCGGCGCGCCCGGACGGAACTGTACGTCCGCGAACGTCGCGCGCTCTACCCGCCCTGCCCCCACAAGTGTCTCCACCGTTACGGCACCTGCAGATGCGACGGTGGCATCAGTGACGAGCTTGGACACGCTGCGCGTCGGCACCGACCGCGACACTACCGCGCTTCGTCCCGAATCGTCCCCATCCGTTGAAGATGTCATGCGAAAGACCTCCTCGTCATCAGCGAACCCGTTGGCAAGCCACCTCGTCAAGCGCGATTGATCACAAACCGTGACTCTAGTCTCGCCATACCGGTAGATCGGCGGCATCCAATCCGTGCACCGATCAAGATCGCCGATGCCACCGACTCCGGAGCCGCTGGTGCTGGCAGCGGCCCTTGCGGGGACCTTGGTCCGCGAAGCAGCACCCGCCTCGGGCGCCCGATAGCAGTCATCGGTGACGTTCTCGTTACCGCCCTGCTGCCGCAAGGGCATCTCAGGCGGCGTGATACCTAACTTGCTCTGAGCACCTGATGTTGGCTGCCCTGCTCTGCCCCGCCAGCAAGCCCAGTCCTTGCCGACGAGTCCAAACAGTCGTGCCGCGCCGAGATGCCAACGATCCTTGAAGCTCTCAGTTAGGGAGTCGTCCTCAGTCGTGCGGAGATGGTGACTCCCTGGCTTTGGGTAGGAGGCATGCGATGCGCGCGCCACGTACACGCAGATGGCATCTCGACGGCCCGCCATCGGACTGGGTCGTGTCGTATCGCACGTTCCCCCCGGTCCGACTCTTCTCATCTCACTGCTGTCCCAGCCCACCGGATGCTTAAGCCCTCCGTGCGACACAAAAAAGACCACTTTCGGTACCGGATTCTGGGCTCGACGCCTGAAGTCATCCCGACGGCCCGCAAACATCAGGGATACGTGCTCCCAGTCACCTTCGTGATGCCCGCCGCGGATGCCAAATTTGTTCCCGTTGAAGTGGTTGTAGCCGTAGAACGCCCAGTACTGAAGGCTGAACGAAGAGTCTTGTCGGCGCTTGTCACCGCCGATGTAGGGATAAAGCGCCGTCGTGGACGGGGTCGGGTTGGTTGTGCCGAGAGCGCGTCGGAACATCTTCAGCTGGTTGTCGAATCCAACGTTGGCCGGAAAATCGAGGTACTGCCCTTCCCCGGACGAGCCACGGAGGTCTTGGACGCGCGCCACTTGGCAGCTTCGCGGCCTACGGCTAGCGCTCCGGGTGCGCACACAAGTGGCTGACGGATCAAACGCCTTAATCGGGCCAGCGGTGGATGGGCGCTTCGAGGAGTCGCTCAACCTGAAAACGGTTTCAAAGTCGATCGGCCAGAACCCGTCACTTCTGGCGACCTCGAAGATCGGTTTGTATCGCTCAGCTAGCTCCGAGTAATCGACCCAGCCGTTGTCTGCCGGTCTCGCGCTAGCCACCGTCACGGTCCTGGTTTCCGACTGAGAACTGCCAGCGTTGTTCACGGCGATCAACTGCCAGTTGTGGGGGCCGTCGGTCAGGGTCACCACGGCCTCACGCGCACTAGTCCGCTTTTCGAGGACCCCGTCAACAATTAGGTCGTAACGATCAGCACGCCTGGAGTCTCGCCAGGAGAACCTGACGTCCTGATCAGAGACCCGAGCACCATCAGCCGGGGCGATGAGGGCTGGCGTCTCCGGACGTTTCATGCCCGAGACACTCGCGCTGTACGAGGCTGCCGCAAATACAGCGTTGGGGCTCGCCGCGGACGCGGCCAGCGTCACGTCGCCGGCCGAGCTGTACTCCAGCTCGAATGAAGCCTTCCAGGCGTCAAGCGGCTCAACCTTTCCGGGACTGGAAAAGGTGAGCCGGTTGCCGCTGACGAGGGGATCACTGAGCGAAGCGGCGCTGACCGAGCCTGACACCAGATGAGCCGAGGGTGGGATCTGCACTTCAAGCTCATCAAGCCGGCCGCCCCGCCCCGTCGTGTCCTGAGCGGACACCGTGTAGCGAACCACATCGCCGGCAGAGGGTGAATCATCGGACGCTTTGATCGCGAGCGGTATCTCGTCCTGCCCGGTCTGGGATAGAGCAGTGATCGAATCGAATACGCGGGACTCGCCGGGCTGCAGCGAAAACTCCCAAGACAACAGAAGCCCATTCTTCTCATACGACGTACAAGAACACCGGCTCTCAATCGGAGTCGGCAGGGTCATCGGCCACCCGTAGCCGTCTCCCTCGATCATCTGGCCTCCGGGCGTCAGCCCGACAAGATCGATGGTGCTCGTGGGTGTGGCCGGGTCTGCCATACATCCGACCTGCGCGTCTTCTAGGGAGAGCCTTCCGTATCCATACTCCGAACCGCCCAGGAAGCACTTGCCACTCCTGTACAGCCTTATCTGACGTACCTGCGACGAGCCGTTCTCGACTTCGACCGACGTCGAATAGGCGAGATCTCCCGTGACGTAGCGATCAGCCTGCTCGAACGTTACGCCGGTATTCGCCGCGCGTACTTTGGTGGTCAGTTTGAACGGATCGTCTCGCGTGCCGGAGCCGCCGACAGCACTCTGCGAAACCGGAGTCCACCCGTCCCAATACTCGGGCATGGGCGATACAACGTCCTCGTCGACCTCGCCGTCTGTGTTGACGCCGATTAGACCAAACTCCGTGCTGTCGACTTTCGCGGCTGTCGCGCAACCCCAAGGCGATTGCCACCAATAGAGCGTCTGGTACTTGACCTCGCACCGAAGTCGCTTGGACACTCCGAGATCCGAGAGAGGCCCGGCAGAAGTAATCCATGTGCGCTCCGGCACCG
Organism: uncultured Conexibacter sp.; assembly: GCA_964560235.1. Taxonomy (GTDB): domain Bacteria; phylum Actinomycetota; class Thermoleophilia; order Solirubrobacterales; family Solirubrobacteraceae; genus Baekduia. Next base: position 24,426 of record CAZLKZ010000015.1, on the reverse strand, counting down.
CACCATTTGCCA
>CAZLKZ010000015.1:17050-24314 GCA_964560235.1 uncultured Conexibacter sp. | reverse complement strand
CCGAGCGCGAGGAACGGCATCATCACAACGAACACCGGGTCAGGGTTGGTCCACCAGTAGGTGATGCCGTTCGGGAGCCCAGCCACGATCGAGGCGAAGATCATCAGCGAGATGCCGTTGCCGATGCCGCGCTGGGTGATCAGCTCGCCGAGCCACATGAGCAGCACGGTGCCGGTGGTCAGCGACATGACGATCAGGAACACGGTGCCGACGGTGAAGTCGGGGATCACCGGGTTGTTGCTGCTGCCGAAGGACTTGAAGAGGAAGACGTAGCCGATCGACTGCGCGAACGCGAGGCCAACGGTCAGGTAGCGCGTGTACTGCGTGATGCGTGCCTGGCCAACTTCGCCCTCCTTGGAGAGCTTCTCCAGGGACGGCACGACCACCGTGAGCAGCTGCAGAATGATGCTCGCGGTGATGTAGGGCATGATGCCCAGCGCGAACAGAGCGATCCGCGACAGGCCACCGCCGGAGAACGTGTTCAGCAGGTTGAGGATGCCTCCCCCGCCGAACTGCGCCTGGACTTCCTTTACCGCGTCGAGATCGACGCCCGGGACCGGCACGTGCGAGCCAACGCGATAGATCGCGAGCATCGCAGCGGTGAACAGCAGCTTCTTGCGGATTTCCGCAACGGTGAAGGCGCTGAGAATGGTCGCGAGCATCGAGTGCTGTTATTCGACGACGATCGCCGTTCCGCCTGCTGCCTCGATCGCCTGCTTTGCAGACTCCGAGAACTTGTGGGCGTGAACGGTGAGCGGCTTGGTCAGCTCGCCCTTGGCAAGAACCTTGATCGGCACGTCCTTGCGGCTGCCGAGACCGGCGGCCTTGAGGGCCTCGATCGTGACCTCTGCGCCCTCGTCGAATCGGCGCTCGAGATCCTGAAGGTTCACAGCCTGCGTGTGCGTCCGGAACATCTCGAACGGCATCGACTTCTTCATGTGCGGACCGCGGAGCTTGCCCAGCCTGCGCTGGATCGGCATCTGGCCGCCTTCGAAGCCGGCACGCGACTTGGAGCCCGAGCGTGAGCCCGCGCCCTTCTGGCCGCGACCGGAGGTTTTGCCCAGCCCGGAGCCTTCGCCGCGACCTACGCGCTTGCGCGGCTTGCGCGAGCCCGGGTTCGGGGCGAGGGTGCCGAGGCTGATCGGCTGATCCTCAGGTGCTTCTTGCTTGTGCTTGTTGTCGGCCATTTCAGTCCTCTTCCACCTTGATCAGGTGGCGGACACGGTGGAGCATTCCCTTGGTCTGCGGGGAATCGTCGACCGTGACGGTGTGGTTGATCTTGCGGAGACCGAGCGAGCGCAGCGTGTCGAGCTGGCGCTGGGTCGATCCGTTCTTGCTCTTGATCTGGGTGACCTTAGGCATTCGCCTCGGCCTCCTCTGCAGGAGCATCCTCAGCCGGAGCGTCCGACTCATCCGCAGCTGCGGAAACGGACTCGTCCGTTTCCGCGACGGGAACGTCGTCAGACGATTCCGCGTCCTCGAGCGGAGCGCCGTCAAGCGTCTCTGCTGCACGAGCGTTCGGGTCGAGGCCGAGAACCTCGGCGATCGACAGGCCACGCACCTCGGCGACCTCTTCGGGCAGGCGCAGGTCACGCAGACCGGCGACGGTTGCCTTCAGGAGGTTGATCGGGTTCTGGGTACCGAGCGACTTGCTGAGGATGTCGTGGATGCCAGCGAGCTCGAGCACTGCGCGCACGCCACCACCGGCGATGACGCCGGTACCGGGAGATGCCGGCTTGAGCAGCACGCGGCCTGACCCGAAGACGCCTTCGACCTGATGGGTGATGGTCGAGCCGTGCTTAGGCACGCGGAACAGGTTCTTCTTGGCCTGATCGACGCCCTTCTGGATCGCGATCGGGACCTCGTTGGCCTTGCCGTAACCGATACCGACGACCGACTCCTCGTCACCCACCACGACGAGCGCGGTGAACGAGAACCGGCGGCCGCCCTTGACGACCTTGGCGACGCGGTTGATCTCGACGACCCGCTCCTGCAGGTCAAGTCCCTGGGGGCTGACCACACGGTCAGCGAACGGTGTATGCCTCATACGGCGATGCCTCCCTCGCGGACGCCGTCGGCGAATGCCTTGACGTGCCCGTGGTACTGGTAGCCGCCGCGATCGAACACGGCGTTGTCGACGCCCGCCGCCTTGGCGCGTGACGCGAGTAGCTCGCCGGCCTTGACCGACTGCTCTGAGCGCTTGAGCTCACGGAGCTCCGGCTCGGTCCACTGAACAGCCGCGAGCGTACGTCCCGACTGGTCGTCGACGAGCTGAGCCGAGATACCGCGGTTCGAGCGGAACACCGAAATGCGCGGACGCTCGGCGGTACCTGTGACCTTCGCGCGGACGCGACGGCGGCGCTTGAGGCGCCTCTGGGGTGCGGACTTCTTACTCATTAGGCTCGCTTACCGACCTTCCGGGCGACGTACTCGCCCTCATAGCGAATGCCCTTGCCCTTGTACGGCTCCGGCTTGCGCTGCTTACGGATGTTTGCGGCGATCTCGCCGACCGCCTGCTTGGAGGTGCCGCGCACGATGATCTTCGTGGGCTGCGGCACTTCGAATTCGATCCCGTCGGGAGCGTCGATGTTGACCGGGTGCGAGTAGCCGAGCGCCAGCTCCAGGTTCTTGCCCTTGAGCTGCGCGCGGTAACCGACGCCCTGGATCTCCAGTGACTTGGTGAACCCGTCGGTGACGCCCTCGACCATGTTCGCGATCAGCGAACGGGTCAGGCCGTGCAGCGCGCGATGCTCGCCACGGTCGGTCGGACGGCTGACGAGGATCTCCTCGCCCTCCAGCTTGACCTCGATATCGCGGTTGATGCGCTCGCGCAGCTCGCCCTTGGGACCGTTGACGGTCACGAGCTCAGGCTCGATCGCGACGGTCACGCCGGCGGGTACGGGAATTGGTTTACGTCCGATGCGGCTCATGCGGTTACCAGACCTTCGCCACGACTTCGCCGCCGATACCGCGCTTGCGAGCCTCGTGGCCGGTCATGACGCCCTGGGACGTCGAGATGATTGCTGTGCCCATGCCACCGAGGACCTTGGGGATGCGGCCAGCCGGCACGTAGTAGCGCTGACCGGGACGCGAAGCGCGCTCGATGCCCGTGAGGACAGGCTTGCGCTGGTCGGTGTACTTGAGCTGGATGCGAAGCGTCGGGCGCGGGTGACCGGGCTCGGGGTCCTGGGTGTCCCAGGCCTCGATGTAGCCCTGCTCGGCGAGGATCCGGGTGAGCTCCTGCTTGAGGCGGCTCGAGGGGATCTCGACGATGTCGTGCTGCGCGCGAATCGCGTTGCGGATACGGGTGAGGTAATCCGCGATGGGGTCAGTCATAGACATACGCGGCTCCCTTACCAGCTCGACTTGGTCATGCCGGGGATGTACCCGTTGTGAGCGAGCTCGCGCAGGCAGATTCGGCATACGCCGAACTTGCGGTACACGGCACGCGGGCGGCCACACTTGCTGCACCGCGTGTACTCACGGGTCTTGTACTTGGAGCCGCGCTGCTGGCGGACCTTCTGAGACGTCTTGGCCACGATTAGTTCTCCTTCGTGCTGTCCGCGACAGTGTCGGCGGCTTCGTCGCTTACGTACGGGTTGCCGTCCTTCGTGAACGGCATGCCGAACGCCTCGAGCAGCGCGTAGGCCTCTGGGTCGGTCTTTGCTGATGTCGTGATGGTGATGTCGAGTCCACGGACGGCGTCGACCGTGTCGTAGTCGATCTCAGGGAAGATGATCTGCTCGCGCACACCCATCGAGTAGTTGCCGCGCCCGTCGAACGAGGTCGGCTTGATGCCGCGGAAGTCGCGTACGCGCGGGAGCGCGACGGTGACCAGGCGGTCGAGGAACTCGTACGCACGATCACCGCGCAGCGTGACGCTGACGCCGACCGGCATTTCCTCGCGCACCTTGAACTGAGCGATCGACTTGCGGGCGCGGCGGACGTTCGGCTTTTGGCCGGCGATCGTGCCGAGCTGCTCTGATGCCGCCTCGAGGACCTTGGAGTCCTGCTTGGCGTCACCGACACCCATGTTCAGGGTGATCTTCTCGATCTTCGGTGCCTGCATGACCGTCGAGTACCCGAACCGCTCGATCAACTTCGGGCGGATTTCATCCAGGTACTGGGTCTTGAAGCGTGCTGTTTCTGCTGTCTCGGTCATGTTGCTAGTCCAGCTTCGTTCCGGTCGAACGGCTGACGCGCTGGCGCTTGCCGCCCTCTCGAGTGATGCCGACACGGGTGCCCTTCTTGGTGTCGGGGTCGATCAGCATCACGTTGCTGATGTGGATCGCGCCTTCGCGCGAGATCACGCCGGCTTCGGCGTTCGGGTTAAGAGCGGACGGACGCTGGTGACGCTTGACGATGTTCACGCCTTCGACGACCACGCGGTCCTTCTTCGGCTCGACGCGCTGCACCTTGCCGGTACGGCCGCGGTCCTTACCGCTGATGACGATGACCTCATCGCCTGCCTTGATCTTGGCCATGGCTTACAGCACCTCCGGGGCGAGCGAGATGATCTTCATGAAGTTGCGATCGCGAAGCTCGCGGGCAACCGGGCCGAAGATGCGCGTGCCGCGCGGGTTGTTGGTGGCGTCGATGATCACAGCCGCGTTCTCGTCGAACCGGATGTACGTGCCGTCTTCACGGCCGAACTCCTTACGGGTGCGAACCACGACGGCCTTGACGACCTCGCCCTTCTTGACGGTGCCCTGCGGGGAGGCAGACTTGACCGTCGCGGTGATGACATCACCGACGTGGGCGTAGCGACGCTTAGAACCACCCTGTACGCGGATCACGAGGATCTCGCGGGCACCGGAGTTGTCGGCGACCTTGAGGCGTGACTCGTTCTGAATCATTTCGCACGCTCCAGGACTTCGGTCAGGCGCCAGCGCTTGGTGGCGCTGAGCGGACGGGACTCGATCACGCGGACGCGATCGCCGGCCTTGGCGTCGTTGGTCTCGTCGTGCGCGTGGAGCGTCGACGAGCTGCGGACGATCTTCTGGTAGCGGCGGTGACGACGAGCGGTGTCAATGCGGACCGTGATGGTCTTGTCGGCCTTGTCGGAGACGACGATGCCGATGCGCTCCTTCGGGGCGCCCGGACCGTGCTCGACGGTTGAGACCGTCTTCTTCGGACCGGCTTCCTCACGCTTCTTGTTGTCACGCTCGCGACGGTTCTTGCGGTAACGCGAGCGGGCGGCACGCTTGGCCTTGCGCTCGGCGTCACGCTCTTCCTGAGAAGAGGAACGACGCTGGCCACGCTCGGCACGGCGAGCGGCCTTGATGTCCTTATGGGTCAGCGGAGCGGCCGGCTCTTCGGGCTCGGCAGCAGCCGGTGCCTCTTCAGCCGGAGCTTCCTCCGCCGCAGGCTCCTCAGCCGGAGCTTCCTCCGCCGGAGCTTCCTCGGCCGCAGGCTCCTCAGCCGGGGCTTCTGCCTCGGGGGTCTCTTCGACTGCGTCCGCGACCGCGTCGGCGGCGGTCTCTTCGACGGTCTCTTCAGGTGTCTCTTCGTCAGCCATTGCTACTTCGCTTCGATCCCGCGCTCACGCGCGATGGTCAGTGCGCGAGCCAGGTCGCGCTTGGTCGTCTTGAGCCCGGCGACGTTCTCCAGCTCGCCTGTGGCGTGCTGGAAACGCATGCCGAACAGGTCCTGGCGCACCGTCTCGATGTGCTCGGAAAGTTGCTTGTCGTCGAGGTCACGCAGTTCGGTGGAACGCATCAGGCGTTGTCCTCCGCGGTCACGGTCTTGGTACGAACCGGCAGCTTCATTGCTGCGAGGCGCAGGGCCTCACGGGCGAGATCCTCAGGGACGCCGGCGAGCTCGAACATCACTCGACCGGGCTTGACCACGGCTACCCAGCCCTCCGGGTTGCCCTTACCGGAACCCATGCGGGTCTCGGCCGGCTTCTTGGTGACGGGCTTGTCGGGGTAGACGTTGATCCACACCTTGCCGCCACGCTTAATCTTGCGGGTCATCGCAATACGAGCAGCTTCGATCTGACGGTTCGTCAGCCAGCCGGCGTCAAGCGACTTGAGTCCGTACTCGCCGAACTGAACGGTCGTCTGGCCACGCGAGAACCCGCGCTTACGGCCACGATGCTGCTTGCGGTGCTTTACGCGCTTCGGTGACAGCATTAGCGACCGCCTCCGTAACCGCCGGGACCACGGCCACCGCCACCACCCGGACCGCGACCACGGCCACCGTCACGGCCACCACGGCCACCGCGTCGGTCATCGCCACCGCCGAGGCCAGCGGCCTGCGGCTTCTCGATCTCGGTGATGTCAGAGCCGGTGTAGCCCTCGGGCATGATCTCGCCCTTGTTGATCCAGACCTTCACGCCGATACGGCCGAAGGTCGTGCGGGCCTCGTAGAAGCCGTAGTCGATGTCGGCGCGCAGAGTGTGGAGCGGCACGCGACCGTCCGAGTACATCTCGGTGCGCGCCATCTCGGCACCGCCTAGGCGGCCGCCGACCTGGATCTTGCAGCCCTTCGCGCCGGAGCGCATAGCGCTCGTGAGGGCGCGCTTCATTGCGCGGCGGAATGCGACGCGGCTCTGGAGCTGCTCAGCGATCGACTGCGCGACGAGCTTTGCGTCGAGCTCCGGGCGCTTGATCTCAAGGATGTTGACCTTGATCTGCTTGCCGGTGATCTTGTGAAGATCACGACGGAGCGCGTCGACCTCGCTGCCGGACTTGCCGATCACGATGCCCGGACGCGCGGTGTGGATGTTGATCTCCACCTCGTTGGCGTCCTTGCGGATCGTGATGTCAGACAGGCCCGCGTGAGCGAGACGGTTGGTGATGTGGTCGCGGATCTTGACGTCCTCTGCGAGGTACGCGCCGAAATCCCGCTCCGTGAACCAGTTCGATTTCCAGTCGTGGATGTAACCCACGCGCATCGACTCTGGGTGGACTTTTTGTCCCATGCTTCTAGCGCTCCTTCGGTCCCAGCGCGATCGACAGATGCGCGGTCCGTTTACGGATGGCCGACGCTCGTCCCTGCGCACGCGGACGGAACCGCTTGAGCGTCGGGCCTTCGTCGGCCTTGATGGTGACGATCTTCAGATCGTCGCCGTCGAGGTCGTGGTTGTTCTCAGCGTTGGCGACTGCCGACTCGAGCAGCTTGCTCCAGTCCTGAGCAGCGGCACGCGGCGTAAGGGCCAGGATCGTGCGGGCCTCGTCGACCGACTTGCCGCGGATGTTGTCGCAGACAAGGCGGGCCTTGCGAGCCGACATGCGGACGTACTTGGCGTGCGCGCGCACGA
>CAZLKZ010000015.1:3275-16950 GCA_964560235.1 uncultured Conexibacter sp. | reverse complement strand
GCGAACTCACCGAGCTTGTGACCGACCATCGACTCGGACACGAACACAGGCACGTGCTTGCGCCCGTCGTGAACGGCGATCGTGTGTCCGACCATCTCCGGGAAGATCGTCGAAGTACGCGACCAGGTCTTGATCATCGTCTTGGTGTTTTCGGCGTTCATCTTGTCGATGCGTCCCATGAGACGCTCCTCGACGAACGGGCCCTTTTTGCTTGAACGGCTCACTTATCCAGCCTTCCCTACCGCTTGTTCTTTCCGCGACGACGGCCACGAACGATGTAGCGGTCAGATGCCTTGTTCTTCTTGCGGGTGCGGTACCCGAGCGTCGGCACGCCCCAAGGCGTAACCGGGTGACGACCGGGGGTCGTCGAACCTTCGCCACCACCGTGCGGGTGGTCGACCGGGTTCATCGCGGTACCACGCGTCTGCGGGCGGACGCCCATGTGACGCTTACGACCGGCCTTGCCGATCTTGACGTTCTGATGATCGGCGTTACCGATCACGCCGACGGTTGCGCGGCAGCTCTCGCGAACCATGCGCATCTCGCCAGAGGGCAGGCGCAGAGTCGCCATGCCGTTCTCGCGAGCCATCAGCTGAATCGACGTGCCTGCTGAGCGGCCCATCTGACCGCCACGGCCAGGCTGCAGCTCCACGTTGTGCACGACCGTACCGACCGGCATGTTGGCCAGCGGCAGGCAGTTGCCCGTGGCGATCTCGGCCTGCGGGCCGGACATCACCATCGCGCCGACCTGCAGGCGCTGCGGGGCCAGGATGTAGCTCTTGACGCCGTCGACGTAGTGCAGAAGGGCGATGTACGCGGTGCGGTTCGGGTCGTACTCGATCGCAGCGACCTTGGCGGGGATGCCATCGCGCGTGCGCTTGAAGTCGACCTTGCGGTACAGGCGCTTGGCGCCGCCACCACGATGACGAGAGGTCTTGCGGCCGTAGCTGTTGCGGCCACCAGACTTCTTGAGCCCCTCGGTCAGCGACCGCTCGGGCGTCGTCTTCGTGATCTCAGCGAAGTCGGGGTATGAGACGAACCGGAGACCCGGGCTCGTGGGCTTGGGCTTGCGAATACCCATGGCTTACTCCTCCTCGAGGCCGTCGAGGGCCTGGAAGATCGGAATGGACTGGCCGGGCGCGACCTGAACGATCGCCTTCTTCCAAGAGCGCGTACGGCCCTTGGTGTAGCCACGGCGCTTCGGCTTGGACTTGACGGACAGGGTGCGAACGTCGACGACGTCAACGTCGCCCCAGATGCTCTCCACTGCCTGTCGGATCTGCGTCTTGTGAGCGTCCGGGTGCACGCGGAACGTGTACTTGCCGGCGCTGCTCAGGACGTACGCCTTCTCGGAAACGACCGGGGCGATGATTACTTGACGGGGATCCATTAAGAATCACTTCCCTTCCCTGCCGCGGCTGAAGGTTCGGACGTGTCCGAACCTTCGACGGAATCGGCGGCAGCCGATTTCGCCGCCTCCTTCTTCTCTCCAGTTGCGCGAGCGGTGAGCGCTTCGATGGCTGCGGCGCTCGCGAGCACGTTGGCGGCACCGATCAGATCGGCGACACCGACGTTGCTGGCAGGCAGCACAGCGCGGACCTGGTCGAGGTTGCGGAAGCTGAGGGCGGGACGCTCCTCGGCGTCGTCGAGCACGACGAGCACAGAGCCCTGTGCGCCCCAGTCACCAAGCAGCTTGGCTGCGGCCTTGGTCGACGGATCGTCGAAGGCCTTGACGTCGAACGTGGCCAGCGAGCCACGGTCGGCGTGCACGGAAAGTGCGCTGCGGAACGCCGCGCGGCGCTCCTTGCGGTTGACCTTGAACGTGTAGTGGCGCGGCTGCGGGCCGAACACGGTGCCGCCGCCGGTCCAAATCGGGGAGCGCGAGCTGCCGGCACGGGCACGGCCTGTGCCCTTCTGCCGCCAAGGCTTTGCGCCGCCACCAGAGACCTGGCCGCGAGTCTTTGTCGAGTGGGTGCCCTGACGACGAGCGTTGAGCTCGGCGCGGACCGACTCGTGCACGAGGGCACCGTTGAACTCGGCGCCAAATGCGTCCTTGTTCAGGGTGACGTCAGTGCCGTTGAGGTTCTTGGCCTTAGCCATGAGTACGGACCTCCACAACGCCGTTCTTGGGGCCGGGCACGGAGCCGCGGACCAGAAGCAGGTTGTCCTTGGGATCGATACGGACGATCTCCAGGCCCGGCTGGGTGACGCGCTTGTTGCCCATCTGACCCGGACCACGGATGCCCTTCATTACGCGGGCCGGCCACGCGGAGGCGCCGATCGAGCCCGGGGCGCGCACGTTGTGCGAGCCGTGCGACTTGGGGCCGCTGGAGAAGTTGTGACGCTTGATGGTGCCCTGGAAGCCCTTGCCCTTGGACGTGCCCGCGATCTTCACGGTCTGCCCAACCTCGAACGCTTCGACGGTCACCGTCTCGCCGACCTGGTACTCGCCCGCTTCATCGCGGAACTCGACCAGGTGACGCATCGGTGAGGCGCCTGCCTTCTTGAGGTGGCCGAGCTCGGCCTTGGTCAGGTGCTTCTCCTTGCTCGCACCGAAGGCGAGCTGGAGGGCTTCGTATCCGTCACGGTCGTGCGTGCGGATCGCAGTAACTGGGCACGGGCCGGCTTCGAGCACGGTCACGCGCTCGACCTTCCCGTCTTCCAGAAACAGCTGGGTCATGCCCAGCTTTTTGGCGAGGATTGCGGCCATGGTTATCCGAGGAGCTTGATCTCGATGTTGACGCCCGCCGGGAGGTGGTCCAGACGCTGCAGCGAGTCGACCGTCTTCGGCGTGGGGCCGTGGATGTCGATCAGGCGCTTGTGCGTGCGGATCTCGAAGTGCTCCTGCGAGTCCTTGTCCTTGAACGGCGACTTGATGACCGCGTAGATGTTGCGATCGGTCGGCAGCGGCACGGGGCCGGAGACGCTGGCGCCGGTGCGCGTGGCGGTCTCGACGATCTCCTTCGCAGCGGTCTCTAGGGCCTTGTGGTCGTAGGCCTTGAGCCGGATACGGATCTTGTTTTGAGTTGCTGCTGCCATTTTCGGCGTTCCTTGGTTCTTCTGGCGTGCTTTGAAAGTGCTCTGACGTACTACTAGGAGTGGACCGCACGCCGTATGACCGGTGGGTCTCCACTCCCTACTGCTCTGTATTCGGTTACCGCCTAACTGCGGCGGTCAGTACTGCTAGCGGAGGAACGGGCAGAGCCCGTTCCTCCGACGACAAGCCGAAGGCTTGTCGCTTACTCGATGATCTCGGTAACGACGCCCGAACCGACCGTGCGGCCACCCTCACGGATGGCGAAGCGGAGGCCGGCGTCCATGGCGATCGGCTGAATCAGCTCGATGTCCATGGCGACGTTGTCGCCCGGCATGACCATCTCGGTGCCCTCGGGGAGGTTCGCCGTGCCGGTCACGTCGGTCGTACGGAAGTAGAACTGCGGGCGGTAGCCGGTGAAGAACGGCGTGTGACGGCCGCCCTCTTCCTTCTTGAGGATGTAGACCTCTGCCTTGAACTTCGTGTGCGGGGTGATTGAACCCGGCTTGCAGAGGACCTGGCCACGCTCGACCTCTTCGCGCTTGGTGCCGCGAAGCAGTGCGCCGACGTTCTCACCAGCGCGACCCTCGTCGAGGATCTTGCGGAACATCTCGACGCCGGTTACGACGGTCTTCTCGGTGGCCTTGATGCCCACGATCTCGACCTCGTCGCCAGTGTTGACGATGCCCTGCTCGATACGACCGGTGACGACCGTGCCACGACCCGTGATCGAGAAGACGTCCTCGATCGGCATCAGGAACGGCTTGTCGAGGTCACGGACAGGCTCAGGGATGTACGAGTCGAGCGCGTCGGCCAGCTCGTAGATCTTCTCCTTGTACTCCTGCTCGCCCTCGAGGGCCTTGAGCGCGGAGCCACGGATGAACGGAATCTCGTCACCCGGGAAGTCGTACTCGGACAGCAGCTCGCGGACCTCTTCCTCGACGAGCTCGACGAGCTCCTCGTCGTCGACCATGTCGACCTTGTTAAGGAACACGACGATGTACGGCACGCCGACCTGACGCGCGAGCAGGATGTGCTCACGGGTCTGCGGCATCGGGCCGTCAGCTGCGGACACCACCAGGATCGCGCCGTCCATCTGCGCGGCGCCGGTGATCATGTTCTTGACGTAGTCCGCGTGTCCCGGACAGTCGACGTGCGCGTAGTGGCGCGCCTCGGTCTGGTACTCGACGTGAGAGGTCGCGATCGTGATGCCGCGCTCCTTCTCCTCCGGAGCGTTGTCGATCTCAGCGAAGCTGCGAGCCTCACCGCCCATTTTCTCGGCGAGCACCGTTGTGATGGCAGCAGTCAGCGTCGTCTTGCCATGGTCGATGTGACCAATCGTGCCGACGTTGACGTGCGGCTTATCCCGCTCGAACTTCTCTTTTGCCACGGTTACCCGCTCCTGTACTTGAGTCTTGTTTGGTTCTTCTGCTTCAGACCGACCAGCGAGGCTATCGCATTCCAGAGGTGCGCCTCAGCGCGCCCTAGGAATCGCCTCCGGTGCGGCCCTCAATGATGGTCTCTGCGATGTTCGGGGGCACTTCGTCGTAGCCCTCGAACTGCATCGTGTAAGTCGCACGACCCTGCGTGTTGGAACGCAGGTCGGTGGCGTAGCCGAACATCTCCGACAACGGCACCTTGCCCGTTACTGCAAGCGCGTTGCCGCGCGGCTCCTGGCCTTCGACGCGACCGCGACGACGGCTCAGGTCACCGATGACGTCGCCGAGGAACTCCTCGGGCGTGACGACCTCAACGGCGAAAATCGGTTCCAGCAGCACCGGCTTGGCGCGCTTGGCTGCCTCTTTGAAGGCAAGCGATCCTGCAACCTTGAACGCGATCTCCGAGGAGTCCGTTTCGTGGTACTTGCCGTCGACGAGGGTGACCTTGACGTCGACCATCGGGTAGCCGGCCTTCACGCCGGTGCCCGTGGCCTCCTCAAGACCCTTCTCGACCGCCGGGATGTACTCGGTCGGAACCGAGCCGCCCTTGATCTTGGACTCGAAGACGAAACCTTCGCCCGGCGCAGGCTCCATGTTGATGTAGACGACGCCGTACTGGCCCGAGCCACCGGTCTGGCGGACGAACTTGCCCTCGATCTTCTCGACCGAGCCGCGAATCGTCTCGCGGTAGGAGACCTGCGGCTTGCCGACGTTGGCCTCGACGTTGAACTCGCGGCGCATGCGGTCGACGAGCACCTCGAGGTGCAGCTCGCCCATGCCGGAGATCTCGGTCTGGCCGGTCTCCTCGTTGGTCTGCACCTGGAAGGTCGGATCCTCCTCGGCCAAACGGCCGAGAGCGACAGACATCTTCTCCTGGTCGGACTTGGTCTTGGGCTCGACGGCGACCTTGATGACCGGTTCCGGGAAGTCGATCTGCTCGAGCATGATCGGCGCGTCAGGCGCCGCCAGCGTGTCGCCGGTGACGATCTGCTTGATGCCGACGGCTGCGGCGATGTCGCCTGCGTAGACCTCTTCGAGCTCCTCGCGATCGTTGGCGTGCATCATCAGGATGCGGCCGACGCGCTCGGTCTTGCCCGAGGAAACGTTGAGAACACGCGAACCGGTGTTCAGGGTGCCTGAGTAGACACGGAAGTAAGTGAGCTTGCCGACGAACGGGTCGGACATGATCTTGAACGCCAGAGCTGCGAACGGCTCGGAGTCCGAGGCTTCGCGGGTCTGCTCCTCGATCTCTCCGCCCTTCTTCTCGACGGTGCCGGTGACGGCAGGCACGTCCAACGGGGAAGGCAGGTAGTCGATGACTGCGTCGAGCAGGGGCTGAACGCCCTTGTTCTTGAAGGCAGAACCACAGAGGACCGGGGTCATCTCGATGTTCAGCACTGCGCGGCGGATGCCTTCGCGGAGCTTCTCGGCGGAAACCTCGCCGTTTTCGAGGTACAGCTCTGCGATCTCGTCGTCGAACTCGGTGATCGCGTCGATCAGCGCCTCGTGGGCGGCCTCTGCGCGCTCCTTGTGCTCATCCGGGATGTCGATGACATCGAGATCCTTGCCGAGGTCGTCCTTGTAGATCGTGGCCTTCATCTCGACGAGGTCGATGATGCCGACGAGATCAGCCTCGGCGCCGATCGGCAGCTGGATCGGCACGGCGTTCGCGCCGAGGCGATCGATCATCGTGCCGACGGCCTTCTCGAAGTCGGCACCGATGCGGTCCATCTTGTTGATGAACGCGATACGCGGCACCGAGTACTTGTCGGCCTGACGCCAGACGGTCTCGGACTGGGGCTGCACGCCGGCGACGGAGTCGAATACCGCGACAGCCCCGTCGAGAACACGCAGCGAGCGCTCGACCTCGACGGTGAAGTCGACGTGGCCCGGGGTGTCGATGATGTTGATGCGATGCTCGCGCCACTCACAGGTGGTGGCAGCGGAGGTGATGGTGATGCCGCGCTCCTGCTCCTGCTCCATCCAGTCCATCGTGGCTGCGCCCTCGTGGACCTCACCGATCTTGTAGGTACGACCGGTGTAGTAGAGGATGCGCTCGGTCGTCGTCGTTTTACCGGCGTCGATGTGAGCCATGATCCCGATGTTTCGGGTGTTCTCGAGCGTGTACTTACGTGGCATCTGTCAGTGAGCGTTTCGTTGCGGGCAAAAAGAACGGGCCCCATGGGCCCGCGCGAACTCCAGGGAACTGACCCAGAGGGTCGCGCTATGTGGTCGAGGACTCCATCGTGCGCATGGGCGACCGCGGCCTTGCGGACGCACCTGGTCCCGAGGGACGGCGACCGGGGATGATAGCGCGTGTTCGCGCACGCGTAATCGCGTCTTTCACGGTCTGCGGCCCGTCACGCCTGACGGCGCGCGCGAGCTCGCCGTTGTCGAGCTCCGGGTTGCGCCACGCGCGTGCCACCAGCCGTCCGACGCGGGCCGGACCCAGCACTCGCGACGGCTTGCGCTGTCGCGAGAACACGTCGAGCAACTCGCGTGTCTTGTCAGCGTCGCTGGAGATCTCTCTGTAGAGCTCTACCTCGATCGGTGTCATCGCCTCGGCACGCGCGAGCTGGTTGGTCCACTGGTAGGTCTCGATGCACTCGCGTTCGCGTAGCCGCTCCCAGCTGGCGAGCGCACGGTCGAGCGTCGTCGCATCGCCGATCGCGGGTGCTGCCATCTCTCCCAGGAGCCGCCCGAAGCGCATCGCGTCGCGCATCCCCTGTGCGGTGACGGGGTCCTTGAAGTGCCCGGCGTCGCCGGCGAGCGCCCACCCCTTGCCCGACGAGCGACGGAAGAACGAGGTGGTCTCTGTCGCCATTCGCACCTTGCTGGCGATCTTGCCGCCGCCGATCCGCTCCTGGAGTCCAGGGATCGCGGCGATGGTTCTCCGGTACTCACCCTCCAGGTCGCGTTTGAATTCCCCTGCGCGACCAACCGGCGGCATGAGCAGAACGAGAAGCAGTCCGTCGTCGCACGGGAACGCGGTGCCGAGCTCGGCCCCCTCACGCCACTGCGCGGCCACGTTGCGAGAGCCGTCGTCACGCTCGTCCTCGACGTAGGTGAAGTAGCACGCGCGCTGGTTCTTGTTCCAGCGATACGGATCGGACACACCGAGCTCGCGCGCGATCGCAGACTGCCGTCCGTCTGCGCCGACGACGAGCGGCGCACGCAGCTCCCCCGCCTGGCCGTCCCGTGTCTCGTAAGCGACCCCGGCGACACGTCCGGCGTCGTACAGCAGCCGCGTGACCTTGGTGCGCTCGCGCAGCTCAGCCCCTGCCTCGCGGGCCGTGGCCGCCAGTGCGGCGTCGAAGCCCGAGCGCCTGATGCAGGCCCCGTGCGTGACACCGTTATTAGGCGAGTAGGGCGATTGCGCGTGGAACCCGCCGCCGCCCACCGACGCCTCCCGGTGCTCGGGAGCGCCGGTAGCCATCACGCGCTCGTACGCGCCGAGCGCTTTGACCTCCGCGAGCCCAGCCGGAAACAGCAGGTGCGTGGAGAGAGTGTCCGATGGGAACTGAGCCCGGTCGAGCACCACAACGCGCCTGCCCGCACGGGCCAGCGCGATCCCGGCGGCAGCCCCAGCGCAGCGACCACCGACGACTACCGCGTCGACGTGTTCGGCGGCGGCCATCAACCTCCGTCGAAGATGTTGGGCATCCCCATGGAGAGGCGCCACTCGTCGAACTGCTTCCAGCCCTCGAGCTCCGGCGGCTGGTAGAGCTTCCACTTCTTCGGCGGTGTCGCGCTCGACCCTGACGCTGCGAGGAGGCCGGCGACTGCGTCACGAGCCGACTCGTTGGCCGACTCCATCGTCGCTAGGTCGATGTTGGTCTGCACGTAGTCGCCCGACAGGAACAGGTTCGGAATCTTGGTGACCGCCTTGGGGCGGTTGTTCCAGGACCCCGCGGTGTTGACGAGCAGCGGGGTGTCGTTGACGTTGCGGCCTGTAGCGGCGTTCCACTTGATGCCTGGATCGAGGAACCAGGAGTGGAGAATCGAGTCAGGGAGCTGCGCGGCCGGTGTCCGGTGCTGCTTGATCTGCGCCCACACCTCTTGGGCGACCTGCTCGGGACTGCACTCCTTGGCCGGCTTGCCGAACAGGATGCCCGGCGCGTCCCAGTCGGAGATGTCTACAGACAGACAGTCGACCGCCTTGCCGTCGCCGTAGTCGCGCGCGAAGTCCCGCTCGTCCCAGAACTGGCCCTGCGTGAGCGCGGTCAGCGCCCACGGGGCGTCCAGGAACGTGATGTGGCCGTGAGTGAGGTCGACCTTCTTCTTGAGGAAGTACTGGATGCCAACCATCCAGTCGGTGACCAGCTTGCCGATCCCCGCGAACTGCTTGTCGGCGGCGATCATCTCCGGGCTGATGATTTCGGCGGCTCGCTCGGCTGGCATCGCCATCACGAACCAGTCGGCGGTGATAACGCCCGCCCTGTTCTTGGCGTTGACGGTGCGTGCACCGGTAATCACGCCGCCGCTCAGGTTCAGCCCGGTGACCTTGGTGTTCTCAACGAACTTGACGCCGAGGCTCTTCAGGTGCGCGACCCACGGATCAATCCACGCCTCGTTGGTCGGGAGGTCGAGAATGCGGTCGAGGTCACCGTCGTGGCCGAGCTTGGCGGCCGTGAAGACAAACGCCTCCCCCATGTTGCCGATCGTCCTCGTGCTCGCCACCGTCTCCTTCGCTGCGACGACCGAGCGGGTGAGGCCCTGGGCGAGCTCTCGCTGGTAGGCCTGAGAACGGCTCTTGGCGCCGATGAAGTCCCACCAAGGGATGTTCTCGAACTGCGTGAACCGGCGCTTGTCGCAGCTCGTGAGGAAGACCACCGCCCGGCCGACGAAGTAGAGGATCTCGTCGAGCGGCACGCCACGACCCGAGGCAGCGTCCTCGAGCACGCGCTGAAGGCCTGCGGGAGTCTTGATCTCGTCCGGGTCGAAGAACAGCCCGAACGGTCCGCCGTCTGGCCTGTTGCCCGCGCGGTAGAACTTGCCGCCGCTCGCGGCCTTCAGGTTGTCCCACACGCCGTTCGGGTTCGAGCCGAACGGGATGCGCCGCATCGTGTCCGGCACGTGGTGGTAGAAGCCAGGGAAGAACCGGAAGCCGTGCTCACCGGGCAGGTCCTTGCGGCCGCCCTTGCCTGTCTTCGGCACACCGATGCTGCGTGCCTTGCCGCCCCATGCGACCGGCTCGTAGACGGTTACGTCAAAGCCGCGATCGATGAGCTCGTGGGCTGCTGTGAGGCCCGCCATGCCGCCGCCGAGCACCGCGACCTTTTTGCCCTTCTTCGAGACGGCCGCGGCGGCCCCCGTCGCCGGGAAGGCGCTGCCCGCAACGGCAGTACCCGCTCCTACGACCGCTACCTCCTGCAGGAAGGTGCGTCGCGTCGTTTGGTGTTTACGCCCCTGGACCGCGTTGCCGTTGGTTGTGCCAGTACCGCTCATCGGTGTCCCTCCTCCGGAACAAGATCCCCGTGGAGTGGACACTCACCGATCGGCCCGATCGGCGTCTAGTGGCGGCGGCAGAAACCGGTGCGATGAATGTGGCCTCGCGCCACACCGGCCTACTTCACGTCGAGTTGGCCACGCTTGGCGGCCCACTGCTCAAACACGACGGTGCCAAACGGTGGCACGCCCGCTACGAGAGCCAGCCCCTTGAGGCCGCCCGACCAGCCGAGACGATCGGCCGTCACCCAAGTGATCGCGAGGTACGCCAGGAATGCGGCACCGTGAATCGGACCAGCGATCGTGACGCCAACATCCGTCGTCTCAGAAACACGCTTGAGATACACGCCAACGAGCAACGCAGCCCAAGTAAACGCCTCAACCACCGCGGCGATCTTGAAGTACCGAACCAGCTGCTCTGTCGAGAAGTCAGACATCGAGCGACAACGTAGCGGTCAGAGGTTGTGGGTTTCCCGCACGAAGCACCCTGAGGGAGCTATCGCGCTGTGTCACAAGGACGCAGGCTGCGACGCGTACCTGCGGTACGCGAGTCAGCCGAGGACGCGGACGCCCCTGCTTCGCAGGGTCTTACCGCCGCGAGTTTGGCTCCGCCAAACTCGCAATTGCTCGCGCAGCGAGGAACTACCAGCGGTAGTGCGCGAAGGCTTTGTTGGCTTGCGCCATGCGGAAGATGTCGTCCTTCTTCTTGAAGGCGCCACCCTGCTGGTTCAGTGCGTCGAGGAGCTCACCGGCGAGCCGCTGGGCCATCGTCTTCTCGCGTCGCTGACGCGCGAACTCGACGAGCCAGCGCACTGCGAGAGTGCGGGCGCGTGAGCCAGGGACCTCGACGGGTACCTGGTAGGTCGCACCACCGACGCGGCGTGAACGAACCTCGAGTGCCGGCGTGAGGATCTTGAGCGCCTCTTCGAGCTGCTCGATCGGGTCCTTGCCGGTCTTCTCGCCGACGATCGCGAGTGCGTCGTAGACGATCCGCTCTGCGGTGCTCTTCTTGCCGTCGAGCATGACCTTGTTGATCACCTGGGTGACCAGGCGGGAGCGGTGTACTGCGTCCGGCTCGATCGGCCGGGTACCTG
The DNA here is from genome assembly GCA_964560235.1 of uncultured Conexibacter sp. Taxonomy (GTDB): domain Bacteria; phylum Actinomycetota; class Thermoleophilia; order Solirubrobacterales; family Solirubrobacteraceae; genus Baekduia. Next base: position 5,935 of record CAZLKZ010000015.1, on the reverse strand, counting down.
CTGCTGCGCGACGGGGCATTACTTCTTCTTCACTCCGTAGCGCGAGCGAGCCTGCTGACGGCCGGTTACACCGGCTGCGTCGAGCGTGCCGCGGATGACCTTGTAGCGCACACCCGGGAGATCCTTCACACGACCACCACGCACGAGCACGACGGAGTGCTCCTGCAGGTTGTGCTGCTCACCTGGGATGTATGCGGTTACCTCGGACGAGCCGGCGATCCGGACACGGGCGACCTTGCGAAGAGCCGAGTTCGGCTTTTTCGGGGTCGTGGTGTAGACACGCGTGCAGACACCGCGACGCTGGGGCGCGGCCTGCTTCTTCTTGTTGCCCTTCCCGGACTTGAGACCGGGAGTGGCCATCTTGCGTGGCTTGGGCTTGCGGCCCTTGCGGACGAGCTGACTCGTAGTTGGCATGCGGCGCGGGATGGTAGCGAAAGCGCTTGGTTAAGCGCGCGCCGGAGCCACAGTTGCGCCCTGGGTACCCGTCGGTGTGAGCGCCGCTGCGACCAGGATCAGCAGCAGAGCGCCTGCGTGAACCACGATCCCAAGCGTGCTTCCGGGCATTGGATCACCGAAAACGATGACGCCTGAGGCGATCGTGGTGATGTTGGTGGCGACGCCTGTGATGGCGATTACTGCGACCGGTTCGCCGTCTTGTAGTCCGCGTGCGGACGAAAAGAACGCTGCTACCGACGCGGCGAGCGTGACGGCAAGCCATGGGCTCGTGAGGACGGGCACGAGGCCGTCGGCGGCGATCCCGGTGAGCGCCTTGATCGATACGGCGCTGACTCCAAACATCACTCCAGCTGCCGCGCCGAGCATTACCCCGTGGTGTTGAGCGGGCGCCCCTATGCGCGGACCGAGGATGAAGAGTCCTCCGATCGCGAACAACACACCTTCGAATACCGCCATCGTTGGGCCGTTGAAGGTGTTGTGTGCGCTTTCGCCGCCGCCTGGGAAGGTGAGTGCGACGGCGATGAGGCCGATTGTGGTGAGTCCTAGTCCCCACCACTGCCTGACTCCGACTTCGAAGCCGAAGATGCGATCGGCGATCACGCCGATCATCACGACACCGGCGGCGAGCGCCATCTGCACGACGGTGATCGGCGCGACTGCGAGCGCCGCGACGTGAATGATCCAAGCGCAGGCGGCTACCAGCATGCCCAGCGCGAACCACTTCGAGCTCCACAGCGCCTTGGTCGTCTTCCACGGGTGGCGCACGTCAACGGCGGGTGCTTCGCAAACGCCGCGGTGCTTGAGGAAGAACGCCAGGTTCGCGACGAACGCGCAGGCGAGCGCGAGAAGGATTCCGAGGGTGATCATTCGTGAGAGCGGGTGACGACAGGTCGTGCTCTCCGAAGGTCGGCTCAGCCGCGCCTTTTCTTGGGCGCGGGCCGGTGATCCCGAACGAACGTCCAGGGTGCGAAACTCCGGCGTGATGAGCGATCAGCGCCCGGTGCTCCTCTGCGATGTCGATGGTGTGATCTCGCTCTGGGGGTTCGATCACTCGACGCCTCCCCCAGGCTTCTGGGTGCAGGTCGATGGCTCAGCTCACTACATGAGTGAGGAGGCCGCCGAGCAGCTGAGGGCACTCACCCCGGAGCCGTTTGAGCTTGTGTGGTGCACCGGTTGGGAGGAGCGGGCCGAGGAGCATCTGCCGGGTCTACTCGACCTGCCGCCCGGCAACCCGTTCTTGCGGTTCGACGGCCGCAGCCGCGCAGAGGTCAGCGCACACGGCCATTGGAAACTGCCCGCAATCGACAGCTTTTGCCGCGGGCGCATCGCCGTGTGGATTGACGACGCGCTCGACGAAGCGTGCCGCGCCTGGGCTGCTGCGCGGCCAGAACCAACTCTGCTCGTCTCTACCGATCCGGCCAGTGGCCTGACCGCTGCACATGCCGCCGACGTGCAGGCGTTCGGTGCTGCAATGCTTGGCCTATGAGCGCCGCAGACGACTTCCGTGCCGCAGTTGAGAGCCGCAACTTTCAGGCGGGCTTTGACCTGCTCGCCGATGACGTGGAATTTCACAGTCCGGCGGTGCACCGGCCTTACGTCGGCAAGGAGACGGTTGGTGGACTGCTCTCGATCGTTGCGGAGACCTTCGAGAACTTCCGCTACACCGACGAGCTGCACGCCGAGGATGACACCCACGCGCTGATCTTCCGTGCCGAGGTGGCCGGGAAGGAGCTCGAGGGCATCGACCTGCTCCGGCTCGGCGACGACGGCAAGATCGCCGACTTCACGGTGATGATCCGGCCTGCGAGCGGGCTGATGGCCCTGGCCTCCGTGCTCGGGCCGAAGGTTGAAGCCGCTGGACTCAAGCCAGCGGGCGGCTAGCCCGCAGTCGTTGCTTCTGGTTCGGGCGGCTTAGCCTCGGGCAGCTTGGCGGCTTCGGCCATGACCGAGCAGTAGTCGATGAGCGCGGACGGCAGCGTCGGGTACTCCGCGTAGACACGAGCGAAGCCTTCCGCGTCGTACAGGCCGTGCAGGGTCAACAGGTCCTTCCAGTTGCCGTCGAGCCATGCATTGGCGGCGAGCGAAAGCTGGTGGGCGCGACCACGGCGGTACTCGTGGTACTTGGTCCAGGAGGTGCCGAGCGCCATCCGCGGCTGATCGAGCGGCACGTCGGGACCGTCGGCGATCACTCTCGGCAGGCCCTC
>CAZLKZ010000015.1:0-3175 GCA_964560235.1 uncultured Conexibacter sp. | reverse complement strand
GTCTCGCCGCGGCTGTAGAGGTTGATCGAGATGTCCGGAAGCCACTCGTCAAACAGCTCGGGAGGGATTCCAAGGTTGAGCTCGCGCTCGGGTATGTCGTAGCGCTCGTTGACGTACGCGAGGTTGAGGTCGCGGTAGTCCTGTCCGGTTGCCACCTCGGCAATGTGCGCGAGTAGGAACCAACCGCCAAAGTCTGAGTACCCGCGAGTGCCTTCCAGGGGCTCCTCGGGAAGCTGCTTGAGCACCTGGCCCCGCAGCGTCGGTTCGGCGATCACGGGCACGATCGCGCCGACACGGTGCATGTTGTTGTTGTGCGTCAGCAGGTCCTCGACTGTCAGCGCCCCGATCCAGTGGCCGGCGGTCCATTGCAGGTACTTGTCGACACGGTCGTCGAGAGCGAGCCGCCCCTCCTGCATCAGCGACAGCAGCGTTACGGCAAACGCCGGCTTGGTTGCGCAGTAGAGGTTGTGCAGATCTGTGAGGCCAGCTGGGCGATCATCGTGACGGGTGCCGTACGCGCGCTCGACCACCCCCGCAGGAGAGTCGGCAACGAGCACCGCTGACGTCGCCATGTCGCCGCGGCCGAGGATGCGCTGGATCGCTGCGTCCAGCAGCGGTGTGTCTATACCCCCTGCGTTCACAGGTCTGCCTTGTCCCCCAAAGTGCGGCGGTTTCTAGCAAACGGTGCGCTCACCGTCGACAAAGGTTCGGCCGGGAGGGGACACACCGTGTCCCCTCCCGCCGGTTTAGGCCTTGTCGTCGCCCGGGACGTCGAGCTCGGCGAGCTCGTCGGCAAACCCGGTGTCCGAGCCGCCGCTTGCGCCGATGTCCTCGAGCTGAGCGAGGTCGTCGTCGAAGCCGGCGCCGAAGCTACCGAGGCCGCCATCGCCGAGACCGAGCTCTGCGGCGATCTCGTCGTGGTCGAGCAGGCCGATGTCGTCCATCGCACGCGGGATCGCCTCGGTCGGCTCGATCTCGATCCGGCGGTACCGGCGCAGGCCGGTGGCAGCCGGGATGAGCTTGCCGATGATGACGTTCTCCTTGAGGCCGTTGAGGGTGTCCTTCTTGCCCTCGAGAGCGGCGTCGGTGAGCACCTTGGTGGTCTCCTGGAAGGAGGCCGCCGACAGGAACGAGTCCGTGTTCAGCGACGCCTTGGTGATGCCGAGGATGATCTCTTCGAACTGAGCGGTCTCGCCCTTGTTCTTCTTGACCTCGTCGTTGGCACGAGCGAACTCGTAACGATCGACGAACTGGCCGGGTAGGTAGCTCGTGTCGCCCTTCTGGTCGACGCGAACCTTCTTGAGCATCTGGCGAACGATCAGCTCGATGTGCTTGTCGTTGATGTCCACGCCCTGCGACTTGTAGACCTCCTGCACCTCCTTGACGAGGTACTGCTCGGTCTCGGTGCGGCCGCGGAGCTTGAGCAGGTCGTGCGGGTACAGCGAGCCCTCGTTGAGCTGCGTACCTGCGGTGACCTTCTCGCCGTCCTCGACCAGCAGGCGCGTGCGGCGCGGGAACACGTATGCGTGCTCCTCCCCACCGTCGTCGACGATCGTGACGGTGCGTGCCTTGTCGCTCTCTTCGAGCTTGGCGGTGCCGTCCTGCTCAGAGATCTGAGCAAGACCCTTCGGACGACGAGCCTCGAAAAGCTCGACGACACGCGGCAGACCGTGCGTGATATCCGCGCCGGCGACGCCGCCGGTGTGGAACGTACGCATGGTCAGCTGGGTACCCGGCTCGCCGATCGACTGGGCGGCGATGATGCCGACCGCGTCGCCGATCTGGGCGGGCTTGCCGGTGGCCATCGAGCGGCCGTAGCACGCCTGGCACACGCCGGTGACGGCCTCGCACTTGAGGGTCGAGCGAACGGCCACCTTCGGGCCCGAGTCGATGTCTGCGGCGTGCAGCTCAGCGATCTGAGCGAGCTCGGCGCGGTCGATCTCGCCGCCCTTCTTGACGATGACCTTCTTGTCAGCACCCGTGATCTGTGACGGCACGATGCGGCCGATCAGGTTCACGTTCGGCGCGCCGGACGCGTCGAACACCGGCAGCTCGATGCCCCCCTTGGTGCCGCAGTCGAGCTCGCGGATGATCACGTCCTGCGAGACGTCGACGAGACGACGGGTGAGGTAGCCGGAGTCCGCGGTACGAAGCGCGGTATCGGCGAGACCCTTACGGGCACCGTGGGTCGAGATGAAGTACTCGAGAACCGTAAGGCCTTCCATGAAGTTGGCCTTGATCGGACGCTCGATGATCTCACCCTTCGGGTTAGCCATCAGGCCACGCATGCCGGCCAGCTGGCGGATCTGCGAGATCGAGCCTCGCGCACCGGAGTTGGCCATCATGTAGATCGGGTTCAGCTCGTCGAAGTGCTCCTGCATCGAGTCGGCGACCTCGTCGGTGCACTCGGTCCACTTCTCGACGACGAGCTCGTGACGCTCTTCCTGAGTGATCAGGCCCATGTCGTACTGGCCCTGGATCTCGGCGACCTCGCCCTCGTACTTCTTGAGGATCTCCTGCTTCTGCGGGGGGATCACCACGTCGTTCTTCGACACGGTGATGCCGGCGAGCGTCGCGTAGTGGAACCCGAGGTCCTTGAACGCGTCGAGCACCTGGGAGACCGCAGACGCACCGAACGACTGCACGAGTGCGTCGATCAGCTTGACCGTGTCCTTCTTGCGCATCGCCTGGTTGACGAACACGTACTGCCCGGCGTCGAAGTTGTCGCCAAGTGCCTCGGCAACCGAGCGCTCGATGCGGTCGTTGTAGATGATGCGGCCGACCGTGGTGAGTACGTGACCGCCTTCACCGTGCGGGCGGTACTCGGCGAGATCGTGCAGACCCACACGCTTGTTGTCGTAGGAAAGCTCAGCTTCCTGCGCGGTGCGGAACACCTTCGGGCGGGCCTGGTCCTTCGGCCACTTGTCCGCCACCAGCAGCTCCTGCTGCTCGGCAAGCTCAGCGGCGTCGGGTCCCAGGGTCAGGTAGTAGGTGCCGAGCACCATGTCCTGCGTCGGGGTCGCGAGCGGCGCACCGTGTGCCGGCGAGAGGATGTTGTTCGAGGACAGCATCAGGATGCGTGCCTCGGCCTGAGCCTCTGCAGACAGCGGGAGGTGGACAGCCATCTGGTCGCCGTCGAAGTCGGCGTTGAACGCCGCGCAGACGAGCGGGTGCA
>CAZLKZ010000014.1:34148-43362 GCA_964560235.1 uncultured Conexibacter sp. | reverse complement strand
CGCTTGAGGCGGTTGTTGCGGTTGATGACGCGGCGGTACAGATCGTTGAGGTCTGAAGTCGCGAAACGGCCGCCGTCGAGCTGCACCATCGGGCGGAGCTCCGGCGGGATGACCGGAACTGCCTCGAGGATCATGTGCTCGGGCTTGTTGTCGGAGTGCAGGAACGCCGAGAGGACCTTGAGGCGCTTGACGGCGCGGGCCTGCTTCTGCCCCTTGCCGTTCTTGACCTGATCTTCGAGGTCGAGGCGCTCATGCTCCAGCACGAGGCCCGGCTCGTCGGCGGGAGCGAGGTCGTCGCCCGGGAGGCGGTCCTCGTCGACCTTGCGCGGCGATGCCTCGCGGTCGTACTCCTTCTTCTCGAGCAGCAGGCTGCGGATGTGCTCGGCGCCCATGCCGCCGCCGAAGTACTCGCCGAAGCCGTACGGCGAACCGAAGCGGTGCTTGAGCTCACGGAAGAACGTCTCATCGGCGATGATCGCGCGCGGACGGAACTCGTCCTTTGCGGCGTCCTTGTCGACGTACGTGTTGAGCGGCCAGTCCTGGCCCTCCTGCGGAGCTTCCTCAGCCGGTTCATCCTTGTTGGCGAACAGCTTCCAGACGTCCTTGAGGCGCTCGCGAGCATCCTCGTAGTAGGCCTCGGTGTCGTCGATGTCGGTGGCGAAGGACTTCTGCAGCTCCTTCGTCATCTTCTCGCGCTCGTCCTTGGAGAGCTTCTTGACGTTCACTTCCAGAGAGTCGGCCCAAAGGTGGTCCTCGGTCTGGAACGCGCCCTGCTCACCTGACTCGAGGTACGCGATGCGTGCCTCACGTGAAGCGCGGAGCTCCTCGGTGCGCTCGTTCTCCTCGGCGCGCAGACGGTCGAGCTCTTCCTGCATCTCTGCTTCGAGCTTGGGGATGTCGCGCCAGCGTGCCTCCTGGTCGACCCAGGTGATGATCGACGCGGCGAAGTAGAGGATCTTCTCGAGATCCTTCGGTGCCATGTCGAGCAGGTAGCCGATGCGGCTCGGGACGCCCTTGAAGAACCAGATGTGGCTGACGGGAGCGGCGAGGTCGATGTGACCCATGCGCTCGCGGCGGACCTTGGAGCGGGTGACCTCTACGCCACAACGCTCACAGACGATGCCCTTGTAACGGACGCGCTTGTACTTGCCGCAGTAGCACTCCCAGTCCTTGGTAGGACCGAAGATGCGCTCGCAGAAGAGGCCGTCCTTTTCGGGCTTGAGCGTGCGGTAGTTGATCGTCTCAGGCTTGGTGACTTCGCCAGAAGACCAGCCGCGGATCTGCTTGCTCGAAGCAAGCCCGATCTCGATGGCGTCGAAGTTGTTGATGTCGATCATCGTTTCTTCCTCAGTCCTCTAGGCCAGGTCGCCCAGGTCGATCTCTTCGTCGACGCCGGAATCTTCGGCGTCTCCGTCTCCCTCTTCACCACTGGTCTCGCCCTCAACCGCCTCGTCGGCAGCGTCGGTCGGACCCGCGTCGCGTACGCCGGAGAGGTCGATGCCGAGCTCCTCCGCTGCGCGGAGCAGGTCGTCGTCTTCCTCGCCGATCTCGGCGCCGGCGCCCTCTTCGGAGACAACGTTCACGTCGAGCGTGAGCGACTGCATCTCCTTGAGGAGCACCTTGAACGACTCCGGAATCGACGGCTCGGCGATGTTCTCGCCCTTGACGATCGCCTCGTATGCCTTCACGCGGCCAACCGTGTCATCGGACTTGATCGTGAGCATCTCCTGCAGCGTGTAGGCAGCGCCGTACGCCTCGAGTGCCCAGACCTCCATCTCGCCGAAGCGCTGACCACCGAACTGCGCCTTACCACCCAGCGGCTGCTGGGTAACGAGCGAGTACGGACCGGTCGAACGCGCGTGGATCTTGTCGTCCACGAGGTGCAGCAGCTTCAGGATGTACATGTAGCCGACGGTCACCGTCTCGTCGAACGGCTCGCCTGTGCGGCCGTTGAAGAGGCGGAACTTGCCTGATGCGCGGCTGCCCTCAGGACGGCTTTTGTCGATGTCCATCCGGATCCGGCCGCCGGCCTTCGCGTGGTCCTCCTGCCAACGCAGCAGTGCGTTGTCGACGTCCTCCAGCTCGGCTCCGTCGAACACCGGGGTTGCGGTGTAGACACGCTCGCCGTGCTCGAAGCCCTGCTCGGGGTCGTTGTACCAACCCTGGGCAGCGACCCAGCCGAGGTGCGTCTCCATGATCTGGCCGATGTTCATTCGCGACGGAACGCCCAGCGGGTTGAGGATTACGTCGACCGGCGTGCCGTCCTCGAGGAACGGCATGTCGTGCTCGTCGACGATCTTGGAGATGACGCCCTTGTTGCCGTGACGTCCGGCGAGCTTGTCGCCCTCTGAGATCTTGCGCTTCTTGGCGACGAAGACACGGACCAGGTCGTTGACGCCCGGCGGCAGGTCGTCGCCTGCTTCACGCGAGAACGTCTTGACGTCGATGACGACGCCGCCCTCACCGTGCGGGACCTTGAGCGACGTGTCGCGGACCTCGCGAGCCTTCTCTTTGAAGATCGCGCGGATCAGCTTCTCTTCTGCGGTCAGTTCGGTCTCGCCCTTAGGCGTGACCTTGCCGACGAGCAGGTCGCCGGAGCCGACCTCGGCGCCGACGCGGACGATGCCGCGATCGTCGAGGTTGCGCAGCGACTCTTCCGAGCGGTTCGGGATGTCGCGGGTGATCTCCTCGTCGCCCAGCTTGGTGGTGCGGGCATCGACCTCGTACTCCTCGATGTGGATGGAGGTGAGCTCGTCGTCCTTGACCAGGCGGCGGCTGAGGATGATGGCGTCCTCGAAGTTGTAGCCCTCCCAGCTCATGAAGGCGACCATCAGGTTCTTGCCGAGAGCCATCTCACCCTTGTCGGACGCGGAACCGTCAGCCAGCAGCGCACCCTTCTTGACCTTCTCGCCGGGCTTGACGCGCGGCTTCTGGTGGATGAGCGTGCCCTGGTTCGAGCGACGGAACTTGTGCAGCTCGTAGCTGTCCTTGCCGTCCTTGTGCTCGATGACGATCTGCTCCGAGTCGACATACGCGACGGTGCCGGCGTTGTCGGCGATCACGAGGTCACCGGTGTCGCGCGCGGCACGGGCTTCCATACCGGTACCGACCACCGGAGCGTCTGCCTTCAGCAGCGGCACTGCCTGGCGCTGCATGTTCGAGCCCATCAGCGCGCGGTTCGCGTCGTCGTGCTCGAGGAAGGGGATCATCGCCGTCGCGACAGACCAGATCTGCTGAGGCGAGACGTCCATGAGATCGACGTCCTTCGGCGAGACGGTCACGTACTGACCGGCCTGCGTGCGGCAGAGGACCTCTGGACCCTTGAGCTTGCCACCGGCGTCGACAGGCGAGTTGGCCTGTGCGATCAGCAGCTGCTCTTCCTGAGTTGCATCGAGGCGCACGATCTTGTCGGTGACGACGCCGTTCTCAACCTGGCGGTACGGGGTCGTGACGAACCCGTGCTCGGAGATCTCGGCGAAGCTCGACAGCGAGCCGATGAGACCGATGTTCGGACCCTCAGGGGTCTCAATCGGACACATGCGGCCGTAGTGGGTCGGGTGAACGTCGCGGACCTCGATGGGTGCGCGCTCTCGGGTCAGACCGCCGGCACCGAGTGCCGACAGGCGGCGACGGTGCGTCAGGCCCGACAGCGAGTTCGTCTGGTCCATGAACTGCGACAGCTGCGAGGAGCCGAAGAACTCCTTCATCGCTGCCACGACCGGGCGGATGTTGACGATCGTCTGCGGGGTGATCGTGTCCTCGTCCTCGGTGGTGAGGCGCTCACGGACAACGCGCTCCATGCGGTACAGACCGATGCGGAACGCTTCCTGGATCAGCTCGCCGACGGTACGCAGACGGCGGTTGCCGAAGTGCTCGTACTCGTCGAGGCGGTCTGCGATCGGCTCACGCGGGAGCGATGCGACCTCAGCGGCGAAGTCCTTGATCTCGACCTCGCCGTCCTCCGGTACGCCGATCGCCTTCGGCAGCGCGATCAGCTCACGCACGAGAGCGTGGATGTCGTCGTGCGTGAGGGTGCGTGTCTCGAGGTCGATGTCGTGACCGAGGCGCGCGTTCAGCTTGTAACGACCGACGCGGGTCAGGTCGTAACGCTTGGGATCGAAGAACAGCTGGTTGAGCAGCGCGTAAGCGGCGTCAACTGACGGCGGCTCGCCCGGACGCTGCTTCTTGAAGAGCTCGATGAGCGCGCCCTTCTTGGTCTTGGTCGGCTCAGGGTCTGACTCGACGGTCTGACGGATGTAGAGCGACCCGCCGAAGAGATCAATGATCTCCTTGTCGAGAGCTTCGATGTCCTCCTGAGTCTCTTCGCGATCTGCGTCGAGCTCGGGGTTGTAGGCCATCGCGCGGAGCAGGACGGTGACCGGCAGCTTGCGCTTGCGGTCGATGCGGACGAAGACCTTGCCCTTCTTGTCGATCTCCATCTCCATCCAGGAGCCACGGGCCGGCATCAGGTTCGCCGTGAAGCACTGCTTCTCGCGATCCTTGGCCTCCATGATGTAGGCGCCCGGCGAGCGGACCAGCTGCGTGACGACCACGCGCTCGGTGCCGTTGATGATGAACGTGCCGCGCTCGGTCATCCACGGGAAGTCGCCCATGAACACCGACTGCTCGCGGATCTCGCCAGTCTCGTGGTTGATGAAGGCGACCGTGACCGTGAGCGGACGCGAGTAGGTGAGGTCCTTCTCGCGGCACTCTGCGATCGAGTGAGCCGGCTCGTCGAAGACGAAATCGCCGAAGTTGACGGCCAGGTGACCGGTGTAGTCCTCGATCGGCGAGATGTCGTCGATCGTCTCGCGCAGCCCGCCCTTCTCGGGATCAACGAGCCACTCGAAAGAGCGGCGCTGGATGTCGATGAGGTTCGGAACCTCAACAACGTTGTCCAGGCGCGCGAATGTGCGGCGCGTCCGGCTTGCGGCGTCGAGAACAGGCACTACGGGCGACTCCTCAGAGGGTCGGGTAACAGCAATAGAAGAGGGACACGCACCTCGGGCGGCGACCCGGCACAGCGCGCGAACCGGTCAGGTTAGCAGGCCTGCTTCAAGACGTAGACGAGGGTGTGCCCCAGGAGGGGCTTTCGGCGCTCACGGACCCCGCCCCGACCTCGCGTATGTGGCGCGAGCGTCTTTCGTTGGGCGGCTGCGGCTATTGGCCGAAGGGGGCAGTGTAGCGCGGGCGCCTAGCTCCGACGGGCTGAACTCAGCGCGCCGTTCATGTCTGCACACATTTCGCGGAAGTCCTTCTCGCTCTGTTCGTCCGCGACCACACCCATAGCCATGGCGTCCCGTCCCGCAGAGCAGAGGAGCCAATACCGTGGGCCGCGGACCTGCGCTACCGCGACCCGGGCATCGTTCGACGTCTCGAATCGTGCCCACGTAAGGGCCGGGAACATCCCCGGGCACGTCACGGTGCCGGAACTCTGGGCCGCCTTCCGCCAGGCATACGAGGGCGAAGCGCGGCCGATCGGCGCAGACTGCATGTCGCAAGACCAGCCGAAGCGCTTGCCGTAGTACTCAGCGGTGCCCGGCTCCGCGCGAAGCCACAGGTAGAGGCAAGCCCCAAGAACTGCCGCGAGGACCAGTACGACGGCACCTCTGCGCCAGCTCTCCTCTGACTTCGGCTCCGTCACATCCGGACTCGCCCAGGACATCGCGCGAAGCTAACCCAACTGACCTCGCGACGTCGCACAATCACACGCAGTCGCGACGACTCAAGCCACGGGGTACGACCTGGGGACGACCGTCGCCGCTGGACCGATAGACGCGGAAGAATGCGCCGCTCGCCGGGATGGGCCCGTTTACACACGCAAAGCTCGCGGGGTTGCTCGACCGGAGCGCAACCACCTCCCCGTCCTTGACGAAGGCCAGCACCCAGCCTCCGGCGTCGTCGTCGGTCGGGAGATACGGGAGCGCTGGCTCAACGACAGCCCCGAACTCCGAGCGTGCCTGTTCCTCGTTCGAGTACGGAGTCAGTGCCAGCAGCGTGTCGTAGTCGATTCCATCGGGCGAGCTCAGGTCGAGCTCGGCAACGCCCGACTTCGCGGCACGTTCGGCAGCCTGCTCGATCGCCGGCTCTGCCGTCGGCTCACCAATGGAGTCCCCGCAACCCGCGGCAATGCAGGCAACCACGGACAGCACGACAGCGAATCTGGCACACGTCACGAGACGCATTATCGATGACGTTTCGACCGACAGACGACTTAGGGTGCGCGCCATGTTCCGCGTTGCCGCCCTCTCCCCCGCGCTTATCGCAGTCCTCGTCCTGACCGGCTGCTCAACCACCCTCGATGCCGACAAGGCCGAAACCGAGATCGCGAAGGCGGTTCGTGTGCAGGCCGGTGTCCCGGTGAAGACCGTCGAGTGCCCCGAAGACGTCGAGGCCAAGAAGGGCGACAAGTTCAACTGCACTGTGACGGCGAAGGACGGGACGTCCGGCAAGGTCAACGTGACCCAGAAGGACGACAAGGGCAACATCGCGTTCGACGCACCCTTCATTCACATGGACGAGGCCGAGGCTTCGATCGTGGAGCAGATCGAGAAGCAGACGAAGAGCAGCGGCGTGAACATCGACTGCCCGGACATCGTGGTCGGCAAGGCCGACGACACGTTCAAGTGCACCGGCGAGGCCGGCAGTCAGGAGTTCACCGTGAACGCAACCCAGACCGACGGTCAGGGCCGATTCACCTTCAAGGTCTCCACGAACTAGGAACGAAAGAGGGCGCCCCTCGCGGGACGCCCTCTTGAACCTCAACGTAATCCGGTCGCAGACCGGCGTCCGCCTACTTGAGCTCGACGGAACCGCCGGCCTCTTCAAGCTCCTGCTTGAGCTTGTCGGCCTCGTCGCGCTCGATGCCTTCCTTGACGGGCTTCGGAGCCTCGTCGACCAGAGCCTTGGCTTCCTTCAGGCCCAGGCCGGTCGCGGCACGCACGACCTTGATGACCTGGATCTTCTTGTCGCCGGCGCCGGTGAGGATGACGTCAACGGTCGAGCTGGCGTCGTCGCCGCCGCCCGCGTCGCCACCGCCGCCACCGGCGGCCGGAGCTGCTGCGGCGACTGCGGTCGCCGACACGCCGAACTCTTCCTCGAGAGCCTTGATGCGCTCAGAAAGCTCGAGCACGGAAATGCCCTTGAGCTCTTCAATCCATTCTTCGGTGCTTGTAGCCATGTTGGTTCCTTACTCCTCGTTGTCCGATTCGGATGATTCGTCGGACTCCTCGGAGCCCTCGTTGGTTTCTTCTGCCGAGTCCGCTTCAGCGGCCTCGGGTGCTTCCTCGGCGACTGCTTCGTCAGCGGGAGATTCGTCGGCTGCCTCGGCGGCCGGTTCTTCAGCCGCTTCCTCGACAGGTGCTTCCTCAGCAGCCGGTGCTTCAGCTGCAGCGGGCGCCTCGCCTGCCGGGATCGAGCCGTTCTGCTTGCCCTCGAGCACACCACCAAGCGCAACGGCGAGACCGGAAAGCATTCCGTTCATGCCGCGAGCGAGGCCGGTGATCGGGGACGCGATCATGCCGACGAGCTGGCCGTAAAGGACCTCGCGCGAAGGCAGCTTGGAGATCGCGGTGATCTGCGCGGCGTCAAGTGACGCCCCGTTCATCAGACCACCCTTGAACGGCAACAGCTCGCCGCCGGTTTCCTTCTGGAAATCGGCGATGACCTTTGCCGCAGCAGCTGCGTCGCCGCGTACGAACGTCAGCGCGGTCGGGCCCTTGAGGTGATCCTTGAGCTCGGCTGCTTCGGCGTTGTCGGCGGCACGCTCGGTGAGCGTGTTCTTTACGACACGAAAGGTGGAGTCAGACTCGCGGAGCTTGCCACGCAGCTCGGCGACCTGGGCAACGGTGATGCCCCGGTAGTCGACGGCGAAGACAGCTTCCGACTCGCTGATCTGATCTGCGATCTCTGCGACCGCAGCGGTTTTTTGTTCTCTGTTCACTAGGCCTCCTAGGCCGGACTTGCGGTGACGGCGTCACCTGCCGGCGGTCTCGGGATACCGACGCTGTGAGCGATTAAGCCTCTGCGTCGCCCCCATCTGCTGAGTCATCAGCAGCAACTGCAACGGAATCGTCCGAAGACGCCTCCGCGATGTCACGGGTGCGAGTGGGATCGACCTTGACCCCGGGCCCCATGGTGGACGTGACAGTCACCGTGCGAAGGTAGCGGCCCTTTGCGGCCGACGGCTTCGCGCGGACAAGCTCTTCGATCACGGCTGCGTAGTTGTCGAGCAGTGCCTGCTCGTCGAACGACGCCTTACCGATCGTCATGTGGACGATGGCGCTGCGGTCGGTGCGGTACTCGACCTTGCCGGACTTCGATTCCTCGACGGCCTTGGCGACGTCCATCGTGACGGTGCCGACCTTCGGGTTCGGCATCTTGCCTGACGGTCCGAGGATCTTTCCGAGACGACCGACCACCGGCATCATGTCCGGCGTTGCGATCGCGACGTCGAAGTCGCTGAAGCCGCCCTCGATCTTCTCGGCGAGGTCTTCGGCACCGACCACGTCGGCGCCGGCGGCCTCAGCCTCGGCTGCCTTGGGGCCCTTGGCGAAGACGGCGATCTTCACGTCCTTGCCGAGACCGTGCGGCAGCGCGATGGTGCCGCGCAGCTGCTCGTCGGCGTGACGGACGTTCAGGCCGGTGCGCACGTGCAGCTCGACGGACTCGTCGAACTTCGCGGTGGCGCACTCCTTGACCAGCGCGAGAGCCTCGCGGGGCTCGTATTCGCGCTCGCGGTCGACCTTGCCCCGCAGCTCGTTGTACTTCTTGCCGTGCTTAGCCATGGTCAGACCACCTCCACGCCCATCGAGCGGGCAGTGCCCTCGATGATCTTGCTGGCCTGATCGAGATCGTTGGCGTTCAGATCCTCGAACTTCGTCTCGGCGATCTGACGGGCCTGATCCTTGGTGATCTTGCCGACCTTGGTCTTGTGCGGCTCGCCGGAGCCCTTCTCGAGGCCAGCGGCCTTCTTGATGAGCACTGCGGCGGGCGGAGTCTTGGTGATGAACGTGAACGAACGGTCCTCGTAGACCGTGATGACGACCGGGATGGTCGTGCCGTTCTGGTCCTGCGTCTGGGCGTTGAACGCCTTGCAGAACTCCATGATGTTGATGCCGTGCTGGCCGAGTGCCGGACCAACCGGCGGTGCGGGGCTTGCCTGCCCAGCTGCGGCCTGCAGCTTGATCTGAGTTAGGACCTTCTTAGCCATCTG
>CAZLKZ010000014.1:31280-34048 GCA_964560235.1 uncultured Conexibacter sp. | reverse complement strand
TCGAATCCGACCTCAGCCGGCGTTTCGCGGCCGAAGATGGAGACCAGCACCTTGAGCTTCTGGCCTTCCTGGTTGATCTCGGAGATCTCGCCAGTGAAGTCTGAAAGCGGGCCGGCGATGACCTTGACGGACTCGCCGATCGAGAACTGTGCCTTGGTGGCGACCTTCTGCGCGACCTCGCGGTGCAGCAGGCGATCGACCTCGGGCTGGGTGAGCGGCACCGGCTCGTTGGCTGCGCCGACGAACGAGGTGACGCCGGGCGTGCCCTTTACGAGCTGCCATGAATCCTCGTTGAGGTCCATGTTCACGAGCACGTAGCCGGGCATCGTGCGCTTCTCCTTGGTCTCCTTCTGACCGTCCTTGATTTCGGAGACGGTCTCAGTCGGCACGACGATCGTGCGGATCGCGCGCTTCTGACCGAGGGAGGTGGCGCGATGCTCAAGGTTCGATTTGACCTTGTTCTCGTGCCCGGAGTAAGTGTTGACGACGTACCAGCGATACATAGGTGTGTCCTAGAGGATGAAGTCCACGAGTTGCTGGGCAACCCAGTCTGCGGCGCCTAGGTAGGCGCCAGCGATGATCACAAAGCCGATGACGACGGCAGTTGCCTGCCCGACCTGACGGCGGTCCGGCCACTGCACGCGGCGGAGCTCCGCCCACGAGGCGCGCAGGAACTGGATGAACCGTGGTCCGCCCGACTGCTGTCCTGCAGTCTTGCGGCCCCGGGTCGCAGCCAGTGCACGGTCGTCATCGTCGATGTCACCGTCGTCGTCGATGTCGGCCTCAGCTTCGAAGGCCTGCTGCTCGAGCAGCTCGTCATCGATCTCGGCGCCGGTGCCGCCTTCAGTGACCGCGCGTGCCTCGTCTGCACCGGCAGACGTGTGCTCGAGCTCGGGCGGAACGCCCTCGTCGTCTTCAGGCTTGCGATCGTCGGTCATCGAACGATTGAGCGGCTAGCGCGTCTCGCGATGGTCGGTATGGGCGCGGCACCACTTGCAGTACTTGCGAATGGTCACCCGGTCAGGGGTGTTGCGCTTGCTTTTGTTTGTCTGGTAGTTGCGGCGCTTGCAGTCCTCGCAGGCGAGGGTGATAGCGATCCGCACGTCTCCGCGGGCCATGCTGCAGCTCCCGTCGAGGTATGGATGAGATCTCGTCTTTGACGCCAGCGGAGGGCTGTTGTCAAAGAAACGACCCGCCAGAGGCGAGCCGCGATCCGGAATGGTAGCGCCTAAGCAGGATCCGGCGCGGACAGGTGGTTGCTACAGTTGCCCGTCGCATGGCCCGACGTCAGATCCGAATGAATAGCGGTCCTATCCGCCGCAAGACATGGCCCGCTGAAGAGCTCGCCAAGATCAGCTACCTCGATCCCGAGTACCTGAAGCAGTTCCTGACGTCCCGGGGGCGCATTCGTTCGCGCCGCCAGACCGGCCTGCCCCGCCGTGACCAGGCGCGCATGGCACGTGAGATCAAGCGTGCTCGTGAGCTGGCGCTGCTGCCTTACGTCGTGCCGGAGGCCGAGAGCGGCCGCGGGCGTGGTCGTGGTGGTCGCCGCAGCCGCGACGACGACTGACGTCACACAACGAGCGCTGAGCGCTCGGATACGTTCGGTGTATGACGGAGAGCGCTGTCGCACCTAATCCCCTGCGCGGAGCCGCCGCACCTTCGAGTGCCGGCCCTGTCGAGAGCCTCGATCCATCGCTGGCGCCTCCCCCGCTGCTGCCCGTCAGCCGCAACCGGCAGACGCTCTACTTCGTGTGGAAGCCGTACAAGTTCCAGGAGTGGGCCAAGCGCGAGTGCGGCGACGTATTCCGGATGCGCGTGATTGGACGCAAAGAGCCGTTCCACATCACGAGCCACCCCGATCACATCAAGGCGATCTTCCTCGCCAAGCCCGACAACGCACCGTCGATTACCGGCGACTCTCCGCTCCGCCCCATTCTCGGACCGGGGACGGTGCTGACAGCTATCGGGCAGCGGCACATGCGCCAACGCAAGCTGCTGTTGCCTTCGTTCCACGGCGATGCGATCGCTGCATACACCGAGTCGATCGAGCAGGCGATCACCAAGGAGCTCGACAGCTGGCGGGCGGGAAGCACGGTTGAGCTGGCGCCGCGAATGTCTGCGGTGACGCTCGACGTGATCATGGCCGGCGTGTTCGGCCTCGACGGAGAGCCGACCCCGGGCAGCCCGGAGGACCGGGTGCGCAAGACGCTGCGGCGACTGCTCTCTATCTCAGCGAAGCCATGGTTCCCGGTGGTCGAGAGGCGCAGCCTCGGTCACGACTCTGCGCAGTTCCCGCTCAACCTCGTCACCGATCGCGGCTACGCGGCCATCGACCGGGTCATCGCGGCCCGGCGCGCGGTGCCGGAGTCAGAGCGCGGCGCCGACGTGATGTCGCTGCTGATGTCCGCGACCGACGAGGAGGGCGTGCCGCTTAGCGACTACGAGCTGCGCATGGAGCTGCTGACCCTGCTGCTTGCCGGCCACGAGACGACCGCGAACGCGCTGGCTTGGCTGATGGAGCGGATGGTCCGCACGCCTGAGGCTTACGACGCGCTGCGCGATGCGGTGCGTGCCGGTGGTGATGAGTCAGACGCCTACATCGAGGCCGCGATCAACGAGGGCATGCGGGTTCGCCCCGTGATTCCGATGGTTGGCCGAGTGGCGCAGAGCCCGTGGCACTTCGGCGAGTTCGCGATCGAGCCCGGCTCGCCGATCATCGCCAACATCATGGGCGTGCACATGCGCGAGGACGTCTACCCCGACGC
>CAZLKZ010000014.1:17386-31180 GCA_964560235.1 uncultured Conexibacter sp. | reverse complement strand
TTCGGGCCTGAGCACGAGGAGCTGCGCCACTCGATTCGCTCGTTCGTAGAGCGTGAGCTCGCGCCGAACGCAGCCGAGTGGGAGAAAGCTCAGCACTTCCCGAACGAGGTGTTTGCGAAGCTTGCAGAGCAGGGCTTCCTCGGGCTGAAGTTCCCTGAGTCGGTCGGCGGGCAGGGCGGCGACTACCTGCACGAGGCGGTGCTGATCGAAGAGCTGGCGGGATGCGGCAGTGGAGGACTGGCAGCCGGCATCGGCGCGCACTGCGAGATCGCGAGCACACCTGTGTTCACGTTCGGTACGCCCGACCAGCACGAGCGTTACCTGCGCCCCGCGATCGCCGGGGAGAAGATCGCGGCGCTCGCAATCACAGAGCCCGGCGCCGGATCGGACGTAGCGTCACTACGGACGACGGCGACCAAGGTCGACGGCGGCTGGACGGTGAGCGGCGAGAAGACGTTCATCACCGGCGGCGTACGAGCCGACTTCTACGTGACCGCGGTACGCACCAAGCCCGAAGGTGGCCACGCAGGCATCAGCTTCCTGATCGTCGACAAGCAGGACGCGATCGACGCGCGGCCTCTCGAAAAGCTCGGCTGGCACGCATCTGACACGGCCACCGTCGCGTTCGACGAGGCGTTCGTGCCCGACGAGAACCTGCTCGGAGAGCTGCACGGCGGCTTCAAGCTGATCATGGCCAACTTCGCCTGGGAGCGGCTGACGATGTCGCTCGGTTCCGTCTCCGCGATGGAGCGCGTGCTGGCGAAGACGATCGACTATGCGCGAGAGCGCGAGGCGTTCGGCAAGCCGCTGACCGGCTTCCAGGTCACCCGGCACAAGCTCGCCGACCTACGTGCCGACGTGCACATCGCCCGCTGCCTGACCCACGATGCACTCACGCGGTTCGTGAACGACGATCCGGGGACGACGGAAGCGGTTGTCATCTCCAAGCTGCACACCCAGCGCGCGGCGTGCGACCTCGTCGACGAGTGCCTGCAGATCCACGGCGGCGCGGGCTACATGACCGAGTACGGCATCGAGCGGGCTTTCCGTGACGCACGCCTCGGTCCGATCGGCGGCGGCACCGACGAGATCATGCGCGAGATCTTGAGCAAGATGATGGGCCTTTAGTCGTCGCATGGGATAGTCGGCGCATGCAGATCGCGATCCCGCTGTTTGACCGGCTGACGGCGCTCGATGCGGTCGGCCCCTATGAGGTGCTGCAGCGCCTTCCGGGAGCGAGCGTGGTGTTCACCGGCGTTGAGCCCGGCGAGGTGCGCAGCGAGAACGACTTCCTCGGGCTAACGGTGGACAAACCCGTCTCCGAAGTCCCCAGCCCCGACGTCGTGGTGGTGCCCGGTGGAATCGGCTCTCGGGCCCTTGACGCTGAGCACCCGATCACGCGCTGGGTTGCAGACGTCTACGCGAGGACCACCTTCACCACCTCTGTCTGCACCGGCTCGCTCGTGCTTGGCGCCGCCGGGTTGCTTGACGGCCTAACCGCCACCACCCACTGGGCGTGTTACCCCGAGCTCGAGGCGCACGGGGCAACCGCCGTCGCCGACCGTGTTGTTGAGCACCTCGATCGCCGCATCATCACGGCCGCGGGCGTGTCCTCTGGCATCGACATGGCTCTGCGCCTGTCCGAGCTGCTCGTCGACCGGACGGCGGCAGAGGCGATGCAGCTGATGATCGAGTACGACCCCCAGCCGCCGTTCGACGCTGGCTCAGTCGACAAGGTCGGGCCAGAGGTGTTTGAGCGCATCGCGGAGTACAGCCGCGACAAGGATTGACTCCGCGCTAGACCAGCACGTTTGCGAACACCTGCCACGCGAGCGCTGACTTGGCCACGAGGCTGAGGATCATGTACGTGCGCTCGCCGTAGCGGTAATCCGCGAAACGCCCCTTTGCCCGGTACTGCCGGTACTGAACGAGGGCGAAGCAGTTGAACAGCACCAGCAGCGACACGAAGATGCCGTACACGAACCCGGGCACCGTGTCGGCGCCGAACAGGTAGACGGCGATCGCCAGCCAGGGCGCGGTGCCTGCGATCGAACCGAAGATGAACGGGGTCCACGAAACGCCTTCGCCACGACCACGATTGGTTGTCTCCATCAGCCAGCCGAACAGGATCATCGACGCGTTGACGACGAACAGTGCGATCAGCGCAGCGGCGTCGGTGATGCCCGTTAGGCCCGCGATCAGCACGATCATGAGCGACGACGAGAGCGAGTACTCGACCCAGCGGAAGCGGTTGCGCTCGGCCTCCAGCTCGCGCAGGTACCTCGGCCAGCCCCAAGGCGACGCGACAAGCGCGTGGAAGACGGCGGAGATCAGCGAGAACAGGGCGACCGCGATGCCGAGGCGGTAGCTGAACAGCTCGTCGATCTGCACCGGGTCCATCGGCTTTCCGGGCGGCCCGGTCGCAAACGAGCCGGTGACCGGCAAGGTCAGGCCGGAAGACAGCATGACCATCAAAGTGGCCTGGGCGAGATGGAGAACGGCGAGCACCGCGTTCCAGCGGCGCAGGGCTGTGTCAGAGATCGAGGATTGCGGCATGCTCGCTCTCTACCTACGAACGAGCCCCCTGAAACGGTTGACCGCGAGCTCTGCGACCGCTTCGGCCGTCAGAGTTGGCACCAGCTCGTCGGTGCTCCCCGCCGTTTGCGGGTCCCATTCGACGCCGAGCGCTTGCTGCACATCGACGAGCACCGCTCGCAGCCGATCGCCTCCCGTCACAGCGATCGCAGCTGTCGTGAGCGAGGCGCCGCGGATCGAGCGCTGGGCGACACCCGAGAGCTTGAGTCTGCCGGCGTGCAGGGAGAACCTGCCGGGGCAGAACTCACCAGGCAGCTCGCCCACTTCGGTCGCCACGCCGGCATCAGCCAGTAGTTCGGCCACCTCGCCCGACAACGACCGGAACCGGTCCTCCACCCCGTCCGCGATCGACTCCGAGCGCTCGATGACCTCGATCACGACTGAGCCTCGGTCGTATGCCGCGGCTCGTCCGCCCGCGTGCCGCAGAAGCGGCGTGAAGCCGTGCTGCTGCGCAGCAGTGCGTGCACTCTCGTAACCCGGCAGGCGGGCGTCGAGACGACCGAAGGCCACCGTGGGTCCCGGAACGAAGACCCGCACGACCTGCTCGTGCTCTCCGGCAGCAACCGCTCTGAGCAGGTCACCTGTGAGCGCCATGTCGGCCGCCGGATCGTCCGGCGTCGCGTCGGTGCGAACCAGCACTCAGGCGGCCGGCGCGTACCGCTTGTGGAGCATCAGCGTGTTGCCGTCGGGGTCGTGGAAGATCGCCATGTGGCACACACCGCTGTCGATCGTGTCAGCCCCGAAGGTGACGCCGGCCTCGATGAGGTTGGCACGCATCGCTTCGACATCGTCGACTTGGAGCGCGACTGGGAACGAGTGGCGTGCGAACTGCTGACCGATGCAAGTCGGGTCGACGACCGCGATCGTGAGCGAGCCTGTCTCGAATTCGTGGGCCGGCATCTCGCCCCACTGCTTCCCGCGCTCGAGGCCGAGGACGTTGCCGTAGAAGTCCAGCGCCTTGTCGATGTCCTGCGTCGGCAGGATGATGAAGTCGACCCCGGTGACCTTGCTCATGAGTTGCCTTTCGCCTTCGGGTTGGGCAGATCGGTGATGGTGCCCTCGGCCAGCTCGGCCGCGAGCATCACCGACTCTGACAGCGTGGGGTGAGCGTGAACAGTGAGCGCCACGTCAGCGACGGTTGCACCCATCTCGATCGCCAGTCCGATCTCCGCGATCAGCTCGCCCGCGTTCACGCCGACGGCGGCACCGCCGAGCACGTGGCCGGTCGCCGGATCGTGCAGCAGTTTGGTGTGGCCGCCCTGCGCGCCCATCGCAAGCGCGCGGCCTGATGCGACCCACGGGAAGCTCGCGGCTTCAAACGCGATGCCCTTCTCCTTGGCGGCACGCTCGGTGAGCCCGACCCATGCGAGCTCGGGATCGGTGTAGGCGACCGAGGGGATCGCGCGCACGTCGTTGACCGCGTGCGGATCCCCGGCTGCGACCTCCGCTGCGACGTGGCCCTCGGCAGTCGCCTTGTGGGCGAGCATCGGGCCGTGCGTGACGTCACCGATCGCGAGGATGTGCGGCACGTTGGTGCGCTGGCGGTCGTCGACCTCGATGAAGCCGCGGTCGTCGACCGAGACTCCAGCCGCGTCGAGCCCGAGCGAGCCGCCGTTGGGTTTGCGCCCTACCGCGACCAGCACGCGGTCGAAGATCTCCTCGCCTTCGGCCTTGCCGGAGTAGCGCACGTGGAGCCCGTCGTCTTTGGCTTCGACCGCCTCAACCGTCGTGCTGAGGTGGATTGCCGAGTAGCGCTTCTTGATGCGCCTTTGCAGAACTTTCACAAGGTCGGCGTCTGCCTCTGGCACCAGCTGGCCGGCCATCTCGATGACTGTGACCTTGGACCCGAGCGCGTCGTACACACAGGCCATCTCGAGCCCGATGATGCCGCCCCCGATGACCAGCAGTCGCTCGGGCACGTCCTCGAGTGCGAGCGCCCCGGTCGAGGTGATGACGCGCGGGTCGTCGTGCGGGACGAACGGCAGCTTCACCGACTCGGAGCCCGCGGCGATGATCGCTTGATCGAACTCGACCGTGTCGCCGGCAACCTCAAGCGTGTTCGGGCCGGTGAATTTGGCCTCGCCGGTCTTGACCGCGACGCTGCGGCCCTTCGCCATGCTGGCCAGACCGCCGGTGAGCCTGTCTACCACGCCTTCCTTCCAGCTGCGCAGTGCCGGGAGATCGATCTTGGGCTCGGCGAAGCTGACGCCGGGGACTTCGCTCGACTCGGTGATCACCTTGGCGGCGTGCAGCAGCGCCTTGCTCGGGATGCAGCCGACGTTGAGGCAGACGCCGCCAAGCGTTTCGTACTTCTCGATCAGCGTGACTTCGAGGCCGAGGTCGGCAGCGCGGAACGCTGCCGCGTAGCCGCCGGGGCCTGAGCCGATTACGACGAGACGGCGCCCAGGAGCTTCGGGGGCCGCGGGCGCCGGGCTCGATGTCGTTTTCTTCTCGCTAGACGAGATGTTTTCGACATCGGGCTCCGGGTCGGTCGAGGCGGGGGCATTCCCGTCGACGACCGCGATCACGTCGCCGGCAGAGACTGTGTCGCCGATAGCGACGCGCAGCTCCGTGAGCGTGCCGTCGACGCCAGCAGGGATCTCCATCGAGGACTTGTCCGACTCCAAGACGACGAGCGGCTGGTCGGCGGTGACGGCGTCACCGGGCGCGGCGAGCAGCTCGGCGACCGGCACGTCGGCGAAGTCTCCGAGGTCCGGGACCTTTACGTCTACGTTCGGCATCAGAGGAGCACCCTGCGGAAGTCGGTCAGCACACTCGCGAGGTGCGCGGTGAAGCGGGCAGCCTCGGCGCCGTCGACAACGCGGTGGTCGTAGGAGAGAGACAGCGGCAGCATCAGGCGCGGCTCGAACTGCTCGCCGTCCCATACCGGCTGAATCTTGGACCGCACGACACCGAGGATCGCGACCTCTGGGGCGTTCACGATCGGCGTGAAGCCGGTGCCGCCGATACCACCGAGGCTTGAGATCGTGAACGTGCCGCCGCGCATCTCACCGGGTGAGAGCTTGCCGGCGCGAGCCTTGCCAGAGAGCTCCGCGAGCTCGAACGCGAGGTCGACGAGGCCCTTCTTGTCGACGTCACGAACGACCGGCACCACAAGGCCGTTGGGTGTGTCGGCCGCGAACCCGAGGTGGTAGTAGCTCTTCAGAACAAGCTCGTCACCGTCGAGCGAGCTGTTGACGTTGGGGAAGATCTTCAGCGTCGCAGCACACGCTTTCAGCAGCAGCGCGACCATCGTGACCTTCGCGTCGCTCTGCTCGGTGTTGAGCTGCTTGCGGAACGCCTCGAGCTCAGTGATGTCCGCCTCGTCGTGGTGCGTGACGTGCGGGATGTGCACCCAGTTGCGCGCGAGGTTGTCGCGCGAGAGCTTCTTGATCCTCGACAGCGGCTGGCGCTCGACAGGGCCGAAGCTCTCAAAGTCGACCTCAGGCCATGGGATCAGCGTGAGTCCGCCGTCTCCCCCGCCCACAGTCGCGGCACCGGGCGCGCGGCCTGACTTCGCTGCGCGCACGTCGTCCGGCGTGATGCGGCCACCCCGGCCGGTTCCGACCACCGATCCGATGGCTACACCCAGCTCGCGTGCGAGGCGGCGGGCCGACGGGCTGGCGTAGACCTGGTCGGGAGTGCGGGACGGGCTGGGCGCCGCGGGCGACGGTGCGCTCGGTGTCGACTTTTCCACCGCTGTGGTGGCTTTCTCGACCTCGGGAGCCGGCTGAGCGGCGACGGGCTGAGCGGCGCCGTCCCCGTCGACCATCGCGATCACGTCGCCGGCGGACACCGTGTCGCCGATCGCGACCTTCAGCTCGGTGAGCGTGCCGTCGACGCCAGCCGGGATCTCCATCGAGGACTTGTCTGACTCCAGCACCACGAGCGGCTGATCGGCTGTGACCGAATCACCGGGCGCGGCGAGCAGCTCGGCTACCGGTACGTCATCGAAGTCTCCGAGGTCGGGGACCTTGACCTCTATCGCTGCCAAGGTGCCACCGCCTCGGCGTCGATCTCGTACTTGGCGATCGCGGCCGCCGCGTCCTCGTCGCGACCGAGCGACCTCAGCGCTGCGACGACTACGTGGTGGCGGTCTACCTCGAAGAAGCGCCGCAGCGCCACGCGGTAGTCGGAGCGGCCAAAGCCATCGGTACCGAGGACCGTGTAAGGCCCGGGCACCCACTCACGGATCCCGTCTGCCAGCGCCCGGTTGTAGTCGGTCGCAGCAACGACGGGAGCGTCGCCTGCGAGCACCTCGCTCACGTAAGGGACCCGCTGCTCATCGGTCGGGTGGAGCCGGTTCCAGCGCTCGCACTCCATTCCGTCTCTGCGCAGTTCGGTCAGCGACGGGGCCGAGAACACGTCAGCCGATACCCCGAAATCGTCCCGCAGCAGCTCGGCGCCCGCGATCACCTCGCGCAAGATCGTCCCGGAACCGAGCAGCCGGATGTCCGCGGCGCCGTCTCCGGAGAGGCGATAGATCCCGCGCAGGATGCCCTCCTCGACGCCATCGGGCATGGCGGGCTGCACGTAGTTCTCGTTCATCAGCGTGATGTAGAAGAACACGTCCTCCTGGTCGCGAACCATCCGCCCGAGCCCGCTGTGAAGGATCACAGCCAGCTCGTACCCGTAGGTCGGGTCGTAGGAAACGCAGTTGGGGATCAGCGTGGCCTGCAGGTGCGAATGACCGTCCTCATGCTGCAGGCCCTCGCCGTTCAAAGTCGTGCGGCCAGCGGTGCCGCCGAGCAGGAAACCGCGCGCTCGTGAATCACCGGCAGCCCACGCCAGGTCGCCGACCCGCTGGAAGCCGAACATCGAGTAGTAGATGTAGAACGGCACCATCGTCTCGCCGTGGTTGGCGTACGAGGTGGCAGCGGCGATCCAAGAGCTGAAGGCGCCAGGCTCGTTGATGCCCTCTTGGAGGATCTGCCCGCTGCGATCCTCGCGGTAGCTCATCAGCGTGCCTTCGTCCTGCGGTGTGTAGAGCTGGCCGACCTGGCTGAAGATGCCGAGCTGCTTGAACATCCCCTCCATGCCGAACGTACGGGATTCGTCGGGCACGATCGGAACGATGCGCGGCCCGAGCTCCTTGTCGCGGAGCAGCGTGGAGAGCATCCGCACGAACGACATCGTGGTGGAGATCTCACGATCGCCCGAGCCGTCGAGCTGGGTCTGGAACGCCGACAGCTCAGGGGTCGGCAGTACCGCCGCTTCGGTATTACGCGCAGGAAGCGGACCGCCGAGCGCGGCGCGGCGCTCGCGCAGATATGTCATCTCCGCACTGTCGTCGGCCGGCTTGTGGAACGCGACCTCGCGTACCTCGTCATCGGTGAGGTCGAGCGAGAAGCGGTCACGAAACTGGAAGAGGGTTTCCTCGTCGAGCTTCTTGGCCTGGTGGGTGATGTTCTGCCCCTCACCCGACTGGCCCATCCCGTAGCCCTTGATCGTCTTGGCGAGGATCACCGTCGGCTTGCCGATCGTGTGCGTCGCCTCGTGGTAGGCCGCGTAGACCTTGCGCGGATCGTGGCCGCCGCGCGTGAGGCGGAAGATCTCCTCGTCTGACCAGTCCGCGACCATCGCCTTGGTCGCCGGGTCCTTGCCGAAGAAGTGCTCGCGGACGTAGGCACCGTCTCGGGACTTGAACACCTGGTACTCGCCGTCGACCGTCTCGTCCATCACTCGGGCGAGCGCGCCGGTGTCGTCCGCCGCGAGGAGCGGATCCCAGTTGGAGCCCCAGATCACCTTGAGCACGTTCCAGCCTGCACCGCGGAACACGGTCTCGAGCTCTTGGATGATCTTGCCGTTACCGCGGACCGGGCCGTCGAGGCGCTGCAGGTTGCAGTTGACGACGAAGATCAGGTTGTCGAGGCGCTCACGTCCGGCGAGCGAGATCGCGCCGAGCGACTCCGGCTCGTCCATCTCGCCATCGCCCATGAAGGCCCACACCTTGCGGTCGCCGATCCGGCCCGTGCCGCGTCCGGACAGGTACTTCATGAACCGGGCCTGGTAGATCGCCATCAACGGACCGAGGCCCATCGAAACGGTCGGGAACTGCCAGAAGTCCGGCATCAGCCACGGATGCGGGTACGACGACAGACCAGGCCCCGAGGCCTCTGTCCTGAACCGGCGCAGATCGTCCTCGGACAGGCGCCCTTCGAGGAATGCACGCGAGTAGATGCCAGGCGAGGAGTGGCCCTGGATGTAGACGAGATCGCCACGGCCTTGCTCAGTGGAGCCGCGCCAGAAGTGGTTGAAGCCGATCTCGTAGAGCGTGGCGGCCGACTGGAAGCTGGCGATGTGGCCGCCGAGCTCCGACGACTGCTTGCCGGCCTGCATCACGGTGGCGATCGCGTTCCACCGCACGAGCGAACGGAGCTTGCGCGCCGCTCCGTCGGACTCTGGGATCTTGGCCTCGTTCTGAGGCGGGATCGTGTTGACGTATGGCGTCGACAGATCCTCGTGAACGTGGAGGTTCTTGAACCGCGCCTGCGTGTAGACCGCCTCGAGCAGTTCACGGGCGCGGCCGGGTCCGTCGTGCTCGACGACTTGGTCGAGAGCGTCAACCCATTCGCGGGTTTCGTCGGGATCGATGTCTGGGGTGCCTGCCATGGCTGAGGTCACAGCCTGCCGGGAGTGGCCGACAGATAACAAGTCCGTGACCTGCCCTCCACCGTAGTGCGCAAAGATCCCCCGCGCATGGACCCGGGCGTGTCTCTCACAACGGTGTTACGCGACTGGGGCCGGATCGGGTGCCTCGGGTTCGGCGGCCCGCCCGTCCACATCACGATGCTGCGCGAGCTGTGCGTCAAGCAGCGCGGCTGGATCGACGACGAGCAGTTCGAGCACGGGATCACCGCTACGGGCCTGCTGCCAGGCCCCTCGTCTACACAGCTCGCGATCTACTGCGCGTGGGTGATCGCCGGCGTGCGCGGGGCGATTGTCGGCGGGCTCGCGTTTATCTTGCCGGGCTTGGTGATGATCATCGGGCTCGCCGCGCTGATGCTCGGAGACAGTCCCGCGTGGATCAAGGGCGCCGGTGCAGGCGCAGCCGCCGCCGTGCCGGTGGTCGCGGTCCATGCAGCTGGGCACCTCGTCGGCCCGAGCATCGCGCGGGCGCTCACAACCGACGCGCGCGTGCGCTGGTGCCTCTACCTCGCCGCGGGCCTCGCGGCCGCAGCGCTTGCGGGGCCGTGGCTCGTGCTCGTCTTGATCGGAGCCGGCCTGCTCGAGCTGGCGATCGTGCGCCCCCATCGCACGCTCAGCGCGCTTGTCCCTTGGCCAGCGGTGATCGGCGGTGTCGCGTCAGGAGCCGGACTGGGCGCACTCAGCTGGACCGCGTTCAAAGTCGGCGCGCTCTCGTACGGCGGCGGATTCGTGATCGTGCCGCTGATGCAGCACGACGCCGTAGACCGCTACGGCTGGCTCACCGACGCCGACTTCGCCAGTGCGGTCGCCTTGGGGCAGGTGACTCCCGGGCCGGTGGTGCACACAGTCGCGGCAGTCGGGTACGGCGCGCACGGGCTCGGCGGCGCGCTGCTCGCGGCCGCGGTCGCGTTCCTGCCCTCGTTCTGGTTCATCGCGATCGGTGCGACTCGCTTCGAGGAGCTGATCCGCAACCCGTCGGTCGCAGCCTTCATGGCGGGAGCGGGACCGGCCGCTATCGGCGGCATCTTCGGGTCGGCGCTCCCGCTCGCCGGCGCCCTGGGTGAGGCCTGGCAATGGGTACTGCTGGCAGTCGCTGCCGCGGCGATGGTCCGGTGGCGCGGGAAGGTCGTGCCGATCCTGATCGCGTGCGGCGCGTCCGGAGCCGTGCTGGTCGCGGCCGGTGCGGGCCTGCCCTAGACGTCTGCGGCGGCGAGGCGCTTGCGCTCGGCCTTGACGTCGAAGTCCGCGGCGGGCCACTGCGGGTCCATGCGCTGCAAGTGGTGTGCAAGCAGGCTCATCACCGCATAGCGCGCGTACCACTTGGAGTCTGCGGGCACCACGTACCAAGGAGCCGTGTCGGTGCTGCAGCGGTCGAGCACGGCCTCGTATGCCTCCTGGTAGTCGTGCCACAAGAGGCGCTCGTCGACGTCGCCCGGGTTGTACTTCCAGTATTTGTCGGGACGCGAGAGCCGCTCGGCGAGCCGGCTGCGCTGCTCCTCGGGAGAGATCCGCAGCATGACCTTCACGATCGTCGTGCCGCTGTCGACTAGGCCCTGCTCGAAGGCATTGATCTGCGCGTAGCGGCGACGCCACTGCTCAGGCGGCACCAGGTTGCGCACTCGCACGATCAGCACGTCTTCGTAATGGGAGCGATCGAAAACGCCGATCTGCCCCGGGCGGGGCAGCGCCTTGCGGATGCGCCAGAGGAACGGGTGCGCCCGCTCTTCCTTCGTCGGCGCCTTGAACGCGGTGATCCTGACGCCCTGCGGGTCGCAAGCGCCTACCACGTGCCTCATGATCCCGCCCTTGCCGGCCGTGTCCATGCCCTGGACCACGAGCAGCAGCGACCGGTTGCCTCCACCTGCGCCTTCAGCGAACAGCCGCTCCTGCAGAGCGGTCACCGTCTCAGCGAGCTCCGCGGTGGCGGCCTTGCCGGCTCGCTTGCCGCCGCTGATGCCTGGCGTGTCGCTCGGTGAGTGCCGGCTCATGTCGGCGCCGCTGCGAGCGATCAGCAGGTCAGTGAGTTGCTGCTGGGGCACGATCTCTCTCCGGCATCTTGAGATGGAAGTCGGCCGGGTCGAGCTGCGCTGTCTTGCGGACGTAGCTGCGCATCGAATCGGGCCAGTTGGTGACGATGCGCCCGCCGTCGGCGCGGTACCAGGAGTCGCAGTCGAGCCATGCGGTCCCGGCGAACCTCGCCTGCAGCGCTTCGTCTGACCGGCGCTCTACTTCTTCGGAGACTTCGATCGCCGCAGCGCCTGAGCTGCGGCGCAGCTCGACGGCCTGCCTGATGTAGCGGGCCTGCGCTTCGAGGTACACGAGGATCGAGCCGCCGGAGGTGTTGGTGTTGGGTCCGTACATCACGAACATCGACGGGAACTTCGGCACGGTCATCCCGAGGTGCGCGTGTGCGCCCCGGCTCCAAGCCTCGTCGAGCGTGTGTCCGTCGCGGCCTGTGATCTGCAGCGGCGCCATGAATCCGGTCGTCGCAAAGCCGGTCGCCCAGATGAGCGCGTCCGCCTTGCGCGCGGTGCCGTCGGCCGTGGTCACGCCTTCAGCGGTGATTTCGGAGATCGACTCGGTGACGAGCTCCACGTGCGGCTTGCGCAGGGTCTCGATCCAGCTCGAGCTGAACAGCACGCGCTTACATCCGAAGGTGTAGTCGGGCCAGACCTTCTCGGCGAGCTCCGGATCGCCCTTGAGTTCGCGTCGCATGAACCGAGTTGAGAGCAGCTTCACGAACCGCCCGAACGTGCGCGGGTGCCTGATAGCCACGGTCAGCGACTCGGTGTACAGCGTGATGTACGCGCGGCGGGCGGATTGGAGGCCCGGCACGTGCTCGAACAGCCAGCGCAGCGGCGCCGGATAGGCGCGGTTGCGCCGCGGCATCATCCAGTTCGCAGTGCGCTGGTACACGGTCACCGACCGGGCACGCTTGGCGATCTCGGGCACGAACTGGACAGCGCTCGCCCCCGTGCCGATGACCGCGATGTCCTTGCCGGCGAGCTCTGCATCGTGATCCCAGCGGGCTGAGTGGAAGCTGGTTCCGCCGAAGTTGTCGCGTCCCGGGATCGACGCAAAGCGCGGGTGGTTGAGCTGACCGGTGGCGAGTACGAGCACCGGCGCTTCGTAGCGCCCACCGGAAGCGGTCTCGACCTGCCAGAGGTCGCCTGCCTCGGAGTAGGTGCACGATGTGACCTCTTCACCTGTCCGGACACGCTCCGTAACTCCGTGGCGGTCGGCGATCTCGCGGATGTAGGTGAGGATCTCCTGCTGCGGCGAGCAGAGCCGCGTCCAGTCGGTGCGCTGCTCGTAGGAGTAGGAGTACAGGTGGCTCGGCACATCGCATGCGGCGCCGGGGTAGGTGTTCCACATCCAGGTGCCGCCTAGGCCGTCGCCGGCCTCGAGCAGCGTCACGTCGGTGATGCCGTGGCGCCCGAGCTCGATCGTCGTCGCGATGCCGCCGAAACCGGCGCCGACGATCAGCACCTCGCTGCGCGCGACAGCGGTCATGCGGGCTGCTGCACCGGCTCCGGGTCGACGAACTCGCCGGGCTGCTTGGTCATGCCTGCGACGGCTGCCGCGATCTGATTCGGTGAGCCGATCAGCTGCTTCTGCAGCTCGGTCTCAAGTGCGAGGTCGGGGCCCGAGACATACACCTGGTCGAGCATCTTCTTCGCGGCACGCGTGGCATCGGGCGAGCGGCCGGCGATCTCCCCCGCGAGCTCGCGGGCGGCAGCGAGGGGCTCGTCTTCTAGCCGCGTGACCAAGCCGAGCGCTTTGCCCTCGGCGGCGCACACGATGCGCCCCGTATAGGTCAGTTCCTTCGCTACGTCGGCCTTAACGACGCGGGGCAGCGTTTCGGTGATGCCCATGTCGGGGATCAGTCCCCAGTGGATCTCGCGTACGGACAGCTTTGCGTCGGGATGCGAGATGCGGATGTCGGCACCGAGCGCAATCTGCAGGCCGCCACCGAGGCAGTTTCCGTGCACCGACGCGATCACCGGCATCGGTAGGTCCACCCAGTCGAGCGCAACTCGCTGCGCGAGGTTCGCTCGATCGTTTGGCCCACGGCCGAACAGCGCGCTGTCCTCCAGCGAACCACCGCTCTCGGCGAACGACATCACGTCAAGCCCAGAACAGAAGCTCGGCCCCTCGCCGTGGAGCAACACGACACGCACGCCTGGCGTGGCGACGACCTCAGCTGCAGCCTCGACCAGTCCCTCGAACATCGCCTGGTCAAGGGCGTTGTGCTTGTCGCTTCGGACCATCGCGACCTCAGCCACGTGGTCGCTTACGGTTACGCGGACGCGCTCGCTCATGCGGGCAGCTTACGGGCGCGGCGCCGGCTCAGGCGGCGCGCTCGCCGAGCCTCACCGGCAACGAAGTCAGCTGGCTCGCAAACGGTGAGATCGAATACCGGTACTGGCCGGCAAGCTCCATCTTCGGGTACCGCTTGAGGGTTTCCTCCAGCAGGATCCGGAGCTCGAGCCGCGCGAGCGCCGTGCCCAGGCAGAAGTGCCGGCCGCCCGCTCCGAACGCCTGATGCTC
>CAZLKZ010000014.1:1664-17286 GCA_964560235.1 uncultured Conexibacter sp. | reverse complement strand
TCCTGAAGCAGAGCGAGCATCGCGCTGCAGAAAGTCGACTTGGTGGAGTCGTTGCCAGCTGCCATCAGCAGCACGAAGCCCATGACGATCTCGTGCTCTTCGAGCATTTCGCCGTCGACCTCGGCGTGCACGAGCACGCTCGTGAGGTCATCGGTCGGGTTCTCGCGGCGATCGGCGATCAGCTTGCGGCAGTTCTCGAAGATCCTGGGTACGAGCTCGCCCATGATCGCCTCGATGCCTTCGGGGTTCAGCTCGTCGTCGCCTGCGCCGAGCAGCGTGTTCATCATCTCGGCCCACATCGCGTCGTCTTCCTCAGTGATGCCGACGAAGCTGCCGATCACGCGGGACACCACGGGCTGAGCGAGGTCCTTGACGATGTCGATCTCGTCACGCCCGTCGAGACTGTCGAGGGTGCGGAGCGTGATCGCACGGATCTCGTGCTCGTGCTCGGAGATGCGCTTGGGCGTGAAGCCACGCTGGAAGAGCGCCTTGAGCCGGTCGTGGCGCGGCGGGTCCATCCCAATGAACATCGCGCTCTGCAGCTCGACCGGAATGATGTTGTCCGCGCCCGTGAACCCCTGCGCCGACGAGTAGGTCTCCCAGTCGCGGCTGACCTCGTGGATGTCTTCCGCAGTCGTGACCGACCAAAAGCCCTTCTCGTCCTCGTACTCGGTGATCGTCTCTGTCCAGTGGACCGGGCACTGGCCCCTGAGCCGCTTGAACTGCTCGTGCGGCGGGCCGTCGAGCCAGTGCTCGCGGTCTGCCATACGGAGCTTCTCGAGAGGTACGTCGGTCGGGTCCGCAGCGCTCGTCGTATCGGTCATGGGATGCACCGTAGCCTAATTTGACACTGCGTCAAGTTTTTATCGACGGATTGCTGAAATCGCCTGTTTAACTGCAACTTTCCGGTACTTGGCTGTGCTATTCACCTCGTGATGCTCTCGAGGACACAAGCCGCGCGCGAAGTGCTCGCCTGTGCCCTCGCTGGGTTCGTGCTGCTCGCCCCCCAGGCCGGCGCCAAGACCGAGTACGGCGCCGCCACAAGCGGGCCGGCGATCTCCGGGATGCAGCGCATCACGGGCAGCGGCCCGCAGATCTCGATCACCGATGCGCCCTGGCAGGTGCGGTTGATCATGGATGGCTCGGGAATCTGCGGCGGAGCGATCCTCGACTCTCAGCACATCGTCACCGCCGCACACTGCACGTACGACGGGCTCTCGCCGTACGCCACGTCAAAGATCGTGGTGGTCTCCGGATCGTCTTCGTTCGACCCAGAGCACCCATCCACGCCGAACGGTCCGCAGCCACCCGACTCCCCCGTCTCGTCCTCGGTGGCTTCGATCAGGCGGCACCCGGGGTACGTTCCGTCCGCAGATGGCATGACCGACGCTCAGCACGGTCGCGACGACGTTGCGGTGCTCACGCTCACCATGCCGCTATCGCTTGACGGGGTCGTGCGGCGCGCGATCGCCCTGCCCCCGCACAACGCCGAACTGCCTGTCGGCACGACCCTAAGCGTCACCGGATACGGGCTTCAGCAAGAGTCGCCACAACTGCTCGACGGCAAGCTGCACCGCCTCTCGGACATGACCGTGCTCGATCCGTGGCAGTCGGTAGGCGAGTGGAACGCCTGGTACGTACCTGCAACGTCAGCGTCGGGACTGATCTGCTCGGGCGACAGCGGCGGGCCGCTCGTGCAGTCAACGAGCTCAGGCCCGCTGCTGGTCGGGCTCGTGTCGTTTACTCCCAACTGCAAGCCGGGGACTGCGAGCGTGCACACCGCCACCGCCGCAGGTGAGATCCGGGAGTTCATCCTAGGCAACGACAGCCCGCCGGCAGCACCGGCCGGCGGATCGGACGTGCTGCTCACGGCCGATCAGAACAGCGCGCTGCCACTGCGGCCCGGACGAGTGCTGAGCTGCGCGCCCGGCACTTGGACGGGCAGCCCGGCGATCACCGTGGCGTTCTTCGACACCAGCGGCGAGGTGCTGCAGAACGGCACCTCGCGCAGCTACACGATCACCCCGAACGATGTGAGTCGGCGGATCGGCTGCAGGTCCCGGGCGGAGACGACCGGCGGGGTGGGCTACTCACCACCGACGACCACGCCCCCGGCGGTCGAGGCATTGCCTGCTGCAACCGGGCCGCCCAACACCACGGGCGGCGTCGACAGCCTCACCTACTCGTTCCGCGTCAAGCACACGAAGATCAAGCGGGGCAAGTCGGTAGGAGTGCTGATGGCCGTCACGCCGAAGACGTCTTCGTCGTCGGTGAAGGCTCAGGCGTGCCTGACCGTGCCGCGCAGCTGGAAGGTGATGAGCCGCGGCAAGGCGAAGCTGTCTGGCCGCACGCTGTGCGTGAAGTCGGCGGCAATGAAGTCAGGCAAGAAGCTCACGACAACCGTGTCGCTGCGCCCCGGCCCGAGCGCCAAGAAGGGCAAGACCTCTCTGACTCTGCGGCTCCTCGCGGGCAAAGCCAAGCGGACCGTCTCTAAGTCGATCCGCGTCAGCTGACTACGATTGACGGCGTGACCCAGAGCGTCGGCCAGCGCCTCATCGACGGTGCCGCCGACCCTGCGCATGTGCTGCTCGAGGGCTTCCACGCCGTCAAGCACGCGCGCCGGTTCGGCGCAGCGCTGGAGCTCGTGGCGGTTTCCGATCGTGACGCGGCCCTGGCGTTATGCGAGCGGCTCGCGCCGGACATGCGGCCCCTGATCGAGCAGGCCGAGGCTGCCTCGAGCGAAGAGATCGAAGCGGACGGGCGCGAGGTTCCCACCGGTGTTGTCGGGCTGGCACAGCGGCCGCCCCACGCAGCTCGGGAGCTCGCCTCAGCGCCAGGGCTGCTTGTGGTGCTCGAAGCACCGCGAAACCCCGCGAACGTCGGGGCAGCAATCAGGGCATCGGCAGCCGCGCACGTCGGCGGCGTCGCCACGACCGGCGAACAGGACCCGTGGCACCCAGCGGCCGTGCGGGGCTCTGCCGGCCTGCACTTCGCGCAACCCGTGGCGCACGGGTCGATCGCAGATGTTTGCGGCCAGCGCCCCGCCTTCGGCCTCGACCCTGACGGCGAGCTGCTCTCCCCCGCCGATTTGCCGGCCGACGCGGCCCTCGTATTCGGCACCGAGCGCGACGGACTCAGCGCGC
This sequence comes from uncultured Conexibacter sp., assembly GCA_964560235.1. Classification (GTDB taxonomy): domain Bacteria; phylum Actinomycetota; class Thermoleophilia; order Solirubrobacterales; family Solirubrobacteraceae; genus Baekduia. The sequence continues at coordinate 14,143 of CAZLKZ010000014.1, read as the reverse complement.
AGGCCCGAGCTCGGTGCGAGCGGCTCGTGCGGCTCCCAATGCGTGAGGGGGTCTCCAGCCTGAACCTCGCCACGAGTGTGAGCGCCACGCTGATGGCGATTCGCCTGGCGAACGGCTGGGAAGGTGGCGAGGCACCGTGACCGAGCGCCGGCTCGTCGGCGAGCACTTCAACCGCGACGGACTGCCCAAGCGCGGATTCCCCGACTACCTGACCGCGTACATGATCGGCCTCGAGCACGACCTCGTGGCGTACGAGTGCTCGGTGTGCGGGCAGTGGCACTTGGCAACGCCGCCTGACCCCGAAGCCGAGCAACCCAAGCAGCGCCGCAGGCGGCGCCGCCGTTAGCGCTTACCGGTTTTTTGCGATGAACTTCAGCGCGGCGTTGCGACCTTTGGCGTCGCTGGCGATCGTGCCGTGGTTGAGCTTCGGGATCACCGTGTAGGTGAGCTTCACGCCGGCCTTGTTGTACTCGTCGGCGAGGTTGCTCGTGATCGCGGGGAGCACAAGTGCGTCAGCGTCGCCCTGCACGATCTCGACCGGCCCCGCGGGCTTGCGCGACTCCGGATCGTTGGCGTTCAGGAACGCGACGACCGGTGTCAGGTCAGCGCCCGGGTTGAGGATGTCTGTCGCCTTGATCCCGCCCCACGAGTCGGCCTTGCCGAGCTCGGCGTTGCACTTGGTGATCGTGTCGGGCCAGAGCGCGAGGGCCGCCGGGCTCAGCAGTGACTCGATGTTGAGCGACGGCTTGGAGATCGCTGCACCACGCAGGATCATTCCGGCGAGAGGACTCAGCGACGTCGAGTCGAACTTGGAGATGATCCCGGCCTGCTCGCCGATGTGAGAGGCGGGCGCGAAGGCCACGGTGCTGCGCAGGTTCAGCTCGGGTGTCCAGGTGCGCACGAGCGACGCCGCCCACAGCGCCGCATGACCGCCCTGCGAATGACCGGAGATGACGAGCTTCTTGCCGACCTGCTTGTCGTAGTTGCGCGCCGCGCGGGCAATGTCGAGCACCGATCGTCCGGCGGACACACCGTTGAGGTATGGGTGCTCCCCGGGCGAGCCGAGGCCCTCGTAGTCGGTCTGCGCGATCGCGTAGCCGGACTTCAGCAGCGAGTTCAGGTAAGGCGCGATGTACTTGACCGAGCCGCCGCCCGGTGCGAGCGACGGAGCGCAGGAGTCCGCAAGCCCGGTGGTGCCATGCGCCCAGCTGAAGATCTTCCAACCACCCTTGGGCGCCTTGCCCTTGGGGATGGCAAGCATGCCGGTGACGTTCACGAGCTTGCCCGACACGCCTTTGGTCTTGTAGACGACGGCGAGGTTCTTCGACGCACCCGCGAGCTTGGCCTTCGTTGTCAGCGGCTTGGCGGAAACCAGGTCGCCGTGAGTTGCTGCTTGCGCGGCGGCGGAGCCGAGCAGCACGAAGGTGGTCGCGAGCGCGATGATGCGAGACATGCGGGCGAGCCTAACCAGATTTGCCGACGCCGCGCGCAGCTAATCGCTTGCGAGCGACCGTTGGCGACCCAGGCGGACCGCTTCGGCGATCAGCCGCACGAGTCCCGCGACGAGCAGCAGGTCGATCGCCATCTGCACGGTCACCACGAGTCGTGCGCCCTGCGACACCGCCGCAATGTCCCCGAACCCCGTGGTCGTGAGCGTCGTGGCAGCGAAGTAGATCGCGTCGATGCGGGTCAGCGGCTCGCTGAACTGCGCCGGGTTCGCCGTCGACATCGACACGTAGACGTAGGCGAAGATCACGATCAGCGACACGACAGCGAGCGCGAGCACTTCGATCGCGCGCAGGACAGGGTTCGGTGAGCTTGCGATCGCACGGAGCTGAACCGCGAGCATCACTACGAACAACGACGCGCCCGCGGTGAACACGACGATCGACCCGAGCTCGGGGCGCTCGAAAACAGGCAGCAGCGCATAGAGCAGGAATAGGACGGCCGCGCTAGCTGCGGTGCGCAGGAGCACACGCCGCGCTATCCGCCGGTCGATCATCGGCTCGGTCACGCGGGTGCCTCCTCAGCTGGGGGTGCGGGCAGCAGCGTCGTCGCCTGCCAAGCAACGACTGCCGCGAGCACGGTGATCGGCGCCACGTCAGCGGCCAGCGATCCAGCAAGCAGGGTCGCGAGAACGGCTCCGAAGAAGGGTGCGCGCAGCGCGGCTGCGGACGCAGCCGCGGTCGCAGCGAGCACCGCCGGCGTCACGTCGAGCCCGGGAAGCACCTCGGCGCACAGCGCTCCGAATGCGATCGCGATCAGCACCGCGGGGAAGATCATGCCGCCCCTGAAGCCTGCGCCCACGCTCACGGCGAACGCGACCGCCTTGAACACCATCACCGCAGCGAGCACGCCGACAGACGTGTTGAGCGCAACGGTCGCGGTCGCGGCCTGCCCCGAGAAGAGCACGAGCTCAACCGGCTCACCGGCGATCGCTCTGAACAGCACCGCCGAAGCGCCGACCGTGAGGCCAGCTACCGCGAGCACGGGCAGAGGCGGCCGCGCCGCAGCTACGCCCGCGAGCTTGGCTGCTGCTTTCCCCACCCCGCCCGTAATGAACGTCACGGCAACGGCGATCGGGATCGCCCAGAGCGCATCGGTGATTCGGATCGTCTCGTAATCCGGCAGGCCGGGAATGCCGAGCTGAAGCTGGTGTACCCCGGGCCAGTCGGCGATCCCGGTGAAGACCATCATCCCCACCCCAGCGCTCAGCAGGCCCGGCGCGAGCAGCCGAATGACGGCGGCGATGGGCACCGCACCAGCGACTGCGATCAGCTCAAACAGCATCATCGCCACGGGGAACGGACCGGCGAACACCGTGGCAGCCGCGGCGAAAGCGCCAGCGACGGTCAGCAGCTGCATGTCGTTGTCAGCCCGGCCGAGAACCTGTCCAGCGAAGCTTCCCAATGCGAGCCCGAGTGCCAACAGCGGCGCCTCGGGGCCGACCACTGGGCCGAGGGCGAGGCTTGCGATACCGGCGATCAAGATGCTCGGTACGAACGTGATCGGCACCGGCCCGAACGCGAGCCCGTCAAGCGGCCCGTGTCCGCCGCCGCCCGGCAGCTTGAACGAGAGTGCCACTGGGATCGCTGCCAACGTGGGCACGAGCATGACGAACCACCACGGCGGCTCACTCCAATCGAGCACATCAGGGATCTCGTGCCACACGAGCGACTCGAGTCCGTGGATCGCTGAGGTGAACGCGACGGCTGCGACCGCAACGGGCAGGCCAAGCAGGCCGGCGATCACGAGCGCACGCAGATATGTCCGGTCGAATTGCACTGCAGCACAACTCCATCACCCCGTCCGGCGGCTGACGTGTCGCGTGGCACGTCACGCGCGAGCCCAGAGTGAGACGATCGCTGTATGGAGAGCACCGCTGAGGAGATCGTCGAGCGCTTCCTGCTCGACCTGGAGGCTGGCCGGGCCGAGGATGCGGCCGCAGCGCTTGCCGACGACGTCGTCTACACGAACGTGTCGCTGCCGACGCTGCGCGGCCGCGCCCGAGTCGAGCGGCTGTTCAAGCGCGGCTTCGACGGAGCGGGACTGCGCTTTCGAGTGCACTTCGTCAACACGGCCGCGACCGGCAATGTCGTGCTGACCGAGCGGGTCGACGCTCTCGGCGTGGGACGGTTTGAGCAACGGTTCTGGGTGTACGGCAGGTTCGAGGTACGTGACGGCAAGATCGCCGTGTGGCGCGACTCGTTCGACTGGCTCGACATCACTGTGTCGATCGTGCGCGGGCTGCTCGGTGTGGCAGTCCCGTCGCTGAACCGCCCTTGGCCTGTTGCGGGGCGCTGAGATGGCGACCACGATCCCGTCGTCCAAGCTGCCGCCACTGCTGCAGCTGATCGGCTTCTTCGCAAGGCCAACCGCCTTCCCCGAGCGACTGCAGAAGCGGTTCGGCGACGTGTTCGCTCTACGGGTCCCAGCGGCTGAGCAGATGGTGTTCCTCGCAGACCCAGACCTCGTCAAGGCGGTCTGGTCACAGGACAAGGTGAACCTGCTGCCCGACGGCCGCAGAATCACCCTGCAGCCAGTGATGGGTCCGCGCTCGGTGCTTCTGCAGGAGGGGGCCGAGCACCTGCGCAGCCGCAAGCTGATGCTGCCGCCCTTCCACGGCGACCGGATGCGTAGCTACGGGGACCTGATCGATCAGATCACCCTGCGCGAGATCGAAAGCTGGCCGGTCGGCGAGCCTTTCGCGCTGATGCCGCGGATGCAGGCGATCACGCTCGACGTGATCCTGCGTGCCGTGTTTGGCACGCACGCAGGAGCGCGCGAGGACGCACTGCGTGCCGCGATCGGATCGGTGCTCGAGGCCTCCAACAGCGTGTTGACGCAAACCACCGTGATCTTCTCGGTGATGACCGGCTTTCAGCACACGCCGTTCAACCGCAAGGTCAAGCGGATGGACGCGATCATCTACGAGGAGATCGCAGACCGCCAGGCGGCTGACGATCTCGACGAGCGCGAGGACATCCTCTCCCTGCTGATTCGCGCCCGTGACGAGGAGGGCAACCCGCTCGACCGCTCGGAGCTGCGCGACCAGCTCGTCACGCTGCTGCTCTCCGGGCATGAGACGACAGCAACCTCCCTGGCGTGGGCGTTCGACGCGCTGTTCCGCAACCCAGATGTGAGGGAGAAGCTCGAGGCATCACTCGCCGAGGGCGACGAGTACCTGGACGCAGTGATCGACGAGACCCTGCGCATCCGCCCAACCGTGCACGACGTGGGACGCCGGCTCGGCGCCCCGATCACCACGAAGGACGGCCGCACAATCGAGGCCGGCACCGCCGTGTTCGCACCGATCTGGCTGCTGCACCAGCGCGAAGACCTCTTCCCCAACCACGACGAGTTCCGGCCCGAGCGATACCTCAACGGCGAGCGCCCGTCCGGCTTCGCTTGGATTCCGTTCGGTGGCGGCATGCGCCGCTGCCTCGGCGCGTCGTTCGCTCAGTTCGAGATGCGCAGGGTGCTGCGGCTTGTGCTCGAACAGACGAACCTGCAGCCCGCTACCCCTCGTGCCGAAAAGTTGATCCGCAGGCCCGTTACGACCGTTCCCGAGCACGGCACTCCCGCCATCCTGCTGTAGCGTCGGCAGCGATGCCGACGAGCGAAGAGTTCACCGCCTCGATCACCGAGGGCTACACCCTCGACGACCCCAGCACCGCCGCAGTCGAGCTCGGCGCGGGGGTGTTCGAGGGTGCTGTCATCCCGGACGCCAAGGTGCGGGTGCCGCTCGCGATGATGAACCGGCACGGGCTTGTGACCGGCGCCACCGGCACCGGCAAGACGAAGACCTTGCAGGGCATCGCCGAGCAGCTGTCAGCGGCTGGCGTGAGCGTTGTTGTTGCCGACATGAAGGGAGACCTGTCCGGACTCTCGGCACCGGGCGAAGCGGGCGGCCCAGCTGAGAAGCGGATGGGCGAGCTGGCGGTTCCCTTCTCCCCCACAGCGTTCCCGACGGAGTTCGTGTCGCTCGGCGGGATCGGCCCGGGCGTGCCGCTCCGCATGACGCTTTCGGACTTCGGGCCGACGCTGCTTGCGAAGGTGCTCGGCAGCAACGAGACCCAGGAGCAGTCGCTGGCCCTGGTATTCCATTACGCCGACACCAAGGGCCTGCCGCTGCTCGACCTCAGCGACTTGCGCGCTCTCCTCACGTTCCTCGATTCCGACGCTGGCAAGGCAGAGCTCGAAGGCATCGGCGGTGTGTCCGGCGCAACGATCGGCGTGCTGTTGCGCGGGCTCGTGATGCTCGAGACAGGCGGCGGCACCGAGCTGTTCGGCGAGCCCCAGATGGAGGTCGCCGACCTGATGCGTACGGCGCCCGACGGCCGCGGCGTAATCACCTGCGTTGAGCTGCCGGCCGTGCAGGACAAGCCTGCGCTGTTCTCCACCGCGCTGATGTGGATCGTTGCCGAGCTGTTCGAGAGCCTGCCCGAGGCCGGCGATCTGCCCAAGCCGAAGCTCGTCTTCTTTTTCGACGAGGCGCACCTGTTGTTCGCTGACGCCAGCGACGCGTTCCTCCAGTCGATCGAGCAGACGGTGCGGCTGATCCGCTCGAAGGGTGTCGGCGTCTTCTTCGTGACGCAGACGCCGAAGGACGTGCCGCCCGACGTGCTGGCCCAGCTCGGTAACCGGGTGCACCACGCGGTGCGCGCGTTCACCCCGCAGGACGCCAAAGCGCTGAAGGCGACGGTTTCGACGATGCCGAAGTCTGACTTCTACGACCTCGAAGAGGTGCTGCCGGCGCTCGGAATCGGCGAGGCGCTTGTCACCACCCTCGACGAGAAGGGCGTGCCGACGCCGGTGGTCCACACGCGGCTGCGCGCCCCCGCGTCACGAATGGCACCGGCCGATGACATCGACGTACCCGCCAAGGCCTCGCCGCTGTGGGCCAAGTACGGCACACGCATCGACAACGACTCCGCGCGCGAGATGCTCGCCGCGCGCACCGACGCGGCCGCGGAGGGCAACCCGGCACCGGTGGCGGCGCCTCCTGCCGCGGAAGCCCGCCAGAAGGAGGCAGCTCAGGCTGCCAAGCCGAAACAGGGCGGCGGCGCGGCAGATGCGATCGGCGACTTCCTCAACTCGCGCCAGGGCAAGTCGCTCCAGCGTGAGGCGGTGCGCGGGGTCTTCGGACTCCTCAAGAAGAAGCTCAGGTAGCGCCGCGGCCATCAGCACCGTTGTCTCCGGCCGCAAAGCCCAGTAACTTGGTGCGATGAGTCGGGGGGCTGTAGGTAGAAGGGGTGCTCGCTGGGCAGGGGCCGGATTGGTGTGGGCCGCCGCAACAGGCGCGCTGGCGTCCCAGGCTGCCGCGGGTGACCGCGTGGTCGTGCAGAGCGCCGCGAGCCTGGGCGCTGCGACCCAGTCTTGGACGCCCGAGGCGCGCGAGCGCTACGTGCCGACGATCCCGACCGAGCTGCGCTCGGTCACAGAGCGAGCGTTCGGCGAGCGCTTCGCCGGGCTCTACTACGTGCGCCCTCGCGGCAAGGACCCCGTGCTGGTATTGCGCTTGGTCGATCCGGCAGATTCCGATCGGGGACTGGTCGAAGCAGCCCTGCAGCGCAAGGAGCTGAAGTTCATCACCTCGCGCGTGCTGATCGCACCGGCGCAGTTCAGCGCCAGCGACTTGGCGCGGTCACAGCGCAGGCTGAGCTCAGCATTCGGTTCGTCAGCGAGCGCAGTTGGCATCGACGAGGCAGCGAACAAGGTTGTTGTCGTGCTCGCCGACCCCACGCGCGCCGAAGGTGCCGAGCGTGCCGCCAAGCCGGCCCGCGCGTCGCTGTCGCTGGTGGTCAAGGCGCGGGTTCCGCGGAGCGCCATCAAGTGGCGCAGCGCCCCTCGGCCGAAGGTGCTCGCCTACCCAAGCGGCGCGTACGGGGGCACGCGGATCTGGTTCCGTCAGTCGAACATGGGCTGCACGACGGCCTTCGCGCTCGACACCGCGTTCGGACGCTTCATGTCGACCGCCGGCCACTGCGGCGCCACGAACGAAACCGTGAACAGCTCACTCGGTCCTGATGGACCGGTGACCGCAACGTCGCTGGGCAAGTTCACTGGGCGGATCCTCGGCCCGACCGGCGACATCGGCATCTTCAACACCTGGGCCTACGGCCGCCAGTACGTCAACTTCGGCGACACATGGTGGGTGCAGGGCGCCGAGGATCCGCGCGTGAACGAATACGTCTGCTTCAGCGGCGCGACCACCGGCAGCCTGTCTTGCGGTTACGTGACGAAGGTCAACACCACCGTCACCACCAACATCGGCAAGATCGGTCGCCAGTTCTGCACCAACATCACCGCAAGGAAAGGGGACAGCGGTGCGCCGATCTTCACCGTTGCGAGCGACGCGAACCGCAACCACCTCGTGCGCGCACGCGGCATCCTTTCGAGCGGCGGCACGGGCCTGGCCTGCGGAACGATGTGGAGCCAGATCGCCGCGTCGTACAACGCCGCGATCGTCGCCGAAGCGCCTGCCTGCTGCTAGCCGTCAGCGCAGCCGGCGGGCTAGCCGCCGTTGGCTGCCGCGACGTACGTGCGGCTCGGCTCACCGCGAAGCGCCGTCGGCGCGGGCAGCGGCGTGCCCTTGGCGTCGGCTCCCGCGAGCACGGGCAGCACCAGCTTGGAGGCTCGTGCCCCGCCGAGCGCCACCGTGTTCTTGGTCTTGCCCTTCTCGATCGTCGAGAAGGCCCAGCGCGGACGGTCGCCGCCCGGCGCCTGCAGCGTCACACGCAGGCGCGAGCCGGCGCGGAACGCATGTGCGACCGGGAACAGCGGGATCCGCACGAGCGTGTACTTGCCCTTCGGCAGCGGCGCAGCGTCCTGCTTGAGGTGCGTCGGAGCCGGCTGGAGCGCGGTCGAGTCCGGCCCGAGCTTGCGGTGCGATGCCCGCAGCCAGCCGTTCTGCACGTATGTCTCCTTGCCGTCCGGGCGGATCTCGCTGAGCGTGACCTGCAGGTCGGTGTCCTTGGCGCTCGACTTGATGTACACGTCGAAGCTCGAAGAGCCAGCGATGATCAGGTCGCTCGTGAGAGCGGGCGTGGCCCAGCCGAGGCCCTTACCTGCGGCGACGGGTGCCCAGTTGTAGGGCGGCTGTCCTGCCCACGCGTCGCCCTCACCGGTGCCGCCGAGGGTCTGCATCGGGCGAGCCTTGGTGTTGCCTGTGTAGGCGGCCGTCGAGCTCGACGGCTTGGTCTTCGACAGCGCGCCGCCGGAGCCGAGGTAGTAGCTCGTGGCGGGTGCGTTGGCGATCGGCCACTCGTCGGCGTCGATCTCCCACGTTGCCCCCATCGAGCCGAGGCCCGCGCTGCTGCCGCCGTTGTCCATGTAGAGGCGCACGGCCGGATCCTTCTCGTACACCGCTCGTGCTTCGTTGACGCTCGTGTACTTCTCAAAGCGCGTCTGCACGACCGGGATCGAGGCGGCGCCGGACACCTGCGTGTACAGCGCGCTACTCAGGCCGAGAATCGTCTGCGGCAGTACCGGCACCTGGTCTGCGACGTACAGCTCGAGGAACTCGAACCAGCGCGTAACCGTTGACGGGCCGAGCGAGTCGACGTGCACGCCGTTCATCAGCGACAGCCACGTGCGGTCGTTGTTGGCGAGCTTGTAGAGGCTCGATGCGAACCGGCCGCCGGTCTGCTCGTCCTGGAAGGCGCCGACGAGGAACGTGGGCACGTTGATCTTCGACATCCACGCTTCCGGCGCACGGTCGTCGAACAGCGACGGGGTGCGGTACGGGTTCTTGCGGATCAGGTCGAGCACGTCCTGCGTCTGCAGGCGCAGCTTCTGGTTGGCCGCGCAGTTCTTGTCGCCGCGCTTGACGAGTTCGCGTGCGTACGGCTGCCCGCCCTCGGGGGCCGGCTTGGCGTCCGCGACGCGCTCCTTGATCCACGAGAGAGCGAACCCGGAGTTGAAAATGCCGCCCGGGTAGCCGGTGGCGTTGTAGAGGTCGTCGGTGATCGACATCGGCGCGATCGCTGCGAGATGCGGCGGGCGTGCGCCGGCGACAAAGATCTGCGAGATACCCGAGAACGAGATGCCGACGAGGCCGACCATGCCACCCTTGGCCCACGGCTGTGCAGCGATCGTCTCGACTGCGTCGTAGCCGTCGTACGTGGTCGGAAGGTCGAACAGGTCGAAAGCGCCGCCCGAGCAACCCGAGCCACGCATCTGCACGCTGACCGAGGCGTAGCCGAGCAGCGGCGCGAGCGCCGAACCGATGATGGTGCCGCTCGCGGGCGCGAGCGGGTCGGGCTTGCCACCGACGATCGAGCTGAGCAGATCGCCCGGTGCGGCCACCTGGTAGCCGGAGTACTCGATCACCGTCGGGAACGGACCGTCATCGAGCGTCTTGCCTGCGGGCAGGCGCACGGTCATCGCGAGCTCGACGCCGTCACGCATCTTCACGTAGTTGAGGCCGGCCTTCAGCTTGGGCAGGCTCTTGTAGAAGGACTCCTTGGGGTTGTCCCCCGCCTTCAGCACCGTCGCCGACTTGGTGCTCGATCCCACGCGCACCTTGTACTTGGCGCCTTCGACCAGGTCGCGGAAGATGTAGCTGCCGAAGCGGTCTGCCTTACCCGTCTTGAGCACCTTGCCGGACTTGCTGCCCAGGAGCTCGACCTTCTGCTTGGCCTTCGCACCTTCGAGGTAGACCTCTCCGATGCTGCCGCGCGTGGTGAACGCGGAGGCGGCCTGGGCCCCGACCAGCGCGAACAGCGCGGTCAGGGCGATCAGCAGAACGGGGACAACGGGTTTGTTACGCACAGGGAACCTCGTTATTGGGACCGATTGGGGAACTGGTTGTTGCTACACGGGCAGCAGGGTGCGGGACTGAGCCGCAACCCCCGAGCCGCTGATTCGAACGGTGATGCGCTTTGCACCGGCCAGCGAAGCCGGCAGCACGACCTCACCAGAGGCAGCGGCTGTCTTGCTCGACACGGTGAGTGTCTTTGTGGCCTTGCCTGTCACACCCTTGGCGGTGACTGTGATCGTCACCTTCTTGGGCTGTGATGTCGGTTTGGCTCCGCCGATGGCCAAGTCCTTGATGGTCAACTTGCCGGACTTGAGCACGATCGCTTGGCCGCAGTTGCCGGACTTGGCGGTGCGGACGACCTTCACGGTGCGGTGGCTGGTGCGCTTCTTGCCCTTGACCGTGCGGACCGTCTTGACGCGGACCTTGACGGTGCGGCCGGTGACCTTGCACGGTCCGCCGGTGCGCGGCGCCTGAGCGACAACGTCGTCGTTCGGTGTCGCGACCGTCTGCACCAGGAAGCTCGTGCAGAGCAGGCCGGTGGAGCCACCCTTGATCGTCGGCTCGCCCTTGCGCAGGTCGGCGTCAATGACCGGCGGCTGCGGGAACAGCTCCGTGAGCGCGTCGAGGATGTCGGCGATCGGCAGGGACTTGATCAGCGAGTTCTTGAGCGCGCTCGCGAACTTCGCGAAGTACTCGTCGGGAGTGATCGCACCGGACTGCAGCTGAGCGGTCAGCTCGTCGAGGTTGAGGGTCGTCGAGCTCGGGTCGGGCGTGCTGGGGCCACCGGTGCCGCCACCGTCGCCACCGCTGCTGCCGCCACCGGTCAGGCCCTTGATGGCTTCAAAGATCGCGTTGTAGGCGCTGTAGTCGAGCTGCGTGCGCCAGTCGGCGAGTTTGATCTCGCCCTGGTCGCTCTCGGCGAGCCGGCCGGTGAACTCGAACGTGTACTCGAGGTCGCTGACGCGGGTTACGCGAATGTCGCCAGGCTCGATCGAGGGCAGATCCTCGAGGGCCTTGCGGATCGTGCCTGCCGAAGGAGCGAGGAACGCGCCGAGGCCTTCGTTGCCAAGCACCTTGGTGCTGAGCGGGATCTCCGCGGTCGTCTCACCATTGAAGCTGAGCTTCATGCCGAGCGGGTGCGGATTGAAGAGGCCGAAGCCGTCCTTGACCGGGTAGGCGCTCGGGAACTTCAGGCTCTGCAGCTCGTTGAGGCCCGGAGTGTCCGGGTTGATGCGCGCCGGGGCGCACAGCTCGACCTCGTTGGTGTACTGGCCGCCGGCAGCGGTGGTCGGCTGGATCAGCTGTCCGTTCTGCAGGTATGCGCCGCCTTCACCCTTGGTGATGCGCAGCGTGTCGGGCAGGATCGGGTTGCCGTCGTCGGGCAGGAAGTCAGAGCGGCCGAGCAGCGGGATCGTGACCGTCTGGCCGCCGACCACCGTGCCGCCGTCGATCAGCGCGGGGGTGCTGGGCGTGCCCTTGACCTGCACGACCGTCGAGGCGATGACGCCGCCGGTGGTGCACTCGAGCGTGGCCGTGTCGACGGTCGCGACGCCCTCGATCTTGCCGTCGATCTTGAGCTTCATGGAGACCGGCGTCGGACGGAAGAAGATGCGGCCCGGGCTCGTGCTGGGCACCTTGACCTTCATCGTGACCGTGATGTTGGCGGACGGGTCAGAGAGGTTGAGCGGAGTGTCTGGTGCCTTGGCGCTGACGGAGACGTCGACGCCCGTGGCGGTTGCGCGAACGCCGGCGACCGTGTCGATGGCGGTGATGCTCGAGACCTTGAGCTGATCGCGCAGCAGTGCGGCGATCTGAGCCGGCACGCCGATGTTGTAGGTGAGGGTGACTTCGCGCTCACCGGAGTTGAGGAGCACCTTCTCGGGTGCGTCGCTCGTGACGGTGGTCGGGAACGGAGGCAGGCTCGGCAGGCCGACGATCGAGCCGGCGAGCGCGAGGATCTCGCGCGACGTCTTGTTCGATCCACTGACGACGCCGGCGACGTCGTTGTTGACGCCTTCGCACTTGACCGTGATCGGCGCTGTGGCAGCCGAAGCAGCGGTTGCTGCGCCGAGCGGTACACCAATCGCAATCGCCGAAACGAGTGCTACGCCAGCCTTGACACGAATCCTCATAACTGTTCCCTCAATCTCCCCGTGCGTGCGAGAGAGGCCCCTGCCTCCCCGCTTGAGCTCGCGAAAGCTTAGGGGTTTTTCGA
>CAZLKZ010000014.1:0-1564 GCA_964560235.1 uncultured Conexibacter sp. | reverse complement strand
GCGCAGCGGATGCTCGGCGTGACCGACGTAACCGCCGACGACCCGGCCGACCAGCTGCTCAAGAAATACGGCGATGAGATCGGAGTCGGCCACACCTATCGCAAGGCGCGCGTAGGCACCTACCTCGACTCCCCCGGCAAGGAGTCGCCCGATCCGTATTTCGGTGGCGCGGGGCCGGCGCGTGTGGGCTGCGAGAACATCGGCCGCTGCATGATCGGCTGCCCGAACGGATCAAAGAACTCCACCGACAAGAACTACCTGTACTTCGCTCAGCAGATGGGCACCAAGATCGAGGCGCGGCGCGAGGTTGTTGGCCTGCGTCCGCTCGGCGATGGAGGGGCGGACGGCTGGGAGGTAACCCACCAGGTGACCGGTACTCGGCGCGGGCGCGATCGCCGCACGATTCGTGCGCGCGGCGTGGTGCTTGCGGGCGGAGCGCTCGGCACCAACGAGCTGCTCGCTCGCTGCCGCTTCGACGGCACGCTGCCGAACCTTTCGCCGAGGCTCGGCGAGCTGATCCGCACCAACAGCGAGGCGGTGCTTGTTGTGACGGTGCCTGAGGGGCGCGCCGATGCGCTGGGTAAGCGGGTCGCGATCACCTCATCGATTTATCCCGATCCGCTCACTCACATCGAGACCGTCACCTACGCCGGGTCGGGCAGCTCGCTGCGCGGCCTGTTCACCGTGCTGACCGGCAGCGGCAACCGGCTCACGAGGCCGCTGAAGTGGCTCGGACAGATGGTGCGGCACCCTCGCTGGGTTGCGGAGATCATGTTCAAGCCCAACTGGGACGACCGCACGATCGTCGTGCTTGTGATGCAGGCGCTCGACAGCTCGATGAAGTTCACGTTCCGCAGGCGGCGCGACGGCAGGGTGAAGATGCAGACCCAGCAGGATCCGAACAACCCGAACCCGACCTTCATTCCTGCGGCCAACGCGTTCACGGAGTGGCTCGCGCGCGAGACAGGCGGCGCCCCGGGCTCGTCGATCCCAGAGGCGCTGTTCGGCATTCCGACGACGGCCCACATCCTCGGCGGTGCGGCGATCGGCGCGGATGCTCAGCACGGCGTGATCGACAAGGACCACCGCGTGTTCGGCTACGAGAACCTACTCGTGTGTGACGGGTCTGCGATCCCCGCGAACGTGGGCGTGAACCCGTCGCTGACGATTACGGCGATGAGCGAGCGCGCCATCGGCCTGGTGCCCGCGAAGGAGGGCGCCGAGGTGCCCGAGCAGCCGTTCGGCAGCCAGCCAATCGAGGGCAAGACCGCGACAGCGGAGCCCGAGGCGCTGGCGTCAGCGCACTAGGTACGCGCTACTTCTTCTTGACGATCGCGAAGTAGAGCTTGCAGCTGCCGGTGATCAGCTCGGCGGTGAAGGCGCTGCGGCCATCCATCTCGAAGATGACCTTCGCGGTACCGGGGTTGTTCTTGCCGTCGACCTTGAGCGTGGTCGAGATGCTCGTGATGAGCTTGTCCTTACCTATGCGGCCTACGGCCGGGCGCTTGTAACTACCCACGCGCTTGATCGGCAGGCTTTTGGCGATGGAGACCTGCTTGATGTC
>CAZLKZ010000013.1:44586-47672 GCA_964560235.1 uncultured Conexibacter sp. | reverse complement strand
TCATCTCGCGCACGCGCAGCTCGATCTCGCCTGTGCCGATGTTCGGGTTGACGTTCTCCGGCTCGCGCTCTGCGACCTCGCCGGACACGGAGATGACGTGCTCGGAGCGCAGCCGCTCGGCGGCTGCGAAGACTTCGGCCGGGCAGCCGTCAGGATGGAACACGAGCTGCAGCACACCGGAGCGGTCGCGCAGGTCGATGAAGATCAGGCCGCCGTGGTCACGCCGACGGTGCACCCATCCTGCGACGCGCAGCGTGCTGCCAGCGTCGCTCTTGCGTACCCCTCCTGCCCAGCGGTCGCGGAATTCGTTTGCTGCCGGTTCGATCTTCATGAGAGGTGACGCTCCCGCAGGATGCGTGCGACGACAGCGTCGGTGCTGACGCTCTCCTGCTCGCCGGTTTCCATGTCCTTCAGCATCGTCTCTCCTTCGTCGGCGAGGAGCACGAACCTTGCCCCAACGCGTGCCGCCTGTTTGAGCGCGCCCTTGAGCGAGCGTCCGGCGAGTTCAAGTTCAGCAGCCAGCCCAGCACGGCGGGCTTCTGTGATCAGGGCGACCGCCTCGGCCCCCGTGGTTGCCACGTAAAGGTCGATCGGCCGGCGCGAGTCGTGGGTCGCGAGCTGGTCGCCGGCGAGCAGGATCCGTTCGATCCCAGCGGCGAAGCCGACACCAGGCGTTGCCTTTGCTCCGAGCGCCTCTGCGAGGCGGTCGTAGCGACCACCGCCGCCGACACCCGACTGCGCGCCAAGGGCACTCGAGCTGAACTCGAACAGGGTGCGCGTGTAGTAGTCGAGACCGCGCACGAGAGTCGTGTCGACTTCGTAGGCGAGGCCGGCCGCGTCGAGCATCGCTTTGACCTGCTCGAAGTGATCGAGGTCCTCTTGGTCGAGATGGTCGATGAGGCGCGGAGCTGCCTCCATCACCGCAGCGGTGCCCGGATCGGAGGAGTCGAACGCGCGCAGCGGGTTCTCGTCGATGCGTGCCTTCACTTCAGCCGACAGCTTGTCCTCGTGCTCGCGCAGGTAACTCACGAGCTGGTCGCGGTAGTCGGCGCGACGCTCGGGTGTACCGAGCGTGCCGAGCTTGAGCACCGTTTGGCTCACGCCGAGCTCATCGAGGATCGCTGCGAGCAGCAGGATCACCTCGGCGTCTGCAGCCGGGTCGTCGGAGCCGATGGTCTCCGCGCCGAGCTGCCAGAACTGGCGGTAGCGCCCTGCCTGCGGGCGTTCACGGCGGAAGAAAGGTCCGAAGTACCAGAGCTTCACGGGCTGGGGTTCGCGGTGTAGCCCGTGCTCGTGGTAGGCGCGCATGACAGGCGCCGTGCCTTCCGGACGCAGCGTCAGCGAGCGATCGCCTGCGTCCTCGAAGGAGTACATCTCCTTGGAGACGATGTCGGTGGCTGCACCTACGCCGCGAGCGAAGACCTCTGTGTGTTCGAAGATCGGCGTCTCGATCCGGCGGAAACCTGCGCCGCCGAGGATCCGGGCGGCAGCAGACTCAACGGCGTGGCGCGCGTCTGCCTGTTCAGGCAGCACGTCGTAGGTGCCCTTTGGCGCTCGCAGCTCTGAGGACGCCATCAGCCGAGGCCGATCAGGAACGGGTTGGTCGCGCGCTCGCGAC
This sequence comes from uncultured Conexibacter sp., assembly GCA_964560235.1. Lineage (GTDB taxonomy): Bacteria > Actinomycetota > Thermoleophilia > Solirubrobacterales > Solirubrobacteraceae > Baekduia. The sequence goes on along the minus strand of CAZLKZ010000013.1, from coordinate 46,054 downwards.
CGAGCGTGGTGATGTTCATGTGGCCCGGGTACACCACTGCCTCGTCCTCGTAGCGGTCGAGCAGCATCTTGATCGACGCCATCAACGTGTCGTGGTCTCCGAACGGCAGGTCGGTGCGGCCGACAGAACCGGCGAACAAGACGTCGCCGGAGAAGAGCTGCGTGGCGTGTGCATCCGTGGCGGGCAGCACCCACGTGACGTGTCCGGGGCTGTGACCGGGCGTGAACACCACGTCGAACGTCATACCCGCCAGCTCAACCTGCTCGCCACCGGAGATGGTGTGCTCGGGATCCCAGTTTTCGAACGGGCCAAACCCAGGGAAGCGCACGTAAGCGTTGATGTCCTGCAGCACGGGCACTTCCAGCTCCGGGCAGTAGACCGGCACGCCGGTGGCGCGGGCGACAGGTGCGACGGCGCCGACGTGGTCGAAGTGGCAGTGGGTGAGGATGATCGCCTCGAGCTTCACGCCGAGCTCATCGATCGCGCCGAGCAGGCGCTCGGCCTCGTCACCAGGGTCGACGATTACCGCCCGCGACGTGTCTTCGGGATTGCGGATCAGGTAGCTGTTCTCACCGATCGGTCCGACCGTGAAGCAGCGAACGTCCACGGACTAGACCGGCCTTCCCTGCTTCTTCATCCGTCGCTTGTAGACGAACGAGTCGGTCATGTAGCCGAGCGGGATGTAGACGAGGAACATGAAGCCCGCGATTGCGAGTGCGGAGCTGAGCGGGTGCTTGAGGATCAGTACGAGCACAACCGCGAACAGAGCCGCGGTGATGCCTGCGCGCGTCATGGCTGCGTTCCAGCTCGGCGGCCGGTCGAGCCGGGCGGCGCGACGCTCTGCTGCGGTCATCGGCGAGCGCGCGGAACCTGCGGATGCGCGCCCTGTGCGGCCACGCGCCTCGACCATTCCGGCAGCGTTGCCGCGGTGCTTGGTTGAGCGCTTTTTCTTCTTCTGGGCCACGGGCTCATGACGATAGCGACGGACCCGAGCCGAGAACGTCCTCGACCGTGCGGCGGTTGCGCACCGGGATGTCCGACGGGAACCCGGCGAACGCGGCCTCCGGGGCGAGGCCGACCAGCTCGGCCCCGACGACATCTGCCTGTGTTGAAACCGCCTCCACCAGCGCGGCGAGTGGGGTCGCGAGGTGATCTTCGACGTTGGTCGTGACCTGCACGAGCTGCAGGCCGTCGTCCCGCGTGAGCTCAAGGCCCAGGGCGCGGACGCCTTTGAGTCCCTCAGGCCCGCCTTCGCGCACGCTCGCGGCGATCTCCTTTGCCCGAGATAGCGGAGTGCCGGGAGCGAGCTCGAGGTTGAAGGCGACGAGCGGAGGTCGGGCTGCGACGAGGGTCGCCCCGGCGGTGGCATGGAGTGCGCGGGGACCGAAGTCGGGCGCGAGCTCTCGAGCATCGATGCGGCGCTGGAGGTTCGCGGGGCCTCCGGAGCGCAGCGCATGCCGCGTCCGGC
>CAZLKZ010000013.1:42830-44486 GCA_964560235.1 uncultured Conexibacter sp. | reverse complement strand
AGCAGCAGCACGCAGCTCCACCCTACGCCCGCCGACCCGGCGATAGACTCCCGCGCCGACCCGTGGCTGGGTAGCTCAGCTGGTTAGAGCGCACGACTCATAATCGTGAGGTCGGGGGTTCGAGTCCCCCCCCAGCTATCCGCGGAACAGTCCGGCCCGTAGATCACGTCGTGTCCAGCCGAGCCATGTAGCGGCGGACGGCAGCAAGTGCGCGGCCCCGGTCCGACCGCCCCCAACGACCCCCGAGTCATCTCTCGGGACTCGCTGGAAGCGAACGGCCACGTGTCGAGCGACGCAGGCTTTGACGCGGTTCTCCTCTGCTAGCTAGGGCCTACGACTCCTCGGCAAGCACCCGATACAGCGACCTGCGGGCCTCCTCGACCACTTCGCGAGCGGCCTCGACCTGCTCTGACGTACCGGTCTGGCCGACCTGCTGTGCGGCAACCTTCAGCGCGTGCACTGCGAGCCGCAGCTGATGCAGCTCTCCCGCACCCTCGTTGCCTTCAGGCGACCAAGGGGTACCGAACTTGTCTCGGCGCTCTTCGACGTGCTTCTTGCCGTCGTCGGTCAGCGACCATGCCTTCTTGCCCTCGGACTCCACGGCCTCAATTAGGCCTTCGTCTTCGAGCTGCGAAAGCGTCGGGTACACCGAGCCGGGGCTCGGACGCCAGATGCCGCCGCTGCGCTCCTCAAGCTCCTGCATCAGCTGGTAGCCGTTGAGCGGTCCGTCAGCGAGCAGCAGCAACGCCGCCGCCCGAATCGCGCCTCGTCGTGCTCCCGGTCCGCGGCGACCGCCGCGATGTGGAGGCCCAAATCCGTGACCGCCTGGACCACGGTGACCTCCCGGGTAGTGACGGTGGTGAGATGGCCCGCAACGAGTTACGCGAAGTTCATTCCATTGTGATTCGAACATTCTGTTCCCTTCTTCTCGATATATCGTGAGTGTATCACGACTGTATGGCGACCCAACGCAGAGACCGTCGTACCGTTCTGAGCGATGCTGAGACCCGTTCAAGAGGGCGCGCAGGGCTGCGCAGCGATCGGAGCAGCGCTGCACGAGCCCGCGGCCGGCAGCGCGCTGAAACACCAGCGATTCCTGCTGCTCGAAGACAGCAGCATCTGGGACCACGACGCTCAGAAGGACCGCTTCCCCCTACTCGCGCAGCGCTGCGACCGGCTCGAGATTCGACTGCAGCTGATCCGTCGCGAGCTGACCGCCGAGCGATCACCCCAGCGCACCGCGATCCTCGTCTGGGCCGACGGACTAGACCGCAGAGCCGAACAGCTCTCGGTCACTGACTGCGCGGACCCGCTGGACGAACTCGACCTCGAGCGCTTCGCGGACGAGCCGAACGCCCGCGGGTTCGGCGCAGAGATCGAGGGGCCTGTGCTGCTCGTGTGCACCCACGGCCGCAAGGACCCGTGCTGCGCCGAGCGAGGCCGGCCGATGCTCGCAGCACTCCGTGCCGCAGGCGCCGACGTGTGGCACACGACGCACCTCGGTGGCGACCGCTTCGCGGCGAACGTGTTCGCCGTGCCATCCGGAGTGATGCTCGGGCGCGCGCCAGCCGCCAGTGCCCGCGAGCTCCTCGCCGAGCTGCAGCAGGGTGAGGCGCCGCCAGAGCTGATGCGAGGCCGCGTCGGCTACGCCCCACA
>CAZLKZ010000013.1:30379-42730 GCA_964560235.1 uncultured Conexibacter sp. | reverse complement strand
GGCAAGCCGCTGCTCGAAAACACAGACGAGATCGAGTGGTGCGCGGCCTGCTGCGACTTCTACGCCGAGATCGCACGCCTTCACACAGGCCGCGTGCTGCCGCCGATCGAGTCCGAGCAGCTCGCGATGGTGGTCAAGGAGCCGCTCGGTGTCGTCGCGGCAATCGTGCCGTGGAACTACCCGCTCCTGCTGCTCTTTTGGAAGCTCGCGCCGGCGCTCGCCGCCGGTAACACGGTGGTCGTCAAGCCGTCCGAGCTGACGCCGCTCTCGACCCTCGCGCTCGCGCCCCTGTTCGCCGAGCTACCTCCGGGCACCGTGCAGATCCTCGCCGGTGACGGCAAGGTCGGCCAGGCTCTCGTATCCGACCCCGGTGTCGACGGCATCGCCTTCACCGGCTCGACCGCGACCGGTAAGGCGATCGCCCGCGTGGCGATCGAACGCATGGCACGCGTGAACCTCGAGATGGGCGGCAAGGACGCAATGCTGATCTGCGACGACCTCTCGGGCGAAGCAATCCAGATCGCCGCCGAAGGCACCGCATGGGCGGCGTTCCTCAACACCGGACAGGTGTGCACATCGACCGAGCGGATCTTCGTGCCGCGGTCGATCGCAGACGAGTTCACCGAAGCACTCGTCGCGCACACAGCGACGCTACGAGTAGGCGATCCGACCGACCCGAACACCGACATCGGACCGATGGTCTCAGCCGCACAACGCGCCAAGGCGCTCGCGCAAATCGAGGCGGCAGCTGAGAGCGGCGCCCAAGTGCGGATCGGCGCAGACAGCGGCGGACATGAGCGCGGCCACTTCCTGACGCCCTCGGTAGTCACCTCGATCAGCAGCGACGCCAGCCTGATCAACGACGAGACATTCGGCCCAGTCGCACCGGTCATCGTCTACGACGAGCTCGCAGACGCAGTCGCCCGTATCAACGCGTCCCCCTACGGCCTCGGCGCCAACATCTACACCACACGGCTCGACCGCACGCTCGAACTCACACGCTCGGTCAAGGCCGGCACGGTGTGGATCAACGATCCACTCACAGACAACGACGCCGGTCCGTTCGGTGGCTTCAAACAGTCCGGGCTCGGCCGCGAGCTCGGCCCAGAGGGCCTTGAGGCGTTTCAGGAGACCAAGCACGTGCATATTGATCCACGAATCGAGCGCAAGGACTGGTGGTACCCCTACTGAGGGGCGAACGCGCTTTGCATCTGGCGACGATGCGTCGCTCGGCGCATCCGTCACGACCCGTTAGGTCGCTCCGTCGCACCTCGCTCGCCTCCTCGCCACCTGCTTCGCGCGTTACCCCTCAGGGCGTTTGCTGTCCCTCTAGTTGGCTGGCTGACTGCCGGCCTTGTCGTGCAACTCGTCGAGTGTCACGAGCTTGACGCGTGGGCGGCCTTGGGCCTCGCCGGTTGCTGTTTCGTGGGCGTCGATCGCCTGCCAGCCGGCCCACGTGACGACACGCTCGGTGCGTGTGAGCATCCACTCGCCGGGATCGCCGTCGGCCTCGCGCACCGGCACGGTTCCAGCCTCTAGGTCTTCGGTGATCCGGGCGACCGTGTCGGTGGCGTCCTTCTTGTTGGTGCCGATCACGCCGCTCGGTCCACGCTTGACCCAGCCGACTACGTACTCACCAGCGCAGTGCGCGCCAGATTCGTCGATTACCCGGCCACCCTCGTTGAGCACGAGCCCCTTGGCGTGGTTCCACGGCAGCCCGCCGATCGGATCAGAGCGGTAGCCGATCGACCGCAGCACCAGGCCGCACTCGATGACCTCTTCTTCATCGGTGCCGACCGCGCGGAGGTCCTCGTCGATCCGGTTCTTCACAACACGCACGCCGGTCACCGGCCCACTCTCGCCCTCGCCGAGGATCTCGACCGGCGAGCGCAGGAACCTCAAGATCACCTTGTGGGACGCGTCGCGCGGCCCGCTCTCGGCGTAGCCCTGAAGCATCTCCACGTTGCGCTTCGAAGTCGCATCGGCCTCTTCTTCAAGGAACTTGGCGCTCGCGGGATCGAGCTGCAGGTCGGTTACGTCGACGTCGACACCCGCACGTTCGAGCTCTCCGAGCTCGCGCAGCTCTGGGTTGGTGAACGCGGCCTGCGCCGGTCCGCGGCGACCGAGCACCACGACTTCCTTGATCTCCGCGTTGGCCAGCGCTTCGATCGCGTGGTCGGCGGTGTCCGTGCTCTCCACCTCTGACGGGGCGAGCATGATCATCCGGGCGACGTCGATCGCGACGTTGCCGTTGCCGATCACCACCGCCCGCTCCGTGTTGAGGAAGAACTCCTCGGCGACCGCGTCTGGATGGCCGTTGTACCAAGCCACAAAGCGAGTCGCCGCGTAAGAGCCGGGCCGGTCCTCGCCGGGGATACCGAGCTTGTTGTCCTCGGCCGTGCCGAACGCGTAGACGACGACGTCGTAGCGCTCGCGCAGCTCGTCGCGGCTTACGTCACGCCCAAGGGCGATCCCGCCAAAGAACCGGAACCCCTCCTTGGAAGCGGTGCGGTCGTACACACGGGTGACGGCCTTGATCTTCGGATGGTCCGGCGCAACGCCAGCACGCACGAGCCCGAACGGCGTCGGCAGCACATCGATCATGTCCACCTCGAAGCCTTGCCCGAGCAGCTGATCAGCGGTGTAGAACCCGGAGGGTCCCGCTCCGACGATTACTGCCCTACGGCCTGCTGCGATTGCGTCGCTCATGGGCGGCGCACGATAGCCAGCGGCACCCCTCAAAAGCCCGTGTGAGAGTCGTCACGCGCCACTGCAATAGTTGCCCTGCCAGCTATAGTTGCGTTCATGCAAGCTTCTGCCGCTTCAACTCCGGTAGGCCAGCAGCTCTCTGACGACCTACTCGCGGTCATCCGCACAGTGATGCGTGCCGGTGGCGGCCGCTTCCTCACCGTCATTGAAGAGCACGGCATCTCGATGACGGCGATGAAGCTGCTGATGACGCTCGACGCCGCCGACTCCGACCTCCCTGTGTCGAAGGTCGCCGCAAGCCTCGGCTTGTCCCTCGCTGCCACCAGCCGAGCCGTTGAAGATGCCGTCAAGCGCGGGTTCGTCTCGCGCACCGAGGCCGACTACGACCGGCGGGTGAAGCTGCTCGCGCTGACCGCCAACGGCGACCAGCTCGTCGAGCAGCTCAACGCCGCCCGCCGCGAAGGCGCCGACGCGTTCGTTGCACGCCTGACTGATGAGCAGTGCGCACACGCATCTGCCGCACTCAAACCGCTGCTCGAGCTGATGGACGAGCTCGCCTGCACCACCCACGAAACAGAAGGAACCGCCGCATGAGCATCGCCGACCGCGCACCGCAGTTCATGGACCGCAAGCTGGCGCTGACCAGCGTCGTGGTGATCTTGGGGGCGTTCATGACGATCCTCGACACCACGATCGTCAACGTCGCAATCGACTCGCTCTCGCGCGAGTTCAACACAGACCTCAAGACGATCCAATGGATCACGACCGGCTACCTGCTCGCCCTTGCCACGGTCATCCCGCTCACAGGCTGGGCCGCAGACAGGTTCGGCACCAAGCGGCTCTACATGATCTCGATGCTGCTGTTCGTCGCCGGCTCGGCCCTCGCGGGAACCGCCACGAGCGATGAGCAGCTGATCGCATACCGCGTACTCCAGGGCCTCGGCGGCGGCATGGTCATGCCCGCCGGCATGACCATCCTGACCCGCGAAGCAGGGCCTGAGCGCATCGGGCGCATGATGAGCCTCGTCGGCGTGCCGATGCTGATGGCCCCGATCATTGGACCGATCCTCGGCGGCTGGCTGGTCGACGACGTGAGCTGGCGCTGGATCTTCTACGTCAACGTGCCCGTCGGCATCGTCGCCCTGTTCGCAGCGATGCGCATCCTGCCCAAGGACGTGCCTTCCCCGCAGGAGAAGCTCGACTGGAAGGGCCTGCTGCTGCTCTCCCCCGGCCTGACCGCATTTGTCTTCGGCCTCTCCGAGGTCGCAAGCACCGGCGGCATCAGCGCCACGCAGGCCTGGCTGCCGATGGTTGCGGGAGCGCTCTTCATCGCGGCCTTCGGGATGCACGCTCTGCGGATCGACTACGGCCTGCTCGACCTTCATCTGGTCAAGGAAAAGGTCGTAATGCGAGCGTCGGCTGCGACGACGATGCTGTTCGCCACCGCGTTCTTCGGGACGATGTTCATGATCCCGCTCTACTACCAGGTGGTGCGCGGCGAGTCCGCATTCCACGCGGGCCTGCTGCTGGCACCTCAAGGCCTGGCTGCCGCGATGATGATGCCGCTGAGCGGCAAGCTCACCGACACCCACGGTCCCGGCAAGGTCGTGCTCGGCGGGCTCGTGCTGCTCGTCATCGGCCTGTTCGGCTGGACGCACGTCGGCGTCGACACACCGCTCTGGTTCACGGCTAGCTGCCAGTTCGTACTCGGCCTCGGAATGGGCGCGTCGATGATGCCCGCGATGGCCGCCGCCTACCAGGAGATGACGCGCGACCAGGTCGCAAGGGCGACGACCGCCCTCAACATCATCCAGCGAGTCGGCGGCTCGATCGGCGTAGCGCTGCTGTCGGTGGTGCTGACCCACCAGCTCAACAGCGTCCTACCTGCCGCTGCGGCGGGCGACGGGCTGACCGGCGCCCAGACACTCCCGGCTGCAGCGCGCGAGCAGGTGCTGCCCGGTGTGGCTGACGCGTTCGGGCACACGTTCTGGTGGTCTCTGGCGATCGCCGCGATCGCAGCGATCCCGGCGCTGTGGCTGCCGCGCACGAGCCGCACCGAGAGCTCGCAGGCGGCACCAGAGCATCTCGTGATGGAAGCCTGATCGCGGTCTCGCATAGGGTCGAGCAATGCGTGCGATCCAGATCAAGGACCTCAGCGGCCCGGCGACGGCACTCGAACTGATCGAGGCGCCCGAGCCAGCCGCAGATCACCCGATGACACCGGGGCGCGGAGTTGTGATCGACGTTGAGGCGATCGGCGTCTCGTTCCCGGAAGTGCTTCAGACACGCGGCGAGTACCAGTACAAGCCCCCGCTTCCGTTCGTCCCAGGCAGCGAGGTGGCGGGCATCGTCCGGTCCGCGCCTGAAGACAGCGACTTCGCGCCCGGCGACAGAGTCGCGGCGTTCTGCATGCTTGGCGCGTTCGCGGAAGTGGCGGTCGCCCCGGAGTTCCTCACGTTCAGGCTGCCCGAAGAGCTGACGTTCGAGCAGGGCGCGGGACTGATCCTCAACTACCACACCGCCTACTTCTCGTTGGTCACCCGCGGCAGGCTCGTCGCGGGTGAGCGGGTACTCGTGCACGGCGCGGCCGGTGGCGTCGGCACCGCAGTACTCCAAGTCGCCAAGGGCCTGGGCGCCCGCACGTTCGCGGTTGTGTCAAGCGAAGAGAAGGCACAGATCGCCAGGGACGCGGGCGCCGACGAGGTGGTGCTCTTGTCTGAAACTTGGAAGGACGAAGTCAAAGAGCGCTCGGGCGGCGGCGTTGACCTGATCATCGACCCGGTCGGCGGCGATCTGTTCACCGACTCGCTGCGCTCACTGGCAGAGTTCGGCCGCCTGGTCGTCGTGGGCTTCACCGGCGGGTCAATCCCAGAGGTGAAGGTCAACCGGCTGCTGCTGCGCAACACCGAGGTGATCGGTGCCGGATGGGGCGCTCACGCGCTCTCGAACCCGCAGTTCAACCGCGAGCTGGGCGATGCAGTCGACCGCCTGATCACATCAGGAGCGATCAGGCCGATCGTTGGAGCAACCCTCCCGCTCGATCAGGCCCGCGAGGCACTGGAGATGATCGACGAGCGCCGCGCGACCGGCAAAGTCGTGCTCAACCCGCGCGCCTGACGAGGCGCGAGAAGAGGTGCTCGAGCTGAGCACCGGGGTCCTCGCAGAGCCCGGTGTGCACTGCCGACGGCTGCACGATCGTCGAAGAGGGAGCTGTCAGCCAGCCGAACCGATCAGAGCGGTCCATCAGCGCAACGTTGCCCGCTGCCGGATCACCATCGGCCACCGCGACGAGACCGCGTAGGTGCTCCTCGATGGCGTGAGCGTCTGCCCCAGGGGCGAGCTGCGCTAGGAGCGACCGGTCAAGTTCCACCTTCGCCGCCAGCAGGCCCAGCCGCCTGCAGTGGAGGACCACTCCGACGTTGATCTGCTCGCCGCGCTCGATGTCGGGAACGACGCGCCAGATCGCGTACTGAAAGCGCTCAGCCACCTTGCACCTCGACGCGCGCAGCTTCGGCCTCAGCGGCGAACTGGCCTGCCGCTAGGCGGTCGGCGATGAATCGGGAATAGCCCTCCGGATCGCGGCCGGTCACCTGTAGCCACTCTGCAGGAATCCCAGAGGCCAAACCCGCAAGCACGTCACCGTCCAGCCGCGGTGCGAGCCGGTCCCCCGCCTCGGTGATGGATGCGGCACGCCCGAGCAACACGTGGTCGGCGATCTGAGGCATCGGTGTCTGGGCCGCGCCCTCCGGCCAGCTGGTGCCGTGATGCGGGTAGAGCGCCGCGCCGTGATCGATCAGCCAAAGGTCGCCGTGCCAGACGAGCAGGTTCGGGTTGCGCGGCGTGCGGTCCACGTTCAGGGTGAGCGCGTCGAGCCACACAACAGCCGCGGCTAGCTCGGGATCGACGTCGGCAGTGGCGTCCGCGAACGGCAACGAACCTGGGAGAAAGTCCAGACCGGCGTTTGAGCCAGCGCTCGCCTCGAGCAGTTCTTGGATCTCCGGGTCAGGCTCGGCGGCCGCAAGCTCGGGATCTATCTCAACGACCTTCAGCTCGGGTACGCGAAGGCCGAGAGCCCGCGCGAGCTCACCGACGAACACCTCGGCGACCAGGGCGGGCAGGCCCTGCCCTGCTCCGCGCAGCTTGACGACGTACAGACCGTCGTCAGAGGCCTCCACAAGCGCAGGGAGCGAGCCGCCCTCGCGAAGCGGCAGGACGTAACGAGTCGCGTTGACAGCTGCTAGCTCGGGCAAGTGCTCGGGCGCGGCGTCTGCTTGAGCACCTTCTCGAGCGCCTTGGGACGAGCGGTCATGATGCCGTCAGCGCAGAGCCCGATCAGCTTCTTCCACGTGGTCGGGTCGTCCTTGTCCTCGTTACCGAACCAGGAATGCCAAGCGAGGCCAGCGTCGTGGGCCTGCCCGATGAACGCAGACGTCGCGACCTCGACGAGCGTCCCGTTCAGTCGGTAGGTGACCGGCAGCTGCAGCGCCACCGACCCAGCCGGAACAGGGGTCTTGGCGAGCAGGAAGGCAGCCGACCCGTTGAGGCCCGGCGAGGTACCGAACGCAGGAGCGAGTTCATGGAACCGCGCGACAGCTTCGTCCTTGAATGACACGACGATGATGTCTCGCCGCTTACTGGCCTTGAGCAGCTTCGCGAGCACCTCGGCGTTCTTGACGTACTCGGCGATGTCCTCGGCCTTGGTGCGGCCCTTGATCTCGACGTTGATCGGAGTCTTCGGGAACGCCTTCATGACCTCGGTGAGCGTCGGCACGCGGAAGTCGGACGCCTTGAAGCCCTTGGGCCGCTTGCGCTTGCCGGTCGCAATGCCACGGAACTTGTACGCGGACTTCGCCTTGTCGTGCGAGTAGGCGCTGCTACCGCCCGAGAACCAGTACGCGCCGTCGAGCTTGCGGATCTTCGCGAGCGTCGTCTGGGACACGAGTCCCTTCCCGTTCGTGACGCGGTCGACCGTGGTGTCGTGCATCACGATCACCTGGTTGTCCTTCGTTACACCGACGTCAAGCTCGAGCATGTCCGAGCCCTCTTGGATCGCCCGCTTGAACGCGTACAGAGTGTTGGTGGGGAACTCGTCCTCGCCGCCTTGGTGAGCGATGTTCCAGGTCTTCCCCGTAACCCACTTGTTGGCCGCACTAGCCGGGGTCGCCGCCCCAGCAACGACGCCAAGCACTGCCAACGACAAGAGCGCTCTCTTCATGGAGAGCAGCGTAGAGGTCCGCGGCGACGCGGGCGCTGCCTAACCGTCGTCTTGCGAGAACCGGTGGCGGATAGCCGGAATGTCGAGCCCGGCCGAAAGACAGGCCAGGAGCTTCATGCGAATCGCCTGCGGCGAAAGGAATCCAGCCGGAATGACGCCCGCGTCACGTAGATCGCGCTCGGAAGCCTCGTAGCCATAGGTCGCTGTGAGCACTGTCCCGCGCTCGGGTCGGCAGTAAACGACCACCGGAATCTCCGCAGCCTTCGACGCCCATAGCTCGAGCAGTTCAGGCGACATGTGGCCCCCGCCGAGGGTGCCGAGCACAACGCCATCCGGGTCGGTCGAGAGGGCTGCGCGTGCCAGCACGCCGTCGTCGCCGGAGAACGTCGGCACGATGACGACGCGACGGTCGAGCTCCTGCGGATCGACGGGGACGTTGCGCGGCACCCGTGACCAGATTGTTGGGTGGCCTTCGGTTACGCGACCGAGCGGACCGGTCTGCGGCGAGGAGAACGCGACCAGCGAGGTCGTATCCGTCTTGCGCGCGCAGCGAGCGTGGTGGATTTCGCCGCCGAAAACGACGAGCGTGCCGAGCCCAGCAGCGTCGGAGCTTGCTGCGACGCTTGCTGCGTCGACGATGTTGGCCGGGCCGTCGGCCCCGGCAGCAGAGGCAGGCCTAATCGCACCGGTGAACACAACAGGCGCGTCGGCGTCGTGCAGCACATCGCTGAGCATCGCCGTCTCTTCGAGCGCGTCGGTGCCGTGCGTGACAACCACCCCGTAGCCCTGGCGTGCCAGGTCGCGTGCTGTGCGGCAGATCAGCAGCTGATCGTCGAGCGTCAGGTGCGCGCTGGGCTTGTTGGTCACAGGGCGCGCCTCGATGCCCTTATGAGCAGCGAGCCCCGGGATGCCGCTCAGTAGGTCGTCGCCACCGAGCTCGGGCGTGACACCGGCGCCCGCACCGACCATCGCGATGGTGCCGCCCGTCGTCAGGACTCGAACCGGTCTTACCGGGCGACTGGTGTCGTCAGAGGTCATCTCCCCAGACGCTACCGCGCGCCCTAACTTCGGCGCGGCTTCTTGGGGACCACGCGGAACGAGCCGCGCATGAACGGATGTACCCGGCAGAAGTAGCTATAGGTGCCTGCCTTGAGCGACTTGGGAGTTTTCCAAGTCACGCGGTTTGCCGTGGGAGTCGCGAATACCGGCCCGGTGCCGAGCTCGCCGGAGTCGAACACAGCACCGTCAGCGAGCGGGTACGCCACTCCCGTTGACCTGTTGCAGGGCGACTTACAGCCGGTGATCGTGTGGTAGATCCGCCGCAGGTTGTCGAGCTTGTTGTCGAACGACAGGCTGCCGCCGGCGACGACCGTCGGGGGCCGTCCAGCCTTTCCGGTCAGGCGTAGGTCCCCTCGCCCGTAGATGAAGTCTTTGATCCGCACGGTGCCGCCGTTGGCGCCCGACTTGAGCTTTCTTGCGTCCGGCAAGCCGATCGCCAGGCCGCCCTTGTTTGCGTTCTCTTTCAGGGGGCCGTGGGTGATCTTGCCGCTCTTGACGATCTCTTCGCTGAACGGATCCTTGGCGCCCGGCTCGATCCCGTCGGTGTAGAGGATCGGCATGATGCCCATCGACTCGTACCAGGACGCTCGCTTGCTGTCGTAGGTCGTCGAGATGTTCAGCGTGTCTCCAGCCTTGACCGCGACCTTCCAGTCGGGCGGCGTGACCGTCATCGCCACATCCCAGGACACGGCACCGGCGGGCTCGAAGTAGTGAGCCTCCGAGCGGAACAGCTGCTTGACCTGGCCGTCGCGCTGGGAGAACAGGTCGGTCCATAGCCCGCCTGGGTGCAAGTGCCCTCCGGTTTGCAGCAGCGTGATGTCCCGATTCGGCTGCCACTTGACGTCGTCGCCGATCTTGCTGCGCTCGATGCCTTTGGCTTGGTCGGGAAACGTGTACTTGCCGTTGGTGCCTGTGCCGCGCTTCACGTCGAAGACCGGGTACGCCTTGATGCCCGCGACGTCGAGCCACCGGATCTTGGCCTCTTTGATCTCGGCAGCGCCGGGCGCGTCTTCTGGCACAAAGTCGATGTCGTAGGTGATGTACACCTTCGACTTGGTTGGCGTGAGGTTGTGGAGCATCGTGTTGAGGATCCACTCGTCTTTGGGCTTGTGAGCAAAGCCGTAACCGCGCGGCGCGTTGAGGATCGTCTTCTCCTCACCTGCTGCGAAAATCGGACGCCCGTTGATGATCCACACACCGTGGTGCAGATGGATCACGTCGACGCGCGGCACGCGGCCGCTGCCGTCTGCGTAGATGACGTCCGGCTTGAAGCGGGTGATGTACCCGGGGACGCTGGGCTTGAGCTGGTTCGGGGCGAACTGGATCTCGTTCTGCCCCGGGATCACTGTCACCGGGCCGTACTCATAGTGCAGCCGTTGTGTGCCGTCGTAGGACTGCCGGGCGTCCAGCACCTCTCCGGTCGTGGCCGCAGCTGCGGCTGCCGGGATCATGCTAAGCAACGCGCAACCAACGGCAAGTGCGTGCCCGAGTCCTCTCCTCATCTGTGTGAGCCTAGACCCTCCTTCGGCTACGGTGCGCCGTATGCGCTCGCTGATCGACTTCTACACCGCCCGGCCCGCCATGACCGCTGTGCTGGTCGTGTTTGCGGTCGCGGTCGCGGTGTTGACCGTCGCGTTCAACACAGGCGGAATCCTGCTGCCGCTGGTGTTCGCCCTGCTGCTCGGCGTGCTCGCCGGCGTCGTCGTCGCAGCGTTTCAGCGGCGCGACTGAAGCATCGCGCTAGCCGCGCTCACATCGAGCGAGTCGCCGCTGGGCTTGGCAAGCGGTGTGGTGAGGGCCCGCGGCTTCGCAGAGACCTTCCGCCGACCGATGCGAAGGCTCAACGTTCCCCGCGACGAGACGTACGCGAAGGCGTGTCGACCGGCCCCGTAAGTCACGTCGTAGCCGACGCCGTCCACCCCGGTCAGGCGCACGCCTGGAACGAGCGAGTAGCGCTGGAGCCGCAGGCCTGTTCGGTCAGACAGTGTGTATCGCCCGCCCCGCAGCCCGCCGCCGCGCGGAGTGAGAACGCCAGAGAAGTACTGAGCCGACCCTTGGGTCCACACGTCGATGAGCGTTAGGGCTACGGCGCCGGTGAGCTGCCGGTCAGCCCGGCTCCCACCGCTCCCGATCGGCGGGGTCACGCCCAGCGAGGCAGGTGCCTTGCCCACCGGGGCCCATCGGTTGTCCTTGTCGCTGCAGGGGTTGCCGACGGCACGGCCGCGACTGAACCTGCTGAGGGCCTGGGCCACGCAGCCGCTGGCGTCCGAGTCGACCGTGTCGTGGCCGGTCCCCGGCACCTGTACAACCGAGGCCCGTTTGAACTGCTTTGCGAGTTCCAGTGCCCCGGCGGTTGGCGTGCGCTGGTCGAACGTCCCGCTGAGGATCAAGGCAGGCACATCGGGGATCGGCGAGCTGGTGGCCGGGGCTACGCCGCTCAGCACCGGCCAGGACGCGCAGTTGGACGTCGGCGATTCGTCGTAGACCGTGGCTGCCGAGAACGGCGCGTAGCTCGTCGCTGGGATCGCGTCCAGAGCAGCACGAGCCTTTAGGGCACGCGTTGCAGCGTCGTCGCTGGCCGCAAACGGGAACTGGATGTCCGAGCAGAGTGTTGAGAGAAACAGGCCGGCGCTCAGCTCGGACGCCTTGCTCGGCGGCGGGCTAGGACCGTCGAATAGCCGAAGCAACGGTGCTGGGTCACCCGAGGCTGCCGCGGCAAGCGCCCCCGGCAACAGCGCTTGAAGGGCCGGGTTGAGGTCCGAGGCCCAAATCAGGTCGAGCAGCTTCTCGTCGTCGGTCAGCTTCCGCTGCACGAGCTGCCCGCCCGTGTTGTAGATCTTGCCCTGAAGAGATCCGGACCTGATCTTCTCGATGACCGTGGCGACGTTCTGCCAGGGGCTACCTGTCCCCGGCGGGCAAGAAATACCGCGGCACCAGTTGGCCACTACGTCGCCCATCGGCACGAACTGGTCGAGCTGGAACGGGTCCCAACCGGCCGGGCCGAGGGCCGAGTCGAGGATCAGGCCTTTGACCCTGTCCGGGTAGGTTCGCGCGTACTGCACCGCTACGAATGTGCCGTAGCTGATGCCCATCACGGTCATCTGCTTGACCCCGAGGCGCTGGCGCAGCGCTTCAAGGTCCGCTACCGAGTCCGCGGTAGAGAAGTCTGCGGCCCGGGGCCCGAGGCGCTGAGCACACGCCGCCACGTCTTTACCGGTGAGCACCTGTTCGGGCTTCGAGTTCTGCAGTGCCGGACAGTTGAGAGCGGTCGCACCGGTACCGCGCTGATCGATCATGACCAGCCGGTCGCGGTCGAGTGCCGGCTGCAGCGTGTCCGCAAACTGGCCGACTGCGGGAATCGAGCTCTG
>CAZLKZ010000013.1:24786-30279 GCA_964560235.1 uncultured Conexibacter sp. | reverse complement strand
AGGCCGAGCCCGCACATCGAGAACTTCGAGCCGCGGCCGCTGACGATCACCTTCTGGTTGCGGCACGCATTGCAGAGCCCGAACTCGTTCACCTCACGATCGTACGCCCGAACCGAGGTCGTTCGCTACGCAACTACACTGAGCTGTCTTGCCCACGTTCCGCAGGTTGCTCGGCTTCTTACGCCCCTATCGCCGTGGGGTTGCACTGTCTGCGCTGCTCGCGATCGGGGCGATGGGTATGACAGTCGCGATCCCGGGCCTGATGGGCCACGGCATAGACCGGATCGAGGCCGGCGACCATGACGGTCTAAAGACGGCGGCCTGGCTCATCGCTGGCGCGGGTGTGTTGAGAGCGGTCCTCACCGTTGCCCGCCGACTGATCGCCGGGCAGGTCTCGCTCGGCGTCGAACAGGACCTGCGTCGCTACATGTACTCGCACCTACTGGCGCTCGAAATGGGTTTCTTCGATCGCCAGCAGACCGGACAACTGATGTCGCGCGCAACGGTCGACCTCACGTCGGTCCGCTTCTTCCTCGGCTACGGACTCGTGCTGATCATGCAATCGGCGCTGACGATCGTGATGGCATCGATCGCGATGTTCGTCGTCGATCCCGAACTCGCGGCGGTCTCACTGATTCCCGTGCCGTTCGTGATCGCGATCGCCACCCGGTACGGACGCCAGGCACGACCCGCCCAGCAGGAAGTCCAGCAGCGCATCGCTGAGCTGACCGCAGTCGCCGAGGAGTCGATCAGCGGGGTTCGCGTCGTCAAGGCGTTCGCGCAGGAGGATCGTCAGCGCACACGGTTCGGTGCTGCCGCCGACAGGGTGTTCGAGCAGAGCATGGTCGCCGCACGGATGAGCGCGTTCTATCAGCCGCTCATCGGATTCCTCCCGCAGCTCGGACTCGCATGTGTGCTGCTCATCGGTGGCCACCAGGTGATCTCCGGCGGGCTGAGCATCGGCGACTTTGCAGCCTTCTACACGTACCTGCTGATGCTCGTTGCACCGATGCGCGGCCTCGGCATGTCGCTCGGAATGGCGCAGCGTGCGACTGCGTCGGGCGCCCGGATCTTCGAGGTCCTCGACCGAAAGCCGGCGATCACGTCCCCCGAAGGTGCCCCACCCCTGCCAGCGGGCAACGGCGCCGTCACGTTCGACGACGTCTCCTTCACCTACGAGGGCGCGCCAGCCCCAGCGCTGCGCAACGTGTCGCTCGAGATCCCGGCCGGCCGCACAGTTGCGCTCGTCGGCGCCACAGGCTCAGGAAAGACCACGCTGGTCGCACTGCTGAGCCGGCTATATGACGTCGACTCCGGCAGCGTCTCGATCGACGGCGTTGACGTGCGCGACGTGGACGTAACCGACCTGCGAAGCAACCTCGCCGTGGTCGACGACTCACCGTTCCTTTTCAGTCAGACCGTCGCGCAGAACATCGCTTACACCAACCCGGAGGCGACCCAAGAGCAGATCGAGCGGGCTGCACGGGCCGCGCAAGCACACGGCTTCATCGAGCGGCTTCCGGACGGCTACGACACGCGTGTCGGCGAGCGCGGGGTGACCCTCTCTGGCGGTCAGCGGCAGCGCGTAGCGATCGCGCGAGCGCTGCTCGCTGACCCACGCGTACTCATCCTCGACGATGCGACCTCGGCCGTCGACGCCACGACCGAGCAGGAGATCAAGTCGGCTCTGGCAGAGCTGATGCGAGGCCGCACAACCTTCGTGATCGCCCACCGCCTGTCGACGATCGCCCTAGCCGACGAGATCGTCGTGCTCGAGGACGGCAGGGTCGCCGAGCACGGCTCCCACGACGAGCTGCTCGAGCGCTCGCCTCTGTACGCCGAGATCGTCGCGAAGGGCCTCCCCGATCAGGTGTTCCTAAACCGGGTCGACGCCGAAGATCAGTTCCGCGACTCGTTGGGAGCGGCACGATGAGTCGGCGGGACGGGATTCGGCGCCGCCTGAAGAAGACCGGCGGGCGCGGCCGCAAGCTCCGCGGCCTCTGGACCCTGCTGCGCCCCTACCGCGGACGAGTGCTGCTGATGCTCGGCGCGTTGCTGCTCGGTACGGCGGCAGCGCTCGCCCCCGCTCCTCTCGCCCAGCGCGCGATCGACGACGGCATCAGGGCCAAGGACGAATCTACGCTCGTCGTGATCGTCATCGCGTTCGTCGTCAGCGCCCTGATCGTTTGGGGCACTAGCGCTGCGCAGACGACACTGACTAACTGGGTCGGACAGCGCGCCCTTCAGGACCTGCGCAAGCAGATCCTCCAGCACCTGCAGTCGATGCCTGTGTCCTTTTACGACAGGCGGCCCGCGGGCGTGCTCATCTCGCGGATGACAAACGACGTCGAGGCCCTCAACTCGATGGTCACCGACTCGGTAACCACGCTCATCCAGTCCTCGCTGATGCTCGTGGGATCGACTGTGATCCTGCTGGCTTTCGATGTCAAGCTGGCCCTGCTGACCTTCCTCGTGCTGCCGATAATGGGCGCCGGTTCCCTGCTCTTCCGCATTGCTTCTGCGGATGCGTTCGGCCGCACTCGCGAGACAATCGGCGCTCTCACAGCTCAGCTGCAGGAGACAGTTTCGGGGATGCGGGTCGTGCGGACGTTTGCCCGCGAGCGCGACCACCTCGAGGACTTCGACGTACTCAACCTCGACAACCGGGCTGCGAACCAGACGACGGTCTACCTCAACGCGTCGTACTTCCCGCTGGTCGAGCTGATCAGTGCGGCGACAACCGTGCTGATCCTCCTTTACGGCGGCGCGCAGGTGCTCGACGGCACCCTCACGATCGGCGTGCTCGTCGGCTTTATCGCAGCGCTGGGCGGATTCTTCGATCCGATCAATCAGCTCTCTCAGGTCTACACGACCTACCAATCCGGGATGGCTGCGCTCGACAAGATCTTCGAACTGCTCGACGAAGAGCCGCAGCTCGTCGACCGACCCGACGCCGTCGCGCTGCCGCGGCCGCTTGCAGGATCAGTCGAGTTCGACCACGTCACGTTCGGCTACCAGCACCGCGACGGTCTGCCGCCTGCGATCGTCGACCTGTCGCTCAAGATCGAGCCGGGTGAGACGATCGCGCTCGTCGGCGAAACCGGTGCTGGCAAGTCGACCTTCGCCAAGCTGATCGCTCGCTTCTACGACCCTGATTCCGGACGGGTGCTGGTCGACGGCCACGACCTACGCGAAGTGCAGGTCGACTCTCTGCGCTCGCAGATGGGCATCGTGCCGCAGGAAGGCTTCCTGTTCAGCGGCACCCTCCGCGAGAACGTGGCCTTCGCATCGCGTTCTGGCGATGACGCGGAGGTTGAGCGGGTATGCCGAGCCGCAGGTGCGTGGGACTTCATCTCCGCGCTGCCGGAAGGGCTCGACACGCAGATCGGCGAGCGGGGCATCCAGCTGTCCGCCGGTCAGCGCCAACTCGTCGCATTTGCCAGGGCCCTGGCCGCCGATCCGCGGATCCTGATCCTCGATGAGGCGACGTCGAACGTAGATCTCCATACGGAGACCAAGATCGAGGAAGGCATCAAGGAGCTGCTCGCGGGCCGCACCTCGGTGATCATCGCCCACAGGCTTTCCACGATCAGGCAGGCCTCGCGGATCGTGGTGCTCGAACACGGCCGCGTCGCCGAGGTGGGCACGCACGATGAGCTGCTTGAGCGCGAGGGCGGTCACTACTGGTCCCTGTACCGCGACTGGGCAGAACAAGCCGCGATCGGCGCCGATCCGGTTTAGCACCCAGAACGTGAGAAAGGCCCCGGCCGAAGCCGGAGCCTTTCTGTCTGCTCGTGAGCCACGGTCGCGGTGTTCGCCTTGCGGATCCCTCCGCGACCTTCCCCATCAGCTCCGCTTGCGCTTCGCCTCCGGTTCTGCCTCCCTGCCCCTTGCGGTGCAGCTCGGTGTGCCTCAGTTGCACTAGTCATCTAAGCGTGACCGCCAACACAGTGCAAGACCACCAAACAGGTTCACCCCGCACTTTCCGAAGAAACGCCCCGTGATCCCCAGCGAGTGAACTCGTGCGTCGGCTGAAAGCCCCCCGAACGTGAGAAAGGCCCCGGCCGAAGCCGGAGCCTTTCTGTCTGCTCGTGAGCCACGGTCGCGGTGTTCGCCTTGCGGATCCCTCCGCGACCTTCCCCATCAGCTCCGCTTGCGCTTCGCCTCCGGTTCTGCCTCCCTGCCCCTTGCGGTGCAGCTCGGTGTGCCTCAGTTGCACTAGTCATCTAAGCGTGACCGCCAACACAGTGCAAGACCACCAAACAGGTTCACCCCGCACTTTCCGAAGAAACGACCCTTCAGCTAACCGCCGGCGGATCGGGATCGGGCTCGACGGGTGGCTGTGGCGACTGCCCGGGCGCTACTTCGGGCACCTCATCAGGTAGGTCAGGGTCTATCGGGACATCCGGCACTCCCGGATCTGGAACCACAGGCTCAGGGTCCTCGGTCGGCACGGGAGCGCCCGGGTCAGGGTCGATGGGCGTCGGGTCAGGCTCTGTTGGGAACTCGGTCATACATAGGCGCTACCCGCCTCAGCCCGAGGCAAACCGAGCTAGAGAGGCTCGACAAGGGCCGACCGGTCGCGACGAGCGTCGAAGATCGGCAAGAAGACGTGGGCCAGCGGTCCAATGGAGATCGCGAACAGCACCGTCCCGACGCCCACCGTGCCGCCGAGTAGCCAACCGCTGACAAGCACCGCCACCTCGATCAGCGTGCGCGCGACCCGGATCGAGAGCCCGCGGTCCGCGAGCCCCGTCATGAGCCCGTCCCGTGGACCAGGTCCAAAGTCCGCGCCGATGTACATGCCTGTCGCTACGCCGCACAAGACGATGCCAAGACCAAGCAGCACGATCCGCACCCCCATTGCCGAAGGCTCTTCGATGCGCGGCAGCAGCAGGTCGATCACCACGCCGACAACGATGACGTTGCTGATCGTGCCCAGTCCAGGCCGCTGGCGCAGAGGTATCCACAGCAGGAGCAGGAGAGCACCAACGATGATCACCCAGGTGCCGGTCCCCAAACCGAAGGTGCGCGAGAGACCTTGGTGAAGCACGTCCCACGGAGCGTTACCGAGCTCAGACAGCAGGATCATCGTGAGGCTGACGCCGTAAAGGATCAGTCCGACTGTGAGCTGCAGGAGTCGACGGGTCACGAGCACCGCAGCCTAGCCACAGAACGACGAAAGCCCTTGCATCGCAAGGGCTTTCCGAAAGCTGCGGGACTAGGACTCGAACCTAGAATACCTCGTCCAGAGCGAGGCGTGTTGCCATTACACCATCCCGCAAGGGGTTCACCACCTTAGCAATCGGCTCGCAAGCGGCCGGCTGCAGCCCTGCAAGATCAGCTGGGAGAAACGCTGGGCGCCAGCTGCGCCATCACCGCATCTTCGAGGCCCGGATTCAGCACGAGCAGAATCTCATCCCCGACCCGGATGTCGCTCTCGGGCTTAGGTACATAGCCCTTGCCGTCGCGCAACACCGAGATGATCAGCGA
>CAZLKZ010000013.1:21703-24686 GCA_964560235.1 uncultured Conexibacter sp. | reverse complement strand
AGGTCGGCGCGCTGGATCCCGGCGCGCTCGAGCACCCAAAGCTCGGTCGCGTCGCCGTACTGCACCGCGTGCTCGAGCTCCTGTTCGACGCTGAGGTACCAGCTGCGGTCGCTCTCGATCAGCGTGACCTCGTTGCCCTTGGCGATCAGCTCTCGGGCGAGGTTCCAGCCGACTTTGCCGGCGCCGGCGATGATCGCGTACATCAGACCGCCTCGCCCAGGGCTTCGGACATCATCTCGATAGCGAGCTGTGTCGGGCAGATCGTCTCAAGCCCTTGCTCGGCGTACCACTTGGCGCGCGCCGGGTCCATCACTCGCACGACCACGCGCTCGACCTCGTAATGGCGTTGCGCGATCTGCGCGATCGACAGGTTTGTGTTGTCACCAGCCGTCGCCGCCATGAAGACATCTGCCTGCTCGATCCCGGCTTCGGTCAGCGCGTCGACCTCAAGCGCATGACCGACCGTGAATCGGCCGCCGGCCTCTTCCCAGCTAGCCGTGAACCCCAGCTCGAGCCGCTCGTGCGAGAGCGGGTCCTCGTCCAAGACCGAAACGGTGTGTCCCGAGGCGAGAGCCTGGCGTGCAACTGCGGAGCCGACGCGTCCTGCGCCGACGATCAGGATGAACATCACCGCGCACGATAGCCCTACGGGCTGTCGTCACGCTGCGCGGGAGCCGTGAGGAGCACCTGGCACGGAGCTTTCGCAACGACGTACTTGGTCATCTCTCCCACGAAGTTGTCGCGCGCTCCGCTGATCCCGCCGAGCACGGCGCCGCCCTTGATGCGTGTGGGCTCCTCGGCGGCGAGCACGATTGCCTCCACCCCGCGCCGCCTCGCCTCCTCCACGATGACGGCGCCTGCCCGGCGCCCGCGAATCTTTGCGGTCGCTACCTCGACGCCTTCGTACTCCTCGCCGACAGCCTTGGCGCGGCGGAGCGTATCTGCTGCCTTCTTGAGCTGCTCGTCGGGCAGCGCCGCGTCGATCGGCAGCGCCATCGGCACCTCGAGCACGAAGATCGCCTCGATCGTTGTCGGTTCGTCGCCTGCTCGCTCGTCATGGTGGTCGGCGGCGAACCGGCCCGCCGTCTGCATCATGTCGTCGTCGATCGGCGTGCCGGTGAGCGGTACGAGGATCGACCCGTACTCCAGCGAGCTCTTGGACCGCTTGAGCGCCGCCTCTGGCACGGTCACGCGCTTGAGGAGCGGCTTGCCCTCGTACTTGCGGTAGACGACGTAGAGCACGATGCCGCCGAGCAGCCACCCGAAGCCCACTAGACGGGCGCCGGTGTGGGTGATCAGAACGGAAACCCACGCTGCCAATGAGACGAGCGCGCCGAGCACGGCCGGGATCGGCACACGCGCTCCGCCGAAAGTCACCGACCACGGCACCTCGTAGATCGGCTTGCGCTCGGGCTCGCGGAACCGCAGAGCAATGATCGAGAGGTGCGCGATTGTGATGCCGAGCAACGCTCCGAACGCGTAGATACCTACAAGGAGCTCGAGGTCCTGGGGGATCGCTAGGCCGATCGCCACAAGCGCGGCGATCGTGATTGCTACGAACGGCGTCGCACGCTCGGGATGGAGCCTGCCTAGCCCGGACGGGATCTGGCGGTTGCGCGCAAGCGCGTAGCCGACCCTTGAGAGGCCGAGCATTGCTGAGTTGGATGCCGCAATCAGCGTGACTGCCGCGACGGCAGCGAACGCGTAGGTGAGGATGTCGCCGAGCGTGCCCTCCAGCGCCTGAGCCACACCGAGCATCGGTGCGTTGATGTGCTGGGAGACGAGTTCGGAGTTGCCGCTCGTGTCGAACGGCAGCGCCATCACTGCCACGAGCGCGGTGCCGACGTAGATCGTGAGTAGGAGCGCCGTGACACTGCCCGCGAGACGCCGGAGCGCACGTCCGTCGGTGTCGATCTCGCCCGCGAGCGACGTGGCCGACTCGAGCCCGGCAAAGACAATCGTCGCCGCCCCGAGAGCGAACGCCAGCCCGCTCCAGGTCGGAGAGCTGCCCAGATCGATGCTGTCGGTCAGCACGTCGGTGTTCCAGAAGGTTGCGAATCCGGCGACCACCAGAACGATCAGCAGCAGCACGTCCGCCGTCACGATCCGCGTCATCCACTGGCCACGGCCGGACCCGAACCCGCGCAGGTTGCGCAGCGCGACGTAGAGGATGATCACCACGGTGAGCGCTACGGACTCGGTCTCATGTCCTAGCGGCCCCCAGAACGCGGCGAGGTACGCGGCCGCCGACATCGCCGTCACGGCGATCAGCAGCAGGTAGTCGAGCAGCACCGCCCATCCCGCGACGAACGAGACGAGCTCGTTGAACCCGTAGCGCGCGAACACCGTCGATCCGGCACGCGCGGGATGGCGCGAAACGCCTTCTAGGTAGGTCATCGCGGCAAGCCCGAAGAAGAGGGCTGCCACCAGGAAGATGACCGGGGTCAGTGCCTTGGCGTACTCGGCGACGACACCCAGTCCGAAGTAGAGCGAGCTGGCCAGTGCCGTGTAGGTGACGGCAAATACGGCAGGTGTGCCGCCCTTTTGTTTGGGCTCACCCATTGCCGGGCCCCCTCATCGCAAGCCACAGCCGTGCCGCACCCGCACCGGCAAAGCAGATGCCGACAATCACTCCGTACGCGGTCGGGCCACCGCCTCTCGCGATCGTTGAGGCCACGATCGCAATGCCGATGATTACCAGCGTCAAAGACAGGAGCGCGGTGACGCGACTGTGCAGCGGCCCACCCATCACGACCTCCCCATCCCCGACACAGTCGATCCCCTCTTCGCGAGCTTCGGATCGGGATCAGATTGGATCATGACCCGGCACGGCCGCTCGGCGAGCACGGTCTCCAGCGTCTTGCCAAACAGCGAGCCGCTCGATCCCGACCGCGGCGGCAGCGTCATCACGATGGCGCGCGCCTGCAGATCGCGGGCTTCCATCACGATCGCACGACCGGCCTGCCCCGCACGGACCTTGATC
>CAZLKZ010000013.1:0-21603 GCA_964560235.1 uncultured Conexibacter sp. | reverse complement strand
GCGCGATCGTGAACGACAGCATCGCCCCGAATGCGTACATGTTGCCCAGGAAGTCAGCCTGTCCCGGGATCACCGCGATGCAAGCGATCGCGGAGAAAATCAAGATGCCGAGAGCCGGGGTGCCGTAGCGCGGGTGCAGCTGCCGCAGCCGGTCGGGCATCTGCCGGTGGATGCCCATCGAGTAGACGAGCCGGGACACGCCGATGATGCCGGCGTTGGCGGCAATGAAGAGGATCGTCGCGGCGAGGATGCCGACGTAGAACTCTGCGGGCGCCTGGAGCCAGCCGAGATCGAACTCTTTTACGACCCCGAGCACCGGATCGCCTGCGAAGCCACCCTGGTCTTCGGGCAGGCCGAGCTTGGTGACGTACTCGCCGCCGACCTTCTCGACCGGCAGCGCCGACAGCGCGATCGCGGGCAGCAGCGCGTAGATGGCGAACACGGCGATCACCACGCGCTTGATCGCCTCGGGAATCGTCTCGGCCTCGTCCTTGGCCTCCTCGGCCATGTTCGAGATCGTCTCGATGCCGGTGTACGCGATCATGCCGATCGGGATCGCGATGAAGAAGTCCTTCCACTCCGGCGCTACGCCGAAGTGGACGTTCTCGGTGAGGATCCCCGGATCGAAGACGAGGAACAGACCGGCGATGACCATCAGCAGCTGCGTAAGGAAGTCCGTGACCGCGAGGCCGATGTTGACCCCGGCCGACTCCTTGACGCCGCGCACGTTCACCAGCGCCAGCACGATGATCAGGCCGATCGTGAAGACGATGTCCCCGGGGCTGTGGCGCAGCGCCTCCACCCCCACAACGCTGCCCAGGTAGTGCGGCACGAAGAAGGCGCTGATCGCGATCGTGATCACGTAGTTGAGCATCTGCGCCCACGCAGCGAAGAACGACCAGTACTCGTTGAACGCGTGCCGTGCGAACGACGATGATCCACCCGCTTCGGGGTACATCGCCGTCGCCTCTGCGTAGGTGGCAGCGGTCAAGTAAAAGATGAAGCCGGTGATGATGAACACCAACGGCGTGAGCCCGAGCGCGAAGCTGGCTACGAGCCCCAGCGCGTAGTAGATCGAGGAGCCGACGTTGCCGTACGCGGTGGAGAACAGCGCGTTAACACCGAGTACGCGCTGCAGTCCGTGTAGTCGCCGTTGAGCCATCGAGCGCGCGGGATATTACGCCGCACGCGCGGCGATGTATTGAGGGCTTATTGACCCGGAACCCAGAGGCGGCCAGACGACTGCGCGGGCCCTGCGCCGCCGGGCTCCGAGGTGGTCTGCTCGGCGGCCGCGTCCGCACCCTCGCCGCCGCCCTGAATCTGTACGAACGCCATCTGCAGCTGGGAGATCGCCTGACGGATCTGGTCCGCGTCGGGGCCGAGCTCAGCTTCCACGATCGGGAGCAGCGAGCGCGCGGCCTCGATGGCCTTGTGGAGCTGAGCGGGATCGAGTTCGTCCTCAGCTCCCGGCAGCAAGCCGGCGCGGCGAGCGCCGACATTCACGAGCGTGATGAGCGACTGTGCGATCAGGTCCTCGACGCGCAGCTCGCGCATCTCAGCGTTGTACTGCTGGAGGTAGAGCTCCTGGAGCTCCTCCTCGGACATGTTCTTGATGTCTTCTTCGGTTAGCGGCTGGCCGCCCTGATCGCTCATTGCACGTACGGTCCTCTCACGTAGCTGTTTTGGGTTTCGCGTACTGCAGCAGCGAAAGTCTCCTGCATCGAGGCGCCGGCGTCGATCATCGCGCGTTGTCGCTGCGCTCCGTTGGGCGCCGACACCTCGACGTCGCCGATGCCGGCAGCAACCCGGGCCGGCGCCGTCCACGCCAGCAGACCGTCCAGAGCCTCTGCGACCGGGATCTCGCGACGTGCCTGGAAGTCGAGCAGCTTGCCGTCCTGACCGAACCGGATCGCGCGCCAGAAGTTCTCTTCGATTAGTCGGCGCGGAAGGTTGGCCGCTGGCCGCCCCTCGTCCTCGTCGGCGACGGCCTGCATGACACATGCGGTCATGAGCTTGACGAGCTCGTCGGTCTCGGCGGCATCTGACTGGGAGTCGCAGATCCGGACCTCGACCGTGCCGAACGAGAAGTGCGGACGTACCGACCACCAGATCTGTGTGTACTCCTGTACCGAGTCGGTGTCGATCAGCAGCTGCAGGTAGTCGCGGTACTCGTGCCACGAGCCGTAGGCGTCCGGGATGCCGCAGCGCGGGAACGACTTGGTGAACGCCTGGCTGCGCGCCGAATGCAGGCCGGAGTCCAGACCGTCGAGGAACGGTGAATTAGCCGATCGCGCCAGCAACGTCGGCAACACGGGCCGTAGCCGATCACAGACCCGGACGGCACGGTCGAGATCGTTGACGCCGACGTGCACGTGCGTAGAGAACGTGTTGTTGCGCCGAGCGACGTACTGCAGGCCGTCGACGACTCGCCTGTAGTGCTCGGTGTCGATGTTCAGCTGCTCGCGATAGTCGGCCCACGGGTGTGTCCCCGTCGCGGACAGCACGGCGCCGCGGTCACCGGTCAGCTCGAAGAGCCGGCGGCGCGCGTCGCGCTGCCGGGCCAACGCGTCCTCGACGGACTTGCCTCGGCCGGATGTGATCTCGATCTCGCTGGAGATCAGCTCACCGGCGATCGACTCGGCCAACACCGAATCACGTTCGGCAGCTGCGTCACGCAGTTCCTCGAAGCGCGGGACCATGTCGAGCGACTCTGGATCGAGGATCGCGAACTCCTCCTCGATGCCAACGGTGCCATCGACGGATGCTGCGAAGATCTCTTGTGCGCGATCTAGGTCGATGGTCATGCGAGGTAGAAGTAGAGCGCGTACAGCAGGTCGACCGCGGGGCTGGAGGTGTGCACCGTTACCTCCGGCGGGACCCTCAGCAACGCCTCGGTGTAGTTGAAGATGATCTTGACCCCGTGGCCGACAAGTTCGTCCGCGAGTCCCTGGGCAGCGGAGCCAGGCACAGCGATCACGGCGACCACGATCTCCTCCTGAGCAATCACATCGGAGAGCTCGGAGAGCGGGCGCACCTTCAGGGCCCCCACGTCACCGCCGACCTTTTCCGGCGCCGCGTCGAACAGCGCAACGATCCGGAAGCCGTGATCGGCGAACACATCCGAGGTGGCAATCGCTTGCCCGAGATGCCCCGCGCCGAACAGAGCGATGTTGTGCTGTCCCGATGTACGCAGGATCTTGCGGATCTCGGAGGCCAGTCCATCGACGTTGTAACCAACACCACGCTTGCCGAACTTGCCGAAACCTGAAAGATCACGCCGGATCTGCGTCGGGTTCACGTGCGTGAACGCCGACAGCTCCTGCGAGGAAATGGTGTCGCGACCTTCCTTGCGGGTCTTGGTGAGTACCTGCAGGTATCGCGCCAAGCGGGCGGCAACACCGAGCGACAGGCGCTCGGCAGCTACCTCGGTTGGCTCTTCTGCGGCTGGCGCAGCGGGCAGGCTCATCGCTCGCCCACTGTAGTGAGCCGAGCACGGATTTCCGCCTCGTTGACGAAGTAATCGAAGAGGTGCTGAGCGTCGAGAACGCCGACCGGGATCCGCTCCAGGTAGAGCCGGTGGAGCTCATCGTCCAGCTCGATGTTGTGTTCACGTATCTCAAACCCGAGTTCGGACGCGAGCGGGACCAGTTGTGCGCGGGCGTCGTCGCACAGGTGGCATCCGGGCCGGCCGTACAGGTCGAGCACGTGCCCGCTCACACGATGCCTCGCTGCCCCGTGGCGTAGACCTCTGCCGTAAGCGCATCCTCTTCAGACAGCGGGCCCGTGAACTCGGCCGCGGCGGCAATCATCGCCGCGTTGTCGGTGCACAGCTCAGGGGCCGGGACCGAGATGTCGTCGCAGCGCCCGGCCAGACGCGCCCGGAGCGGACCGTTGGCAGCGACGCCGCCGCCGATCGCCAGATCGGTCAGCCCGGTCTGGTCGAGCGCACGCTCGACGCGCGACGCGAGCTGCTCGACGATTGCGTGCTGATAAGAAGCGGCCAGGTCGGCGCGGCGCGCCTGCGCCTCTTGTTCACCTAGGTCACGGATCAGGTACAGCAGAGCTGTCTTGAGGCCGGCGAAGCTGAAGTCCAGGCCGGCCACGCCGTCTGCCCGTGGCAGCGCGAATGCATGGCGGTCGCCGTGCTCTGCCAGCTCCTGAAGCGGCGCACCACCGGGAAACGGCAGCCCGAGCATCCGTGCGCCCTTGTCGATCGCCTCGCCGGCTGCATCGTCGAGAGTGCGCCCGAGCACTTCGACGTCTGCGAGCCGATGCCCGCGAACAGCGGCCAGGAATGTGTGCCCCCCACTCGCGATCAGCGACAGCATCGGCGGCTCGGCGGGGTCGGGCTCCAGAAAGGATGCACACAGGTGGCCGTGGAGGTGGTCGACCGCGACCAGCGGCAATCCCCTGGCAGCAGCGAAGGCCTTTCCGTAGGCGAGACCTATCAGCAGAGCGCCGCTGAGGCCTGGCCCGGCTGTCACTGCCACACGGTCGACCTCGGAGTGATCCAGACCGGCCTGCCTCAGCGCGGCAGCCACTACGGGCTCGATCAGCGCCAGGTGCGAGCGGGCAGCTACCTCAGGGACGACGCCGCCGAACGCATCGTGTTCGGGCTGTGAGGAGATGACGTTGGAGAGGATCCTCCGCTCGCGCACGACGGCGGCGCATGTGTCATCGCACGAGGTCTCGATCGCAAGCGTGACGGTCACGATGACACCCCTGGAACGTCCTCGAGCGACCCGCGCAACGTCGAGGGAGTGCGCCACATCAGCAGCGCGTCCTCACCATTGTCTGGGTAGTAGCCGGGGCGCCTGCCGGCCACCAAGAAGCCGAACCGGCTGTACAGCTCCTGTGCCCCGGTGTTCGACGCCCTCACCTCCAGGGTGACTGCCGGGACCGGCTCACCGGTGAGGATCGACTGCTCCTCGAGCCGGCGCAGCAGCTCGGCGACGAGCGCCCCGCCGATACGGCTGCGGCGCCGGTCTGGAGCGACCGCCAGGTTGAGCAGGTGCCACACGTCAAAGAAGCGCGAGCAGATCAGGAAGCCATCGAGGCGGGCACCGTCCCATGCGCCGATGCAGTGCGAGTGGCGCTTGCTCATCTCGACGGTGAACATCGCGATCGACCAGGGCGCCGCGTACGACGCACGCTCGATCTCGACCACGCGAGCAGTGTCGGCCGAAGTGAGCGGGCCGACGAGAAGCTGGCGACCACCGGCCTGGACCGTGCGGCGCGCAGCGCGACTACGAACGCTCACGTCGCCCTCGGCTTGGCGTCGGGGTCACGCAAGTACAAGGCCTCCGCCGGCCCGACCGGTGCGGTTACGGCCAACCCCACGAGCGCCCGGCCGTCGACCTCGTGGAGCGGATCGCCGGCGTCCGGCAGCTCAGCGCCGCCTGCGAGAAACACGTCCCGGTACGGGACCGCCCCGTCGCCGACCACGAGCGCTCCCTGGACGCCGATCGCAGCAGGGTCGCCGACCCATGCAGCCCCGTCGGGCGCGAGTGCGGAGCTGTAGCGGCGCGCGAACACCTCGCCCCTGCGTGCGTCGATCACGGCAACGATCGGCCCTGAATTTCCGGTGGCCGCCGCCAGGGCATCGAGCGAGCTGATGGGCGCGGCCTCAGCACCGGTCGCCGCGACGAGCCCGAGGCCTGTCGCGATTCCGATCCGCAGGCCTGTGAAGCCACCCGGACCGACGCCGATCCCGATTCGGCGCACGTCGCTCCAATCACCTCCTGCCGCAGTGAGCGCGTCCACTGCGAGTGCCATCACCTGTGAGGCGTGGCCCGGACGCTCGCCGGGCGCCGGGATGTGACTGCCTGCCGCGAGCACCTCTCCCTCGACAGTCGCAAGACCGACCGCCGTCGCGGCGGTCGCAGTGTCTAGCGCCAGCACCAACTCAGGCATCGCGCTCTACCTCGATGAGGCGGGTGTCCTGCCCTTCATGCTCGAAACGCACGTGCACAAGCGCCGAGGAGCCGAGCACTGGGGCAGCGACCTCAGGCCATTCCACGAAGGCAACTGCGTCGGGCGTGAGATGGTCGGCGAGCAGGGCGTCGTCCTCACCGTCAAGCGAGTTCAGGCGCTGCAGATCCAGGTGCGCTATCGGCACCGGTCCGCCTTCGTACCTGTGCGCGAGCACGTAACTGGGGCTGGTCACCGGACCGCAAAACCCGAGCGCCTGGGCAGCGGCCTTGACGAACGTCGTCTTGCCGCTCCCCATCTCTCCGGACAGCAGCACCACGTCTCCTGCCTTCAGGGTCAGCGCAACTTGTGCCGCCAGTTGCGCCGTCTCCTCCGCCGACGCGGTTAGGTGACGCTCAGCTGCCGGCAGAGCGAGACCACCGGAAGAGGAGCGCTCCGGAGAAGAGCAGTGCGACGCCGACGAGCAGCGGGAGCCGCAGGTCGGCACCGGTGCGCGCGAGAGCCGTGGCGGGAGCCTGCGTGGGCGCCGCGGGCGCCGGGGGCGCCGGGGCGGCGTTACCGGTACCGCTCGACCCCGTGCCTTGGCTGCTCTCAGATTCCTGCCCGCTGGTGCCGTTGTCGGTGGCTGGGTCCTCGGACCCTCCCTGCTCGAACGGGTCGACGTATTGCTCATCGCCGGCCGACTGCGACACGGCCACCGCCGGAACGGTGCCCGCGCCCGCAAGCGCGACCAGCACTGCGAACACAGAAAGACGCCTGGAGCGAGCCATCTGCGGAAGTGTAAACGGCGTCGCTGCCGTTCCAATGCCTAGGCTCTGCCTCGATGACAGCCCGCATCACCCTCGCGCTGTCGCTGCTGCTGGTGACCGTGATCGCGTTCACCGACGGCGGCGCCTCTGAGAGTTCCCGCGCCGCGTTCCTCGCGGGCTGCTTGATCGTGCTGGCACTGTCGATGCTGTGCCCGGGCCCAGTGGTGCCAGAAGGCAGACCGGCGCGACTGGCGCTCGGCGGACTGGCCGGTCTGACGATCGTGTCACTGCTTAGCGGGCTCTGGACGACGAGCCCAGGTGGGTGGACGGCCGCGTCAGAACTGGCGATCGCATACCTCGCACTGACGTTCGCGACGGTGCGAGCATTGTCGGCAGAGCCGCGACTCGCTACCGCCGCCGCACCGGCACTACTGGCAAGTGCGATCCTCGTAGTCGGTTACGGACTGTGCGGACGGGCAATGCCGGAGCTGCTGTCTGCTGAGACCTCGGTGGTAGCCGGCGGACGACTGTTTGCGCCGGTCGGTTACTGGAACGCGATGGGACTGATCGCTGCGCTCGGCCTCGTGTACTGCGCCGGCGTTCAGCTGAGGACCCCGCGCGCCCTCGGCCCCGCAGCGGCCGCTCTTGCGGCCTCACCGCTGCTCGGTGCAGGTGTGGCGTTGAGCTACTCACGTACGGCTATCGCGGCCGCAGCAGCGGGGCTGCTGCTGACCGTGCTGCTTGACCGGCGCGCAGAGGCGGCGCGCGCGGCGGGCCTCGTAGCGGGCGCAGCGTTGCTGGGCGCCGCCTCGACGGCGCCGTTCGCTGCTGTCCGGCACGGGGATGTGGCGGGCAACGCTGGCGCGGGGTGGCTGCTGCTGCTCGCAGCGGTATGCGCCGTGGCCGGTGCGATCAGCCACCGCCTGCCGCACTACGAGGCGCCAGCTGTGCTGACGTCCGGTGCGCGGCGAGCAACAGCTCTACTGCTTGTCGCCGTCTGCCTAGTGCCGTTCGTAGCCGCGCTTACGACCCGCGAGGACGCAGGCAGCAAGAGCTTCGGGGCGACCGCGGGCCGCCTGACCGAAACGGCATCGAACCGGGCGCAGTACTGGGGTGTTGCCGTTGACGCATGGATCTCCAAGCCGGCGACCGGCCACGGCGCTGGCAGCTTCGAGGGCCTCTGGTTGAAGGACCGCACGATCGACGAGAAGGTCCACAACGCTCACTCGCTGTGGCTCGAGACGGCTGCCGAGCTCGGACTCGCAGGCCTGCTGATGCTCGGGCTGCTGGTGACTGGTGCCGCTACGGCGATCAGGCGAGGCGACCCTGCCACCGCCGCACTTTCGGGCGCAGTGGTCGCGTGGACACTCGCCGCGAGCGTCGACTGGCAGTGGCAGGTGCCAGCAGTTACCGGCAGCGCGATGCTCGCGCTCGGCGCGGTGCTCAGCGCCGCAAGGACGGATCCGGCGCCGACCACCGCGGATTGAGCGCTTTCGCACGCACCCACGCGTCGTGAGCAGCACCGCGGTCGGAGCCGCGCGTAAGCGCGACTGCCGCCCACGAGGCAAACATGTCGGGAGCCTCCTCGACGGCTCGATCGGCGAATCGCTCCGCAGCCCGAGAGTCGGTGCGCGCAAGACCGGCTGCGACCTCCGCGATCGTCTCGGGGTCGGTGCACCGATCCCAAGCCTTCTCGACTGCTGCCCGGTCCGGCTGTTCTGTCAACACAGCACGCACGATTGCCTTGCGCGCGCCGTCACAGTCCCGGGCGCTGGCGCTGGCACTGATGGCCCAGACCACTCCTGCAACCGCGCCGGCGGCGACCACAACCCTGGCGACATTGCTGAACACACCGCCATCGTACGCGGGCGATCGGCACGCGCTGCTTAGACTGCCCGCGATGTCGTCTGGCGCCCGAGCCGATAACGCGCTTGCCGCTGGACTCGACCACCCGCTCCCCGCCGAGGTCGTGGCCGGAACCGGCACGGCAGTGCTGGTGGCCGGTTGGTGCTTCGCTCCCGGGAGCCGGGTCAAGTCCCTGAAGCTCACGGTAAACGGAGCCGAGCAGCGTGTGCTCGCGCACGGGATGTCGCGACGTGACGTGGCAGCGGCCAACCCCGAGCATCCGGAGTCCCATGCCAGCGGCTTCTGGGGATTCGTGCTAATCGATGCTCCCGGAACTGCCTCGATCGGTGTCAAGGCCACCCTCACCGGTGGACGTACTGAACGCGCCGACCTGGCGGAGATCCACGTCATCGAGGCTCCCGATCCTGTCGAGCTGGCGCCCCCGGCATCCGGTCCGCTGATCGCCGTCGCGATGGCGACCTACAACCCTGACCCCGAACTACTCGCGATCCAGCTCGACTCTCTGCGCGCTCAGAGCCACGCGAACTGGGTCTGCGTGATCAGCGACGACTGCTCTGACGATAAGTACTACGCCCAGCTCAAGTCAGCGATAGCGAACGACCCGCGCTTCCATCTCTCGCGGTCAAGCAAGCGGCTGGGCTTCTACAACAACTTCGAGCGGGCTCTGACGATGGTGCCGTCCGCGGCCGACTTCGTCGCGCTTGCCGACCAGGACGACCGCTGGCACCCCGACAAGCTCGAGGTGCTGCTGCGTGAGATCGGCGACGCAGCACTCGTGTTCAGCGACGCACGATTGACGACCGCCAGCGGCGAAGTGCTCGCGAGCACCTACTGGAGCGTGCGGCGCCCGAACCACGACAGTCCCGCTGCGCTGTTGGCCGCCAACTCAGTAACGGGCGCAGCCTCGCTGATGCACAGGTCGCTGCTCGATCATGCGTTGCCGTTCCCGCCGCGGCAGTTCGCTCACTTTCATGATCACTGGCTCGCGCTGGCGGCCAGCGCGACAGGCCAGGTCAAATTTGTCGACAGGCCTCTCTACGACTACGTGCAGCACGGCGACGCTGTGATCGGGCACGGGGCCGCAAACGAGATGCCCTCGCTCGCGAGCCGTGTCGAGAAACTGCGGACCGACCCGCGCGAGCGCATCGGGCGCTGGCGTAACCACTACTTTGCCGACACGCTGCGCCTGCGCCAGTACACGGAGATACTCGCGCTGAGGACCGTCGGGGCCCCGTCAACCAACCTGCGCGCGATGCAGCGCCTCACCGGTGCCGAGTCGTCACTTCGTGGCCTGGTGCTCACGGCGGTCGCGGGCGCGCGCGAGGTCGCAGGTCGCTCGCTTACATTGGGCGCCGAGGTTGGCCTCTTCTTCGCCTACACGTGGCGGCGCCTGGCCTCGGCGGCCAAACGGCGCGGCCCCGATTCCAGACTGCACATCGACGCCCGGCCACCTGCGAACCTGCTGCCCACCCCCGGGCGACGCGACCCGGGCGACCCTGCAGTGAAGACTCTCGCCGACAAGATCGCTCCACTCCCGCTCGCGGTGAGCGAGTCCGCTCCCGTGCGTATAAACGTGCTCGTCCCGACGATCGACCTGGACCACCTGTTTGGTGGCTACATCGGCAAGTTCAACCTCGCTCTCAGGCTGGCGCGGCGCGGCGCCCGAGTACGGATCGTGACGGTCGACCCGGTACCTGCGCTCCCGACCGACTGGTGCAGACGAGTCGAGGGCTACGCGGGTCTCGACGGGCTTTTCGATGAGGTCGAGGTGGAGTTCGGGCGCGAGTCCGCCGGGATCGAAGTGTCGCGCGAGGACCGCTTCGTGGCGAGCACGTGGTGGACGGCCCTGATCGCTGATGCCGCCTGCAAGCAGCTGGGGACCTCACCATTTCTCTATCTGATCCAGGAGTACGAGCCGTTTACCTTCCCGATGGGCAGCTACGCGGCGCTAGCCGAAGGCTCGTACCGCACCGATCACCGCGCGCTCTTTTCGACCGAGCTGCTGCGTGACTACTTCCGTCAACAACGACTCGGAGTGTTCGCCACCTCAACCGATGAGGGTGATTCACGCTCGGTGTCCTTCCAGAACGCGATCACCGCGGTCGAACCCGAGTCGGCCAAGGTGTTGGCTGAGCGCCGGCCGCGCAAGCTCCTGTTCTACGCACGCCCCGAGCCGCATGCGGCCCGCAACCTCTATGAACTCGGTGTACTGGCGCTCATAGAGGCAGCTCGCCGCGGAACCTTCGCCGGCGACTGGGAACTCGATGGCGTCGGGTCGATCGACCGCGCTCGGCAGGTCGACCTTGGTTCAGGCAAGCGCCTGCAACTTCGACCGCGCGCCGCGCAACAGAGCTACGCCGAGACGCTGCGCGGGTACGACGTCGGCCTGTCGCTGATGCACACCCCCCACCCCAGCCTCGTACCCCTTGAGATGTGCTCAGCCGGGCTCGTGACGGTCACGTCGACGTTTGCAGGCAAGACGCCGGCCCGCCTTGCGGAACTTTCCTCGAACCTGATCGCGGCCGAACCGACGGTCGACGCGCTCGCCAGCGCCTTGCAAACCGCGGTCGAGCGTGCCGAGCAGGTCGAGGAGCGTGTCGCAGGCGCGGCGGTCGCCTGGAGCCGCACGTGGGACGAGTCGCTGTCTGAATCGGTGCTCGACGCCGTGCAGGAGGCCTGGCGCGCCTAGAGTCGCTCGGCGATCCGCGGGGCTTCGCGGCGGAACACCACACCCGCCAGCACGCAGACCCCGATGTAGATGGCGACCGGTATCACCAGTAGCCAGCCGCTCGAGACCGCGGCGACCGGACCGGGTGCATCCGGGTCGATGATCCACTTGCGCGCGAGCTCAAACAGCGGCGTGAGCGGGTTCATCTGGATCACGTTGCGCATGAATCCAGGGACCGAGTCGATCGGGTAGAGCACCGGAGATCCGTAGAAGAGCACGGTCGACGCCAGCCCCCAGATAATCGCGACGTCCCTGAACCGCGGGTACAACGCCGACACGAGCATCGCCACCGCTGTGGTCAGCGCGAACAGCAGCAGCACGATCAGCGGGAACAGCAGCCAAGTCCAGGTCGGGTCGACTCCCCAAGCGAGGATGAAGACGAACACCACGACCATGTTGAGCCCGAGGTTGATCAGCGCGGTGAGCACCACCGCCAGCGGGATTACCAGCCTCGGAAACTGTGTCTTGCGCACGATCGACTCTTGTCCGACGATCGACGTGACAGCGCCGTTGGTCGCGTCCTGGAAGAAGCTGAAGAGCACGATGTTGAAGAGCAGGAGCACCGGATAGTTCGGAACCTCTGACCCGATCCGGAAGACCTGCGTGAACACCGCCAGCAGTACGCCGAAGAGCATCAACGGCCGGGCGACCGTCCACAGGTAGCCGAGCGCTGTTCCCCGGTATGCCTGCTTGAAGTCTGTTGTCGCCATCAGCGACAACAGCTCCCAGAACCGGCGCCAACCGCCACCGAGCGATGTCGGTCCGTTCACCTCACGGAGCACGATCGTGCGTTGCGTGTGGCTCATGGCGCTGCCTCGATCGTCACTTCGCCATCGACCTTGACAATTCCCTGGCGCACCTCGGTGCCGTACACGCGGAACTCGGCGAGCCTGATCACCTGCACGTTGAGCTCACGCGTGGCTCCGGCGTCGTCACGGATCCAGCAGTCGAGCGTGTACTTGCCTGACAGCAGCTGGTGGTCGATCGATCCGCGCATCCGCACTCGGTCACCGGCTTCCAGCGAGCCATGCGACACCGCGCCGGGGACCGTGAAAACAATCACCTGCTCCTCGTTCATCACGTGGAACCAGACCTCGGCGTTGGGCAACGAGCGCCGCGCCTCGAGGACCGCCTCGAAGACCAGCTCGGCCCCCTGCTCGACGTTGTCGACCGCCTGGCCGTCGCTGTCGAGCAGCCGCACATCTTCGAGCCGCATATTGATGTTCGGCACCACGGCGGTGTCGATGTCGGTGCTCGCGGCCGCTTGCTCGGTCGCGAGCTTGGCGAAGTTCACGCGGAAGTACTCGCGGGCCGCCTCCTCAGCGTCCCCGACCTGCTTGAGCACGCCGTGGTCGAGCAGCATCGCCCGGTCGCACAGGTTCTGCACGGTGCCCATGTCGTGGGTAACAAGGACCACCGTCTGACCGTTGCGTTTGCGCTCGTGGAAGACGTCCATGCACTTGGCGGCGAAGGCAGCGTCACCGACCGCGAGCACTTCGTCGATCAGCATGATGTCGGACTGCGCCTGCACCATGATCGCGAAGGCGAGGCGCACGAGCATGCCCGAGGAATAGTTCTTGAGCTTGAGGTCCTCGAACTCGCGCAACTCGGCGAAGTCGAGCACCGCGTCGAGCCGACGGCGTGCTTCACGCCTGCTCAGGCCCATCAGCACACCGTTGATCTCGTTGTTCTCGCGAGCGGCGAGCTCCTGGTTGAAGCCGACGCCGAGCTCGATGAACGGCGCCAGAGTGCCGCCGATCTTCATCGTGCCGCTGTCAGCGCGGTAGATCGAGGCGAGGATCTTCAGCAGCGTCGACTTGCCCGAGCCGTTCTGCCCGACGATCCCGAAGAATTCGCCGTCCTTGACGTCGAACGACACGTCGGTCAGCGCATGGAAGGTGCGCTCGGCACGCGCGGAGCGTGGATGCAGCGCCAGCTCACGGAGGCTGTCGATCCGCTGGTCTGGGACACGGAAGACCTTGTTGATCCCCCGTGCCTCGATGATGTTCGGGGCCGTAGACATGTGCAAGCTGCGCTCGTGGAGCAGTCACCCTATGGCACACTCCCGGGCCGCCGTCCTGCTCCATGTTCATCTTCGCGTCCTCCATCACCAAGCCCGATGTCTACGAGGCTGCTGCGGCTCCCGGCATCCGCCGCGCTGCTGAGCCCGACTCGTTGATCTGGCCGCTCGAGGCTCCGGGCAGCCTGTTCGAGGGCTACAACCAGATCCTCGACCGTGCTGCAGAGGTCGAAGGACTGGAGGCGCTGGTGCTGCTGCACCACGACACCGAGATCGTCACCGACAACTTCTGCGCAATCGTGCGGCAGGCACTTTCTGACCCCGATGTCGGGCTTGTCGGATGCATCGGGGCCGTCGGGGTGCGCACGATCGCCTACTGGGACGCCTCAGTTACTCAGGCCTCTTTCATGCAGCGCTACGAGGAGCACGGCGGTGGTGAGCTGCCCGGATCTTCGTGGCAACCGGAAGACACCCACGCCAGCACGCGCTTCGGCGAGGTCGACAGCCTCGATGGCTTCCTGCTCGTGCTGTCGCCCTGGGCCGTAAAGAACCTGCGATTCGATGGCTCGCTCGGACAGCTGCACGGGTACGACTTCGACTTCTGCCTGCAGGTCAGAGAGGCCGGCAGGAAGGTCGTGACCGTCGATGTGCGGGCGATTCACCACCATTCACTCGACCTGATCAGCAACCCTGAGACGTGGATCCAGGCCCACATGCAGATCGCAGACAAGTGGGAATCACGCATGCCGCAGGTCGGATGGGAACCGGGGACATGGGAGGAGCGAGCGATCCGCGCTGCTGCCGAGAACGACCTGTTCCGCGCGCAGGCCGCATCCAGCGAGCGCCGTGCGCTGATGCAGGTGCGGTATCTGACCGAGGCGATCGCCGGGGCGAGGGCGAGCATCTCGTGGAAGCTCACCCGCCCCCTGCGCCTGCTCGAGCGCTCAGGCGGTAGCGGGTCATGATCGTAGTCGCGTGTGTTGTAGATGACGACAACCTGTTCCGTGCAGAGGCCCAGCGCGGCATTGAACGGGCAGCGGCCTCGGGCAGCGAACCATGGGTCTACAACCTCGCGACCACTCTCGCGCGGACCTACAACCTGATCCTCGATCGCGCGAGCAAGCTGGATGAGCTCGAAGCCCTCGTGCTCGTGCAGCGCGACACCGAGATCCTCGACGAGGACTTCACAGAGCGCGTGCGCAAAGCCATGGCCGACCCCGAGATCGGGATCGCCGGCGCGGCAGGATCGACGGGCGTGCGAAGCCTGGCCTGGTGGCGCGGGCAGGTCAGCTGCGGCGATGTGCGCCTGAGCTACTCGGACTTTGAAGGCGGCACCACATCGGCGTACGCGTGGGCGTCCCCCATGGCCGCTCCGCAGCCCGCCGACGTAGTCGATGGGTCGCTGATGATCCTGTCCCCGGCGGTCGTGAGAACGCTGCGATTCGACGAGGCCTTCGGCTACACCTTCGGTCCCGACGTAGACCTATGTCTGCAGGCCGCGAGCGCCGGCCACCGACTGGCCACCGCCAACCTTGCGGTCGAGTATCACCGCGGGCTCGACATGATCCCCGAGAACGCCGTGAGCGCTTGGCTTGAGACGCACCGGCAGATCGCGCGCAAGTGGGGCGATGGCGACGCCGATCCCGACAGCCCCGACTGGCGCAAACGCGCCCGTCGTGCTGAGGCGGAGCGAGATGCAGCACGTACGTTTGCTCAGGGCCTGCATCTGACGGCCGACGCACAGTCGGCGCACCTCAAGGCCGAGCTGCGATCGATCGACACGAGCCGCTCGTGGCACCTGACCGAGCCACTGCGGGCCTTCAACGCCAGCCGCAAGCGGCGGCGCGCAGCGGGCTAGCGGCCGAGCGCCCTGCGAATCTCCTCCTTGGAGACGACCGACGCCCCAGCGCCGATCCCGACCCGGTCCCGTAGGCGCGACATGCGCTCAGCGAGTCCGATCGCGCTGGAGTCGAGCAGGCGCTGGAGAACCTCTTCCTGCTTGGCGATCCGCTCCTTGAGTTGCCAGGTCTCGGCGATGTGGTGCACGCGGTTCGCTTCCAGGCGTGCGATGACGGGGTTTCGATCCCATACGTCGAGCAGCGATGCGAGCTCGCCGGAGTAGCTGGCCGCCGTCGGCCAAAGCACGCCAAAGCCGAAGAACATCGGCACCACCACGAACCGCACGTCGTCGCGTCCGGCCACGAAGTCCTCGATTGCCGTGCGCACGCCGTTGCGTTCGCCCCCCTCCCGGGCCGCGCTCTTGGGGTAGGGCAGCCCGCCGACTCGTGAGCCGTTGTCGCCGGGAAAGATGCCCTCGCCCTTCGGCATCAGCGGCTGGCGGAAGTCGGCCGGAATCTGCTCTGGGTCGAAGTAGTCGTCGCGCTGCGCGTGCGGCCAGCACACGTCGTGGAAGAGGATCAGCGGCAGCTCATCGGAGCGCTCGGCGATGATCCGCAGCTCTTCGCTGACGGTGTAGTAGTTGTGGTCGCCGTCGAGCACGATCGCATCCGGAAAGTCGATGTGGCCGAGCGCCTCGAGGCTCGTCTCGCGGATCAGGAAAACAGCGTCCGTCTCCTCGTCGAGCTCGACCAGCCCCGGCTGCGGGGACGGGTCTACGGCGCCGACGGTTGCGCCGTTCTGCGCCGCCCAGTCGACCAGCAGACGCGTGAGGTCGCCGGCGAACGCGCCAACCTCGACGATCGACCGAACCTCGGCCGCCTCGAGCACTCCGAGCAGCAGCTCGGCGTGGTTACGCATGGACGTCGCCCAGCGCGTGGGATCGTTGGCGAACGGGTCGAACTCGGTCTCGGTGGCGGTCACCGGCCCGAGTCTACGTGAGCGCGTCAGATGGCGATCGGGGCGTACTCGGTCGGGAAGCCGCTCGCACCGAAGAACCAGCTTTCAAGCGCGTAACGCGGCTTGGGCATCGATGGGTCTGATCCGGTCTTGTGAAGGAAGAGGTCGTCGAACAGCACGGCATCACCGGGCTCGAAGATCGGGCGTACGATCGGGCGATCGCCGGCCGCTTGCTCTGCCATGCGCTGCGAGACGACGTAATCGAGCATCGCCTCGTCGGTGCCGGCCTGGATCATTTCGTTCAGGCGCCGGGGGACCATGTCCAGGCCCGGGGCCTCGTCGCCACAGCGTGACAGCGAGAGCCAGAGGTTCATCGCACGCACGTCGCCCATGAAGTTTCCGTCCTGATGCCAGGCGCCTGCAACGTCCGGTGTCGCCTTGCGGAGGGTTGTCTTGTCCAGCGACAGCGCCACGTCTTCGCCTACGTAGCCGGCGATCAGCTCAGGCAGGCCGATGTCGTACAAGAGGTTGAAGACCTCGCATGCGAGCTTCGGCGCGTCCATCGCGAGCACGCCACCACCCGCACGGATCCAGCCACGGCTGTCGACCTCAACGCCGTGCGGCGGATCAGGAACGAACGGGTCGTACAGGCGACGATCGTGGCTCTTGCCCTCGACCTCACGTTCGCGCTCGGCGAACGACTGATCGATCTCGTCCGCAAACGCGAGCGCCCGGTCGCGGGGGATCAGGCCGCGCACGATCGCGCAGCCGTCGCGCAGGATCGCCGCCCGCAGCAGTTCAGGCGTGAGTTCCTCAAACTGGAACTCAGGTAGCGCGCCGTCGTACGGAGGAAGATCAGTTGCCGGCTCCGGGTAGCGGGCGTCGTTACCGGCAGATGCGAGCCGGCGAATACCGAGCACGTGAAGCAGGTACACGAGTCGAGACTCTGCCTCGTGCGTGGACTCCTCTGCGAGCTGCTTGCGCAGCGCGGCGATCTCCGCCGCCAGTTCCTCGTCGGTGCCATCGAACCGTTCGCGGTCGACGACAGCCACGCTTGCGGACTGGTCTTTGGCTCCTCGCCTGGAAAACAGCTTCATCCGGTCAATCTACCGGGCGGGCAGGGACACCAACAACGGTCTGACCAGGTGCGACATCGTCGACGACCACCGCGTTGGCGCCGACCTTTGCGCCCGCGCCGATCGTCACCTGTCCGACTACCTTCGCACCAGTACCGATGCTGACGTTGTCACCGATCGTCGCACCAGCGAAGTGACCCGCACGCAGCCCGATCGTGACCCACGGGAAGATGACCACGTCAGGGCCGATCTCCACCAGCCCGTCGATCACCACCTGTCCGTGGGCCAGATACAAGCCAGGTGCGATCACGACCGGGTCGCCGATGCAGACCTGTGAGGTGCACATCGCCAGCCTGTGGCAGATCCGCGGCAACACCGGAATCCGCCGGGCCTGAAGACGGGCCTTGACTCGGTACATCGACTGCGCAAAAAACGCGTCGCTCACCCAGGCAAGCCGAATCATCTGCAGTACGAGATCTGCACGAGACCTGAACTCGTGCCGCTCACCGCGGTATCGCGCGGTTGCCTTGGCATCAGCGGGCAGAGCGTCCCTGAGGCGGGGATGCCGGGCACGCAGGGCGCCCCAGAACTCTCGTTCGCTCACGGTCGACATGTGCGCTCAGTCTGCCGATCGGGCCATCGCGAGCCCGCCCGCGACGCCGGACCGCGGCACCGACCGCTCACGCGGGCCGCCAGCAAGCGCCTCATCGACAACGCGCTGCACGCCGCTGGCAAACAGCTCCGTGCTGAACCGCTGAGCGTTCGCGACGCAATTGAGAGGGTCGACTCGCAGCGGATCGAATCGCTGAAGCGCATCAACTAGAGACGGCACCGTTGCCTCGGGGAAGAACGTGCCGGTTGCGCCCTCGATAACCGTCTCTTGCAAGCCGCCTTCAGCCAGCGCAATCACCGGTCGCCCGGCAGCCTGGGCCTCGACGGCGGCGATTCCAAACTCCTCCGTCGCCGCAACGATCATCGCTCGGGCATTGCCAAGGCGCGCCTCCACCTCAGCGTCGCTTAGCCGTCCGCAGAACTCCACTGTCGGACCAGCCAGGCCTTGCAGGCGCCGCGCATCGGGCCCGTCGCCGATCACGCTGAGCGGGAGCCCGAGCTGCGTGCATGCACGCACGGCGAGCTCGATGCGCTTGTGGGCCATCAGCTCTGAGAGCACCACGTAACGATCTCCGGGCACACCGGGCGTAAAACGGTCGATCGACACCGGCGGATAGACGACCTCCGACTCTCGGGTGAAGTAACGCGAGATGCGCTGGCGTGTGGTCTCGGAGTTCGCGATGTAGCGGTCTACGCGCTGTGCCGCGATCCAGTCCCACTGGCGCCAGCGCGAGAGCACGAGGCTGAGCGGAACCCTGACCGGCCACGGACGAGCGTCCAACGTCGCCTGCCGCTCGTTCCACGCGTAGCGGAACGGGTTGTGGCAATAGGACACGTGCACCGCCCCGGCGGGCGGCAGCACTCCGTGGGCCCAAGCAGACGAGCTCGAGAGCACGAGGTCATACCCGCGCAGGTCAAGCAACTCCATCGCCTGCGGGTAAAGCGGCAGATAGCGCCTGAACGACCCGCTGTCGGGCCGCAGCCTTTGGAGAAACGACGTGTGGATGCGTCGCCCCTCAAAGCGCCCCTCGGTGCCAGCGCGGTCGTACACGGCCGTGAACAGATCTGCATCGGGGTACATCTCGCAGAGCTTCAAGAACACCCGCTCGCCCCCGCGCAGGTCGAGCAGGAAGTCGTGCACCAACGCAACCCTCAAGCGGCTCCTCCCGGCATCCGCCGAGTTTACCCGCGCCGGGCCGGATAGCGTGGCCCGCGATGCACCTGGCAGTTGACGCACGCTCGCTCTCCTCACGCCGAGGCATATCCCGGTACACCCGGGAGATGCTGCTGGCGCTCGACGCGCTCGCCGAGATGGACGTCGAGGCTGTCGTGCCAGACTCTCGCTGGGCGAACGCACGGGCAGCCCTGACGGGCAGGCCGACGATCCAGAAGCTCACTGGCGCAGACGCAGTCTGGATGCCCGCGCCGGCGCCAGGCGCGCCCGGCACGCCCTACGTGATGACCGTGCACGACCTGTCGTGGATCGAGCGCCCCCAGGACTTTTCGCGGTAC
Organism: uncultured Conexibacter sp.; assembly: GCA_964560235.1. Taxonomy (GTDB): domain Bacteria; phylum Actinomycetota; class Thermoleophilia; order Solirubrobacterales; family Solirubrobacteraceae; genus Baekduia. Next base: position 2,313 of record CAZLKZ010000013.1, on the reverse strand, counting down.
GAACGACTGTGGCACCGCCTGATGCGGTTCGACCGGCTGCTCGACCGGGCATCGGCGCTGGTGTGCGACGACGCTTCGGTCGCGGATGCGCTGCGGGACCGGTTCGGCGTCCACGCCGAGGTGATCGAGCCCGGCATCGCAGTCCCCGAACAGGTGGAGCCCGCGGTCAGAGAGCGCCCGTACTTTCTGTACGTCGGGGCACTGGAGCCCCGCAAGGGGCTCGCCGTACTCGAGCAGGCGTGGCAGCAGGCCAGCCCGGATGCCGACCTACTACTGGTAGGTGCGGGCCGCGAGCGCGTCGACGGCGGTGAACACCTGGGCCTCGTCGAAGATCGCGTGTTGTTCAGCCTCTATGCAGGCGCCCTGGCGCTCGTTCTGCCCTCACACCTAGAAGGGTTCGGCTTCACCCCGCGCGAGGCGGGCGCCTGCGGCACGCCGTCGATCGTGAGCGACCTTCCCTCGCTGCGGATCCCTGGCTCGCTGCGTGTGCCCGCCGGCGACGTCGATGCGCTCTCCGAAGCGCTGACGGTGATGCCATCGGTACGCGAATCGCTGGTCGCCACCTTGGCACCGGCGAGGAGCTGGGCCACTGCAGCCGCAGAGCTTCACGCAGTCCTGCGCGAGGTCGCAGGGGATTGAGATGCCTGAGTTCGCGATCGTCATAGTGATCCACAACTCAGCAGCCGAGCTCAGCGCCCTCCTGGAATCATTGCAAGCAGCCGATCCAGTAGCCACCGAGGTGGTGGTGGTCGACGCCGGTTCAACCGATGGCGGGTTAGCCATCGCCGCCGATCGAGGCTGCACGACCACCGACGCAGGCGATGTCGGGTTCGGTGCCGCCAACAACGCGGGCCTTGCGCTCGTGAGCAGCCCGATCACAGTGCTGCTCAACCCCGACGTTGTCGTGAGCGACGCAGATTCGCTCGGCAGGTTGGCGGTGCTGGCCGGCGGCACCGACGCACTGCACTTCCCGCGGCTTCTCAATGACGACGGCAGCATCCAGGACAGCGCACACCGGCTACCCGGCAGACTGCGAGAGCTCCCACTTTCGATCGTGCCGCAGCGAGTCGGCCGTCCGCCGTGGATGAGTTCGCACCGTCGTGAGGTCGGCTGGGCGATCGCGGCTGCCGTGGCGGCACGCACCGAAACGCTGCGGCGTCTCGGACCTTTCGATCCGGCGCAGTTTCTCTTCTTCGAGGACCTCGACCTCTGCCTACGCGCGCGAGCGGCAGGCATCCCGTCCGTGCTCCATCCCAGCATCAGACTGGTCCACACAGGCGGTCACTCCACCACGCGCGCCTACGACGGTGAGCCGCTGGAGCTCCTGGCGCAGCGGCGGCGCGAGGTGATCGGCGCAAACCTCGGCGAGCGTGCGCTGCGACTCGACGACTCAGCGCAGGCACTCACATTCGCATCACGCAGCCTCTTCAAGCAGCGCGCGCGCCGGCAGCTCGCTGCGCTCAGAAGAGCCCAAGCTGGGGATCGGGCGCCGCGTCCCTGACCACTGGGGTGAAGACTTCTGTGATCTCGTCCGCGCCGGGATCTTCGGCGTTGGCCACAGGCTCGGGCTGAGCGAGCGCAGGAAGTTCGAGCAGCGCCGGGATCTGCCTCATATCGGCACGCAGCAACTCCACGTTGCTCGGCGTGTAGAGCGCGGCGGCCGGATGGAACAGCGGCAGCAGGCGCACGTTGAGGGTCCCGAGCTGACGCTCTTCGACCTGTCCGCGGATCTTCGTGATGCCCGTGGGCTCCGAGCGCAGCAGCTTCGTCGCGAAGTTTCCGAGCGAGCACACGAGGGTCGGACGCACTAGTTCCAGCTTCTCCCAGAGCCAGCGTTGACAACGTTCGGCCTCGGCCGGATGCGGGTCGCGGTTGTCGGGCGGGCGGCACATCAGCACGTTCGTCACAAACACATCCGAGCGCGCCATCCCGATCTCACTGAGCAGTTCGTCGAGCAGTTGCCCCGCACGCCCGACGAACGGCATCGCTTGCTCGTCCTCGTTCTGCCCTGGAGCCTCACCGATGAACATCAGGTCTGCGTCGGCATTCCCTGACCCGAACACGACGTTGGTGCGGGTCTGCGCCAGTTGCGGGCACCTCTCACACACCCGCGCCGCGAGGAACTGCTCCTTCAGAGCTTCGCGTCGTGCGGCCGGGTCACCCACCATTGGCCGAAATGTACGCGTATAGCCGATATTTCGGCCGATGAGAATGTTGGACGAACGCTGGACAACGTCCGCCTGAGCCCTATCATTCGGCGTCCTGAAGTCGCGACCGGCATCCACGACCGCGTGGAGCTGGACCGAGAATCGA
>CAZLKZ010000012.1:0-48900 GCA_964560235.1 uncultured Conexibacter sp. | reverse complement strand
AGCGACGGCAGGATCCGCCCGTCCGCGGGCGGAGTGACCAGTCTGCCGTCGAGCTCTGCGGCGACCGCCCAGCGGCTCGCTTCGAGCACGACGCCGTCGAGGTCGCACAGCAATGGCTCGTGGGGAGCGAACGCAGCTTCCAGCGCGACGAGCATGCGCCGATCGGCCCACTTGTGCGCGCCGATACCGCCTGGAACGCAAACGGGGGTGAGGCTCACGGGGTCGTCGCCGGCGTCGATGGTGATCGCGGTGATCTCGGCCTCGCCCGATGGGGTGATCGTCACGCTGATGCGCTGCGGGTCGAGGGTTGCGGCGGCGACGTCGCGTATCCGGCGCCGGAGGTCATTGGGTGCTGTCACGCCGTACAGCGTCTTGGTCGACGCTTCGAGTCGCCCGATGTGCTCGGCTACGTGGCTTGCGCGTCCGTCCTCTGCGCGCAGGGTCGCCCTGACCCCAGCTCTCGGATCCGGGCGCGGCAACGGCCGGCCGGACAGCCGCGGAGGTAGCCCAGCCGTTAGGCGGCTCGCGCCCTGGGTGCGGCCGAGCCGCGCGATCTCGTCGGCGTCAACGCCGATCGCCGACAACACCGGCGTCGCCTTGACGATGCACTCGGCCGCTTCGGTGTCGGGATCGGAGGCCGCCGTTACTCCGCCGCCCACGTCGATCCAGACGTCTTCGCCGCTGAACTCGAGCGTGCGGATCACGACGCTCAATTCGAGACCCGCGAGCGGCGACACCACCGCGACCGAGCCGCAGAACGCCTGTCTGGCCGCGCTCTCGAGTTCGGCCACCACCGCGAGCGCGGAGCCCTTAGGTGCGCCGGTTACCGAGCCAGCCGGGAGCACCGCTCGTGCAACGTCGGCATCGCCTGCGTCGGGCGCCAGCTCGCCGGAAACCGTGCTGACCATGTGCCACACGCCGGCGAGAGGCCTGATGTCGCAGATCGGGTCGGCGACGATCGATCCGGGCGTGCAGACGTGCCCGAGGTCGTTGCGCATCAGGTCGACGATCATCACGTTTTCGGCCCGGTCTTTTTCGGACCGTTCGAGCTCGTCACGCATCCGTTCGTCGGCCGCGCTGTCGGCCGCGCGGGCGCGAGTGCCCTTGATCGGCTCGGTCGTCACCTGCCGACCCTTCCTCGTCACCAGGAGCTCGGGCGAGAACGATGCGACGGCACCCCAGCCGCCAGCCACGAATGCGCCGCGCTGCGGTTGAAGTTCGGCGACTCCGGCAGAGAACATGGACGCAGGCGAGGCGTGGGCGCGTGCCCGCAGCCGGAGCGCGAGGTTTGCCTGGTAGAGGTCCCCCGCTGCTATCCGCTCCTTGCACGCCTCGACAGCGTCTGCGTGCCCGGCCGCGGATGGCTCCGCTGCCCAGTCGCTCGTTGAATCCCGGGGCAGCGGGGCTGGCTCGGTCGCCGCTGCGGACGCGAGGCGCTCAGCCATAACCTCGCGGCGACGCAGCAGGTCGTCCGCGCGCTGCTCGGTCCACAGCTCCTCGAACCACCAGACGCCGTCGCCGTCTCGGACGACGACGTGGTCGTAGAAAGACAGCGCGCTCGCCGGGAGTCGCTCTCGCACCGGGGGTTGGCCGAGCCGAGGATCGACGATGCGCGCAGTGGCTGTGTAGCCGATCAGTCCAACCCAGCCTCCGCCTACGCTGACCTGCTCGCCGCCGACAACCGCAGGCAGACGGTCCAGCTGGTCGGCTGGAGAGCTGCCTGGGTGAGCCGTCGTCAGCGGCGCCGAGGCGACTAATGCCGTCACCCCGCACCATTGGCCGGTCAGCACCGAAGGTGCGTCGTCGCCCGCAACCAGCTCGACGGCACGCCCTACGGCTAGCGCCCCATCGAGGCGAAAGCGCTGCGCCCGAGCGGGCGGCTGGCCTGGTTGCGACATGGCCGCAGTCTTTCGCATGGCGTGGCGGCTGGCGCTTTCGGGAGGCAGTCGTGCGATGCTGAGCCTGTGAGGTCACGTGTGATCGCTTGCTCGGCCACAACTGCGGCGCTTGCCGTCGGGGCGTGCGGAGGCGGCGCCGCGACCGGCACCGCCGAGCCGACAAACGCTGCGCAGCCCGCTGCTTCTGGCGCGCTCAGGCTCCACAAGGTGGGCACGTTCGAGCGCCCGCTGTACGTGACCGCGCCGCCCGCCGACAAGCAGCGCGTCTTCGTCGTTGAGAGGGCGGGGGTCATCAAGGTTGTCCGCTCGGGCAAGGTCGCAGCGCAGCCATTTCTCGACATCTCCGGTCGAGTGACCAGCAACGGTGAGCAGGGGCTGCTCGGCCTCGCGTTCGCTCCCGACTACGCAACCTCCGGCCTGTTCTACGTGTACTTCACCACTCGCGACGGGAGGCAGGCGCTCGAGGAGTACAAGCGAGAGAGCCCCGACCGGGCCGACGCGAGCTCTGCGAGGCGGGTATTCACCCACAGCGACCCAGAGTCCAACCACAACGGCGGCCAGCTCGTGTTCGGACCCGACAAGCTGCTCTACATCGGTACCGGTGACGGCGGTGGAGGCGGGGATCAGCACGGCGCTCGCGGCAACGCGCAGAACCTCCGATCGCCGCTCGGCAAGATCCTGCGGATCAACCCACGACCTTCTGGCGGGCGGGCGTTCTCGGTGCCGTCAAGCAACCCGTTCGTGGGCAGGTCCGGTGCGCTGCCCGAGATCTACTCCTACGGCCTGCGCAACCCGTGGCGCTTCTCGTTCGACCGGTCCACCGGCGCGCTCGCGATCGCCGATGTGGGCCAGGACCAGTACGAAGAGGTCAACTATCTCGCCAAGGGCAAGGCACGCGGCGCCAACTTCGGCTGGCGGGTGTACGAAGGCAACGCCCGATACAGCCCTGGGGAGAAAGCCTCGGGGGCGGTGAAGCCCGTGCTCACGCTGAGCCATGCCAGCGGCTATTGCTCGATCACGGGCGGCTACGTGGTGCGCGACCGCTCGCTCGGATCGCTCTACGGCAGCTACGTGTTCGGTGACTTTTGCAAGCCCGGTATTCGTGCTGTGAAGCTCCGCAGCGGCGGTGCGGGCGCCGTGCGCCTTCTGAACGCGGGTAGGTCGCTGAGCGCCGTTTCGTCGTTTGGTGAGGATGCCGCGGGTCGCGTCTACGTCACGTCGCTCGACGGGCCCGTCTACAGGCTCACTCGGTGACCTGACCGGTGCTCGCTGAACGTGACATCGAGCTGGTGCGGGCTAACAACCCCGGGCCGCTGACGTTGTCGGGTACCAACACGTGGCTCGTCGGTCGAGACCCGTGTTGGGTCGTCGATCCCGGTCCTGATCTCGACGATCACCTCGACGCCATCCTTGCCGCGGCGGAGCCCAGGGGCGGGGTGGGCGGGATCGTCATCACCCACGACCACGGCGACCACGGCGACCTCGCCGCCGCTCTAGCTGAGCGAGCCGGTGGGGTGGAGGTCGCGGCAGCCCGCCACGCCTCAGCGACGCGCAAGATCGGGGACGGTGACCAAGCCGGGCCGCTGAAAGCCATCGCGGTGCCCGGGCACGCGCCCGACCACCTCTGCTTTGCGGCCGGGGATGTGTGCTTCACCGGCGATGCCGTACTCGGGGAGGGAAGTGTGTTCATCTGGCCCGATCCAGGCGCGCTGTCTGGGTACCTGAATGGCCTGGCGAAGCTCCGCGCACACGGCTTCGTGCTGCTCGCCTGCGGCCACGGCGAGCTGGTCGACGACCCTGAGGACAAGCTCACGAGCTACATCGATCACCGGCTCGAGCGAGAGCGCGGTCTGATCGCTGCGCTCGACGCAGGCGCCCGCACGGTCGACGAGCTGCTCGACCGGGTTTGGGCGGACGCACCGGAAGCGCTGAGGCCGGCTGCCGCACTCACGCTCGCAGCGCACCTCGACAAGCTTGAAGCCGAGGGCAGGTTGCCCGCCGGGGTCGAGCGTCCGCTAGTCCCGACGCTCTAGCCTGAAGACCGTGGAACCGTCAGCCATCTTCACCGCGATCGTCGGATTCGGCGGAATTGCGTTCATCTTCTACAAGGTGCGCCACCTCGATCGCTACCGCCGCGACGAGCAGGCAGCACGCGACTTCTTCGACGAGCACGGCCACTGGCCGGACCAGACCCCCGAAGAGGCTGAGATCGAGCGTGCTCAGATTCAGGCGACCATGCGGGCCCAGATGGACGCGGTCAGCACTCCTGACGCAGACGGCCGGGTCTAGGCCGCGATAAGCCGGCGAGCACGATCCATCGCTGCCGCGTAGGCAGTGATCGACCGCTTGTCCGCATCGGCAAAGATCGATTCGAGCGTCGCGCCGATCTCGAGCACCCTCGAGCGGGCATCGGCCGGGTCGTAAGGACCGTCGAGCTCCACGCCGATGTTGATCACGCCTCCGGCGTTCGCAACGAAGTCGGGCGCCCACACGATCCCGCGCCGCTCGATCTGATCGGCCACTGCTGGCTCTGAGAGCTGGTTGTTCGCTGCACCGGCGACAACTTTGGCCTTGATGTTGGGGACGGTGTCCGCGTTCAGAGTCGCACCTAGCGCGCAGGGTGACAGCACATCGACAGCCGCGCCCATGGCGCGGCCCGGAGTAGTCCAACGCGCGCCGATCTTCTCGGCGTCGACACGCCTGCCGGGGTCGATATCTGTCGCGACCACCTGTGCGCCGGCCTTGATCAGCAGCTTGGCCAACGGAAGCCCGACGTGTCCGAGCCCGACCACGCACACGCTGCGGCCCGCCAGATCGCGGCTGCCGAAGGCGCGCTCGCACGAAACCTCGATTGCCGCCTTGACTCCGAGCGCAGTCCATGGGCTCGGGTCACCGGAGCCGCCACTGCGGCGTGAGCGCCCTGTTACGTAGGGGGTGCGCTCAGCGATGACCGCCATGTTGCGCTCGGTCATCCCGACGTCCTCGGCGGTCAGGTAGCGACCGTCGAGCGACGCCACGAGATCGCCGAAATCGCGCAGGGCAGCGCCCAGCTCGCGGCCAGTTGGCGTGACCCGTGGCCTCACGAGCACTCCCTTGCCGCCACCGCAGTGCAAACCGGCGACGGCGTTCTTGTAGCTCATGCCTTCCGAGAGCCTGAGGGCGTCCCGCACCGCCTCGTCCGGCGAGTCGTAGTGCCACAGCCGGCATCCGCCCATCCCGGGGCCGAGCGCGGTCGAGTGCAATGCGACGATGCACAGCCAGCCGGACCGCTGCCCGCGCCGGACCGCTAACTGCTCGTGATCGAAAGGCGTGCCGAGGAAGTCGATCTGTCGACCGTACCGCTACTTACCGCTCGGTCGCGGACTTGGCCTGAATCGGGGTCGGCGTCGTCTCCACCGTGGTCGTCGTTGTCGGCGTGGTGGTGGTGGTGGTGGTGGTTGTCGCGGTCGTAGTAGTGGTGGTTACGACCGGCGGGTGGCCTGAGTCCGAGAGGTCATCGGGGGCGGCTGCACCGCCGTGCCCTGAGGCCTCGTCGGTGCCGGAGTCGTTAGTCGAGTAGTGCTCGGGAGTCGCCGCTTGGAGCGATGCGGCCGACCTGCGCGGCTTGTCCGGTAGCGCCGCTCGCGTCTTCGTAGGGGTGACGGGTACCGCGGCGACGCGGGACGCGTGTGTCCGCTTCTCGACGGTCGTCGCCACGGCGGCCTCCGTCTTCGGAGCGCTGACCTTCTTGGCGGTCACCGTTGCGCCGCCGCCGACTACGGCAGTCGCAGCGACGAGCGCGACGGCCTTGATTCCGTATGCAGTAATCGCCGTGCAGCCGCCGGCTGTCGCCGCGCACGCACCTCCGCCGGCAACTCCGGACGCTGCACCACCGGCCCCACCGAGCCCGAGCAGCTTGGCCAGGGCACTGATCGGTGCGGGCCCACCGTGGAGCGCCGCGACGGCCCGCTCTTTGGCGAGGCCCACGCGTGCGCGAACCAGCAAGGACTTGATCGCCGGCACAGAGGTGTCGAGGGTGGCCGCGAGCTGCTTGTGGGACAGCCCTTCCATCTCGCGCAGCAGTAGGGCTGAGCGTTGCTGGGCTGGCAGCGCTCCGATCGACGCAACGAGGCCGCGCAGTTCTTCCCGCTGTTCGGCGTGTGTTGCCGGGTCGAGGTCGAGGCCGCGTGTTGAGGCGAGCACCTGCTCTGGGTCGAATTGCGGGCGACGGAGGTGATCGATCGAACGGTTGTGGGCGACGCGGTACAGCCAGGGCTTCACGGCGATGTCGCGGCGGTCGGCGCGCAACGAGTCGTACGCCTTGCAGAAGACGTCCTGCAGCACGTCCTCCGCGTCGATGCCGGACTTGCCGAGCATCCGCTTGAGGTACGCAAGTAGGCGCGGCCGGTAGCGATCGAAGATGACCTCGAACGCCTCCTCGTTGCCCTGCCTGAACAGCTTGAGTAGTTGCTCGTCGGTTCTAAGACGCAAGAGCGGACCTTTGCCGCTCATTCCCTGCTGGAACCCGCTGTGGCTGATTACTGAAGCTTCCATGTCGCTCCCCCTTTGAGTTGCGACCGTAAACGAGCCGTTTTTCAGAAGGTTGCGTTTGTGAAAGAGCTCTCACGAACGGTCGCAGCCACGCTCTCGGTGCTGAATTAGAGGAGAAGCGTTACCCGATGTTGATCATCACGTGCTTGACGTTCGTGTAGTCCTCAAGCGCGTACATCGATAGGTCCTTGCCGTAGCCGGACTGGCCGTAGCCGCCGTGCGGCATCTCTGCCGCGAGCGGGATGTGGTCGTTGACCCATACGCAGCCGAAGCGGAGTGCGTTCGACACCCGCATCGCCCGGCCGACATCGCGCGTCCAAACCGACGAAGCAAGGCCGTAGGGCACGCCGTTGGCGAACTCGATCGCCTGGTCCTCGCCGTCGAACTGCTGCACAGTCATCACAGGACCGAAGATCTCGCTTTGGATCATCTCGTCGTCCTGACGCATGCCGGCGACGACGGTCGGTTCGACAAAGAAGCCCGGCAGATCCGGCCGGCCGCCTCCGGTGGCGATCTCGGCGTGTCCGGGCTTGCGCTCCAGGAAGCCCTCGACGCGATCGCGCTGGTCGGCGCTTGAGACCGGGCCGAGGTTCGTGTCCTCGGAGTCCATCGGTCCCATGACGTAGCCCTTGGCCTGCTCGGCGAGGCCGGCCACCACGTCGTCGTACACACCCTTCGCCGCGAGGATGCGGCACGCAGCGGTGCAGTCCTGGCCGGCGTTGTAGAGGCCGACGGCCGCGATCGTCTCCAGCGCGGTCTCGAGGTCGGCGTCGTCGAACACGACCACGGGCGCCTTGCCGCCGAGCTCCAAGTGCACGCGCTTGAGCGACGACGATGCTGAGGCGGCGACTGCCTTACCGGCCCCGACCGATCCGGTCAGCGACACCATGTCGACGTCGTCGTGGGCCACGATCGCCTTGCCCGTGTCGTCCCCACCGCAGACCACGTTGAACACTCCTGCGGGGAAGAACTCCGCCGCGATCTCTGCCATGAGCACCGTGGTGACCGGCGTGTTGGGTGCGGGCTTGAGCACGACGGTGTTGCCGGTGGCAAGGGCCGGTCCGATCTTCCAGGCCGCCATCATCATCGGGTAGTTCCAGGGCGCGATCTGGCCGACGACGCCGACAGGTTCGCGCCTGATCATCGACGTGTAGCCCGCTAGGTACTCGCCAGCCGCCTTGCCCTCCATACAGCGGGCGGCGCCAGCGAAAAAGCGGATCTGATCGGCCATCGCACCCACCTCGTCGTCGCGCACGGCCGCCAGTGGCTTGCCCGCGTTCTCTGACTCGAGCGCTGCGAACTCGTCGGCACGCTCTTCGATCGCGTCGGCCAGGCGCAGCAGCGCCAGAGCGCGCTCACCAGGCGTGCTGGTAGACCACCCGCCGTCGTATGCCTTGCGTGCTGCGGCAACGGCTCGATCGACATCGGCCTGTGACGATGCGGGGGCCTGGCCGATCTCTTCCCCGGTCGAGGGGTTGATGACAGGACTGGTCTGCCCGTCAGCGGCGTCAACCAGCTCGCCGTCGATGAGGTTCTTCAGATTCGAGGTGGCTACGGCACTCATGTCCCGACGCTACCAACCCCATAACCTTCGCGCTCGACTTCTGAAACTCGTCCCGAGGACTCTCCAGTGACCAACGTTGTAATCACCTCCGCAGCCCGCACCGCAGTCGGCTCCTACGGCCGCTCTCTGGCCGGTGTGTCGCCGACCGAGCTCGGCACCATCGCTGCGAAGGCTGCCATCGAGCGCTCGCAGATCGGGGCCGATCAGCTCGAGCACGTGGTGTTCGGCAACGTGATCCACACCGAGCCTCGCGATGCCTACTGTGCGCGCGTGGTCGGGATGCAGGCCGGGACCCCCAAGGAGGTGCCGGCTTTCACTGTCAACCGCCTCTGCGGCTCAGGCGCCCAGGCGATCGTGTCTGCGACCCAGACGATCCAGACCGGCGAGGCGCGTGTCGCCCTCGCAGGCGGCTGCGAGTCGATGAGCCGCGCGCCGATGTGGCTGCCGCAGGCACGGTGGGGGTCGAAGATGGGGCCCGCGCCGATCATCGACCCGGTCCAGGGAGCGCTCTCTGACCCGTTCGACTCCGAGAAGATGGGCGTGACCGCCGAGCGGCTCGCCGACCAGATGTCGATCTCCCGTGAGGAGCAGGACGCCTTCGCCGTTGAGTCGCATCGCCGCGCGTCGGAAGCGCAGGCCGCCGGCAAGTTCGACGACGAGATCGTGCCGGTCGAGATCAAGGTCAAGCGCGAGAAGGTGGCGTTCGACAAGGACGAGCACATCCGTCACGACGTCGACCAGGCGGCGATGGCCAAGCTGCCCGCGATCTTCCGCGAGAACGGCACCGTCACCGCCGGTAACGCCTCGGGCATGAACGACGCGGGCGCCGCGCTCGTGCTGATGGACGCCGAGCGTGCAGCAGAGCTGGGTGCGCCGGTGCGCGCGAAGATCCTCTCCTACGCGTCTTGCGGCGTTGATCCCGAGATCATGGGCATCGGTCCGGTTCCGGCCGTGCAGCGCGCTCTTTCTCGTGCAGGCGTCGAGCTCGACCAGGTTGGAGTCATCGAGCTCAACGAGGCTTTCGCCGCGCAGGCTCTAGCGGTCATCAAGGACCTCGACCTCGACCCCGCGAAGGTCAACCCCAACGGCGGCGCGGTGGCCCTCGGTCACCCGATCGCGGCGACCGGTGCGGTCATCACCACAAAGTGCATCTCCGAGATGGAGCGTGAGGGCCACGAGTACGGCCTGGTGACCCTGTGCATCGGTGGCGGCCAGGGAATCGCGATCCTGCTCGGCAGGCCGTAGGCGTTAGCGCCCCGATCACAGATACGCTGCAAGCGGGATGGGACGCTACGAAACAGCAGATGCGGTTTACGACGAGCTCAGCGCCGTTTTCGGTGCCGTGCTCGGCAACCATGATCGGCTGCAGCAGATCTGGAAGGCCGACTCGGTCTTCAGCTTCCGCCTGACCGAGCCCGACGCGACTATCACCTGCAGCGCAAAAGCAGGTATGCAGCCCGCGGTCACGACAGGCGACAGTGCTGCGCCTGCCGATCTGGTCTACGCGATGCCGGCAGATGTCGCGTACGGACTGCTCGCCGGTGAGCTCTCACCGCCTGCGACTCTCGCCTCGGGACAGGTAGCCCTCCAAGGGCCCGTCCCGAAACTGCTCCAGGTGCTCGAAGGTCTGGTCGGTGCGACCGGCGTTGAGGCAAGCGAGCCGGGCACCGAGGAAGCCGCAGAGGCAGAGACTGAGGCAGATGTAGAGCCCGAGTCCGCAGACCCGGAAGCCTCCGAGGAGTCCGCGGAGCCGGACGAACCCGAAGCGTCCGACGAACCAGAAGCACCCGAGGCGAACGAATCACCCGAAACGCCCTGAGGGGCGTTTTCGCAAAGCAGGTCGTGGGGCGGCCGACGAGGGGCGAGGGAACGACCTTCAGGTCGTGACCGATGCCGCCGAGGAAAGTCGCCACGCGAGATGCGCAGCGAAAACGCTCCTCAGTAGCCGGGCTCGCCGGGGAGGATCACCCGGACCTGCTCGCCCTCCATGTGGATGCGTGGCTCGACCGGCTGTACGTCCCGTCCGCGGGTTGCGTCGAGCAAGGCGTCTGCGGTGGCGAAGGGTTCGAGCTGTTCGAGGTGCTTGATCGTCGGGAACACCATTGGCAGCTCGCCAGCTCGGTATGCAGCAAGCCCGTCGCTCGGTGACACCCAGCGGTAGTCGACGCACTCGTCGTTGTCGATCGTGACGGTGCCGCCCGCGGGCATCAGTGCGAGGAAGAAGTGCGTGTCGAACCGCTTGGACACCTCCTTCGGCGTGACCCAGCGCGAGAAGCGCACGAGCTCGTCTGCCGTCACTCCGACGATGCCTGCTTCCTCTTCCAGCTCGCGGATCGCCGCGCGGCGCTGGGCAGCGTCCTCGGTGGGGTCTCCATCTTCGGCGTCAACGGCGCCGCCTGGGAAGACCCACATGCCGCCCATGAACTGTTGGGCGGGCGTGCGCTGCACGAGTAGGAGCTCGAGTGCCTCGCTGCCGCCGCGCAGCACGATGATCGTTGACGCGGGGCGCGCGAAGACGGGCTCACCATCGAGGCTCACGGTTCCCTCCGGGGTCTCCATGCTTCGACCCTACAGGTCGCTAATGTCCCGCCCGATGAGCGAGCCCCAGAAATGGATCTGCGAGTCGTGCGGGTTCATCTACGACCAGGCCGAAGGCGACCCCGACGGCGGCATTCCGCCGGGGACCGCGTTCGAGGACATTCCGGACACCTGGTACTGCCCGGTGTGCGGCGCGCAGAAGCGCGAGTTTGTCCCGTACGAGGACTAGGCGCCGCTAGGGCGTGCGCATGACCGGCGCACGCCGTCACATCTTCCTGCTCGCGTTCGTCGTCGGGCTCGCGACACTCGGCACCGAGATCGCGGCGGCCCGTCTGCTCGCGCCTTGGTTTGGAGCGAGCACCATCGTGTGGGCCAACACCATCGCCACGGTGCTGGTCGCGTTGTCGGTCGGCTACTGGCTTGGTGGCAGGCTCGCCGACCGAGACCCGACGATCGGTGGGCTCTCGCGCGTTGTGCTCGCGGGCGGTGCGCTTGTGGCGGCCGTTCCGTACGTCGCGGGCCCGTTCTTGGTGATCTCGGTAGACGCATTGGATCGGGTGGAGGCCGGTGCAGCCGCCGGCTCGCTGCTCGCCGTGCTCGTGCTGCTGGCCGCACCGGTACTCGTGCTCGGATGCGTTGCTCCGTGGGCGCTGCGGCTGACTCTCACCGAACTCGATGAGACTGGCCGCACAGCCGGGCGCCTCTCTGCGATCTCCACGCTCGGATCGCTGGTGGGCACGTTCGCGAGTGCGCTGCTGCTGATCCCGTTCCTCGGGACTCGCAGGACCTTTCTGGTGTTCGCGCTCGCGCTTTGCGTGGTGGCGGTGCCAGGGCTGGCGAGACGGTGGCTAGGGGTTGTAGGCGCGGTGCTCTGTGTGGTGCTTTTCGCGTTGCCGACAGGTGTAGTCAAAGCTGACGGCGGCAGGGTGCTTTGGGAGGACGAGACTCCCTACCAGTACGCCCGCGTGATCGAAGCGCCGGACGGTCAACGCACGCTCGAATTGAACGAGGGCCAAGCGGTGCACTCTGTGCTCAGACCGAGCCGCTCGCCGCTCACCGGCGACTACTGGGATGAACCGCTGGTATTGCCTGCTGCGACGCTCGGTCGCGAGCCGCGCAGCGTTGCGATCTTGGGCGGCGCGGCTGGCACAGTCGCCAGAGCGTTCGGGATGCTGATGCCCGAGACAACGGTCGACAGCGTCGAGATCGACGGCGAGCTGCATGACGTCGGCAAGCGGTTCTTCGACCTGCGCGGGCGGCGCCTGCGGCTCCACACGGCTGACGCGCGCCCGTGGCTACGGCGCACCGGCGATCGCTTCGAGCTGATCTACGTAGACACCTACAGGCAGCCGTACATCCCTTTCTACCTGGCTACCCGCGAGTTTTTCGAGCTCGCACGAGATCGGCTCGCCCCCGGCGGTGTCGTGATCGTGAACGTTGGGCATCCCGAAAGCTCCGATGAGATCGAGCGCGCGCTGTCGGCGACGATGGGGGACGTGTTCGCGCACGTTGTGCGCGATCCGGCTCAGCCGACCAACACTCAGCTGATGGCGACCAACGGCCCGCGCCCTGAGCCTTGGCGGCTCGCGGCGGCTGACCTGCCAGCACCTCTGAAGGAGACAGCCCGAGCCGCTGCCGACCGACTGCAGCAACCACTAAGCGGCGGCGACGTGTGGACCGACGACCTCGCTCCGGTGGAGTGGGTTATCGACAGCTCGATCCTGCAGGTCGCCGCGAACGGCGAGCGGTAGTCAGCGCCCGCAGCAGCGCTTGTACTTGCTGCCCGAGCCACACCAGCACGCGTCGTTGCGTCCTGGGGGCCAAGTCACCGAGCGCTCTGGTTCTGAAGCCACTGCGTGAGCCGCTACCTGGTCGTGTGTGACCGGCCATTCGGGCTGCCAGCTCTTGCCGGCCGCGAACGCCTCGGTTTCATCGACTGCGATTGCTACGAGCACAGGGTTGCGCCCGGCGGACTGTCCGCCTTGACGCAGTGAGCGGTCCAGTTCGGCGCAGTAGGCCGCATAACCATCGTCGGATGCCGGAAGCGCGGCGGCCCACTTCCCGCGTGCCAGCTCAAACTGGTCCTCGGCGAACCACGGGACGGCAGGTGCTGAACGCCCCAGCACCTCGCGTGCCCGGTGATCGACATCTTCCGGCCGAGCACCAGCTTCCGACAGCGCGGTCAACCGCTCTTCGGCAACGCGCCGCAGCAGCGTTGGGTCTGACTGCACCTCGAGCCCGAGTGCCAGTGCCTCGCCCATCGGACCGAGCGCCTCGCTGAAGTGGCCGTCTTCGGCGAGCGCGGCGCCTTCGAGGTAGGGCACACCGGGGTCCTGGGGCCGCTCGGCGCGCAGGGTGTCCCAAATCGTCCGCGCTGCCTCTAGGTCGCGGGCACGGGTGTGCATCCAGGCGATGTGCCAGCGGACATCTTCGCCCGACTGCTCACCGAGCCGCCCGAGGGCTTCGATCGCCTCCTCGTAACGGCCTTCAGCTTCGAGGGCGTCGATCTCCGATTCCGCGTCGCTCATCGAGCTTCCCAGTTGGGCGGGCGTTTCTCGCCGAAGGCTTTGACGCCCTCGCTCATGTCGTGTCCGGCGAAGCAGTCTGCGCGCAGCTGCTCCAGGCGATCGCGCTCGGCTTCGTCCAACGCCGCCGCGCTCACCAGTGCGCGGATGATGGTCTTGTTGCCAGCGATCGAGCTGGGTGAGTTCGCTGCAAGTTCGGTGGCGATCGCCAACGCGTCGCCCTGCAGCAGGGACTCATCGCTGCACTCCTTGGTGATGAGTCCCCATGAGGCAGCTGTGGTTGCGTCGATGTAGCGGCCGAGCAGGAACAGCTCGCGCGTGCGGGCTTCGCCGATCGTGTGCAGGAAGCGAGCGAGGCCCGTGTGCGAATAGATCAGGCCGAGCTTCGCGGGCGGCATGCCGAGCTTGATCCCCGGCGCGGCGACTCGAAAGTCACACGCCAGCGCCAGTTCTAGTCCGCCCCCGATCGTGTGACCCCCCAGTGCCGCGACAGTCGGCAGCGGCGTCTCGTCGAGCGCCATCAGCGCCGAGGTGTAGGGGTGAGCGACGAGCTTTTCGGCTTCGACCGCGAAGACGTCGTCCTCGATGTCGCCGATGTCGTAGCCCGACGAGAACGACCCGTCTGCTCCCGTGATGATCAGCGCCCGCACGCTCGGGTCTGTGGACGCTTCGCGCGCCGCAGCCGCGATGCCGTCGAGGATCGGGTGGTCGAGGGCGCCTCGCTTGCCCGGGTTCGAGAACGTCAGCCGGCGTACTCCGGCTGACGGCTCGTCGATTGCGACTGTGCCCGCCAAGTCGGGGCGCCTATTCGAGCACTACGAGGACGTCGCCCTCGCTCACGGCCTGGCCCTCTTCGCAGAGGATCTCCTTGACGACGCCTTCGTCCTCGGCCTCGACCGGCATCTCCATCTTCATTGACTCGAGAATGGCGACCGTGTCGCCCTCTTCGATCGTGTCGCCGACCTGGCACTCGATCTTCCAAACGGTGCCTGTGATGTGTGCTTCGACGTTGGCCATCTGTGCTGCTCCTGTCTGACTCTCCAGAGGGGACGGTGCGGGCACCATATCCGTGTCCGCAGCGGGGTGCCGACGGCCACCCTGGCCGGTAGGCTTTGCGGTGATGGGAGAGCAGCAGCTAGTAGAGATGAAGCCGCAGGTCTACCTCGACCCGCGGCCGGCCGAGTATTTCGAGCGCTTCCACGAGCGCACGCGTACGCGCAAACCCGACCTCGTGTACGAGGCGGTGCGTTCTGCGGCCTCTCTGTACGCCTGGACGTTTACCCGGCTGCGCCCGATTGCACCTGAGCTGGTGCCGCCGAGCGGACCGGTGATCCTCGCGCCCAACCACTTCTCGTTCATGGACCACTTCTTCGTCGGCGCACCGCTGCGCCGCAAGGTGCAGTTCATGGCCAAGTCGCAGATGTTCGCCAAGCCGCTTGAGTGGGTGTACACGCACGGCGGGGTGTTCCCTGTGCGGCGCGGTCATCGCGACGACTCGGCGATGATCACCGCGAAGTCGATCCTCGAGCGCGGCGGCTGCATGGCGATGTACTGCGAGGGCGGCCGCTCGCGCACCGGCGAGCTTGCCGAGCAGGCCAAACCTGGGATCGGGCGGCTCGCTCTGGAGACCGGCGCCATGGTCGTGCCGGTCGCGATCCACGGATCGTCGCGGGTGCGTAACTGGCGTCGGGCTGAATTCCCCAAGATCACCGTGCAGTACGGAGAGCCGTTCCGTTACGAGAAGGTTGAGCACGCCGAGCGCGGCCAGCAGCAAGCCGTCGCGGACGAGATCTTCGGTGCAATCAAGTCGCTGTACCAAGGGCTTGAGAACTACGGGCGCAGCGGCGTGATCGCTCGCGTGCGCGCCGAGCGCAAGCTCGCACGCCGCGCCGGCAAACGCCACGTCGCGGCTACCTAGCCGATGCGCGAATCCTCCGGCAACTCCGCGCTGGCAAAAGCCGCCATCGTCGCCGGGGCGATCCTGCTGATGGTGTTCATGGTCTCGCGGCTCGATCCGTTCGGTGAGTCGACGATCGACCGCACCGGGCCGGCGGTGCTCAAGTCGATCGAGAACTTGGGCGAGCTGAAGTCGGCTTCCGCGAATCTCGAAGTGGTTGTCGACGTCGAGAAGGACACCAACAACGTGCCTGACTGGCTCAAAGGCGAGCGATACCTATTCGTCGCGGCAGGCAACGTCGACGCGGTGGTTGACATGCGTGATCTCGCAGATGACGCGATTGAGGTTTCGCGCGACCGCAAGACAGTCACGCTCACGCTGCCACGCGCGGAGCTGACTCCGGCGCGGCTGGACACCAAGCGCTCTCGAGTCTTCAGCCGCGAGCGGGGCATCCTCGACCGGCTCGGTGACCTTGTAGGCGACGGCGTTGGACGTGAGCAGGAGGTCTACGAGCTCGGCACGCGCAAACTCGACGAGGCTGCCGCAGCCGACCCGCAGGTCCTGCTGCAAGCAGAAGCGAACGCCAAGGCCACCCTCACCGGCCTGCTCAAGGGACTCGGTTTCGAAAACGTGACCGTCAAGTTCGACGGTCCTGATCCGCCGAGCACGTAAGGAGCCAAGCGAGTGCCCGAAGTCCTCCTGAATGGCGTCCTAGCCGGCCAGCGAATCTGCGTCGCGTTCTCCGGCGATGCTCTTTCTCAGCGCCTCTCTGCACTCGGTGCAGAGCTGGTGACCTGGCCGGCCACGCCAGCGTCCGGCGAAGAGGCCGACACGGTTGCTGCGCAGGCGGCTTCGGAGATCGGCACGGTCGATGTCGTGCTGGTGGATGCCGGCGAGGCATTTCGAGGGGACGACTCTGCGGCACCGGTGGAGCGCCTGCGCGCAGCAAGCGACGACGGATTCGTTGTACTGCGCGCGATCGCTAACGCGGCGTGGATCGAACCTCAGGTGCAGGGCGGCAAGATCGTGCTGCTTGCTCCCGCCGAATCAGATGGCGAGTACGCGCCGGCCGTGGGTGCAGCGCTGGAGAACACCGCCCGCACGCTGTCTGTGGAGTGGGCCCGCTACGGGATCCGCGTTGTGGCGATCGCTCCGCGTGTGGGTGTGGCGGACTCCGCGCTAGCTGAGCTCGTCGCATTCATCGCGTCGCCTGCCGGGGACTACTTCTCCGGCTGCACACTGCGCCCGGGGGCCGTCGCTTGACGACTCGGTTCGACCTCCAGTCGCATTCGGTGCACTCCGACGGCGAACTGGATGCCGCTGAGGTTGTGGCGCGCGCTGCGCAGGCCGGTATCGAGGTACTGGCGCTGAGCGACCACGACACAGTCGACGGCGTCGACGAGGCGATCGCGGCCGGCGCCGAGCACGGGGTGGGCATCGTGCCAGCGATCGAGATCTCCGCGCTCGACCCAGAGGGCGTGGACCTCCACATCCTCGGCTACGGCATCGACCACGACGACGCAGGCTTCTCGGTCGCGCTTGAGCGCTTCCGCGCAGACCGCGGCCAGCGGGCAGACCGGATGGTCGCCGCGCTGCGCGACTGCGGATTTGCACTGGACTCGGGTCCTTTGGAGCGCAAGCGCGCCGACGGCAAGCCGATCGGGCGCCCGCACCTAGCCGAGGCGGTGTTCAACCACCCCGACAACGCAGAGAGGATCGCGGCCGAAGGCCTGCAGCATCCCAGCGACGTGCTGGTGGCCTACCTGCTTCCCGGCACCCCCGCCTTCCGCGCCCGATCGGTCCCGACGATCGAAGACGCCGTCACCGCGATCCACCGCGCCGGAGGTGTTGCGATCTGGGCGCACCCGTTCTGGGACGTCGAGAATCCCGACGAGGTGGTGTCGACGCTCGAGCGCTTCGCCGAGATGGGCATCGATGGGGTGGAGGCCTTTTACGTCACGTTCGACGAGGAGCAGACCCGGCTGCTCGCGGACACTGCCTCGCGGCTCGGCCTGGTCACCACGGGATCGGCTGACTTCCACGGCCCCAGCCACGACCGCTTCAATCAGTTCGGTGCGTTCGAGACGTACGGGCTGGAGAGTGGTGTGGAGAGGGTGCTGGCGCTGGCGCGTTAGTCCGCCACCGGCAGCGTGTACGTCAGCCATTGCGATCGCTCGCCGCCGACGCGGTCATAGACCTTCTGCGCACGGTGGTTGTCGAGTGCTGTCTCCCATTGCAGTGCGACGGCTCCGTGTGCGCGCGCACGTTCGCGGCATTCGGCGATCAGCGCCTCTGCGACACCGCTGCCCCGTGCTCCAGCGGCGACGAACAGGTCGTTCATCACGGCCAGGCGCCCGGGGCCGCTCGTGGTCGACCAGGTCCAGTAGATCGTCGCGAAGCCGACTGCGGCACCCGAAGGGTCGCGCGCGATCAGCTGGATGCCGTCGCGCTCGGGGTCGGCGATGAGCGCGCGAGATAACTCGAGCAGCTGATCGTCTGAAGGCTCGACTTCGTAGAAGTCGCAGTAGCCGCGCACTAGCGGGAGGAGGACGTCGAGGTCCTCCTCCCGCACCAGCGAAATCGTGCCCGCGAAGGTCACTACCCGCGCATGCCGCCGAACAGACCGCCGGTCACGTTCAGCACCTGGCCGTGCACGTAGTTCGAGTACGGCGAGCACAGGAAGAACACGGGGCCCGCCGCCTCCTCGGGTGCTGCCGGTCGGCCGAGCGGAATCATCATCGACGCCATACCGCGCATCTGCTCGGGAATGCCGAGCTGCACCTTCTCGCCGTCGATCTCCATCTGGTTCTCGTCGTCCTTGGCCTGAGTCAGGCGGGTGTCAACGAAGCCGAACGCAACCGCATTGACGTTGACCTTGAACTGGCCCCACTCCTTAGCGACGGTCTGCGTCAGCCCGACGACGCCCATCTTGCCCGAGCTGTAGTTGGCCTGGCCGGCGTTGCCGAACACGCCTGAGGTCGAGGAGATGTTGACGATCTTGCGGAAGACCTCTTTGCCTTCGGCCTTCTCCTGCTTGGCCGGCTCGCGCAGGTACGGAGCGGCAGCGCGGATCACCTTGAACGGCACGGTCAGGTGGATGTCGATCATCCGATCCCACCAGTCGTCGGAGATCTTGTGGACCGGCGCATCCAGCGTGTAGCCAGCGTTGTTGACGATGATGTCGACCTTGCCCCACGCGTCGATCGCGGTCTTTACGAGCTGGTCGGGCGCGTCGCCCTTGGTGAGGTCGCCAGCGAACACGGCAGTCTCGCCCGCGATCTCGCTCGCCGTCTGGTTTGCGACGTCGGTGTCAAGGTCGTTGATGACCACGCTCGCGCCCTGCGCGCTGAGTATCTCTGCGGTGGCGCGGCCGATGCCACGCGCTGATCCGGTGACGATCGCCACCTTGCCGTCTAGGACTCCCATGTTTCGTCGCTCCAATGTCGGTTGAGTTGTGAAGGCCGATGCTATTCCAGCGTGGTGGCAAGAGCACCGTCCCGCGACGACGCTCAAGTAGCGTCGCCCCGGTGTATGCGCGACACCAGCGGCACGCTCAGCAGTACCGCGATCGCGCACACGCCCCACACGGCCTGGTAGCCCTGCGTGCCGGAGAAGATGCCGTGGCCGGTGAGCTCCACGGCCACGCCCGCGAGTAGGGGCCCGAGGGCTGCGCCGATGCCGCGGCTCACCGAGTAGAGCCCGGTCTGCAGCCCGTGGTCGCCGTGATCCATCAGAGGGATCATGAGCGCATAGGGGAGGGTCATCACCACGCCGCCGCCGAACGCGAACACCGGCGCAATCATCGCGACCACCACGGTGTCGGCATAAAGCATCGGGATCGCGAGTCCGATCCCGTAAAGGATCAAAGCCGCGCGCATCACACGCACCGCGCCGTACCGGTCGGCGAGGATCCCGCTGACGGGCGCGCCGACCGCGATGAACACGGCGGCAAACGTAACCGCGAGTGCGGCCTTCGAAGTGCCCATGCCGAGACCGAGCGTCAGATACAGGATCACGAACGTCTTGAGCGCGCCGAGCGACAGCTCCCAAAGTGCGTTCGCGACCACGAACGCGCGCAGCTCACGCCGCTCGCGCAGCACCCGGGTCAGGCGGGGTAGGTCGTGCCGGAAGACTGCACGGATCGAAGGCTCCCGCTCCTTCTCCCGTTTGGGCTCGGGGTGAGCGCGAACGCCGCGCAGGAACACGAACACGGCGGCCGCCGACAGCACCGCGCCCGCGATGAACGGCACCGGGTCGCCGATCGCCAGCAGCGTGCCGCCGGCGCCGATGGCGATGACCGTGCCCGCTCCCCGCCACAACGCCTGTGAACTCTGTGCGCGGCCGACGATCTCTGGATCGACGAGGTCGGGGTAGAGAGCCCGGTAGGGCTCGTACGCGACGAAGTAGCCGGCAAAGAAGATCGCGGTGATCACGATCGCGAACGGCAAGCTGGAGGCGAACCCCATCGCGGCAAGAGCGACGACGAGTACCGGCGTTGCGAACACGACAAACGGCAGTCGCGAGCGCACACGGTCAGAGAGTGCTCCCGCGGGCACGGCGAGTAGAAGGGCCATCACGCCCTCGAGCGCGACCAGCAGGCCGACGAGAGTGCTCGAATCGGTGAAGTCCTCCGCTAGTACAGGGAGGTAGGTGGTCGCGATCGTGGTCGCCAGGGCGTACGCGAACGTCGGCAGCCCCAGGACGGCCAGAAGGCGCCACTCACCGCGGCGTAATGGGCGCTCGCGGTCTTCGAGCGTCTCGGGGCTGGACACCGCAACCTTGTACCGCATCCAGACGTTGCATTACTGACCCTCCAGATGACAGAATGTAGGTGCATCGTGTTTCCCCATGGCTACATCAGCAATGTCGGTCGCCTGGTCGCGATCTCGGTCTGCGCACTTGGCGGCCTTGCGCTCGCGCCGTCGATGAGTTCTGCAGCGGTTTCCGTGTCGGTAACCGACGCATGGCGCGGCTCGGACACCGCTGCCGCGGCTGTTGTGTGCAAGGCCAAGGCGCCTAGCTGCGAGGTGCGGTTGGTGGCTCGCGGCGCCGATCGCAAGGTGGTCGGCAAGCGCGTCGTCACGCTGAAGTCCGGGCGCAAGCTGAACGTCGGCGTCGGGATCGACGTCAGTCCTTCGGCGCCCGTCAAGCTGGGCGTGACCGCACGGTCCGGACGGCAGTCGGCAACCAAGGTCGTTGATCTCACTGCTGGCCGGGTCCCGAGGGGAGCGGCGATCGGCGAGGTCTACCGCGTGCAGACGAGCCCGTCGTCGCGAATCATCAAGCTGGTCGCCATCAAGGGCAGCGGCTGTGCGCAAGGCGTCGCGCTCGATCACCTGAGCCAGTCGGGTGGCTCCGTTTCGGTGTCGCTGAAGCTCGGGGTGCCCGTTGCTGGGCAGCCAGAGGAACAGGTGTGCTCAATGGCGACCACCGCGTTCTGCGTGTCGGTCGATCTGGGCAAGCGGCTTGGCGGAAAGGTCGTAGTCAGCGGTCCGCTTGAGCTTGCGGTCCCGTCGCTCACCGGGCCGTCCATGCAGTCGGGCGCTGCGCGGCTCGTCGGAGCGGACTGCCCGCGTGTGGCAGTCGGCGCTCCTGCTCTCGCTTAACGAGAACGGGTCGGCCACAAGAGTGACCGACCCGCACCTCGCTTCTATCTAGAGCCCGTAACTACGGCCTATGACGTCGAGCATGATCTCGTCGGTGCCTGCGCCGATGCGGTTCAGGCGGAGGTCACGCCAGCTGCGCTCTACGCCGTACTCCTTCATGTAGCCAGCGCCGCCGTGGATCTGGATGCACTCGTCGGCGACCTCGACCGCGATGCGCGCGGAGTAGAGCTTCGCCATCGAGATCTCGCGCACTGGGTAGTCACCGTTCTGAATCCGCAGCGCGACGTTGTAGACCATCTGGCGAGCGAGCTCGATCTTCGTCGCCATCTCCGCGAACTTGTGGCGGATCACCTGGAAGTGAGCGATCTCGCGGCCGAACGCCTTGCGCTCGAGCGCGTACTTCATCGTCTGCTCAAAGCACAGCTGCGCACCTGCGACCGAGCCGGCAGCACCGATCATGCGCTCGCCCTGAAGCTCCCACATGATGTGGTAGAAGCCCTTGCCGACCTCGCCGAGCACGGCTGAGTTCGGTACGCGCACGTCTTGGAATGCGAGCAGGGCTGTGTCCGACGCGTGCATGCCGAGCTTCTGCAGGCGCTTCTCGCGGATAACGCCCGGCGTGTCCATCGGCACGAGGAACAGGGTGAAGCCGCCGTACCCGGCGTCGGGGTCGGTCTTGGTGACCAGCACGATCACGTCCGAGCGATGCCCGTTTGTGATGTAGGTCTTGGACCCGTTGATCACCCAGTCGTCGCCGTCGCGTACCGCGTGCGTCTTGATGCCGGCCACGTCTGACCCCGCGTCAGGCTCGGTGATGCCGAGGCTGAGGATCTTGTCGCCCTGGATCGCGGGCACAACCCACTCCTGCTTCTGCTCATCGGTACCGAACGCGATGATCGGCGGCATCGCCATGTCGGTCTGGACGCCGACACCCATCGCCAGGCCTCCGGATCGCGCATGCGCCATCTCTTCGGCGAGCACGATCGCTGAGGCGTAGTCGCCGCCCTGGCCGCCGAGCTCCTCGGGCTTGTCGAGGCCGAGGAAGCCCTGCTCGCCGAGCTTCTTGAAACAGGAGTCGGGGAAGGTCGTCTCCTCCCACTCCTCTGCGTGGGGGGCGAACTCACGGGTCACGAACCCGCGGATCGACTCGCGGAGCTGGTCGTGTTCTTCGGTGAAGAGGGGGTGGCGCGCGGCTGCGGCGCTGTGGTCAGGCTTGAGGACGTCGCTGGAAGCTGTGGACATGGCGCGCGACGCTATCTGGAGTTGGCGATAAAGTAAACAGTGGTACGTCCTACTTACTCCATCTGCTGGGTGTTGTCCGACCCCTCTCCGGCTGTAGGCTGCCGGTCGTGTCCATCGTCGAGTACTCCGTCACCGAGCGCGTCGCAACGATCGCGCTCAACAACCCAGAGACCCGCAACGCGCTCTCAGACGAGGTGCTTGACGAGCTGATTGCTGCGTTCGAGCGCGCACGAGACGACGAGGACGTGCGCTGCGTCGTGCTCACCTCGGCCGACGAGAAGGTGTTCTCGAGCGGCGGGAACCTGGCTGGGTTCGCAGCTGAGGTGCCGCTGGTGACCAAGCATCACGGCATCGGCCGCTTCCCAACGCTCTTCAAGCTGATCGGCCAGCTCGGCAAACCGACGATCTGTGCCGCCAACGGTCACGTGCTGGCAGGAGCGCTCGGCATCGCACTTGCGTGCGATCTGATCATCGCCAAGGAGGGCGTCACGTTCGGCACGCCCGAGATCAACGTCGGCGTCTTCCCGTTCATGATCATGGCGCTGATCTACCGCAACGTGCCGCGGAAGAAGACCAACGAGCTACTGCTCCTCGGGGAGCGCATCAGCGCCGAGGAGGCTGAGCGCATCGGCATCGTCAACAAGATCGTCGCCGCGGACGAGTTCGACGCCGCGGTAAGCGATTGGGCGACCAAGCTGGCGAGCAAGTCGCCCGCGCTCATGCGGCTCGGCAAGGACGCCATGTACCGCCAGCAAGATCTTCCGCTGGAGTCCGCGCTGGAACTGCTGCAGCACAACCTCACGCTCGCGCTGTCGACCGACGACATCAAAGAAGGCGTGACGGCGTTCTTCGAGAAGCGTGAGCCAAACTGGGTCGGGCACTAGCCCGGCTTAGTTTGCTCTGCGGACCGCGCGAGCGCAGACCACCATCGGGTAGTCCGGGTCGTACGGCGATAGCCAACTGGCGTCGACCTGTTCGGCGCTGAGTCCGTAGAGGAACGCGGCAGCTGCCCTCAGCGTGCCGTGGGCCTCCACCGTGTAGTCATCGAACGGGCTGTCCTCCAGGAGCCTGCCGACGCCCTCCGGAGTAAGGCGTGTCAGGTCGGGGAAGTCCGGGTGCATGCCCGCGGCACTCTGGTGGCTGATGCATGGCACGGTCATCAGCAGAACTCCACCGGGCCGCAGCAGCGAGTGGGCGTGCCGCAGTTCCGCCGCCGGATCTAGCGAGTAAGACAGCGTCTGAGTGCAGATGAAGCAGTCGTAGAGCTCCTGCGGCAGGCCTTCGCCGGTCTCCAGATTCCCATGCAGCGTGGCCTGCTCGTTACCGGTGGCAGCGTCGAGCACGTCAGCCCGCGTAACCGAGGAGCCGCCGAACATCGTCGTGTAGGAGGACTCAAAAACTTCGAGTACCGCACCCTTCACATCCGCCTCATGTCGGCCGAGGAACTCCTCGATGTAGACACGATCGATAGCCCGCCCGTGCTCGAGCCCGAAGCGGCGGGAGCGAGGTTCGGACGGCAGGGTGAACGCGTCGCGTGCTGATCGCGGCGCCACCCGAGCGTGCGCACGAGCGTAGGTGCGGCCCAGGGCCCAACGCAGACGCAGAATCAGTGACCGCACGAGGCCGACGGTACCCGGTCGGTGGCCGACCCATAGACTCGCCGGTGTGGAAGGGGATCTAAGCGTCGTAGCGCTGGTGTGCCGAACCTCTGATCGCGCCGTCGGCGCCGCCGACGCCGCGGCCGCCCTGGCGCGCGAGATCGGAGCGCGCGCTCACGTCGACGCTCGCATCGTCGGCTCTCCCGAGCCCCCGCGTGACGGCCGTTGGGACGACGACCTGCGTGACGGGCGAGGCTGCCTGCTTGAGGCCGGAGGGCAGGTCTCGGATGCTTTGCGCTCCGGGCTCATACCCGTACTGACTGCCGCTGACTGCTCGATCAGCATGACGACGCTGCGCGAGGTCGCACGCGAGCGGCCGGGCACCGTGGTGCTTTGGCTCGACGCTCACGCCGACTTCAACTCGCCGGCCTCAACCGAGTCGGGCTACCTCGGTGGAATGTGCCTGGCTGCAGCCTGCGGCGTCTGGGAGCCCGGACTCGGCTCGGCCGATCCGGTGGCACCCGAGTCGGTAGTCCTGGCAGGAGTGCGCGACATCGATGCAGGCGAGCTTCCTCTGATCGACACCAACGGGCTCGTGCGCGCCGACAGCACCGAGGAGGTGCTCGACCAGATCGCCGATCGTCCCGTGTTCGTGCACCTCGACCTCGACGTGCTCGACCCAGAGGTGCTGCCGGGCGCCAAGTTCCCCGCTCCCGATGGGCTCGACAGCGAAGACTTGATGGACCTGCTCGAAGCTGTTGCCGAAGAGGCTGAGCAGGTGGTCGGCCTCGAGATCACCGGACTAGGGGCCACCGAGCACGCCCCGCTCGTCGCTGACGTCGTCGGCCCGCTCATCGGGATCGTATGAGCACCGAGCCCGTCATCACCTACTCGACGGGCGATGGCATCGCGAGGCTCACGCTCAACCGGCCGAGCCGCGGCAACGGACTCACCGCGGAGCTGATCGCAGAGCTCGCACGCCTGGTCGAGCGAGCAGACATCGACCCAGACGTGAGAGTGCTGCTGCTTGCGGGCAACGGCAAGGGATTCTGCGGCGGCTACGACCTCGTCGCCAGCGCTGAAGGCGGAGTCGACGCCGAGTACGGCGGGATCGACGGCACGGTCCTCGATCCGGTCGTGCAGGCCAAGAACCACGACCCCTCCGGGACGTGGGATCCGATGGTCGACTACTCGATGATGAGCCGCAACGTGAAAGCGTTCATGACGCTCTTTCACTGCAGCAAGCCGGTCGTCTGCAAGGTCCACGGGTTCTGCGTCGCGGGCGGCACCGATCTAGCGCTCTGCTCTGACCTGCTCGTGATCGCCGACGACGCCAAGATCGGCTACCCGCCCGCTCGTGTGTGGGGATCACCGACCACGGCGATGTGGTCCCAGCGGATCGGACCGATGCGTGCGAAGCGCCTGCTGTTCACCGGCGACACCCTCTCGGGCGCCGAGGCTCTGGAGTGGGGGCTCGCAACCGATGCCGTGCCTGCTGCCGAGCTCGACGAGCGCACCGAAGCGCTGGTCGCCCGCATCGCACAGATGCCGCTCAACCAGCTGCAGATGATGAAGCTGCTCATCAATCAGCAGACGCTCGGTCAGGGCCTCACGCAGACCCAAGTGCTCGGCACGCTGCTCGACGGCATTACCCGCCACACGCCCGAAGGCTTTGCGTTCCAGCAGAGGGCCGCGGAGGCGGGCTTCCGGCAGGCCGTGGCGGAGCGCGACGGCCCGTTCGGAGACGCCGGACCGCTCACCTCAGGTGTGACGCAGCCCGATCACAAACTTGACGAAACGCCGGAGTAGGAAGTAAGACTTCCTACTTCTATGGCAGACGAAACCCCGACCTCACTCCTCCGGCCACTCGTTGACGACCTCGCCGAGCGCCGGGCGACAGCCCAACTCGGCGGCGGTCAGGAGAAGATCGACAAACAGCACGCGCAAGACAAGCTGACCGCCCGCGAGCGCATCGCGCTGCTGGTTGACGAAGGCACGTTCACCGAGATCGGCATCCACGGCGGCATCCACTTCTCGGTACGCGGGCTGGAGGGCAAAGACGCCCCCGCCGACGGCGTGGTGACCGGCTACGGAAAGATCGACGGCCGGATGGCCGCAGTAGTCGCCTACGACTTCACGGTCATGGCGGGCTCGATGGGCATGAGCGGCGAGATCAAGGTCGGCCGCATGCGAGAGATGGCGCTCACCAAGCGCATGCCGATGATCTGGCTGCTCGACTCTGCCGGTGCGCGCATTCAGGAGGCCGTCGGCTCCCTGTTCGCCGGCTCCGGCTACCTGTTCCAGGAAGAGGTCGTCGCCTCGGGCGTCATCCCTCAGGTAGCGGCGCTGATGGGCCCTTGCGCGGCAGGCACCGCCTACATCCCCGGCCTCGCGGACTTCGTGCCGATGGTCAAGGGGCGCGGATCGATGGCGCTGGCGGGGCCGCACCTGGTGCGCGCCGCTGTCGGCGAGGAGATCAGTCAGGAGGATCTCGGCGGATCCAAGGTGCACTGCCGCAAATCGGGTGTCGGCGACCTCGAGGTGAAGTCCGACGAGGAATGCATTCAGGCAATCAAGGACTACCTGTCGTTCCTGCCCTCGCACAACGGTGAGGCCCCGCCGATCAAGCCGACCGACGATCCGATCGATCGCGGAGACGACGCACTCCTTGACGTGCTGCCGGACTCCAACCGCCAGCCGTACGACATGCACGAGGTGATCAACCGCATCACCGACGACGGTGTGTTCTTCCCGATGAAGCCTCAGTGGGCGAAGACCCTGATCACAGGGTTCGCGCGGTTCGGCGGACGCCCGGCGGGCATCGTCGCCAGCCAGCCCAAGCAGCTCGGCGGCATCCTCGACAACGATTCGGCAGACAAGGCTGCGCGGTTCGTGAACCTCTGCAACGCGTTCGGCGTTCCGCTCGTGTTCCTCATGGACGTGCCGGGCTTCATGGTCGGTTCCAAGGTCGAGGAGGCCGGGATCATCCGACACGGCGCGAAGATGCTCCATGCGGTCGCCAACGCCACGGTGCCGAAGATCACCGTCATCACCCGCAAGGCCTACGGCGCCGGGTACTACGTGATGAACGGGAGGGCCTACGAGCCCGACCTCATCTACGCGTGGCCGAGCGCTGAGATCAGCGTGATGGGTGCCGAAGGCGCGGTCGAGATCGTGATGCGCAAGCAGGTCGAGGAGGCCGACGATCCCGCAGCCATGAAGCAGATGCTGATCGAGAACTACCGCAAGCTGATCGACGTCTACATCCCAGCCAAGAACGGAATGATCGACGACGTGATCGACCCGCGAGAGACGCGGCAGGCGATCTGCCGGGGGCTCGAGATGGCTGAAGGCAAGACGGTCGATCGGCCGTGGAAACGCAACGGCGTCGTGCCGGTCTAGGAGGCCCAGCGATGAGCATGGAAGATCCAGTCGTAATCACCTGCGCCATCAGTGGCGCGATCGCCAACCGCGACCAGTGCCCGGCAATTCCCTACACGCCGGCTGAGTACGCGGCCGAGGCTCGCCGCATCGTCGACGAGGGCGGCGTGCACATCCACATCCACGCCCGCGACCCGGAGAACGGCAACCCGTCGATCGCGCCCGAGCACTTCACTGCGATCCACGACGCGATCCGCGCAGAGGTGGGGGATGCGGCGATCCTCAACTTCTCGACCGGCACAGTCGGCATCCCGGTCGCGCCACGAGTGGAGTACCTGAAGGCCTGTCCACCTGAAGTCGCGGCCTTGAACATGGGCTCGATGAACTACGCCAAGTACTCGGCCTCGCGCAAGAACTTCGTCTTCAAGATGGTCTTCGCGAACCCGTTCGAAGAGATCATCGAGCTGCTCGAGGCGATGAACGAGCTGGGCATCAAGCCCGAGCACGAGTGCTTCGATCTGGGCCACATCGGCTCGCTCACGCCGCTGATCGACATGGGCATCCTCAAGACCCCGCTGCACGTCGACTTCGTGATGGGGGTCGTCGGCGGGATTCCGCCCACGGCACGCAACCTCGCCGTGATGGCGGACAACCTCGCGGACGTGCCAGGCGGACCGCACCACTGGGGGGTAATCGGCATCAGTCGCCAGCAGTGGGGACTCGTCGGGGCCGCAATCTCGCTTGGCGGCTCAATCCGCGTCGGGCTTGAGGACAACCTGTACCTGCCCAGCGGCGAGATGGCGACCTCCAACGGTGAACTGATCGCCAAGGCGCGGGAGATGGTCGAAAACTCCGGTCGCCGCGCGGCGACCGTCGAAGAGGCCCGCGCGCTTCTGGGTGTGCCGGCCCGCGGCTGATGCGCGAGGACGGCCATCTGAAGATGAAGGAGCTCGCCGAGCGCTCTGGCGTTTCGGCGGCGACGATCAAGCACTACCTACGCGAGGGCCTGCTCGACGACGCGGGCGAGGTCGACCGGACCTCGCGCAACATGGCGTGGTACCCGCCGGCCTACGTCGAGCGCCTGCAGCTAATCAAGCGGCTGCAAGAGGACAGGTACATGCCGCTGAAGGTGATTCGCGAGCTGCTCGATGAAGGGCCCGAGCGAGTCGAGGCGGTCGTCGCCGCTGAGGATCGCTTGCTCGATCACCTCGCGCTCAGCAGAGACGGTGAGCTGCTCACCGCCGCCGAGGTGCTCGAGCGCTACGAGGTGCCCGAGGTAGTGCTCGACCGGCTCGCCGAGATCGGAGTGCTCTCGCCTTCGGCGGACGGGTACGGCAGGGAAGACGTCGCGATCATCGATGCGCTCGTGCACTTCCGTCGTGGCGGCTACGACGAGTCCATCGGGTTCACCGTCTACGACGTTCTTCGCTACCAGCAGGCGCTCGAGCCGTTCGTGCAGGGAGAGGTGCGAGTGGTGCTCGACAGGCTCGCCGGCTCCGTGGCCCCCGAGCGTGCAGGGGAGATGATGGAAGCCGGCACCGGGCCGGTCGGTCACCTGCTGGGTGCGATGTACACGAAGCTGCTGTCCGCCGAGCTGCAGCGCGTGCGCGACGCCTGACGCCGCCCGGGCGCGAGGGAGAGGGCGGGCGTCCGCGCCGTGTCCCGTTAGCGCCAGCTCCTGGCGCTAACGGGACACAGCCGGCGCCGCGGCGACGCGCTGAGCGATGTCGTGTCTTATTCGCGCCAATCTCTGGCGTTACTGGGACACGGCATGCGCAGGTTGTCCCGCAGGCTTGGGTGCGTGTCGCTCAAGCAGGTCGCCAAGTTCGCCCGCATGCACCACGGCGTAGTGACTCGTCAGATCTGCATCGACAGCGGAGCGAGCGCTCGTACTGTCGATCGCTGGGTGGAGCGTGGTGTGATGCATCGGCTCTATCCAAACGTCTACAGCTTCGGCCACGACCTCTTGCCGCCCTACGGCAAGAGGCTCGCTGTCGTATGGGCGGCAGGTCCGGAAACCGCGCTTGGCCTACAAAGTGCCGGTGCTCACTGGGGCATCACGGCCGGCGACCCTCAGGCCTGGCATCTGGTTCGCCCGGTTGGCAGCAGTCGTGGTCGCCGACTGGACGGAGTCTTCGTTCATCGCAGCCGGATCCTGCGTGCGACCGACGTCGTAACCAGACATCAAGTCCCGGTGACTACTGTTGCGCGCACTCTCGTCGACCTCGCACTCACGTTGGATCGCGGCCCCCTGCGTCGTGCGGTCCATGAGGCCGAGGTCGCAAGGCTGCTCGACGTCAATGCGGTGCGCGAGGTCCTTGACCGCGCGCCCAGCCGGAAGGGGGCGTCCATGCTGCGCGCCCTACTCGAGATCCCGGCACCGCCGACCGTCGAGGAGTTCGTCATGCGGTTCCTCGAGTTCTGTGAAGCGCACGAGCTGCCCGTACCGATCGTCTCCGCCCATCTCGACGCCGGCCTTCCGGTGCTGACCGAGGCGGACGTGCTGTTCAAAGAGGCCAAGGTGATCGTCGAGCTCGATGGCTTCAGGGTGCACATGACGCGACAACGGTTCGAGTCCGACCGTCGACGCGACTCGGCACTACTCGCCCGCGACTACCTCACGGTCAGGGTCACGTGGCACCGCCTGCAGCACGACGCCGGAGCACTGGCCTCGGAGTTGCACGCGATCCTCGCACGCCGTTGTCGTGTCTAGCCTGCGCCACCAGTTGGCGCTATCGGGACACGCTGGGGTTGAGGGCCGGTGGTCGTTGGCGCCGTGTCTGGCTGGCGCCGACAGTTGGCGCTAACGGGACACGCTGGGCCCCACCCGGACCAGCAACGCCGCCGATTGACCGGTCAATCGGACACAATGGTGCTCCAGTGCCGGATCTTCTGCGCGCCGCAGCAATCCAGCTCACGGCGACCGCCGACCGAGCTCGCAACCTCGACACCGCTGACAGGCTGGTGCGCGCCGCGGCTGCCGATGGTGCGCAGCTCGTCTTGCTGCCAGAGAAGTGGTCGGTGTTCGGCAACGCCGAGGCGCTGCGAGAGGGGGCTGAGCCGCTCGACGGCCCTGCGCTCTCCTGGGCCCGATCAACTGCGGCAGAGCTCGGGATCGATCTCGTGGCAGGGTCGGTGGCCGAGAAGGCCGCACCCGAGTCGGCCGATCAGCGCAACGGCAATACCTCGGTGCACGTCGGTCCCGACGGGACCGATCGAGCGACCTACCGCAAGATCCACCTCTTCGACGTCGAGGTTGGCGGCACCGTCTACCGCGAGTCCGACACCGATCGCCCCGGCGACGAGGTGGTCACGACGGACGTTGCAGGGCACACCACCGGGCTGACCGTCTGTTACGACCTGCGCTTCCCGGGCCTCTACGAGGCGCTCAGCCGCCGAGGCGCAGAGATCATCCTGATTCCCGCCGCATTCACGGCCAAAACGACCGTGGCGCACTGGGAGATCCTGCTCAGAGCCCGCGCGATCGAGGCCCAGGCGTTCGTGATCGCCGCCAACCAGACCGGCAGGCACACGGCAGAGATGCAGTCCGGCGGGCGCTCGATGATCGTCGACCCGTGGGGGGAGATCCTCGCCGAGGCGTCGACCGATGCCGAGACGTTCATCACCGCCGACCTCGACTTCGGCCGGCTCGCCGAGGTGCGATCGAGGATCCCGGCACTCACAGCACGACTGGACAAGGGGTACTCGTGACCGACCAGGCAACCTCAGAGACGGGCGTGGCCGCCGAGCGTCGCAGGCAGATCCTCGACGCGGCTGTCCGAGTCTTCGCGAGGCAGGGCTTCCACGGGTCGCGAGTGAGCGATATCGCCGACGAGGCTGGAGTCGCCTACGGGCTGCTGTACCACTACTTCAGGTCCAAGGACCAGTTGCTTTCGACGGTTTTCAGCGAGCGGTGGAAGCTGATGCTGGAGGCGATCGAGGCCGCCGACCAGCGCGACGCGTCTGGTCGCGAGAAGCTCGATGACATCGCCGGATTCATCGTCGGCTCCTACCACCACGATCCCGACCTGATGAAGGTCATCATCGTCGAGGTCACCCGGGCAGCAAACTCGTTCGGTCGTACGCACCTCGATGAGATCCGCCAGGCGTTCGACGGGATCGCCGCGATCGTCGCGGCCGCTCAGGCCAAAGGTGAGTTTCGTGCAGACGCAGATCCGCAGTTCGCCGCGATGTCGTTCTACGGCGTAGTCGAGCAGGCATTGACAGCCTGGATCTTCGGACAGCTCGGCGATACCGAGGATGAGATAGCGCGGGTGAGGGAGCAGATCGTCGCCATGGTGTGCGACGGACTGCGTACCCGCGCCTAGTTCCGGGTAGAGTCAGCCCCCATGCAGCAGGACATCGTCAAGCGTCTCGTGTGGTCGGGCATGCTCGCCGCCTACGGCGCACTTGCCAGCATCGCTGCGGCCCGCGTGGCCGGGGCCACCTACCGCCGCGTGTACGGCGAGGAGCCACCGGAGTGAGCGCCCAAGGCCCGTCGGCTGCCGCCGACCCCAACCCCGAGGCCGCTGTTATCGCTGCTGCCGCTGGCGGTGTGGCGCTGGCCCTCGTGCTTCGCGTAATCGGCGGACGTAAGGCAGGCAAATGAGCGACGACGCCCGCAAGCTCGGCGACTCGATCGAGTCGATCGTCCAGCGCGCCAACCTGCTCATCAGCTCGGAGATCGAGCTCGCGAAGGCCGAGATCACCGAAAAGGTCACGAAGCTCGGCCGCGGAGCGGTCGTTGCTGTCGCGGCCGGAGTATTTGCGATCTGGGCCCTGCTGATGTTCTTCTTCGGCCTCGCCTCGCTCATCACTTGGGCGATCGGCGGAGCGCCATTCTGGGGATTCTTCATCGTGATGGCGCTGCTGCTGGTGCTGGCAGCGCTCGCCGGGCTGTTCGCCTACAGGTCCTTCAAGGTGGGCGCGCCAACCCCACAGATGGCGATCGATGAGGCTCGCCTGATCAAAGAGACTGTCCAGTCCGACGATCCCGAATCGACCACCGCCTCCGCCAAGGAGCACGTGTAATGCCGCAGCGCACGTCCGCCGAGATTCGCGAGTCGATTGAGGAGCAGCGCGAGCTGCTCGCGACCGACATCGTGCAGCTCCGCAACAGCCTCGCCGAGGTCACCGACTGGCGACGCCATCTTCGTGAGCACAAGAAGGAAGCGGTGGCCGTGGCCGCCGTCGCAGGATTCGTAGTCGCGGGCGGACTCGGCGCTCTTGCCGGTGGGTTCCGCCGCCGCCGGCGATAAAAACGCGCTGTGACTCCAGGCGAGCAGCAGCCGACGTTCCGCGCGATCTTCCGGGTCGTGACGGTCGTGGTCGTGTCGGCCCTGTCGCTTTACCTGATCTACCGCCTCCGGCAGCCGATCGGCTGGCTACTTGCCGCGGCGTTCATCGCGGTCGCTGTCACGCCGCCGGTCAACCGCCTTTCCAAGCACATGCCGCGCGGAGCGGCCATAGCGCTGATCTACGTGGTCGTGCTGATCGGCGTGCCCGTCGGGATGGGTGCGCTGCTTGTGCCGCCGATGGTCGATCAGTCGACCCAGCTCGCTCAAGATCTGCCGCGTTACGCACAACAGGTCACCGATTTCGTCGAGCGCAACGAACGGCTACGCGAGCTCGACGCCAAGTACGACATCACCGGATCGCTCGAGGAGCAGGCGTCGGAGGTGCCCAAGCACGTCGGTGACGCCGCGAAGGTACTGACGAACATCGGCCTAGGGCTCGTTTCGTCGATCTTTGCGCTCGTCAACATCCTGATCCTCTCGATCTTCATGCTGCTCGGCGGCCGAGGCTGGGTGAACGGCTTCATCGGGCTCAGACCTGTCGCAGAGCGGGAGCACCTGCGCCGAACGCTCGAACAGACCGCGAAGGCGATCAGCGGCTACGTACAAGGCGCGCTGCTGATCGGCGTGATCGCAGGCGTACAGACGCTGATCGTGCTGTCGATCCTCGGGGTGCCGTTCGCCGGCGCGCTGGCCGTCGTCGCAGGCGTTGCCTCGCTGATCCCTCTGATCGGCGCGACCATCGCGGCGGTGTTGATCGGGCTGATCGTGCTCGTCACGAAGTCCCTGACTGCCGTGATCATCTGGGCGGTCTGGGCGATCATCTATCAGCAGCTCGAGAACAACATCGTGCAGCCACAGGTGCAGAAGCGCACCGTTTCAGTGCAGCCGATCGTCGTCCTCATCGCTGTGCTGTTTGGCTCGACGTTGCTCGGTATCGGTGGAGCGATTGTCGCGATTCCGGCCGCGGCGGCGATTCAGATAACGATCGCCGAGTGGCGCGATTGGCGCCGCACGCAGCTGCTCATTCACACCGGTGAGATCGCCGACCACAACGACGACGCGTTGGCTGGCGAGGACCCGGAGCCCGAGCCCGCGGCCTAAGCCTCGAGCAGGTCCGCCGGTAGGCCGCCGATTCCCAAGATGCCTGGGCCCACGTGGGTGCCGATCACGGGGCCGATCTCGGAGACGCTGATCGGTGGAGTGCCGAATACCTCCTGCGCGGCAGCGATTAGCCGTGCAGCCTCGTCCTCGGCCTGGATGTGCTGGACGAGCCAACCGGTCTTGCCCGCGTCCTTGAGCTCCTGGGCATAGGCAACCATCCGCTCGAAAGCGCGGCGCGAAGTACGCACCCGCTCGACCGGCTCGATCGTTCCGTCGATCGAGAGGATCGGTTTGATCTTGAGCGCGCCGCCCACCAGCGCCTGCGCGCCGCCGATGCGGCCTCCTCGGCGCAGGTACTCGAGTGTGTCGACCGCGAACCAGATCTTGTTCGACTCCACAGCCCGGCGGGTGCGCTCGGCTACCCCGTCGGCGTCGAGTCCTGCGTTGGCGGCGGCTGCAGCAGCCAGAGCGACCATCCCGAGGCCGCCGCCGCCGCTACGTGAATCACAGATGATGATCTTGCGGTCCGGGTAGCGCTCCTTCAGTGCGTCGGCGGCAGTCTGTGCCGAGCCCACGGTCCCTGAGATTCCCGCGGAGATCAGCACCGCAACCACATCCTGCCCCGCGGCTACGAGTGGCTCGAAGCACTCCTCGAACGCGCCCGGTGCAGGCTGAGAGGTGGTCGGCAGCTCGGTTAGGTCGGCGAGCTCTCTCCAGTAGGCGCCCAGGTCCTGAATGTCTGACTCCAGCTGGCTCTCGCCGGATGGGTAGTTGATCCACAGCGACACGACCTCAAGCCCTGAGCTCGCGATCAGATCAGCCGGGAGGTAGGAGGTGGAATCGGTTACGACCTTTACCTGAGCCATTGCTCGACCCTAACGGGAGCCGGGCGTTAGAACACGTGATTACGGTTGCACGACTGCGGCACGCGGTTTGCGATCATCGCTGTGTGGCCGTGACCCTCATCACCGGCGCAGACACCATCGTCGGCGCCAACCTCGCCGGGCAGCTCGCGCAGCGCGGCGAGCACCTGCGGCTGATGATGAGCGGCAAACACGCCGACGAGGTGCGTGCCGAGTTCGGGCTAGAGGACGTCGAGACGCTGATCGTTGACCCCCGCGACCGCGACGCGGTGGCGAAGGCGATGCGCAAGGTCGACACGCTCTACCACGTGCCTGAGCCGGCACCGTGGCGGTCAAGTTGGCGCAGGCTCCACGACGTCCACGTCGACGCGACCGAGTCCGTCTTGGGTGCGGCACTGAAGGCCAAGGTCGGGCGTGTCGTGCACGTGTCATCGGCTGCCTCTCTCGGGCCTGCCCCCAAAGGATCGACTGCCGATGAGACGCAGCCGTTCAGCGCGCGCTGGGGCCTGTCCATCGTCGCGGCCACCCACACAGGCGAGCGGGTAGCTCTGAGGCTCAAGGAGAGCGGGCTGCCTGTCGTGCTCGCTCTGCCCGGGATGGTGCTCGGGCGCGGCGACTACGCGGGATCGAGCACCGAGGTCGTGCGCCGGTTCATCGCGCGTCAGATCCCGTTCTACACCTCAGGAGCGCTCTCGATCGTGGGCGCCGAAGACGTGGCGACCGGGTTGCAGCTCGCTGCCGAACACGGCCGCCCCGGGGAGCGCTACCTGCTCGGCGGACGCAACTTCACCTCAGAGCGGCTCTATGCCGACCTCGGGCGGCTTACGGGAGTGGAACCTCCATCGGTGCGGCTGCCGGTCGCGGCAGCTCTGTCCTTGGCACGAGCGCCGGGTGCTGCCAAGGCTGGCCTAAGCGTGCAGGAGGTGCGGCTCACATCGCTGTGGTGGGCCTACAGATCGAACAAAGCGCGTGACGAGCTCGGTTGGCTCACCGGCCACCACGAAGACCCGCTCGTCGAGGCAATCGAGTGGTACCGGCTGCGCGGACTCCGCGCGATGCCGGGCGCGACCAAGCAGCCGCTCGGTCTGCGGCTGGCAGGGTTTAGCGTGCGGCAGGTGGGCGGGGTGACATCCCGGCTCAGCTTTGACTGAGTGCCGGGGTATCGACGCCTGCCGCTCCAATAGGGTGGCCGCGTGAGATTTCTGCGAGCCGTCGTGTGTGTCCTGGTGCCTTTCGCACTGATTGCCGAGCCCTCGATTGCAGCCGAGCCGACGATGCCCGCATCGGCTCTTGTCGTCGGTATGCAGTGCACGGCCAAGACCGTGATACGCGGTACCGACATCACGACGTTCAACGTGGAGATCGTCGACGTTGTCGGGTCCGGCGTGGACGGGCGCATTCTGGGCCGTGCTTCTGGGCCGGCCGTCGACTCCACGGGTGTGGCGCAGGGCTTCAGCGGCTCGCCGGTGTACTGCCCAGTGGCCGGGGGAGGAACTGCTATCGCAGGAGCGGTCTCCGAAGCCACAGGTGACTACGGAAACCTGCTGATCCTGATCACCCCGATCGACACAATGCTCGCTGAGCCGCGCACCGACAGCTCGACGGCATCGGCCAGCTCCTTGTCGACACCGTTGATGGTGTCAGGCATAAGCGGCCCGCTGGCCACCAAGCTGCAGGCGATCGCGAAGAAGGCAGGCGCGAACCTCGTCTTCACCGCAGGAGCGCCACGCCGCGCTCTCGACGTGGGCGGGCCGACGCTAGAGCCGGGTGCATCTGTTGCTGCCTCGTTCAGCACCGGTGCCGTTGCGGTTGGCGCAGTCGGCACCGTCACGTACGTCGACGGCAACAGGGTGTGGGCGTTCGGGCATCCGTACGAAGGGGTAGGTCCGCGGTCTCTGTTCATGCAGAGCGCGTGGGTACACGCGGTGGTCGGCAACCCCCTCACGCTCGAGGGCGCGACTCCTTACAAACTCGCTTCGACCCTGGGGACGATCGGCTCGATCACCGATGACAGGCCGTCGGCAGTGATCGGTCAGATCGGCACCGAGCCGCGCGCGACGACGCTCAACGTCGGAGTGCGCAACCGCAAGACCAACGCTTTGACCGCGCAAACGACGCTTGTCGCCGATGAGGCGCCTCTTCGTGGCAGCACGAGCGGCGCGCTGCAGCTTGTCGCGCCGATGGCTGTCATGAAGGCGGTCGTCGATGCCTTGCACGGCTCACCGAACCAGCTGTCTGCGCGGATGTGCACACGCGTGTGGATCCAGGGTCAGAAGAAGCCGATCACCATTTGCAACCGCTACGTGGGTGCCAGCGCGACGTCTCCCGGTGGCGCGATGCCCAACGACGTCATGACGGCGCTCTCTCAGGTCGCGGGCTACAAGTTCGCGCCGCTCAACGTTCGCAGGGTGGACGTGCAGATTCACCTGAGCGAGTCGGTCGGTTACGCCAACATCCGGCGCGTCCGGGTCGTGCCGTCGAACCCGCGACGCGGACAGCGGGTGACCGTGCGGGTGGAGTCGGTGCTCGCAGGAACGTCAACCAAGGTTGTGCGAACCCACCGGATCCGGATTCCGCGATCCGCTCAGGCCGGTCCGACGCTGCTGAAGGTCCGCGGCACTAGCCCGGACGTTGAGAGCTCCAACGCGCTTGAAGAGACACTCAACGTGCTGTTCGGTGGTGACGGTGGAGGGGACACCGAGGAGCCCCAGCCGCCACGCACGGTCGCCGAGCTGCGCGAGGAGGTGCGGAAGGGGCAGCGTGACGATCGCGCACGGATCTCGCTGGGTTCGAACCGCTGGCTGGTCCCGCTGCGCAACAACGCCGACCTGCGCCTATCCGGCAGCGCAGAGGCGTTCGTAACGATTCGCCGCTAAGAGAGACGGTTCTCGATCGACAGCGGCGCTGCCTGATCGGTGGCTGTCGGCTGCGCGTCGGCGGGCGCGGCGGGCTGTGCGACTCCGAGCTGCTCTGCGAGCTCACCTGACTCGAGCATCTCGCCGATGATGTCGGCTCCGCCCACGAGCTCTCCGCGAATGAACAGCTGGGGAATCGTCGGCCAGTTCGAAAGCGCCGAAAGCTCCTGGCGGATGCGCGGGTCCGGAAGGATGTCGACAGCGGCGAATTGCACGCCGGTCTCGTGGAGAGCTCCCGCTGCGCGTGCGCTGAAGCCGCACGCGGGCTGGTCGGGGTTGCCCTTCATGAAGAGGATGACCTCGTTCTCGGCGATCGCTTCCTGGATCGCTTCGCGGATCGGGTTCTGTGCGTCGGCGCTCATCGGAAGCTCCTGGGTCACTGTGCCTGGGGCACGCGGGTTGTCAGCGACAGAGCGTGGATCGCTCCGCCGATCTCGCCATCGAAGATGTCGTACACGAGGCGGTGCTGCTGGATCCGGCTGAGGCCGTCGAACGCATCGGAGACGACCGTCGCCTTGAAGTGGTCGCCGCCGCCGGTCCAATCTTCGACCTCGACCTGGGCGCCCGGGAGCGCCTGCTCGATTCGAGTGCGAATGCTGTCCGTGGATGGCATCTGGCGCCCAGGGTACCGCTACATTGAAGTAACGATGACCGGCACAACCGTGAGCTATCAGGCCAAGGGAGTGACCTTCACCGAACTCGGTGCGACCAAGGTCCGCGAGTTCCTCGACGGTCAGTCTGGTGGGACCGACACCGCAGGGCTCCGCGTTGGAGTGCGGGGTGGAGGCTGTTCGGGCTTCCAGTACCAGCTTGCGTTCGACGACCAGGCCGACGGTGACGTCGTGTTCGAGGACGCTGGCTTGCGGATCCTCGTCGACAGCCAGTCGCTGCCGTATGTCGACGGCTCCCAGATCGACTACGTCGAGTCCCTTCAGGGCGCTGGGTTCCAGGTCAACAACCCGAACGTGGTTGCAGCCTGTGGCTGCGGCTCGTCCTTCCGTGTCGCGGAAGACGAGCAGATGGAATCTGCGCTCTAGTTTTCGGAGCTGGGTTCTCCTACGATCCCGGCATGACCGACCTGGCGACCCCGCGAGCGCTCGACTACAGAGAGTCGCTCACCGAGTCTCTCAGGACCATGCGTTTGGCATGGCTGCCCCTGCTCGGTGTGGCGGCGATCGGAGCGGCGATCACCGCGCTCACGTTAGGAGCTGCCTCGTGGCTCGGCTCCCGGGATGGTCTTTGGCCCATTCCTCTGGCGGTTGCACTGTCGCTCGTTTACGTGTTCGCGCTGTGCTGGTCGGTCGCCGCCGGCTTCAGGGTCGTCAGTGAGGCGTCCTCAGGCATGGAGGCGCGGCCGCTGGTCGCGTACCGGTCGACGGTTTCGGCCGCGGTTTCGGTGCTGTTCGTTTGGTTTCTACTCGGGACCGTGGTCTTCATCGTTGCCGCGATCGTCCTCGTTGTCCCGATAGTCGGCGGCGTGCTCGCCGGAGCGGTCCTGCTAGCGGGCGCTACCTATGCCTTGCCGGTAGTCCCGGTCATCGTCAACGAGGGCAAGTCCGCGCTGGATGCCGTTGGACGATCCATGGAGCTGCTCCGCGGTCGCGTATTTCACGCTGTTCTCCGGGTCATTCCTGCGTTCGCAGCGATCATCGGAGTAGCGCTGCTCTCGTCCTTCGCTGCTGGAGACGCCGGGGATACCGTCGAGTCGGCAACGAGCGAGCCGGCCACTGAGGTGATAGGCCTGAGCGGAATCACGGCCGACCATTCCGCCTTGGAGATCATCCGAGCGGTCGCCGCCTCGTTCTTGAGCGACCTCATGATCACCGTCATCTTGGTCGCCACCCTCACGGTGCTGTACCGCGACCTCAAGGCTCGCGCCGCCAGCTGGGAGTAGCTCTAGGCCTAACCGGGCCTAATACTGCGCCCCTCGTCAGCGGGGTAGTTGACCGTTACCCTTAGGACTTCGTGCGCGTCGCGCTCATCTCACCGTACTCCTGGAACTATCCGGGCGGCGTACTGCGTCACATCGAGGCGCTGCGCCATGAACTCGTGGCCGCCGGCCACGAGGCGCACGTGTTCGCCCCGATGGACCCGGACGACCGGCTCAACGCCCGTCTGCACGGTGGAGCGCAGCCCCAGCGACGTGAGATCCCCGACTGGGTGACGCCGCTCGGCCGCACCGTCGGCATGGCCATGAACGGCTCGATGAGTTCGGTGACGCTGTCGCCGTTCGCTGCGGCCAAGCTCCGTCGCGAGCTCGCCACCGGAGGCTTCGACGTCGTGCACCTGCACGAGCCGATCGCTCCGGCGCTCTGCTGGGACACGCTCATGAGCACGGACCTGCCGATGGTCGGCACGTTCCACTGCTACTCGACCAACCAGCTCACAAACAACTTTGGCGTGCTCGCGGGCGCGCGGCTGCGGCTAAACAGGCTCGGCGTGCGGATAGCCGTCTCCGAGGCTGCGGCGTGGACCGGCCAGCGGTTCTTCGGCGGCGACTACAGGGTGATCCCGAACGGCGTCGAGGTGCCTGAGTTCCTCCCGTCTAACCGGTTCGCGCGCACCGACGGACCTCTGCAGATCGCGTACGTCGGCCAGGCCGTATCGCGCAAGGGGCTGCCGGTGCTGCTGCGCGCTTTCGAAGCGCTCCGCGAGCACGTGCCTGCCGAGCTGACGATTGTTGGCGCCAACGAGGACGAGGTCACGCCGCTGCTGCTCGACGATGGCCGCGGTATCAACGTGCTCGGCCGTGTCGATGACGCTGAGAAGACGTCGGTGCTGCGCCGGTCTGACCTGCTTTGCGCCCCGTCGCTCGGGGGTGAGAGCTTCGGCATGGTGCTCACAGAGGCGTTCGCTCAGGGCACGCCGGTCGTCGCATCAGACATCGCCGGTTACACGGACGTGGTCAGCGACGGACACGACGGTGTTCTCGTGCCGCGCGGTGACGCAACTGCGCTAGCCGAGACGCTCCGCGCGCTCGCGCTCGATCCCGATCGCCGCTCAAAGCTCGCGACGGGAGCCGCCGAGAGCGCACACAACTACGCGTGGCCGCACGTGGCCGCAAGCGTCGCGGAAGCCTACGAAGACGCCATCGCGCTGCCTCAGCCCAAGACGGTTAGCCAGCGTGCCCGTGTTCGCAGTGGACTTGCTCCGCGCGACCTCGGCCCGCAGCGGCCGGCATGGCGGGTCCCATCGATTGAGCCCGAAGGCGACACCCGTCGTTCGCGTGTTGCTGTAGCGCGTAAGGTCGCGCTCGGAGCGCTCGGCGGCGCTGTGGTCGCCGGATCGGTGTTCGCAGTCGAGCGGATCGGACCGGATCGCATCATGGACGCGCTGCTCGGTGCGACACCCACCTGGGTGCTCGCCGCGCTCGCGCTGATGTGCCTCTCGATGGTCGTCCGCGCGGTCGCGTGGCACCAGATCCTTCTCGCATCGACCAACGGCACGTCGCTGCAGCGGCCACGGTTTGCGGATGCCTTCCAGGGCACGACGATTGGCGTGTTGATGTCGGCGACCTTGCCGGCGCGCCTCGGCGAGCCCGCTCGTGCGCTCGTGGTCGCGCGACGGCTCGGGCGGCCCCGAGAAGGCCTGCCCAACGTCCTCGGCACGATCGTCTCGCAGACGCTTCTGAACATCTTCGCCCTCGTCGTGTTGGGCGTGATCATGTTCTCCTCGGTCGAAGTCTTCGACAAGCACCAGGGAGCGCTCTTTGCCGTCGCAGTCGCGCCGCTTGTCATCGTCGGTGCGCTCACGCTCGGGCCAGTGCTCCTCGGAAGG
The DNA here is from genome assembly GCA_964560235.1 of uncultured Conexibacter sp. Lineage (GTDB taxonomy): Bacteria > Actinomycetota > Thermoleophilia > Solirubrobacterales > Solirubrobacteraceae > Baekduia. The sequence goes on along the minus strand of CAZLKZ010000012.1, from coordinate 8,168 downwards.
TCAGCGAAGGTCGGATCCCACCGCGTACGGCGAGCGATCAAGCGAGCACGCACCGCGCTCGCCGAGGTCCGATCGGGCCTGCGTGTTTTCCGCGATCCGCGCCGCGGTACTGCGGCCACCGTCGCCCAGCTGCTCGCGTGGGTGATCCAGTGGATGTCCTGCTACTTGCTGCTTATTGCCTTCGGCATCGATGACCGTGCAGGCGTCGCAGCGGCGGCAGCTGTGCTCTTCGCGGTCAACGTAAGTGCCGTACTGCCCGCAACACCGTCCAACCTCGGCGTGTTCCAGGCAGCGTGCGTATTCGTACTTCACAAGGGCTACGGCATCAGCGTGCAGGACGCGCTGGGCTACGGCATCGTGCTGCAGGCAGTCGAGATCGCGACCGCGTTCATCATGGGCGCGCCTGCGCTGCTCGGCGAGGGCTTGAGCTGGCGCGACGTGCGCATGCGTGCGATCCACGCGACTCCCGTGCAGCTCGCTCCGCTCCACGGCGGCGCGGCGCAGCGCGCACGTGCCGAAGCGCTGGAACTAGAGGTCTGAGCCCGAAATCGCGCTCCCTGAGCGCTCCGGCCCGCCAGATAGCCTGCAGCTGATGGACGAACGCGTCCTCGCCGAGAGGCTCATGACGTACGACACCTCGACCCCTTCGGGTCTGAGGGCGGCTGCGGGCTTCGTAAAGGGCTGGCTCGAGTCAAAGTCGCTTCCGGTCCAAAGCACAGAGCACGGCGGGCTGCCCGTGCTCTCTGTCGACGTTGGCGGCCCGGCCGGATCGCCAACGGTGATCCTTCACGGTCACCTCGACGTGGTGCCCGCGTACGCGCATCAATTCGAGCCCCGTGTCGAGGGCGACAGGCTGATCGGTCGCGGCGCGTACGACATGAAGGGCGCGCTCGCGGCGATGATGGTCGCGCTGCCCGAGCTCGCATCGCAGGACGCCGTGCGAGTGCGCTTTGTGTGTGTGCCGGACGAGGAGGCAGAAGATCTCACGGACCGCTCCACGGACGCGCTAGTAGCTGGGGGACTGACCGGAGATTTTGCGATCACCGGCGAGCCGACGGATCTGCACATCGGTGTCGAGGCCAAGGGCGTGCTCGCGCTGCGCTTGTCGATCGCTGGTGTGGCAGCGCACGGCTCGACGCCGTGGCTCGGCGACAACGCAATCCTCAAAGCCGGCGACGCATTCAGAAGGATCGAGACGCTCCCGTTCAGCCGCGAGTCGTCGGAGCTGTTCGACCGGCCCTCGATCAACCTCGCACGCATCGAGGGCGGCGACGCTTTCAACAAGGTGCCCGACAGGTGCACCATGGACGTCGACATTCGCTACCTGCCGACCCAGGACCCGGGTGAGCTGCTCGCGCAGATCAGGGCTATTCCTGACGTCGAGGTCGTCAAGAGCTTCATCCGCAAGCCCGCCGTCGTGGCGCGCACCAATCCGTACGTGCGAGCCCTGCGTGACGGTCTCGCCAGCTACGTCGATCCGGCACGGCCCGCGATGTCGGTCGGCCGCGATGGCGCTTCGGACGCGATCTCGTTCCTTGAGGCGGGCATCCCCGCTGTTGAGTTCGGGCCTGTCGGGGCTGGTCATCACGGCCCCGAGGAGTGGGTGTCGATCGAGTCGCTCGGCGCCTACCGCAGGGCACTTGTCGACTTTGTCGGCGTAGTGCCTCAGCAGCTCCGCGAGGCCGAAGGCGGCGGGCCGTCGCTGCGCGCCGTGGACGGCGGCGCCGCGTGAGTCAGGGTTGGCAGCCGCCTGGGGGCCGCGAGGGCCTCAGGTTCCTCGGACGGTCGGGCCTCGCAATGGTCTTGGTGATCGTGCTTGCTGCGACAGCCACAGCGACAACGGCCCTGCTGAAGCTCGACTCCTACGTTTCTCCCACCGAGGCGTCGGGGCCGTCGATCAAGACTCTCGATCCGATCCCCGAGGCGCCGCCAGGCGGTGCGCAGACGATCCTCGTGATCGGGTCTGACCGCCGGTGGGCGGACCTGAAGGCCAACAACCCGGCTCTCCAGCGCAGCAACCCCGCGCGCTCGGACACGATGCTGCTCGTTCGAATGAACCCCAAGCGCGGGGTCACCACCGTGCTGTCGATGCCGCGAGATCTCAAGGTGCTCATCCCAGGACAGGGCACCGACAAGCTCAACGCGTCGTACTCGGTCGGAGGGCCAGATTTGACGCGCCGGACGATCGAGAACCTGCTGCCAGGCGTAAAGATCAACCACATCGTCAACGTCAACTTTGGTGGGTTCCGCCAGGCCGTAACCGCGATCGGCTGTGTCTACACAGACGTCGACCGCCGCTACTACCACTCAAACGTGGGTCTGCCGGTCAGCCAGCACTACGCGGAGATCGACATCGAGCCCGGATACCAGCGGTTGTGCGGGCAGCGCGCGCTCGACTTCGTGCGCTTCCGCCACGCCGACTCCGACATCGTGCGCGCCGCTCGTCAGCAGGACTTCCTGCGGTCCGCGAAGGACCAGATTTCCACAAGCCAGCTCGTCGGGAACCTCGACGAACTGCTCAAGATCATGCGCCGCAACGCGCAGACCGACGAGCGGCTCAACTCGGTCAAGGGCGCACTGCGGCTCGGCAAGCTAGCTCTCTACTCGAGCGACAAGCCGGTCGTGCAGATCGAGTTCCCGGCGGTCTTCTCTGGCGGAGAGGGTGGCTCGTTCGTGGAGGCGTCTCCGGCCTCGCTCCAGACGATCGCGCGCAGGTTCCTGGCAGCGCAGCCGCCCAAGAAGCAGACGAAGGTCACCCGCAAGCGCACCAAGACACAGAAGTCGGAGATCAAGTCCTCCAAGCTCGTTGACGGCACGAAGGTCGGCCGCGATGCAGCCAAGCCGAAGGCCGGCCAGGTCGGGTTCCCGCTGTACTACCCGCGCAAGATCACGCCGCAGGGCCGCTACGTCGCTCCGGACACCGACGGCAAGGTGCAGCCACGGACCTACACGATTCGTGACCGCGCCGACAAACCGCACCTCGCGTACCGCATGGTCGTGCAGCAGAACCAGATCGAGGGCCAGTTCTACGGGATCCAAGGCACCACCTGGACCACTCCTCCGCTGCTGGCGCACCCCGACGGCACCGCCCGGCTCAGCGGCCGTACCCTCAAGCTGTACAAGTCTGGCAGTCGTCTGAGGTTCGTCTCGTGGCGCAAGGGACGCGCCGTTTACTGGGTGTCCAATACCTTGTCTCTACGGCTGAGCAACGGCCAGATGCTTGGAATTGCCGCGTCGCTGACGCGCATGCGCTGATCGCGCCTTGTAATGACAACGCTGGAACAAGACACGCCACAGGCGCGCCCGGCGCGCTACATGCTCAAGCGGGCGCTGATCGCCGCTGCTGTCGTGATCCTGTCGACGGCTACAGCTGTGGCCACTGCGGCGCTGCTCGAGTTCGACTCGTTGGTCGACGCGTTCAATTCAGGTAGCCAGGGGCCGAGCTTCGACACCGGAGTGCTCGACAAGGTCGAGCCAGGTGGCCCTCAGACGATCCTGCTGCTCGGCGCCGACAAGCGATGGGGCGGTGTCAACAAGGGTGACCCGGTGCGCTCGGACACGATGATGCTCGTGCGGCTCGATCCCGATCGCGGGGCGACCGCGGTGATGTCGATTCCGCGCGACCTGAAGGTCAAGATCCCCGGCTACGACCAGGCCAAGGGCGCCGACAAGATCAACGCCGCCATGGCGCTGGGCGGGCCGGCGCTGGCAGTGCGCACTGTGCGCGGCCTGCTCGGCATTCCGATCTCGCACGTAGTGACGGTCAACTTCCGCGGCTTCCGTCGTGCCGTCAACCGGCTTGGGTGCATCTACACCGACGTCGACCGGCGCTACTTCAACGACAACGCGCCGCCGTACGGAGGCGGGCCGAACTACGCCACGATCGACGTCAAGGCCGGCTATCAGAAGCTCTGCGGACAGGACGCGCTCGACTACGTGCGCTACCGCCACTTCGACAACGATGTGATCCGGGCGGCTCGCCAGCAGCAGTTCCTCACCGACGCGCGCAACCAGATCGGCGTCAGCGACCTGTTCGACGACCGCAAGGAGCTCCTGCGGATCTTCGGCAGGTACACGGACACCGACATTCACGACAGCGACGCGATCCTCAAGCTGATGCGGCTCGTCGTCGACTCTGCCAAGCAGCCGGTGCAGGAAGTCCAGTTCCCCGGCGAGATCGGGCCTTCCTACGTGACCGTCAAGAAGGCCGAGTTGGAGAAGGCTGTGGAGCGCTTCAAGGCGGTGCAGGGGGAGGCACGCACCAAAGCCACGGGCGCGACGACGGCCAGCAAGCCTGCCCGCAAGAAGGCCACGAAGAAGAAGCGCGCTGCAACCAAGGCTTCCGGCCTGCAAACGAACCCGCGCCCGGCGCAGGACATCGCGATCAACGTCGCGCCGCGTGCCCGCTTCACGGTCTTCTACCCGAAGGTGTCCGTGGGCGGGGCCGTCTACCAGGACGACGACAGCCGGGCGTACGACCTCTACGACCGTGGCGGTAAGCGCCATCACGCCTACCGGATCGTCGTGAAGCTCAACGAGCTCGGGCAGTACTACGGCATCCAGGGCACCACCTGGTCGGCCCCGCCGATCCTCGACGAGCCGACGTCCAGCCGCAAGATGGGTGGGCGCAAGTACGACCTTTACACCGACGGCGGGCGGCTCCGTCTCGTCGCGTGGCGCACCTCCAAGGGGCGCTATTGGGTGTCGAACAGCCTGCTTCACACGCTGTCGAATTCGCAGATGCTCGGCATCGCGCGGTCGATGGCGCGAGTCAACTGACTCCACCATCTGACTCGTCCGAAGTTCGCTGTGAACGGCTCGGCACTAGTCTGTCGCGTCTATGTCTGAGCGCGAACCGATCGGTGTTATTGGCACCGGCTATGTAGGACTCGTAACCGCAGCGGGCTTTGCCGAGCTCGGCAGCGACGTGTACTGCATCGACATCGATGAGTCCAAGATCGAGGGCCTTAAGAACGGCAAGATCCCGATCTGGGAGCCTGGCCTGACCGAGCTGATCGCGAAGAACCGCGAGCGGATGCACTTCAGCACCGACATCAAGGACGCGCTCGACAACGCGCGGCTGCTGTTCGTGGCCGTTGGTACCCCGCCCACTTACTCAGGTGACGCGGATCTTTCGGCGGTCCACGCCGTTGTGAACGCGATGCCTGCATCCGACAGCCACGCGCTCGTCATGAAGTCGACCGTGCCCGTTGGCACCGGCGCTTCGATCAAGCGTGTCTTCTCTGAACAGGGCAAAGATGGCTTCCGATACGTGTCCTGCCCCGAGTTCCTCAAAGAAGGCACCGCTGTCGCGGACTTCCTGAACCCTGACCGCGTTGTCATCGGTGACGACGGCGACTGGGCCGGCGACGCGGTCGCCGAGCTGTACGCGCCGCTGAGCGCTCCGCTAGTGCGCACCGACATCGCGAGCGCCGAAATGGTCAAGCTCGCCTCCAACGCCTTCCTCGCCACCAAGATCTCGTTCATCAACGAGATCGCGAACGTGTGCGAGCTGACCGGTGCTGACGTGGTCGAGGTCGCCAAGGGGATGGGCCTCGATGACCGCATCGGTCCGAAGTTCCTGCAGGCCGGCCTCGGCTTTGGCGGCTCTTGCTTCCCCAAGGACGTCACTGCGCTCAAGCAGCTCGCGGGCAACACCGGCTACCACTTCCAGCTGCTCAACTCGGTGATCGAGGTCAACGAGCTGCAGAAGCGCCGCGTGATGAGCAAGCTCGAAAAGCACCTGGGATCGCTCGTCGGCAAGAAGATCGCGCTGCTCGGCCTCGCGTTCAAGCCAAATACAGACGACATGCGTGAGGCGACCTCGCTCGTTCTATCGGCACGCCTCCAGGCCGCCGGAGCCACCGTGTCAGCCTTCGACCCGGTAGCCGAGGAAGAGGCACGCAAGCTGATCGGCAATGTCGACTTCGCGGAGTCGGCGATGGACGCCGTAAAGGATGCAGACGCCGTTGTGCTCGTGACCGAGTGGCAAGAGTTCATCGAGCTCGACTGGGCCGCTGTGGCCGGAGCGATGTCCGGCACGGTGCTGATCGACGGCCGTAACGCGCTTGACCGGTCCAGCGTCGAGAGCGCCGGGCTTTCGTACGAAGGCATCGGGCGCTGATGCAAGCCGTCATCCTCGTTGGTGGCCGCGGCACTCGACTTCGTCCTCTGACCTCGTCGACGCCGAAGCCGGTGATCACGCTGGTCGACAGACCGTTCCTGGCGTACATGATCGAGTGGCTGCGCGGCCACGGTGTTGACGACATCGTGCTCAGCTGCGGCTTCGAGCCAAGCCAGATCGAGGAGACGCTGGGCGACGGGTCGCGCTGGGGCATTCGAGTCCGTTACGTGGTGGAGCCTGAGCCACGCGGTACTGCGGGTGCGATCAAGGAGTGCGAGCCACTCCTCGATGATCGCTTTCTGGTGCTCAACGGCGACGTGCTCACCGACTACGACATCGCAGCGCAGATCGCAGACCACGAGCGCAGCGGCGCCGCGGCGACGCTCGGACTGGTTCCCGTCGAGGACCCGTCGGCATACGGGCTCGTGCTGCGATCTCCTGACGGAGGCGTGACGGGCTTCCTAGAGAAGCCCGGGGCCGACGAGCTGGGCGGCATCTCCGAATACCTCATCAGCGCTGGGATCTACGTGCTCGAGAAGAGTGTGCTGAGCCTGGTGGCTCCTGAACGGAAGGTGTCGATCGAGCGCGAGGTTTGGCCGCAGCTCGTCGGCGCTGGTCTCCACGCGACGGCTGACCACGACGCCTACTGGATGGACATCGGTACTCCCGACCGCTATCTGCAGGCGACGTTCGACATCCTCGACGGTGACGTTGAGACAGCGGTGCTCGAGAAGCTGGGCCCCGCGTACCGGGCGACCGGGGAGGGGCTTGATGCAGACCAGGCGCGCATCGTGCCGCCGGTGGTGATCGGTGACGGGGTGAGCATCGGCCGCCGCAGCCACATCGGCCCGCTTGTCGTGCTCGGGAACGGCGTGAAAATCGCGGAGGGCGTGCGGATCGAGCGCGCGGTGGTGCTTGACGGCGCCGAGATCGGCGACCGCTGCGAGATTGCAGATGCCGTGATTGACGCTGGCGCGCAGATCGGGGCCGGATCGACGGTGCGCAACCGCACGATGGTCGGCGAGGGCGTGAAGGTCGGTGCCGCGAACGAGCTCTCGCACGGCGTGAGGCTGTTCCCGGGTACGGTTCTCGGCGATGGCGCGATCCGCTTCTGAGGAGAAGACTGCGTGAGCCTTGACGTAGACACGATCCGAGCGGTCGATTCCACCGACCAGTTCGCGGACACGCTCGCGCTGCCCGAACACATCCGCGACGCCGTCTGGAAGACAGATGCCGCTTCGGTCCCGCAGCACGACAGTCCGGACGGCGTGATCGTTGCCGGGATGGGCGGATCGTCGATCGGTGGTCAGCTGGCTCGGGCGATGCTCGGCGACACGTGTTCGCGGCCGCTTATCCCGGCGCGCGGGTACGGGCTTCCGTCGTGGACGACACCCAAGGCGACGGTGCTCTGCTGCAGCTACTCGGGCAATACCGAGGAGACCCTGGCCTGCTACGAAGCCGCCGGTGCGCTCGGCGCAGGACGCGTCGTCGCGACCTCCGGGGGCAAGCTCGCTGAGATGGCGCGGACCGACGGCGTGCCCGTCATTCCGCTTGCCGGTGGACTGCAGCCGCGCGCCGCGGTGGGTTACGTGACCGTCGCCGCGCTTGAGGTCGCAGCCCGCACGGGTACCAGTCCGAGCCTTACGTCCGAGCTCGACGTAGCGGCCGACCATCTCGGCAGGCTCGTCGAAGAGTGGGGGCCGAGCGGGCCTGAAGACTCGCTTCCCAAGCAGCTTGCACGCTCCCTGCACGGCCGGATCCCGCTCGTCGCAGGTTCGGGCGCGACCAAGCCGGTCGCATACCGCTGGAAGACCCAGCTCAACGAGAACGCCAAAGTTCCCGCATTCGCGCACGAGCTGCCCGAGCTCAACCACAACGAGCTCGTTGGATGGGAAGGCGCTGCGGAGCTCGGTCCGTTCTCTGCCGTGTTCATCGAAGACGTCGACACTCATCCGAGGATCGGGGAGCGAGTCGCGCTGACAGCCGCAGCGATCGAGGCTCGCGGAGGCGAGGTGCACCGCGTTTCGACGGTCGGCGAGACGGC
>CAZLKZ010000011.1:32320-52439 GCA_964560235.1 uncultured Conexibacter sp. | reverse complement strand
TGCTCGTGCGGCAGGACGTGGAGTTTCTGCTGTTCGACTGGCTGCAGCTCGACGAACTGACCGCCCGCGAGCGCTTCGCAGGACAGTCCCGCGATGACTACCAAGCCGTGCTGGCGCTCGCAGAACAGCTGGCCTCCGAGCTGTTCGCTCCACACAACCGCGCCGCGGACATCAACGAGCCTGAGATCGAGGACGGCGTGGTGCGCCTGGTGCCCGAGGTGCAGACCGCGCTCGACGCTTTCGCGGACGCCGGGTTCATGGGCATCTCGATCGGGTCCGCGCACGGAGGCATGCAGCTTCCGCTGACCTTGTCATCAGCGGTGTTCGCGTGGTTCCAAGCCGCCAATCCCGGCACCAGCGCATACGCGATGCTCACGTCGGCGGCCGCGAACATGCTCACGGTCAACGGCTCAGCAGAGCAGGCGCAGAAGTGGGTTCCGCCGATGACCGAGGGCCGGTTCTTCGGCACGATGTGCCTGTCCGAGCCGCAAGCCGGTAGCTCGCTCGCTGACATCACGACCCGCGCGGTCCCCCAGCCGGACGGCACCTACCGCATCTTCGGAACAAAAATGTGGATCAGCGGCGGTGAGCACGAGCTCTCGGAGAACATCGTGCACATGGTGCTCGCCAAGCTGCCTGATGCGGCTCCTGGCGTGAAGGGCATCAGCCTGTTCATCGTGCCGCGGCACCTCGTGGACGAGGGCGGCAACGTCACCGAGCCCAACGACGTCACGCTCGCTGGGCTCAACCACAAGATGGGCTACCGCGGCACCGTCAACACCGTGATGGGCTTCGGGGAGGGCGTACACACGCCTGGCGGCGAACCTGGCGCAATCGGTGAGATCGTCGGCGAGCCGGGCACCGGCCTCGCTGCGATGTTCCGGATGATGAACGAGGCGCGGATAGGCGTAGGCATGGGAGCCGCCGCGATCGGCTACACCGGGTACCGCAAGTCGCTCAGGTACGCACAGGAGCGCCCGCAGGGGCGTCCGCTCACTGGCCGCGACCCAAGTTCGCCGCAGGTTCCGATCTCCGAGCACGCCGACGTCCGGCGCATGTTGCTCGACCAGAAGGCGTATGTGGAGGGGGCACTCGCGCTGTGCCTGTTCTGCGGGCACCTTCACGACGATGCGGAGACGCTTCCCGAAGGTCCGGAGCAACAACGTGCAGCGCTGCTCCTCGACCTGCTCACGCCGATCGCAAAGAGCTGGCCGTCCCAGTGGTGCCTGGAGGCCAACTCGCTAGCCATCCAGATTCACGGCGGCTACGGGTACACCCGCGAGTACGACGTCGAGCAGCACTACCGCGATAACCGACTCAACCCGATCCACGAGGGCACTCACGGCATCCAGGGGCTCGACCTGCTGGGCCGCAAGGTGTCGATGAACAACGGTGCCGCGTTCAGCGCCGCGGTCGACGCAATCGGCGAGACGATCGAGCGAGCGCGCGGCGTTGGCGGAGACGCAGCTGCACTGGCCGACCAGCTCGGCGAGGCCGTCGAGGCGCTGGTGCTCACCACCCAGTCTGTGCTGAGCACCGATCCGCTCGCGGCGCTCGCTGACGCGACCAGCTACCTCGAGGCATTCGGCCACATCGTCGTGGCTTGGCTCTGGCTAGAGCAGCACCTCGCGACGACGGGCCGCACGGATGCGTTCTACCTCGGTAAGCGCACGACGGCCGAATGGTTCTTCCGCCGCGAGCTGCCCAAGGCGCTCCTGCAGCTGCAGACGATGCGCGAGGGCGACCGCACGCTGCTCGAGCTCGACCCTGAGATCTTCTAGACGAGCTCGGGCGCGAGGCGCAGCAGAGCGCTGACCGGTAGCCCGATCACGTTGAGCAGGTCGCCGTCGACCCGCTCGACCAGCACCGCACCGGCGCCCTGTATGGCGTACGCGCCGGCGCGCCCTTCCCACTCGCCGCTGTCCAGGTAGCGCTCCACGACTGCGTCGGAGAGCGGCCGGAACGTGACGCTCGTGGTCTCCGTCGCAGTCTGCACCTGCCCGTCGCGAATCACTGCGACGCCACTTACGACGCGGTGTGTGATGCCGTCGAGGTGCGCCAGCGTGCGCTCGGCGTCGGCGCGGTCGACCGGCTTGCCCCAAAGTCCTGCGTCGGTAGCGACAACGGTGTCGCAGCCGATGACGATGTCTCCGGAATCTGCCGTGATCGCCGAGGCCTTAGCGACGGCGTTCGCGACGGCTACCGCGTTGGGCTCGCCCTCAGAGAGCTCTGGAACATCAGAGGGCCTGACGTCAAACGTCAGGCCCAGGTCCTGCAAAATCCGCCGGCGCTGCGGCGACTGGCTAGCCAATATCACTGTCATGGAACCGCCGTCCCCGAGTTTCGCGCGAGCGAAACTCGCAAGCGGATCGCGCAGCGATCAGCCAAACCAAATGGAGATCTCGCGAGCAGCTGACTCGTCGGAGTCAGAGCCGTGCACGAGGTTCTCGCCGATCTGCGTTGCGAAGTCACCGCGGATCGAGCCTGTAGCGGCCTCAAGCGGGTTCGTGGCGCCGATCAGCTGACGAGCAGCGACCACCGAGTCGTCGCCCTCAAGCACGAGTGCGACCAGCGGCCCACCGGTGATGAAGTCGACGAGCTCACCGAAGAACGGGCGCTCCTTGTGCTCTGCGTAGTGCTCCTCGGCGATTTCGCGCGTGGCAACCATGCGCTTCATCTCGGCGATCTTCAGGCCCTTGCGCTCAAAGCGCGAGAGGACCTCGCCTGTCAGTCCACGCGCGAACGCGTCGGGCTTTACGAGGATCAGAGTGCGGCTCATGGCGCGCACTCTAGGGGGTCAGCGGTTGCGTTCGCGGTGCGCTGCCTGATCGAGCAGATCCGCGTCCTCTGAGAGGCGCGGGCGCTTGCGCGGCGCAGGAGTGCGGGCCGGGACCGGCGTTTCGCAGTAGGGGCAGAGCTTCCAGTCGGGGTCAAGCGGCTTCGAGCAGCTCGCGCACGCGTCCTTGAGCTTCTTTGTGCAGTGCGGACAACGCAGGTAATCCTCGAGCACTTCCCCGTCGCAGTTCGGGCAGTAAGCGAGACCCGCGGTGTAGAGGCGCGCCTCAGCGGCCTGGATCTCCAGCTCGCGCTCACGTGCATCCTCGAGGTACTCGGGCGGCCGCACGATCATGTAGACGATCGTGCCCGCGAACGGAAACAGGCTCGCTGCGGTCGCGCACAGCACGAGCATCGGATCGGCGATGCGGCGCTTGGCGTCCGAGTACGTGTAGTAGATCAGCGCGATCCACAGCACGACCAAGAACAGCAGGACCAGGTTGACGGTCAGGTCGAACAGATCACTGTCGAGACCGAAGACGGCGAGAGTGCTCATCGACCGGTGATCCTAGAGGCTCTAGAGGAAGATACGGCCAAGTCCGTACCCAATTGCGAAGAAGATGAGGATGATTGCGGCAACGCCAAAGGCCACTGCGGCAATCATTGTGCGTACTTTCGGGCCGTCGTCTTCTTCGTTCACAGGATGCTCCTCGCCGCCCTGTCGGGGGCTAGCAGGTCGGCAACAAGGTAGATGGAGCCGGTTGCGAGCACCACTCCGCCCTCGTCGGCGAGCTCGCGGGCGCGCCCGAGCGCGGTGCCGGGATCAGAGATCGCCTCGGCCTGCCCGGTGAATCCGAGCTGCCCGGCGAGCGACAACAGAGTCGCAGGCGGCAACGACCGCTCGTCTCCGGCTCGGGTGGCAACAAGGGCGCTGGCGCGGTCGAGCAGCGGCCGCAGCATCTGCACCGCGTCCTTGTCGTCGCGGATCCCTACGCACAGCACGAGCGGCGCACCGCCGGCCAACTCGGGCAAGGCGTCGACCAATGCCTCGATACCAGCCGGGTTGTGAGCGCCGTCGACAAGCGTGAGAGGGTGCTCTCCCACGACTTCAAGGCGCCCTGGCACCAACGTGCTGAGTGCTGCCTGCTGCACGAGCGCCGGGTCGAGATCTCCCAACATCGCCCTCGCGCCGGCCATCGCGAGTGCGAAGTTGCGACGCTGGAACCGGCCCTGGGCCCCGAGGCGCACTTCGGGACCGGGGTCTTCCGCGGCGACGATCAGTTCGGCTCCCCGCTCGGCACACACGCGCTCGGCGACTGTCAGAGCGTCGGGGTGTAGCCCGTGGCCAACCGCCAGCGTGGCACCCGGCCTCACCACGTCGAGCTTCTCCGTCGCTATGTCTGTGATCTCCGGGCCCAGCCAGCGGGTGTGCTCCAGGCCGACGTTCGTCAGCAGCGCAACCTCGGAGTCGAGTGCGTTGGTGGCGTCGTAGCGCCCGCCCAGTCCTGCCTCGACCACGCAGATCTCAGCGCCGGCGCGCGCGAAGCAGTCGACCGCGGCGGCGGTCAGCAGCTCGAACTGAGTGACCTGATCGCCCGCTTCAGCTGTGCGGTCGACCTTCTCAGCCGCACGGACCGCTCGCTCGACGGAAGCCGCGAACTCGGCCTCCCCCACGTCCTGGTCGTCGATCCTGATGCGCTCGCGGAACGAGCTGAGGTGCGGGGACAGATACGCGCCTGTGCGGTGACCGTGTGCACTGAGGATCGCTGCGGCCATCCGCACGGTCGACGACTTACCGTTGGTGCCGACTACCTCCACGACCCGGAAGCTGTCCTGCGGTGAACCGAGCGCTGTCAGCAGGCGCCGGATCCGGTCGAGCCCAAAGCGCATCCCGAACAGCTCGAGCGAGAGCAGATGGCTCTCGGCGGCTCGCAGATCCATCAGTCGCCCCCGAGTGCCTGCAGCTCAGCCTCGTAGCGAGCACGCTTTGTGCGCTCGGCCTCCACGACCTCCGCAGGCGCCTTGGCGACGAACCCCTCGTTCGCAAGCTTCTTGTCGATGCGTGCGATCTCGCCTTGGAGTCGCTCGCGCTCAGCGGCCGCCTTCGCAGCGACCTCGGCTGCGTCCACACCCGTGAGCAGCTCGATCACGACGCTGCCGGCCGGCACTGTGGCGACGGGTTCACGGTCGTCACCGACGATCGACAGCCGAGCCATCCGCGAGAGCAGGTCCCTCGCCTCGCCTTCGGCTCCCGTGACGCGAGCCTCGAGCGTCTCACCGGGCTTGACCCCCGCCCCGTCTCGCCAGGAGCGCAGCGACGTGATCGCGTCGATGAGGCCTGCCATCTGAGATTCGGCGGCTTCGTCGCGCTGCGCTGCGCTGGCCTCAGACACCTGTGCAGCCGCAAGCAGCTCGAACGTGCGCGCCTCGGCGGGAAGATGGGACCAAAGTTCTTCGGTGACGAACGGGATGACTGGGTGGGCCAGCAACAAGGTTTCACGCAGCACCCAAACCAGATGCCCAAGCAGCTCGTCATCAGCGTCAGCGAGCCGGGACTTGGTGAACTCGATGTACCAGTCGCAGAGCTCGCCGAACACCACGTCGTAGAGGCCGAGAGCGGCCTTCGAGAAGTCGAACTCACCGACCTGCGCCTCAAAGTCAGCACGTGCAGCAGCGAGCCGCGAGACGATCCAGCGGTCTTCGAGCGTGGCGGTCGACGGAGCGACCGTGACGGCAGCATCCCCAACCGCACCGAGCACGAACCGTGTGGCGTTGAAGAGCTTTGTCACCAGCGCGGCGCCCTGGGCGACCTTCTCCTCGCTGAAACGCACATCCTGCGTCGACGACATCGCCAGCAGGCCAAACCGCACCGCGTCGGCCCCGTAGGCCGGGAAGTCGCCGCCTTGCGAGAACACCGGAGGCCGCTCGCCGCCGTCGATCAGCGACAACGGATCGATGCCGGTGCCGAGCGACTTGCTCATGCGGCGTCCGTCAGGCGCCTGGATAACCGAGTGGTTGTAAACGTCGCTGAACGGAATCTCGCCGGTGAACTCCAGCCCCATCATCACCATGCGGGCGACCCACAGGAACAGGATGTCGCGCGCCGTCGAAAGCACGTCGGTCGGGTAGAACGCACGTAGTTCGGGCGTGTCCTCAGGCCAGCCGAGCGTTGCGAACGGCCACAGCTGCGAGCTGAACCAAGTGTCGAGCACGTCTGGGTCCTGCTCCCACCCCTCGCCTTCGGGAGCCTCGACGCCGCAGTACACCTCGTCGTCGCGGTACCAGACGGGGATCTGGTGACCCCACCACAGCTGGCGGCTCACGCACCACGGGCGGATGTTCTCCAGCCAGTCGAGGTAACGCCGCTCCTGCGATGGCGGGTGAATGCGCACCTTTCCATCGCGGACAACGTCGATCGCCGGCTTGGCGAGCTCCTCCATGCGCATGAACCACTGCAGTGAGATGAGCGGCTCGATCCGCTCGCCCGAGCGGTGGCTGTAGGGCACCTCGTGGGTGTAGGGCTCTGTTCCGCGCAGGGCGCCTTCCGCCTCAAGCGCGGCAACGACCTTGTCGCGAGCATCGAGGACCGGTAGGCCGTCGTACTCGCCCGCGTACTCGCCGGTGAGCCTGCCGTCCTCGCCGATCACCGTCAGCTCAGGCAGCCCGTTCTTGCGACCGATCTCGAAGTCGTTGGGGTCGTGACCGGGCGTGATCTTGAGGGCGCCCGTACCGAAGTCGGTCTTGACGTACTCGTCGGCGATCACCGGAAGCTCGCGGTCGGTGAGAGGCAGCTTCACGGTCTTACCGACGAACGCGGCGTAGCGCTCATCGTCGGGGTGCACCGCAACGGCCACGTCGGCGAGCATCGTTTCCGGCCGCACCGTTGCGACAACCAGCTCGCCGGTCCCGCCGGTGAGCGGATAGGCGATCTCGTAGAGCGTGTCGGTGACCTCGCGGTTCTCGACCTCGAGGTCGGAGATCGCCGATTGCGAGCCCGGGTCCCAGTTGACCAGGTAGAGGTCGCGGTAGATGTAGCCCTTGTCATAAAGGTCAACGAAGACCTTCAAGACGGCAGCGTGGTACTCGTCGTCGAGGGTGAACCGCTCGTTCGAGTAGTCGCACGAGCAGCCGAGGCGCTGGAACTGACCGATGATCGTGCCGCCGAACTCCTCGCGCCACTCCCAGGTCCTGCGTACGAACTCCTCGCGGCCAACCTCCTCACGGCTTGTCCCTTCTGAGATCAGGCGCTTCTCGACCTGCGTCTGAGTCGCAATACCCGCGTGGTCGGTGCCAAGGATCCACCGCACCCGCTTGCCGCGCGCACGGTGGAAGCGGATCAGGGTGTCCTGGATCGAACCGTTGAGCGCGTGCCCCATGTGGAGCGCACCGGTGACGTTCGGCGGCGGAATAGCGATCGAATAGGCATCGCTCCCGTCGCCTTCTGGCTCCGCATGAAAGATCCCGGAGTCGAGCCAGCGCTCGACGATCTGCGGCTCGGAGGTCGACGGGTCAAAGCGCTTTTGATCCTGCAGGCTCATGCGGAGCCGCAGTCTACGTGTGCCTCGACTACGGAAGCAGCTTGCGAGAACCGAACGCGGTCTTGCGGGCGACCGCGAACGGCCGCAAGTTCTTGGCGACCTCAACGAGGCGCGAGCGCTCCGCCGCTGTGGCCTTGTGGAGCAGGCCGTTGGTGCGACGCACGATGGCGACCACGTCGTCGCGATCGGCCTGGTCGAGCTGCACCCAGTGCTCGCGCAGAACGACGAGCGCCTGCAGAGCGATCAACCACGGCGTGAGCTTGAGGGGGCTGCGCATACAGCCAGGTTACGCGCTGGCGGCGTCCGGCTGGTCGTCACCGGTCTCATCCGGGACGGCCTCGGTGACGAGCGTCGGGGGCAGCCCCTTGTCGATCGTCTCCTTGGTCACGACGCACTTCTTGACGTCGCGCCGTGACGGCAGCTCAAACTGCACGTCGAGTAGTGCCTCTTCGATGATCGACCGCAGTCCGCGGGCGCCCGTCTCGCGCTCCAGAGCCTTGTCGGCGATCGCGACGAGTGCGTCGTCGCTGAACACGAGCTCGATGTCATCGAATGAGAAGAACTTGCCGAACTGCTTGACGAGAGCGTTACGTGGCTCGGTGAGGATCGTGATCAGGTCTTCGCGGCCGAGCTGGTGCACCGCGGTCATCACCGGCAGTCGGCCGATGAACTCGGGGATCAGCCCGTAGTTGACGAGATCCTCGGGCAGGCAATCCTGGAACTGCTCGCCCTTCTCGTACGTCTTCACGTCGTCGAGCTGGGCGCCGAAGCCGATCGTGCTGTGGCTCGTGCGGCGCTCGATGACTTCGTCGAGGTGCGCGAACGCACCACCACAGATGAAGAGGATGTTCGTCGTGTCGATCGACAGGAACTCCTGGTGCGGATGCTTACGCCCGCCCTGCGGCGGCACCGCGGCAGTCGTGCCCTCGAGGATCTTCAGCAGCGCCTGCTGCACGCCTTCACCGGACACGTCGCGCGTGATCGACGGGTTGTCGGCCTTGCGGGCGATCTTGTCGACCTCGTCGATGTAGATGATCCCAGTCTCGGCCTTCTTGACGTCGTAGTCAGCGGCCTGGATCAGCTTCAGCAGGATGTTCTCGACGTCTTCACCGACGTAGCCGGCCTCGGTCAGCGCCGTGGCGTCCGCGATCGCGAACGGCACGTTGATTATGCGGGCGAGCGTCTGCGCGAGCAGCGTCTTGCCGCAGCCGGTCGGGCCGAGCAGCAGGATGTTCGACTTCTGCAGCTCGACGTCCGAGCTGCCGGACTGCATGAGTTGGACACGCTTGTAGTGGTTGTAGACGGCCACCGAAAGCGTGCGCTTGGCCTCCTCCTGCCCGATCACGTACTCGTCGAGCACGTCGTTGATCTCGATCGGCTTCGGGAGGTTCGACAGGTCGAACTTCGGAGCAGCGGTTAGCTCCTCATCGATGATCTCGTTGCAGAGGTCGATGCACTCGTCGCAGATGTAGACGCCCGGCCCAGCGATCAGCTTCTTCACCTGCCGCTGCGATTTGCCGCAGAAGCTGCAGAGAAGCTGCTCGTTTGAGTCGGTGGACCGGGCCATCTAGTTAGGAGTCGGAAGAAGTACTGCGGTTACTTAGTGCTTCTCGATCACGCGGTCCACGACGCCGTAGTCGACCGCTTCAGCAGCACTCATGAAGTAGTCACGCTCGGTGTCCTGGCTCACCTTTTCGAGCTTCTGCCCTGTGTGATCGGCCAGGATCTGGTCGAGACGCTGCCGCACATCGAGAATTTCTTTCGCGTGGATCTCGATATCGGTCGCTTGTCCCTGGAAACCAGAGGAAACCTGGTGGATCATGATCTTGGCGTTGGGTAGCGCCATGCGCTTGCCCTCGGCGCCACCGGCGAGCAGCACCGCGCCCATCGACATCGCGATGCCGACGCAGATCGTCGAGACGTCCGGCTTGATGAACTGCATCGTGTCGTAGATCGCCAGGCCAGCGTAAACGCTGCCTCCGGGCGAGTTGATGTAGATCGAGATGTCCTTGTCGGGGTCCTCAGACTCCAAGTGCAGGAGCTGAGCGACAACGAGGTTCGCGATCTGATCGTCGACCTGGGTGCCCAGGAAGATGATCCGCTGGCTCAGCAGACGGCTGTAAATGTCGAACGCGCGCTCACCGCGTGAGGACTGCTCGACGACCATCGGGACAAGTGGGCTCATGGGACCTCGCCTGGGGGGATTGGGAACTGCGGCTCAGGCTACCAACGCGCTGTTCCCGCTTTGCACGGTCGTCGGCAGGTGTTCGGGGTGGCTTGAACGTTGGTGCACATGCGGTGCGCTCTGGGGTCGGCGTGGGACGCTGCGCTGGGGTGCGGCGCCCCATGCCCCCAACCCGTCGGAATGCGGAGTGCGCCACACCCCTGCACGCATCCCTCGCCACGCCGATCGCAGCTTGTCGACCAACATCAACCGCCCCCGCTCGCGGCTGACGCGTGCGAGCGGGACAGCTTCTTGCAGAAGCTGACTAGTGGTCGTGTTCGTCGTGGCGGTGTGGGGTGCCGCCGGCGCGGGTTACGAGGAGGTCGATGGCCTGGCGCTGTGCGAGGTCCTCGCGTAGGTCGTCCAGGCGGCCGTTCTTCTCGAGCTGCTTGTAGAGCTTCTCGGGCTTGACGCCTTGCTGCAGTGCGGTCGGCTGGAGGGCGTCGAGCAGGTCGCCGTCGGAGGGCTCGATGCCCTCTGCTTCGACAACGGCTGCGAGGACTGCCTCACGGCGCAGTGCCTTCTCGGCGTCGGGGGTGGCCTCCGCCATCAGCTCTTCCTCGGTCTGACCGGACATCTGGAGGTACGCCTCCTTGGTCAGCCCGCGGTGCGAAAGCTGGTGCAGCATCTGCTCCCAAAGCTCGCGAGCGCGTGACTCGGCGAGCGCGGCGGGCACGTCGACCTCGGCATCAGCGACGACCGCGTCCAGCACGTTCTCCTCGAACTCGTGCTCGATCTGGTGCTCATCGCGCTTGCGCGCGGTCTCTTCGATGTCTGCGCGCAGCTCGTCGAGCGTGTCGAAGCCGCCGGCCTCGCTCGCGAAGTCATCGTTGAGCTCAGGAAGTTCCTTGGTCTTGACCTCATGAACGGTCACGTCGAACTCGGCCGGACGCGCCTGCAGATGCTCGGCTGCCGGGTAGCTCTCGGGGAAAGTCACCTCGACGGTGCGCTCCTCCCCAGCCTTCGCTCCCACGAGCTGCTCCTCGAAGCCCGGGATGAACCGTCCGGCGCCCAGCTCGAGCAGGTGATCGCGACCTTCGCCGCCTTCGAACGCCTCTCGCTCGTCGCCGTCGACCGTGTAGCCGACGAAGTCGATGACCACGAAGTCGCCTTCGGCTGCCTCGCGCTCGACCGTCTCCAGGCGCGAGAGCTGCTGGCGCATCGTCTCGATCTGCTGCTCGACGACCTCGGGATCTGCCTTCGGCTCGCGCTTCTCGACCTCAAGCTTCGAGATGTCGCCCAGCTTCGCGACCGGACGCACGCCGATCTCGTAAGAGAACGTGAGCGGCTGACCGTCAGCGGGCATCTCGCCCAGGTCGAGCTCAGGCTCACCGATCGGGTGGATCTCAGCTGCGTCGATCGACTCCAGGTACCAGCGACCGATCGATGTGCGAATCGCCTCGTCGAGCACGGCTTCGCGGCCGTAACGCTGGATCACCATGGCGGGCGGCACCTTGCCCGCACGGAACCCGGGCACGCGCATCGAACGCCCGAGGTTTCCGGCGGCGTCGTTCATCGCGGAGGCGATCGCTGCGGGCGTCACCTCTGCGGAAACCTTCACGCGGCTGTCGGCCAGCGATTCGGTAGTTACGTTTACGGGCTTCTCTGAGGTCTTGGCAGCGGCCATACGGCGCCTGACTGTAGCGTCAGGGGTGTGACCGACGCAGCCCGATTCACCGCTCGCGAGCGAGCGATGGCCCGGTTAGTTACCGGCGGCCTGGCCCACGGTGTCGCGGGAGTGCTCGACTGGCTGCAGTTCTCGGCGGTGATGGCGGGCCAGGGCCTTAGGCGGCTTGCTGGCCGCCGTTCTCGCGCTCGCGCTTGAGCGCATCGGCCTGTAGCGACCCGTCTAGCGCCGCGACCACACCGGGCAGGTCCTCAGGAGCTGTCGGCCGTGCGTAGAACCAGCCCTGTCCAAGGTCGCATCCGAGCTCGGCGGTGAGTTCGGCCTCGACTTCGGTCTCGATGCCCTCGGCAACGACCTGCAAATCCAGCGTCTGGGCGATCTGGGAGACCGCCGACATGATCGCGACGCGCTTTGGCGAATCGGCGACGTCGTGGACGAGGCTGCGGTCGAGCTTCAGCACCGCCAGCGGCAGCTCGGTGAGGCTTGCGAGCGACGACTGGCCTACCCCGAAGTCGTCGAGGGCGATCTGGATGCCGGCGTCTGCAAGCTGCCGCACCGTGTCGAGCGCGGCCTGGCTGTCACCGGCGAGCGCTGACTCGGTGACTTCGACCATCAGGCTCGAAGGCGGCAGGTCGCGGTCGCGCAGTGCACCAAGGATCTCCTCGACGAGGCCCGGGTCATCGAGCTGGGCGCGCGAGATGTTGACGCCCATGGAGCGGTCACCGAGCGTGTCGCCCTGATCGCGCCAGGCGCGCAGCTGGTCGAGTGACTCGTGGAGCACGTAAGAGCCGAGGCGCCCAATCAGGCCGTGAGTTTCCGCGAGCGGCACGAAGCGGCCCGGGCCGATCTCACCGCGCACTGGATGCGACCACCGCACGAGCGCTTCGTACTTGGTCACCCGGCGCTCGGCACGCGAGACGACCGGCTGGTAGGCGAGGTAGAGCGACCGCGTGTCGATCGCGCGGCGTAGTTCGGCGACAAGCGAGAGCCGCTCGACGGTCTCGGCGCGCATCTCTTCGTCGAACACTGCGACGTTCAGGTCCTCCGCGACGGCGCGGTACATCGCGGCGCTGGCGTCGCGCAGCAGGTCTTCGGGCCGCAGCGCTGGGTCGACGTCAGCAACGACCACGCCTGCGACGAGGTGCGGCGGGAGGTCGAAGCCCTCCACCACTACCGGCCCAGCAACACGGCTGAGCAGGTCTCGCACGCGCTCGGCTGCTCGATCCGGGGTCGTCAGCTCGGGGCTGATGATCACGAACTCGTCGCCGTCAGAGCGAGCCAGCGTTTCGTCGAGCGTGAGAAGCATCGCGATCCGCTGCCCGATCTCCGACAGGAAGCGATCGCCCGCGTCGTGGCCGAGGCTCTCGTGGATCGTGCGGCGGTTGACCAGACCCAGGGAGAGGATTGCGACCTTGCTGTGCGAGCCGGGCGATCCGCCGCTCTTGAGCAGCTCAGCGAGTGTCGTGAGCAGGAAGCGCCGGTTCGGAACGTCGGTGACGGTGTCGTAGAGCGACTGACGGAGCAGCTCGTCTTCGCTCTTGAGTCGTAGTGCGGCGCCGTTGAGCACAGAGACCATCGCCGTCAGGAAGTCCATCTCGTCGTCGGCGAACGGCCCTGGCTGGCGACGGTAAACCGTCAATACGCCAGGCTCGCCTTCTGCGGCCCGCATGGGCAGGCACACACCCGAGCGAAGCCCTCGCCCCCGCAGGTCATCGACGTCGAACCGGTTCTCGAGATCGCGATCCTCCACGACAACGGGACGTCCAAGGTCGAGTGCCAGGCGTGCGTGGCGGGTGTCAGGCCCCGGCGGCTCTGCCAGCACGTCGGCCACTCGATCGCGGCCCGCGACCACCACAAGCTGGCCTGTGCGCTCGTCTTCCCGAGCGATCGCAACGGTCTCGACCTGAAGCACGCGGTGGATCGAGTTGACGGCTTGGTGTGCGAGCTCGTCGGCACGCAGCGTGGTCAGCGCCATCTGCCCCAGTGCGGCAACCTCGCCTTGCTGGGCGGCTCGCGAGCGGGCCTGATCCTGTTCCTCGCGCCGTGCGGTCACGTCGATGACGTGGATCACCACGTGGCCCGGAGCACCTGCGAACGGCGGCGATACGGCGACAGACAGCTGTCCCCAGATCGTTGTGCCGTTAGCGCAGGCGAGCCTGCGGTCGCCTTGCAGCGCGGACGCGTCACCCGCGAGCGCGTGACGCAGGTGATCGTCGAACGCCGGACGGTCACCGGCAGGTATCAGCATGCCGATGCCTTCACCTGCGAGCAGCTGCGCTTCGGTGAATCCGGTCATCCGGCACAGGCACGGGTTTACGTGCGTGAAAACACCGTCGAGCGTGAGCACGGCGATGCCAACCCCTGCACCGTGAAAGGCGTAGCGGTATTCCTCGCTGCCGTCGCTTGAGACGCTGAGCGCCATACAAGCCCGGTATTCGGCCCTTTTAGAGCGAAATGAAGGGGCCCGAGGGCGCCTCGCCGCGTTGCCACGGCAGCAGCGCCCGCCCCAGGAGGAGCACGATGCCGAAAAGAGCGAGTCCGATCGCTCCCAGCACCGCCACGGCGGCGAGCATTTCTGCGGTCAAACCCTGGTTGTTCCAGATCAAGATCAGGTAGCCGAGGCCGTCGGAGGCGCCGACCCATTCGGCGAAGACCGCGCCTACGGGTGCAAGCACCGCGGCGGTCTTCACGCCGGTCATCACTCGCGGGAGAGCACCCGGCCACTCCGCCATCAGGAAGGTGCGCTTGCGCCCCGCGCCCATCGTCCGGAGCATCGACAGCATCTCGCGATCGACCGACCGCAGCCCGTCGATCGTGGCCACGGTCACCGGGAAGAAACTCACGAGGGCGATCAGCACGATCTTCGGCCCAAAGTCGAAGCCGAACCAAAGCACCACAAGGGGCGCGATCGCCGGTACCGGCACGGTCTGGGAGGCGATCAGGAGTGGATATGCGGCCCGCCCGAGCCTCACCGACCTGCTAATGACGATTCCGGTGCAAACTCCCACGACCACGGCGATCAGCAGCCCCACCACGATCTCCAGCGAGGTCGTGACAGCAGCCGATCCGAGCATCGAGCGCTCCTCCCAGAGCGCTGTGGCGACGTCGGTCGGCGGCGGCAGGGTCGTCGTCGAAACTCCCGACAGGCTGGCGTAGAGCTGCCACAGGCCGAGCAGCGCGGCGGCTAGCAGCGCGGGCGGCCACAGGCGGGAGATCACGCCGTGCCCCCACTGACTCCGATGGCTTGCATCAGTTCTGCGCGGCAGCGCCCGAACTCATCTGAGAGCCGCTGCGACGGGTCCCGGTCCTTGCCGAGATCGACAGCCACCCGCGCCACGATCTGTCCGGGGCGAGGCGAAAGCACGTACACGGTGTCCGCAAGCGCGACTGCTTCCTCGAGGTCGTGAGTCACGAGCACGGTGGTGAGCCCTCGCTCGCGGCATGTCGCAGACAACGAGCTCTGGAGCTCGAGCCTCGTGAGTGCATCGAGCGCGCCGAACGGTTCGTCGAGCAGGAGCAGGTCGGTGGCCGCGAGCATCGTCCTCGCGAGCGCCACGCGCTGGCGCATGCCGCCCGAAAGCTCGTTCGGCCATGCGTCGGCGAAGCGGTCGAGTCCGAAGTCGGCGAGCTGTTTGCGGGCGGCGAGTTCTGCCTTGGCCCGGTCTACCCCGGAGGCCTCGAGTGCAACGGCGGCGTTGCGAGCAGCAGTCCGCCACGGCATCAGGAGGTCTCGCTGCGGCATGTGAGCCGGACGGCCGTGGACCGTAGCGCTCCCGGCAGTGGGCGCGATCGCGCCAGACAGGATCCCGAGCAGCGTCGACTTTCCGCAGCCCGACGGCCCGATGACGCTCACGAACTCTCCTGCCATTACCTCGAGATCGATGCCGGCCAGCGCCTCGATCGCCTCGCCGCCGGCGCTCTCGTACGTCTTGGCCAGGCCGGCAGTGGCAACCAGCGGCGTGGTGCTCATCGCGACGGCGTTAGGTCTTTGTCGTAGAACCGCTCGGGCGTGATCGACTTCGCGATCAGCCCTTCGCTCATGAGAAAGCGCGAGAGTCCTGTGACGTTCGCCGCACTGATCTGCCCGAACTTGCCTGCATCGGCGACGAACAGCGGGCCGTAGGCGTCGAGCTGCGCGGAGGTCAGCGAGCGATCTAGCCCGCGGTATCGGCCAACTAGGTCGCCGAGAGCAGCTTCGGGATCTTGCACCGCGTCTTCGTAGCCCTCGACTGTTGCGTCGACGAAGGCTCCGATCAGCTCGTGGTCCTTGTCGATTGCCTCGCGCGTGCTGAATGCGACGAGCCCCGGATAGCGAGGACCGCCATGCTCGTCGAACGCGAACACGCGCACCGGCCTGCCGGCGTGCTCGACCTGCACCCCATCGGCCGGGTAGTAGCCGACGAACGCATCGATCTTGCCGTTCTCGAGGGCTGCGACGCCACCGAAGCCGACGGTCACGGTGCGCACCTTCGCCGGGTCGCCGCCATCTGAGCGCACGATGGTGTCGAGCACCGCGTTGTCAGACGGGATGCCCGTGATCCCCACGCGCTTGCCCTCGAGCTCCCGCGGACGATCGATGCCTACCTTCTCGAGCGAGACAACGCCGCCGAGCGGGCGCTGCACTATCGCGAGGATCGCCTGAGCGTCCTCGCCGCGGTCGATCTGTTGGGCAAGGTCGATCCCGTCTGCCAGACCAATCAGGGCACGCCCCGAGCCGATGAGCTTGAGCGTGTCCGCGGTCGAGGTCGGTGAGATCACCCTCAGGTCGATGCCGCGATCGCGGTAGTAGCCGGCCTCCTGCGCTCTGGCGATCCCTGCGTGGACGGCGTTCGGCAGGTAGTCGAGTACGAGGGTGACGCGCTGGGGGCTGCTCGTGCGGTCGCTATCTGCACCGCCGCAGCCACCCACCAGCCCAATCAATGCGAGCACGGCGACGATGGTGGTGATCGGTCGGTTCATCGGATGCCAGCCGCGGACGCGGTGCCCGAGAGACAGTTAAGGGTGAGCGACGGGATTCGAACCCGCGACCGCCTGGACCACAACCAGGAGCTCTACCAACTGAGCTACGCCCACCAAGCAGGCGGGCAGTCTAGTGGGTCGGTGGCGAGCCGGCTGTGACTACAGGTCGCGGCGTGCGAGCAGCACCTTCGCGAGCCCCAGCACACCGAGCACGTACGCCGCCGTGTAAGGCAGTAGCCAAGGGCCACCGGAGTGTGAGCTGCCGAGCGGACCTAGCTGGACGAGGATGCCGGTCGGGCCTCCGATGCTGCCGATGAGCTGCAGCAGGGAGTCCCGGTAAAGCCCTTGGAACGGCAATAGCCAAGCAAGCGTGTCCGCGATCGTCGTAAGCCGATCTGAGCCGACGCTCTCACCTATCGCACCCATCATCCCACCCACCACGCCGGCCCCGTAAAGCATCAGCACCGAGATGCCGGTCGCCGTCGCGGTCATGACCGTCGAGCCGACCAGCGCCAGCGCTGACACGCACGCGACGGCAACCGCGAGGTTCACCGCGATCCTGACCGGCTCGGCGGGCCACCAGTCGCCGATCACCCCGATCGCGACCACAGCGGCGAAATACGCAATCAGCACGAACACGATGCTCGTAAGCGACGACGCCAGGAACCGGCCGACCAGATAGTGACCGCGCCCGATCGGCCGGACCAAAACAGGCTGGAGCAGACCGCTCTCGGCATCACCGCGCACGGCACTGGAGCTCAAGAACGTCGCGAGCACAACCGCGAGGAACAGCGACCCAAAGATCGCCAGCCCGACCATCGTCGACCCAGCGATCGCCCGCTCGTCGAGCACCGTGACCTGGAAGCCAGCTGTCGTTCGATCCTCGACCCCGTCGAACACCTCGGCCGCACCCCAGCAATAGAGCAGTCCGAAAAGGGCCGTGAGTACAACGACGACCGCCAGCACCTTGCGGCGCCTGGCCTCGCGCAGTGCCTGAACAGCAACGATCATCACCGGCTGTACGTGACCCGTCACCGGACGTCCTTGACGGTCTTGAGGTACACGTCCTCGAGGGTCGAAGCAACGACGCGTGCGCCAAACACCTGCTCGCCCTCACCGACGAGCGCAGCGACGATCACCGGCACGTCGTCGCGGCCCGCGCCTTCGTAGCGCCGCACCCCCGATGACAGCTCGACCTCAACCGCCCCACCCGACTCGAGCTCCGCGGGCGTGCCTTGGGCAACGACCTCACCGCGGTCGATGAACACAACCCTGTCGCACACCTGCTCGACCTCGGTGAGCAGGTGTGTGTTGAGCAGGACTGCAACGCCTCGGCGCTTGACCTCGGCGAGTAGGTCGCGCACGGTGTGGCGGCCGCCGGGGTCCAGTGCACTCGTGGGCTCGTCGAGGAGCAGCAGTGGAGGCGCACCGACCATCGCCTGTGCGATCCCGAGCCGCTGCTGCATGCCTTTCGACATCTTCTCCACGCGCATGCTCGCGGCGTCCTCAAGGCGTACCAGGGAGAGCAGCTCGGCCCGCTCGCTCGCTCCACCTTCGGAGCGCGCGAGCTTCTGGTGAAACCGCAGCACTTCGTCGGCTGTCGACCACCCTGGGAAACGGAACAGCTCTGCGAGATAGCCGATCCGCTCGGGCGCGCGGACCTCTCCACTTGTGGGCCGCACTAACCCGCACGCGATCTTGGTCAGCGTCGACTTGCCGGCTCCGTTCGGTCCGAGCAAGCCCACGACTTCGCCTGCACCGACCTGAAGGTCGACACCACGCAGCGCCGCGTGCTCGCCAAAGCGCTTGTGCAGCGCGCTGAGCGACATCACCTGCTCCATTGCCTATGACGATAGGCCTGGTCCGGGACGCCGCGTGGCACGATGCAGTCACAAACTGCCCCCGTAGCTCAGCTGGATAGAGCATCGGACTTCTAATCCGACGGTCGCTGGTTCGAATCCAGCCGGGGGCGTCACCTACCGATCGCGATCGTGAGCCACGACCAACCCTCCCACTCCCCTTCCGCCGCGGAAGTCGAGCTTGCTCAACGGTTCGCTGGCATCCGTCAGTGGGGCGACCCGGTGCTGCGCGAGGCCGCTAGGCCCGTCGATGTGTTCGACGACGCGATCCGCTCTCAGGCAGACCAGATGCTCGAGATCATGGACAGAGCCGACGGCATCGGCCTTGCAGCGCCACAGGTCGGCATCACTCGGCGCCTGGTCGTGTACCGCGAGCCGGACACGCTGACGACGCGAGTGCTCGTGAACCCGCGAGTCACCACCGCGAGTGACGAGCAGCAACTCGGGCTCGAGGGCTGCCTATCGATCGGCTACTCCCGCATCGCTGTCGAGGTGTCTCGATCCACGGATGTGACCGTCAGCGCTCAGGACGCTGACGGTGCGGACGTCGAAATCGTCGCTACCGGGCGCCACGCTCGGGTGCTGCAACACGAGATCGACCACTTGGACGGAGTGCTGATGCTCGATCGCATCGACCCCGAACAGCGCAAGGCAGCGCTGCGTGCGCTGCGACTAGGTGAGCCGTTCAGTCCACCGGCGTCTGAGCCTGAGTGAAGACCCAGCGGCGGCCGATCAGGTACGTCGCAACCGGCGGCACGGGCATCAAAATCAGCTGCGCAACGATCGGCCCTAGGTCGAACGCGTGCACGAGCAGCGCGAGCAGTCCCATGTTGAGCAGGATGCCGGCGCCCTGGGCTGCGATCCATGCCGCGAGGCCACCCCAGCTCGGCGACCGCCCCTTGAAGGTCCAGTGCTCGTGTAGCCAGTACCCGAGCGAGGCAGACAGCACAAAGGCAATCGCGGACGCGAGCAGGAACGGCACGCCGACCAATACGCCGGCCGAGAACAATCCGAAGTACGTGCCTGCGTTGAAACCTCCGACGAGGGCAAAGCGCAGCAGCTCTTTGAAGCGATCCACGAGGGAGGGTCTATCGGATGAGCCGCCAGCGGGCGTCTAGGGTCAAGGTGATGCGATCGCACTGGCCGACGTTCACAGAGTTCCGCTCTTGCCTGTGGCCCGCAGTCAAACGCATCAGCAGCGACCAGATGACCGACGTCGCTGCAGCTCTCACCTACTACGCGGTCTTTTCGATCTTCCCGGCGATGATCGCCCTCATCTCGACGCTGTCGCTGATCGGCCACGGGGCTACCGACCCGATCCTCGAGAGCCTCGCCGACGCCCCCGGGCCGGTGAGCGAGATCCTGTCCGGAGTCGTCGAGTCGGCCTCCAACCGCACGGCCGGCCCGGCTTTCGTGCTCGGCCTCGGTGTGGCCATCTGGGGCGCCAGTGGCTACGTCGGCGCGTTTGCCCGAGCCTCCAATCGCATCTTCGACGTCGAAGATCACCGCAGTTTCTGGAAGTCCCGCCCGCTGCAGCTCGGACTCACAGCGCTCTTGCTGCTGCTGGTCGTCGTGGCCGCGACAGCGTCCGTGCTGACCGGGCCGATCGCGCGGGAGGCGGGCGACATGATCGGGCTCGGCGCCGAGGCGGCGCGCACTTGGGACCGAGCGAAGGTCCCCGGCGTGCTCCTGACTGCCGCCCTCCTAATCACGCTGCTCATGCGCGCTGCGCCAGCCGTCCGGTTCAACGGCATGCGCGAGGTACTACCCGGAGCACTATTGACGCTCGCGCTGTGGGTCACGTCCTCGCTGGCACTGGGCGTGTACTTCGCGAAGTTCGCGGCCTACGACGAGACGTACGGAGCGCTCGCGGGCGCGGTCGCGTTCCTCTTCTGGCTTTGGGTCAGCAACCTGGCAGCGCTGCTAGGGCAGCTCGTCAACAGCGAGCTCCGGCTCGCTACTGCCCGCGACGACTAGCTATCGCCCGAGCTCTTCGAGGTAGGTCAGGCTGCCGTTCTGATCTGCAGAGATGTCTAGGCAGAAGTAGCCGTAGCGGCCGTACTCGGCCTGCTTCTTGGCACTCAGCGCACAGACCTGTCCCTTGCGGTACTTCTTGGTCTTGCGGAGCTTCTTGCAG
>CAZLKZ010000011.1:27276-32220 GCA_964560235.1 uncultured Conexibacter sp. | reverse complement strand
CAGCGCACAGACCTGTCCCTTGCGGTACTTCTTGGTCTTGCGGAGCTTCTTGCAGTTCTCTTGCTTCTTCTTGGTCTTGAGCGCGGCGCAGCCGGTCTTTTTCTTGGCCGCGGCCGTCGCGGGAGGGCTCGTCACTGAGACGATGGCGAGGGCACTTAGCAAGGCGATCGCAGATGCACGCATGGATCGGATTATGGCCACTTGATCGGTCATCCGCGGTTATCGGGGCGATTGGATTCGAACCAACGACCCCCTGCTCCCAAAGCAGGTGCGCTACCAGGCTGCGCCACGCCCCGATGCGGGCAGTCTAGGAAATCTGAGAGTTCGCCCCATAAAGGCCAAAAGTGGCCAGATCCGGCCTAAAGGTCTTCATCGATCCCGCTGGATTGCCGACACATTGAGACAGGGGCTGCGTGTCGGCGCCCTTCCAGCCAGAAGTCATGAAGCTGAAGACCGCAAAAATCGCGGGCCTCACGTGCCTCGCATCGCTCGCTGTGGCGATCCCCGCCCAGGCGTGCACAGACGTCAACGTCGAACCCGATGTCCTTGGCGCCAAGCGCGCTGCCGAGGTCGCGACCTGCCTCGTCAACGTTGAGCGCACCAAGCGCGGCCTGCCGAAGCTGAAGGCCAACAAGAAGCTCGAGAAGGCAGCCACCAAGTACGCGCGGCTCATGGTGAGCAGGCAGTTCTTCGATCACGTCTCGCCCGGCGGTTCCACCCCGGTCAAACGCATCAAGGCAACCGGCTACATGTCTGGAGCCCTCGGTTGGTCGGTCGGCGAAAACCTCGCCTGGGGCACCGGAGACCTAGCCACACCGAAGAACATCGTGCGGTCGTGGATGAACTCACCCGGTCACCGGGCCAACATCCTTCGTCGCGGGTTCAGAGAGCTGGGCATGGGAGTCGCTGAGGGTGCCCCCGTCGATCTGTACGACGACGAGTTCGGCGGCACTTACGTGACGTCCTTCGGCGCCCGCAGCTGAGCGGCTATCGTCGCTTGCGGTCATCCAACCGCAGGACGAGAGCATGGGCACCACAGCAAGCGCATCAGCGACACGCACCGGGAAGTACACGCACTCCGTCTCGGTGCGCGACCACAGCTTGGTCGTCGACGAGCCGCTAACGGACGGCGGTAACGACCGCGGTCCGACCCCGCAGGAGCTGCTGGCGGCAAGCCTCGCGACGTGCACCGCAATCACGATGGGCATGTACGCCCAGCGCAAGGGATGGGACATCGGCGACACCACGGTCGACTGCTCCTACTCGCCGGCCGAGCGCGGCGCGCCTACCCGGTTCAAGATGACAACGAGCTTTCCGAGCGAGCTGCCCGACGAGATGGTCGAGCGGCTTTCGGTGATCGCGGCAAAGTGCCCCGTTCATAGGACGCTCGAAGGCGAGGTCATGTTCGAAGAGCGAGTGGAGCGCCACGCCTCCGGTAGCTGATCTCGCGGGCCGCCTGTCGCCGCTGCTCGTAGACGCAGAGCAGGCCGCCGCCCGACGTGTGCCCGGAAGGGCCGCTGCCGTCCTGGTGCCCCTCATCCCCGACGGCGAGAGCTTCAACGTCGTACTCACCCGCCGCCGCGACGACCTACGCCGTCACCCAGGCGAGATCGCGTTCCCTGGTGGCCGTCGCGACGACGGCGACACCGACCTGATCGCGACGGCTCTACGCGAAGCGCGCGAGGAGACCGGGCTCGACCCACACGGTGTAACGCTCGCAGGCGCTCTCGATCCCCTACCGACGATCGCCACGGGCTACGCGATCTACCCCTTCGTGGGAGTGATCGAACGCCCCAGCGAGTGGGCGCCCCAGGAGCGCGAGGTCGATGCGATCCTCGAGTTCCCGATCGACGAGCTGGCAGCCGCCTACGAGCTGCGCAAGATGCGCCGGCGGGGCATCAGCTTCACGACCAACGCTTTCCCGATGTCAGACCAGTGGTTCATCTGGGGCGCAACAGGTCGGCTGCTGGTCGACCTGATGGACCGCGTCGGTATCGAGCGGCCCGGCTAGCCGAGCGTGTTGCGATCGACCGAGAGCACCTGATCGATCGCTGCGAGCACTGACTTCACCCACGCGTCTTCGTCCTCGCGCGGCGTGTCGATCATGGCGTGAGGAATCTCGTTGTAGCGGGCCATCCTCTCGACGATTGCGGCACCGTCCGGATTGCCTTCATAGATGACGCCACGCACGGTCGTGTCGATCGTGCGCTCCATCATCATCTGGAGCCGGGTGCCATGCAGCTCGCCGGTCTGGGCGCGGCCCATCAGCCACAGCAGGACGGTCACGTTGTCGAGCGCGTAGCGGAGCGTGCCGATCCGGTCGGGGTTCGCCAGACAGAATTCTCCACCGGCATCTTCGATCAGCGGAGCTGCTCCCTCGTTGCGAGTGACGACGCGCACGGCGTGTCCCTCACTCGACAGCCGTCGGGTGAGCTCGAGCCCTTGCGTGCCGCCTCCAATCAGCAGCGCGCGCATGATGCTCTAGTCGCTAGGAGCGAGGGGTCTTGGCGGTACCGGGCTTCGGTGCCGCTGCCCCGGCCTTTACCGAGCTCTGGTTCGAGCTGACAGGTGTGACCTTGGGGTACTGGAAGGTGTGCTGCGGGGTTGCCATCACTCCCGTTATACGCCGCAAACACCGGATAGTTTCGCTTTCTGCCGTTAAGCAATGTTGCCTGCGGCGGCGGCCTCCGCAACACCATCCGCGGGAGGCTCTGCGCCAGCAGAATCTCCGACGGGATTCAGCGCAGCTGAATCCCGCAGGTACCACTCGGCGTCCAGCGCGGCCTGACAACCGCTGCCAGCCGCCGTGATCGCCTGTCGGTAGGTGTGGTCTACGAGGTCGCCTGCGGCGAACACTCCGGGCACGTTCGTACGGGTCGAGCGCCCCTCGACATTGACGTATCCCTCCTCGTTCGTGGTGATGACGTCACGCACGATCTCCGACTGAGGCTCGTGGCCGATGGCGATGAATGCGCCGCCGATCGGGAGATCCTCCACCTCACCGGTCTCGACGTTGCGAAGCCGTGCGATCCGCTGGAACGGACCCTCACCGGCAAGTAGCTCCTCGGGTACGTACGGGGTCTTCAGTTCGAGGTTGTCGATCTGCTTTGCTCTGTCGACCATGATCTTCGACGCGCGGAACTCGTCGCGGCGATGCACGAGCACGACCTTGGTCCCGAACTTGGTGAGGAACATCGCCTCTTCAAAAGCGCTGTCGCCGCCGCCAACAACCAGGATCACCTGGTCCTTGAAGAAAGCCGCGTCACACGTCGCGCAGTAACTGACGCCGACGCCCGATAGCTCTGCTTCGCCAGGAATTCCGAGCTTCTTGTGCTCTGCGCCCATCGCGAGGATCACGGCGCGAGTACGGATCACCTCGTCGTCGATGTGCACCTCGTGAATGCCTCCAGGCGTGTCTGACAGCTTCACGGCGGTCGCTTCGTCGGTGATGAAACGCGTGCCGAAGTCAGCGGCCTGATCGCGCATCTTCTGCATCAGCTGCGGGCCTTCGATACCGCCGCCGGGGAAGCCGGGGTAGTTCTCGACCTCGGTGGTTTGCTGAAGCAATCCGCCCCACGCAAAACCCTCGATGCAGACCGGGCTGAGGTTGGCGCGGGAGGTGTAAAGCGCGGCCGTGTAGCCAGCAGGACCGCTGCCGATGATTACGACGTTCTCGACGGTGCCCTCGGTGCTGTCTGACATACCTCAACGGTAGCGCCAGGATCCGAAGCGACGACCTCTCGCGATACCTTCGCGAGCGCGTGAGTGGAGATCACAACACCGAAGTGCCTGCCGGCACAGAGATCGGCGGCTACCGGGTCGTAGAAGTTGCCGGCCGCGGCGGGATGGGCGTCGTCTATCGCGCCCAGCAGATCGACCTGGATCGACCCGTCGCTCTGAAGCTGATCGCAGCGAGGCTCGCCGGTGACGACGCGTTCCGTGAACGCTTCGTCCGCGAGAGCAGAGCGACCGCAGCGATCGATCACCCGAATGTGATCCCGGTCTACTCGGCAGGCGACGACGGCGGGCACTTGTTCCTGGCGATGCGCTTTGTCGATGGAGAAGACCTGCGCTCACGCGTGCGAGCCCACGGCCGCCTCGACCCTGAAGCGGCTGCGAAGTTGACGGCGCAGATCGGAGGAGCGCTCGATGCCGCACACGAGCGCGGGCTGGTCCACAGAGATGTCAAGCCGGCCAACGTGTTGCTGGACGGCGATCACGCCTACCTGACGGACTTTGGGTTGACCAAGCGGGTCGACGGCGAAACGACCATGACGGGCAGTGGCCGCTGGGTCGGCACCCTCGGCTACATCTCCCCCGAGCAGATCCGCAGCGCTCCCGTAGACGCACGCACCGACGTTTACGCGCTCGGCTGCCTGCTGCACTTCATGCTGACCGGCGAGTCTCCATACCGTCGCGACAGCGACGAGGCCACGCTCTACGCGCGCCTCAACGACCCGCCGCCGGACGTGTCGCAGGCGGACCCGACCGTGCCGCCCGAGCTCGCCGCGGTCGTGAGCCGCGCGCTCTCGAAAGACCCGGCCGACCGCTTCCAGTCAGCGGGCGACCTGGGAGCGGCGGCGCTCGTGGCCGTCGGTGCGGCACCCGCGCGCCCAGAGCGGCAGGTCGCGCGAGGCGCGGCGGCACCAGCCGGCGCTGTTCAGGACCAGACGTTGATGGCCGCAACGCCGACGCCGACCCCGACCCCCACCGCCACACCAACTCCGGCCGGTGAGACCCTTGTCGCACCCCAAGCAGAACAAGCCAACGCGGGCCGCCGACCTCTGATCATCGCCGGCGTCGTTGCTGGAGTGCTCGCAATCGGCGGGCTCATCGCCGCCCTCACCCTCGGCGGCACCGACGACACGCCGGATGCACCGGCCAAGCCGGGCGTCACCGCTGGCAGGCCGATCAAGGTCGACCCTCGGCCAAACGCAATCACGT
>CAZLKZ010000011.1:7707-27176 GCA_964560235.1 uncultured Conexibacter sp. | reverse complement strand
GGCGTCACCGCTGGCAGGCCGATCAAGGTCGACCCTCGGCCAAACGCAATCACGTACGGCTACGGGCGTGTCTGGGTCACAAGTGCACAGACCGGCCGGCTAATCGGTATCGACGCTTCCGGCAAGATGCCGCGCAAAGAACTCGAGGTCAACGGGAAGATCACCAGCGTCGCAGCCGCGTTCGACGCGATCTGGGTGACGACCGGGGTCAACCACCAACTGCTGCGGATCAACCGCCGCTCGCTGAAGATCCAGAAGCGCATCACGCTGCCACGCAGCGAGGCCGTTGCGGTCGTGGCCGACGCTCGCTGGCTATGGGTCGCTGTACGCCCGCCCGGTGAAGTGGTCTCGTCGGTGATCCGTGTCGACCCGCGCACCGGGTCCGAGAGCATCGAGCCGTTCGGCGAGGAGGGCATCTCCTCCCTAGCCACAGGCGGCGACCGCGTGTGGATTCCGAACCGCCGCCGCGACCGAGTGAGCACGCTCACCCCAGGATCGCTGGAACGCAAGTCCTCGGCCCAGGTTGGCAGCGGGCCTCGCGGGGTTGACTACGGCAAGGGCTTCGCCTGGGTCACGAGTGACTCGCGCGACACGATCTCGCAGGTGCCGCTATCGCTCCAGAACATCAGGGTCGTGCCGTCCGGCTGCCGTGGACCGATCGGCGTGTCGGTGGGCGATCCCGGCATTTGGATCGCCTGCAACCTGTCGGACGAGGTCGCACTCATGCGCACGGCGGATCTCCGCAACCCGATCACGGTCAGCGTCGGCAGCAACCCGTTCGCAATCGCGAGCTACGGCAACCGAGCCTGGGTCACGAACCTCGCAGACGGCACCGTCACGCCGCTGACGGCAACCGGCTTCTGAAAAAGCGGCCGCTCTATAGGTCGCGCATCGTGATGAGGCCTCGCTCTAGGGCCTCAGCGACCAGGCGCTGGCGCTTCTGCTGCTGCGGCAGATCGTCGATTCCGATCCGCGCGTAGAGCGCGCGCAGCTGGGCTTTGACCGCATCGACACTGAGGTGCAGCTCGCCCGCGATGTCCTGGTTGCTGGCGGGAGAAGCGAAGGCTCCGTCCTTGTACGGACGTGCCAGTGCCACAAGAAGTCGCTTCTGCGCCACGCTCAGCTCAAACTGAGCCTGCGCGACGTCGCCGACCTGCGTCATGTCTGCGGTGAGCTCCGCCGACGAAGAGCAGAACGCGATCGAGGTCCGCCCAACGCGAATCACGTCACCGTCGCGCAACCGTGTGCGACCGGAGATGCGGTTCCCGCCTACGTAGGTGCCGTTGCGCGACAGGCCGTCATCGGACACGGTCCATTCGCCGCCGATGCGCTCGATTTCCGCATGCAGCCGGCTCACCTCCGGGTCGTCGAGAAGGGCAAGTGCGTTGGCCTCGCCTCGTCCCACGCTGACCCGCTCACCTTCAAGGCTCAGGATTCGCTGTGCGCCAGAACCATCGCGCCAGAGGAGGAACGGATTGCCGGCACGCTGCGCCGCAAGCCGCTCTTGCAACTCCACGGGTGTCGCGCTGTGACCTGCCAGCGGTGAGCCCTCTGACGCCATGCGGGCGAGCATAGCCCTGGGTGTGGAAGTGCGACACCCCGGTGGCGGACGTCGACACCACAGGGGCCCCAAATGCCACCTCGCGAGCTCGAATATTTAGTGCATGAACACCACCACCGCCCGCCTTCCCCGTGCCGGACGCGCTACCGACGAGCAGATCGTTGAGGCGATTCGGCAGGGCTCCGACAACGCCGTCGCCGCAATGGTCGATCGCTACGAGGCTCCCCTCCTCGCCTTTGCCCGCAACACGCTCGGCGGGCGCCACCACGACGCCGAAGAGGTAGTGCAGGACGCACTCATGAACGCCGTTGGCGCTCTGCGCCGCAACCCAGACTCCGAGATCGCTCTGCGACCGTGGCTACACACGATCGTCAAGAACCGTTGCTTGGACGTGCTTCGCCGCCCCCAGCGCACCACAGACCTCGAGCCGGTCGCGTTCGCCCTCGCCGACCACGGACCAGGACCTGTCTCGCAGATCGTCAACCGTGACAAGCTCGCTCAGGTCGTCGCCGGCCTAGAGACGCTGCCTGAGCGCCAGCGACAGGCGCTCGTGATGCACGAACTCGAGCAGCGCAGCCACTCCACGATCGGTCGGGCGCTCGGGATCAGCGGCGGCGCAAGCAAGGCACTCGTGTGCCGGGCCCGCCGAGGCATGAGCGAGGCGGTGTCGTTCAGCCGCGCCTAGCGGCTGCGGCTGCCACAAAGTGGGCGATGAGATCGCTCTCCGGATCGACCTCCGGGTGCCACTGCACGCCGACCACGAGGCCGTCGCCCGGAAGCTCGACGGCCTCGGGCACAGGATCGAAGCTCGAGGTAGCTGTCACCCGGAGCCCATCACCCAGCCGGTCGATCCCTTGATGGTGGTGGCTGAACGTGCGGTGCTCGGTCTCGCCCGCAAGCTCGGCAACGATTGACCCGGGCGAGATCTCGACTTGGTGGTCCGCACCCTCGAATCCGCCGAGTACTCGCCTGTGGTGGTCGTGCCCGTGACTACTTGGAAGGTCCTGTACGAGGCTCCCACCGAGGGCAACGTTGAGCACCTGCATCCCGCGGCACACGCCGAGCAGCGGCAGGCCGCGATCGATGGCAGCCCGGGCGATGGCGAGCTCGAATGCGTCGCGCTCGACGCAGGGTGCGTCCGTCGCGGGATCGGGTTCTGCGCCGTAACGGGCTGGGTCGACGTCGACCCCACCGGCGAGGATCAGCCCGTCGAGCACGTCGAGCAGCTCTGTGGGGTCGTCAGCTAGCTCCGCGTCGGGTGCGATCAACAGCGCAACGCCGCCGCCGCGCTGGACTGCAGAGGCGTAGTCGGCAGGCAGCAGGTGGGCGGCGGTGTCCCACACGCCCCAGTGTGCCCGCTCCACATAGGTGGGGATGCCGATCAGTGGCCGACGAGACATGGATCACAGCGTACGCGTGCATAGGATGCGCGCCATGAGCGAGACATCGACTGTCGAGATCCGTCGCGACGGAGCCGCCCTGACGATCGCCTTGGACAGGCCCGACTCGCTGAACGCGTGGAACGCCCAGCTCGGCGAGGAGCTGCTCGCCGCCATCCAGGCTGCTGCCAACGACGACACGGTGCGCGCCGTGTGCCTCACCGGCAACGGCCGCGCTTTCTCGTCCGGAGCTGACCTCCGCGATGCCACAACTGCAGAGCTTCGTGACAACGGCCGCCCCGACCTCAGCGCAGTGCTCCGCGACCGTTACAACCCGATCATCACGGCGGTCCGCGACCTCGAGAAGCCGGTCCTCGCTGCAATCAACGGCCCGGCCGTGGGTATCGGCCTCTCCCTTGCTCTCGCTGCAGACCTCGTGGTTGCTCGCGAGTCGGCGTACCTTCTGCTCGCCTTCGTGAACATCGGCCTTGCCCCCGACGGTGGCTCGGCCGCGATGGCCGCTGAGCGCATCGGATTCACACGTGCGAGCGAGCTCGCGCTGCTCGGCGAGAAGCTTTCCGCCAAGCAGGCCGCGGAGTGGGGTCTCATCAACCGCGCGATCGCCGACGGCGACTTCGACAACGAGGTCTCCGAGCTGCTGCAGCGGCTGGCAGGCGGAGCAACGCGTGCTCAGTCGGCGATCAAGCGCCAGCTGAACGCGTGGCGCCTCAGCAACATTGAGGCGCAACTCGAGCTCGAAGCGGTGATTCAGAACGAGATGGCGGACACAGAGGACTTCATCGCAGGGGCGACCGGCTTCCTCACCAAGACACCGCCCGCCTTCCAGGGACGTTGATGAATAGAATCCAGGGCGCTTTGGCTCTCTCGCATCACCGATCCCGTTCGACCAACCGCTTCCCCGCCCGCCTGGCAGCCGCTCTCGCGCTATCGCTGCTCGGCGTACTGACGTTCGCCTCCGGGGCAAGCGCTGACCTCTGGAGCCCCGAGTCGGGCGGTTCGCCGAACGCGGACAGCATCGACTCCCTCTACTGGTTCGTGATGGTCATCGCGATAATCATCTTCGTCGGCGTCGAAGGGCTGCTCTTCTACACCCTGTACAAGTTCCGCGCGAGCAAGGGTGCCGTGCCGCGCCAGGTGCGAGGCAACAACAAGCTTGAGATGGGCTGGACCGTCGGAGCCGCACTGATGGTGCTGTTCCTCGGCATCTACACGTACAGCAAGCTCGACGAGATCACGAACCCACCTGAGTCGATCGCCAAGGGCGTCGAGCCTGATGCGCTGCCGCTCGACCAGACCGGTCGCATGAACATCTGCGTCGACGGCTTCCAGTTCGGCTGGCGGTACATCTACCAGCAGGACGAGTGCACCAACAAGCACAACACCGACAAGACCGCCCAGCGCAATCCTGGCCCCGAGGACACCCTCTACGCCTTCGAGGAGATGGTCGTCCCGGTCGGCGTGACGGTGCGGCTGTGGATCAGCTCCCTGGACGTCAACCACGCGTGGTGGATCCCGAAGCTCGGCGGCAAGCTCGACGCGACCCGTGGATACGTGGTCGACACCTGGTTCCGCATCCCTGAGAAGTTCGCCGACAAGCCCGGCGGCACCGTGTTCTTCGGACAGTGCGCCGAGCTCTGCGGGCGCAACCACGCCAACATGACCGCCCGTGTGCGCGCAGTCTCGATCCAGGAGTTCAACACCTGGGCACGCCAGCAGCGCGCAGACATCAAGGCAGGCGACGCATCGATTCCCGAGCTTGCGAAGAAGCTCAAAGTAACCCAGTCGGAAAACTGATCTCAGCTCGCCGACACCAAGGACCCACTCAAGACATGGCCGCAACAGTCGAAACCCCCACAACGCTGACCCCCATCCCGCAGGTCACGGCCCACAAGGTCGAGAAGCCTGACAACAGCTGGTGGTCCTGGGTAACCACAACCGATCACAAGAAGATCGGGATCATGTACCTGGTACTGGCCTTCGGGTTCATGGTGCTGGGTGGCGTCGAGGCGCTGCTGATCCGCCTGCAGCTCGCCGTCCCGTCCAACGATCTGCTCACCCCGCAGACGTACAACTCACTTTTCACGATGCACGGGATGACGATGGTCTTCCTGTTCGTGATGCCGGTGATGGCAGGCTTCGGCAACTACTTCGTGCCGCTGATGATCGGCGCACGGGACATGGCCTACCCGAAGCTCAACGCGCTCTCGTTCTGGATGCTCGCCGCCGGTGGCCTCGTCTTCTACGGCTCGATCTTCTTCAGCCCGCCCGAGTGCGGCTGGACCTGCTACCCACCGCTCGCCGACGACAAGTACCTGGCCTCGGGCGGCGTCGACGCCTGGATCTATCTCGTCCACCTGACCGGCATCGCCTCGCTCGTCGGGTCGGTGAACTTCATCGTCACGATCGCAAACATGCGCACCGCGGGGATGGGCTGGGGGCGGCTGCCGCTGTTCGTGTGGGCGATCCTGACGATGTCGATCCTGCTCGTGCTCTCGCTGCCGGTGATCGCAGCGGCCGCGACCTTGCTGCTGACCGACCGCCACTTCGGGACCAACTTCTACGACGTGACCGGGGGCGGAACCCCGGTGCTCTGGCAGCACCTGTTCTGGTTCTTCGGCCACCCCGAGGTCTACATCATGGTGCTGCCGGGATTCGGGATCATCTCCGAGGTCCTCCCCGTCTTCTCACGCAAGCCGATCTTCGGCTACAAGGCGATCGCCACGGCGACCGCAGTGATCGCGTTCCTCGGGATGCTGGTGTGGGCGCACCACATGTTCACCTCGCCGACACCGGAGTGGGCGCTGATCATCTTCATGGTCGGCTCGTTCCTGATCGCAGTGCCGACCGGGGTGAAGATCTTCAACTGGATATTCACCCTCTGGGACGGCGCGATCGAGTTTACGACCGCGCTGCTGTTCTCGGTCGGGTTCGTCGGCACCTTCCTGCTCGGCGGCATCACCGGCATCTTCGTCGCGATGTTCCCGGTCGACTGGCAGCTGCACGACACCTACTACGTGGTCGCACATTTCCATTACACGCTGATGGGCGGTGCCGTCTTCGGCATCTTCAGCGGCCTCTACTACTGGTTCCCGAAGATGAGCGGCCGGATGATGTCCGAGACGCTCGGCAAGTGGAGCTTCTGGCTGATGTTGATCGGGTTCAACCTGACCTTCCTCGTTCAGCACGCTGCCGGACTGCAGGGGATGCCGCGCCGCATCTACGAGTATCCGGACATCGAGAACCTGGCGACGATCAACCTGCTCTCCACGATCGGCGCCTTCACGCTCGCAACAGGGATCGGGTTGTCGATGATCAACGTCCTGCGGTCGGTCAAGCACGGAGCCAAGGCCGGGCCGGACCCATGGCGGGCCAACACGCTCGAGTGGTTCACAACCTCGCCGCCCCCGGTCAACAACTTCGACTCGCTGCCCCGGATCCGATCGGTTGAGCCGATGAAGGACATCCGCCGCCAGGTCGCCGTGCAGAGCGGCGTGCCGCTCAGCGAGCTCGAGCCGGCTGGCGGCTCCGGCACCCACTAGAGCAGCCGTGCCCGCACCGCAGACAGCGATCGCCGCAGGATCGGCACCGCGCAGCGCGCGGATGCAGCTCGCTGCCGATCTCCTGACGCTCACGAAGCCGAAGGTGCAGTCGCTGCTGCTGCTGACGACGATCACGACGATGCTCGTCGCAGGCAGCCCGTCGATCTGGCTGATCATCGCCACCTGCATCGGTGGCTACCTCTCGGCCGGAGGCGCCGGCGCAGTCAACCACTGGTTCGACCGCGACATCGACGCCCAGATGGAGCGCACCGCCACCCGTCCGATCCCGGCAGGTCGGATCGCACCCGAGACCGCGCTGCTGTTCGGGCTCGCCCTGGGCGTCAGCTCTGTGGTTTGGCTGCTGCTCACTACCAACCCGCTCGCCGCAGCCCTTTCGTTCTCGGGCTTCCTCGGCTACACGGTCATGTACACGATGTGGCTCAAGCGCCGCACGTGGCAGAACATCATCTGGGGTGGCGCCGCAGGAGCCGTACCGCCGCTCGTCGGATGGGCAGCTACGACGGGCAGCCTCAGCGGCCTGGCGCTTTACCTCTTCGCGATCGTGTTCTTCTGGACACCGCCCCACTTCTGGGCGCTCTCGCTGCTCATGAAGGATGAGTACGCGAAGGTCGGCGTGCCGATGCTCCCGGTCGTGCGCGGCGAGGACGAGACACGCCGGCAGATCCTGCTCTACAGCGTGCTCCTCTACGCAGTCACGCAGCTGCCGTTCTGCGCGAGCACGCTCGGCGGGATCTACCTCGCAAGCTCTCTGCTGCTCGGCATCCCGTTCATCGTGATGGCCGTCCAGCTGCTGCGCAATCCTTCAAGGCGCGCTGCACTACACCTGTACCTGTTCTCGCTGCTCTATCTGGCACTGCTGTTCTGCTCGATGGTGGCGGACGTCAAGCTGTGAACCGACTCTGAAAGACTGTCTTCGCAATGGATCGCAACCTCGCCAAGAAGAACATCCGTGATGGACTGCTGCACGCAGTTGTCATCGTTCTCGTAACCGCGCTGACCGTCCTGGCGGCATTCATCTACATCGCATGAGCACCAACGACCCGAACGTCCCGCCCGCTGGCGAAGAGATCCACCTGCCGCCCGGCTCGCTGCAGCCGCACGCGCTTACGCTCGGCATCACCGTGTTCCTGGTCGGCCTGACCCACTCGTGGCCCCTCTGGGGTGCCGGACTGGTGATAGTGGTCTGGACCCTCACGCTCTGGATTCGCGACGCTCGCGCCGAGTACGTGGGCCTGCCGGTTCATCATCACCACGACGACGATCACGCCGACGCAGGGCACGGCGAAGCAGTCGAGCACGAAGCCGTCGAAGACGCGGCTGACCCCGCCACGTAGTCCGCTTAGCCTGAGGTCCTGATCAGGACGGCCGGTTGCCGTCTTGATCGAGTTCGCAGTGCGCGCCGTCGTCTGTCCATGCGCGGATGATGTCGCGCACAGACAGCACGCCCACTACGTCGCCGCCGTCGACGACGATCAGGTGCCGGAAGCCGCCCTCGACCATCGAGAGCGCTGCACGGTCCAGCGACCACTCGGGGGCCGCGTAGACGGCCTGGGACGTCAGGTGGTTGGCGACAACTTCGACGTCGGGGTCTTCCCCGGCGCCGATCGACTTAAGGACGTCTCGCTCAGTGACGATCCCCGGGCCGGCCGCGTCCGGGTCATGCACGACCGCCGCGCCAACACCGCGCTCGGCCATCAGCGTCGCCAGTGCCCTCAACGTGTGCCCCGGTCCAACCGTGAGCACTTGCGGGCTCATTCCCTCTCGAACGTCCATGTTCCCCTTCCCGAAAACATTGAGACAATTGCCTCAAACGACGTTATCAGGCCGACGGGCCAGGGCGCATGCGACGATCGTTCGCAGTGTCGATCGGTACGTGTGTCGTCTCCCCTGTGGCGAGCACGCGCCCGTCCATGTCGGTGACCTCGCACCGCACATGGCCGATGCGATCGCCTGAGCGCTGCACACGGGCCTCGCACCGTAGGCCCACGCCCTCGAGACCGACACGCAAGAAGCTGTAGTTGGCAGCCACATGGGGCGCGGTCTTGCCCGCAGCCAACATCGTGTGGAGCGCGTAACCCGTCGCGCAGTCCATCATCGTCGAGAGATAACCGCCGTGCACGACGCCACCGAGGTTCAGATGCAGCTCGGCCGGCTCTCCGCCAATCACAACGCGGCCCTCCTGAACTTCAACGACGCGCAGGTCGAACGCCTCCATCAGGGGGTCTGCCGGCAACGAGCCCTCACGGACCGCACGTACGTAGCTGAGACCGTCGAGCTGTAGCTGCTCCTCGGGCGTGGCAGGCGCGTGCCACGAGACGGTTGCTGAACGGACCTCGGGTTCCATGTACCAACAGTGTGCCACGCGTCACAAGGCCATTGCGCCAGATGCGGTGCAGCGACGCTGCCAAGCCGCCCGATGGACCGGTAGTCTGGCCCTGTGAGTTTCGCTCAGCAATATCGCCTTCGTAACCCCCGGACCGGTCGCGAGGTCATCGTCGAGGCAGAGCCCGGCAAGATCTACACCGACCGCGACACCGGTGAAGAGCTAGAGGTAG
Organism: uncultured Conexibacter sp.; assembly: GCA_964560235.1. GTDB lineage: Bacteria > Actinomycetota > Thermoleophilia > Solirubrobacterales > Solirubrobacteraceae > Baekduia. The sequence continues at coordinate 18,100 of CAZLKZ010000011.1, read as the reverse complement.
TGGCCAAGCTCGTGCCGCTCGCTCCCTCGCCCTCTCGCCTTCCCTTCGCGGTCGAGAACCTGCGGTTCTGCAACTGGTGCGACCAGCTCGCCCAGCGCGACCTCAACGACTGCCCGACATGCGGACGCCGTATGGAGCCACTTCCTGCCGCAGGAGCAGCGCAGGCATGAGGGCGCGAGCTGCCGCAGTATCGGTGCTCGCCGCCGTCGCGCTGATGGCAGCCGGTTGCGGGTCAGACGACTCCGCTACCGACGTCGTACCCAAGAAGACGCCCGACCTGCTCGCACCCGAGCAGTCCGGCATCCCGGAGCAGACGAACTCGACCTCCACGACGTCCACCACCACCTCGACGACCGACACGACTGACACCACCGACACCGGCTCGACAAGCGGCGGAACTGGCGGAACTGACACCACCGGCACCAGCGGCGGTACAAGCGGTGGCGCTACGACTACCCCGAACACCGGTAACAACACCGGCGGGGCATCGGGCGGCACAACGACGACGCCGAACACCGGCGGAGCCAACGGCACCGGCGGTGCCGATGTGTCGGATTTCTGCGCCCAGAACCCCGGCGCCTGCTGAATCACGGTCTCCGACCGTGATTCAGTCGGACGAACTCACTGCGTTCGTTCATCCTGCTGAGCGGGGTGTCGGCAAAGCAGGTGGTGAAGTCGCCGACGAGGCGCGAGGGAGCGACCTCTTGGTCGTGACCGAGCTGACGAGGAGAGCGGCTTCGCCAGATGCGCAGCCGACGCCCCGCTCAGGGTGTGCTGATTACGCGGGCTGAGTAGGTGATCTGCGCGGTGCGGTAGAGGCAGTAGAACTGAGGGATCTCGTTCATCCCGAACGCGGTTTGCGTTTGGGTGTCGTCGCATGAACCGCGCTTGCGGCTGGCGCGCCACGAGGTGTCCGATCCGTGGTTGACCGACAGTGCGGGCGCCCAGGTCGGGACGGACAGGGCGATGACGTTGCCCTTCTCGACCGGAATCGACTTAGTGAGAGCGAACTCAACAGTCCGCCCGAAGTAAGGCTTGAGCTTCACCGAAGGCGCGACGCTAACCACTCGGGCACGCAGCTTCTTACCGAAGCGGAGCACGGCAATTGACGCTTCGGACGGTCCGCCGAGCTTGCTGTCGAAGAACTCGATCTGCTTGGTGCCCGGCTTGGACAGCGTGATCGTCCAGGACACGATCCGGCCCTTGCGTGGCACGGTCATCAGGCCACGGTCCGTCCCCACTTTGGCCTGGTAGCCGATAGTGCGGCTGATCGCCAGGCACGGGTTGTTGGGACAGCTGGGCTTAGCCGTGGACTCAGCCTTGGGCACGGACTCCATCAGTGCGGCAGCACCTGCGGGCGCGACCAGAGCGCCCACGACGGACCCGAGCATGACCTTACGAATTGCGGACATCTGCGCCATTGAACACGAGTGGTTGTTGAAGTTGCGGTAGAGAGCTGTCAGTTCTAAGGCGTCGGAATGACCCGGGCCGAGTACGTCAGCTGGACCTTGCGGTAGAGGCAGTAGAACTGCGGCACGCTGTTGAGCGGCCCTTGAGTGGCGGCCACATAGTCCTCACAGGCTCCCTGCTTTCGGCTCGCGCGCCATGAGGTGTCTGAGCCCAGGTTGAGGGCCAGTGCTGGCGCCCAGGTGGGTACGGCTAGCCCGATCACGTAGCCCTTCTTGACCGGGATCGAGGTCTCGAGCGGAAACTCAGCGGTCTTGCCGAAGTACTTCTCCAGCTTCACAGCCGGTGATTCAGCGACCACCCTGGCGCGCAGCTTGTTGCCCAGGCGCAGCACCACGACCGATGCCTGCGCGTCGCCGCCGTAGGTCTTCTTGAAGAAGGCGATCTCCTTCGCAGACGGGCTGCCGAGCTTGATCGTCCATGAGACCAGCCGCCCGCTGCGCTTGACCGCCATCAGTCCGCGCTTTGTGCCGACCTTTGCCTGGTAGCCGGTGGTGCGGGTGATCACGTTGCACGGGTTGGTGACCTTGTCGGTCTCCGGACAGCTCGGTGTGCCGAGCTCAGTATCAGCGGGCACTGAATCGATGGCGGCGTGCGCCATCGCTGGCACGCCGAGCGCGAGCGCCGCGGCAAGAACAGCCGATTTGCGGGCAATTGCTAGAGACATCACCTGCACAGCCTAGGGCCACATTGCGACAACTCGGCCGGTTAGCGGCCCTCGAACGTCGCTTTGCCGGGTCCATCCTCAATAAATGAACGCACAGCGTTCTTTAAATCCGCGGTCTCGAATAGTGCCGCGCTGATCGCTGGAGTTGCTTCATCTGCTGCTGCCACACCGCCTTGCACCTGCGCGGCGATGATGGCCTTCGTCGCTCCGTGAGCCTTCGTAGGCCCAGCCGCGAGTTTCGTGGCAAAAGCCAAAGATTCGTCAGCGAACGACTCGTCGTCGTACACGCGGTTAACCACGTTCCACCGCTCAAGGGTGTCGGCGTCGAACAGCTCACCGGTCATAATGAGCTCACGTGCACGAGCCGGACCTGCACGGGAAGCGAGGCGCTGGGGACCGCCCATCGACGGGGTGAGCCCGACAACTGTCTCGACCAAACCGAACCGTGCCGACCGTGCAGCCAGCAGGATGTCGCAGGCCAGTGCAACCTCGAACGCAGCTGTGAGGCACAGAGCGTGCGCGGCGAACACCGTCGGCACCGGCAGTGCTTCTAGTCGGCCGATCTCGACGAGCCAATCGCGCCAAAGCTGCTCACCGTCCGGCTGCGATAGTCCGTCGAAGATCTCCCCCACGTCAACGCCACCGCTGACCGCCCTGCCGTTGGCCTTCAGAAGCACCGCGCGCGGCAGCTCGGCCTCAAGCTCGCCGATCGCGGCGGCAAGCGCATCCATCATCGGCTGATCGAAGAGGTTGAGCGGCGGCGAGTCGAACGTGAGGATCGCCAGCCCACCCTGTCGCTCAAGCTTGATCGGAGCGCTCATCAGACGGCCAGCCTCTCGCCGATCGACGCGATGTCGGCCATGTCACCGGGCTTTGGATCCCACGGAAGCCGCAATGGGTCTCCCTTGTAGCGGGGGATTACGTGCAGATGCAGGTGAAACACCGTCTGCCATGCGTCAGCGCCGCAGGAGTTCAGCAGGTTCACGCCGTCGGCGCCGAGCACGTCAACAGCTCGCTGCGCGAGGACTTTGCCTTGCCTTGCCACTGCGGCGAGGTCTTCAGGATCGATCTCCAGGAGGTCCTTGGCGTGGCTGCGCGGGATCACGAGCATGTGTCCCGGGTTGGCCGGGTTGATGTCCATGAACGCGACGGTGCGCTCGTCTTCGGCCACGATCGTGGCTGGCACGTCTCCGGCCACGATCTTGCAGAACAAACAGTCGGGATCGCTCATTGCCTGCAGCCTAAAGCGTGCGGGCCAGGTCGATCGCTGCGGCCGCGTCAGAAACCTCGCCCGCATATCGCGCCTCATCGATGGCGGCGAGCAGCTCGCCTAGGCGCGGGCCCTTCTCGATACCGAGTGCACGGGCGAGCTCGTCGCCCCGCACTAGCGCCTGCTGCTTTGCGTAGTCGCTCCACTCGAGAGCTCGCGGGAGCACGCGCATGGCAACCGCCATGTGGCGCTCGATCGATACCTCAGCCTTGTGGCCGCCTGTTGCGAGCCGGTCGGCGATCGACAGCAGGCTTACGTCGATGTGCAGGGGGTGGCAGGCCTTCAGGTAGCGATAGATAGCCCGGTCATCCAAGGGGTCGGCATGCACGAGAAAGCCGAGGCCCAGATGCATACGTGCGAGCCCGCCGACGTGCTCGGCGAGCCGCTCGCTGCTGCGGAGCCTCCGCATGATGTCGTGCGCGAGCTCAGCACCGCGCGCTGCGTGGTCGGGAAATCCGAGCACCGTTCCGTCGTCGGATCGCGCCTGCGTGAGCGGCTTCGCCACGTCGTGCAGCAGCGCGCCCCACCGCAGCGCGTGCGAACGGTCGACACCGTCGGCCAAAGTCATTTGGAGCCACGAGTCGATCGCTTGTGCGTCAGCTGTCTCCAAGTCCGGCACGACCGCGGCAACTCCGTCACCCAACTCGATTGCGTGGTCGAGCACGAGCAGCGTGTGCTGGAACGCATCGAGGTGGTGGTATCGATTCTGCTCGAGCCCCTTCAGCGCAGCCATCTCGGGCAACACCGCGCCGAGCAGGCCGAACTCGTCGAGCTGCTCGATCCCGTGACGAGCGCGCGGCGAGGCAACGATGCGGCTGAGCTCAGCGAACACGCGCTCTGCCGCAACCCGGTGAAGGTCGGCTGCGTAGGTCCCGCACACAGCTGCGGTCTGCTCGTCGACCGTGAAGTCCAGCTCGGCTGAGAGCCTCACGACACGCAGGGTGCGCAGTGGGTCGGAATCGAATGCGTCGGCTGAGATCATCCGCAGCACACGGCGCTCGATGTCTGCGGCACCGCCGTGCGGATCGATCAGCGCACCACCCGCGACGGGCTGGGCGATCGCGTTGAGAGCTAGATCGCGGATTGCCAGGTCGTCGCCGATCGATGCCCCGTGCAGGGGCGAGATGTCGACGTTCCAACCGTCGCCGGTCACGCGCCACGTCCCGAACTCCTCCGAGAGAGGGAACATCGGCGCTCCGAGGCGCTTGGCAACGGCCCGGGCTGCGCGCCTGGCATCACCTGTGAGCACAACGTCGACGTCCCCGGTCGGCCTACCGAGCAGCTCGTCGCGAATCGTGCCGCCGACGAACCACGCCTCCTCGCCGGCCAGCTCCTCGGCCGTAATTGCGCGTATGTCGGGATCGAGCGTCAAGCGCCAGTCCAGAACCGCCGCGGCCGGGTGCTGAAGCCGCATGTGATCTCGTAGTTGATGGTGTCGGCGTGCTGGGCCAGTTCCTCTGCGCTCACGCGCTCGTCTCCACGGACGCCCATGAGCACCACCTCGTCACCTGGTACAGGCGGCCGCACTCCGGCTGGCACCTCGACGGTGATGTTGTCCATCGAGACCGTGCCGCGCACCGGCATCCGCACCCCGTCGATCAGCACGTCCGCGCGGTTGCCCAGCGCCCGCCGGTAGCCGTCTCCGTACCCGACCGGGATCGTCACGATCGTGGTGTCGCGCTCAGCAATGAACCGGCGACCGTATCCGGTGCTCTGACCGGCAGCGCAGTTCTTGACCGCCCCAACCGCCGCGGTCAAGGACATAGCTGCTCGCAGATCGTGCGCTTGTGGATCGCGCCCGAACGGGTCCAGGCCGTAGAGCGCGACCCCGCAGCGCACGATGTCGAAGTGCGAATCGGGCTCGCGCAGCACCGCGGCGCTGTTGGCCGCGTGCAGCAACACACTCGCGTGGCGCGCGCGCAGCGTGGTACCCCACGCACGGAAGAGCTCCAGCTGCTCTCCGAAAAATTCGTCAGCTGGCTCATCAGCGGTCGCGAAGTGCGTCCAACCAGCCCGCAGATCGAGAGACGAGCTCTGTGCCGCCGCATCGGCGACCCGGTCCGCCACGACTGTGTCGCGCGTGCCGAGGCGCCCCAGGCCTGTATCGAGCTTGACGTGCACTGCGACCGTGGCGCCGCGCTCGGAGGCCGCGGCATCGATTGCCTCGACGAACTCCGTCGTCCAGGCGCCTAGCTGCAGCCCAGCATCGACAGCGGGACCAATCTCGTCCGCGGTCAGTGAGCCGAGCACGAGGATCGGCACGTCCGCGTGCGGCCCACCCGCGAGCGCCGCTCGCAGGCTGACCCCTTCGTCAGTCGATGCCACAGCCAGCTCGGTCGCGCCGCCATCGATTGCGGCGAGCGCGCACTCAACTGCGCCGTGCCCGTATCCGTTGGCTTTGACAACGACCATGAGCGCCGACCCTGGTGCCGCCGCGGCCAATCTCGCGGCGTTGGATCGCACCGCGCCAGTGTCTACGGTGATTGCGCTACGCATCTGTTGCCGCCTTATCGGCGAGAGCCCACGGGATCGCCGCGATCACGTCGCTCGCGATGACGCCGTCAGCTGATCCTGCGACGAGCGCGGCACGGCGGCCTGCTGTGAGGTGGATCGCGACAGCCAGCTTGGCAGCGTCGGGTGCGGACATGCCCCTGGAAAGGAGCGCTCCGCAGATCCCTGCGAGCACATCTCCCGTGCCGGCAGTCGCAAGCCCCGGTGCGCCGCCGGGAGAGACCGCAGGCGCGTGGCCGTCGGTGGCGACGATCGTGTCGTCCCCCTTGAGGACAACTGTCGCTCCGGTGAGGTGTGCTGCGCGCTCGGCATGCTCGATGCGCCGGTTCTGCACCGCTGCAGTGTCGGTCCCGAGCAATCGAGCCAGCTCACCGGCGTGCGGCGTGATGATCAGAGGCGCCTCGACGGCGCTCAGCGCTTCAGGGTTTGCCGCATAGGCACCGATGCCGTCGGCATCGAGCACGGTCGGTGCGGTCGATGTAGCCACCAGCTCGGTCACGAACGCCAACGCTCCGGTGTCTGTGCCAACTCCGGGCCCGACCACGAGTGCACCGTCATGCCGGCGCAGAAGCTCGGCGATCACGGGCACCGACTCCGGGGCATGGCGGTCTCCGGGGCCGGGAAGGACGGCGCTCATTACCTCAGGGAGCTGGGACTCCACTACATCGACCAGGCGCTCCGGGACACAGGCCGTCACGTAGCCTGCCCCGGCGCGCGCTGCTGCTGCCGCGCTGAGGCAGACGGCCCCCGAGAGGCCACGTGATCCGCCGGCTACGACCACGTGCCCGCTTGTGAACTTGTTGCTCTGACTCGCGCGCCGTGGAAAGCCGTCGAGCAGATCCTCTAGCGAGAGTAGACTCGCCGACGGCTCCACAGGCCATCGCGGCGGGTAGGGAAGCTCAGCTAGTACGACGCGCCCGGCGAGGCTCTTGCCCGGGAAGACGAACAGGCCGACCTTGTGAGCGGCAAACGTGACTGTGCATACGGCGCTGACCGCCGGTCCTTCCGCGGCACCCGTGGCTGCATCAACCCCGCTGGGAATGTCTGCGCTCACCACCGGTACGCCGGCCTCGTTGATCGCATGGATCGCGTCCGCGACCGCGCCGCGCGCAGGGCCGCTCGCCCCAGTGCCGAGTAGCGCGTCCACGATCAGCTCTGCCCCGTGAAGTTCAGCCGGCTCAAACTGCCGTGCTGCTTCACCCGGCAGGCGCTCGGCGTTCACTTTCGCGTCACCGGCAAGGCGTCCGGTCTCGCAGGTCGTCAGGACCACTACATCCCGGCCCTCGTCGCGCAGCAGACGGGCAGCGACGTAGCCGTCCCCGCCGTTGTTTCCCGCACCGCACACCACCGCGATGCGGCCCTGCGGCTGAACCCGCGAGACCTCCCTGGCGAGCGCCGTACCGGCAGCTTCCATCAGGACGAGCCCACCTACTCCCTGCTCCTCGATCGCCCATCGATCGAGTTCAGCCATCGCGGCGCCGCTGTAGAGGACGTTGTGATTAACAGACAATCGCTACCGCTCCGGCGATCGTGCGCTCGTGGGTCAGGGAGATCGCGACCTCGCGCGTGGAGATCTCAGGGCTCACGTGAACCGTTGGTGCGCCGTTCTGCTGGCTGAGTACTTCGATCTCACGCCAGGGGCAGTAGTCGAGCCTGAGCGCTTTGACGACCGCTTCTTTGGCACAGAAGCGCGCGGCGAGGTGCATCACCGGGCGCGCGCGCTGCTGGCACTCCGCGAGTTCTCTGTCGGTAAAGAGCCGATGGGCGATCTGCGGGCGGCGAGCAAGTGCACGCTCAAGGCGTGCGACATCCAACAGGTCCATCCCGATCGAAGTCGGCATCGGGCCAAGCGTAGAGGACCGGGCCTCAGGGTCCGTGCGTGCTGGCCACAAGCGCAACGAGCGCATCACAGACACCGTTTGCCTGATCGGCGCCAGGTGCCTCGACCATCACTCGGACCAACTGCTCAGTGCCCGAGGCCCGCACCAGGACTCGTCCTGCACCGGCGAGCGCTTCGGTATGAGCGCGGACCGCCTCGAGGATCGCCGGATCCGCCATGGCCGCGTCGCGATCGCGCACGGGCACGTTCACGAGGACCTGAGGCAGAGGGTGCACCACGGTTGTCTCGCCAAGTCTCGTTGCGCCGAGAGACTCAAGCAGCAGCAGCGCGCTCGCCACACCATCACCGGAGGGCACAAAGTCCATGTCGATGATGTGGCCGGACTGCTCACCGCCGAGTCGCCAGCCGCGCTCGCGCAGTTCGGCGAGCACGTTGCGATCGCCGACCGCGGTCGTAGCGACCGCAATGCCGCGTTCTTCCATCGCGTTACGCAGTCCGAGGTTCGACATGACGGTCACAGCCACGCCGTCACCGGTCAGAGCGCCTTCGGCATGTAGAGCGGCGGCCATCTGCCCGATCAGCTCGTCGCCGTCGATCGCTGCCCCGTCGGGTCCGATGGCGATCAGCCGGTCGCCGTCTCCGTCGAACGCGAAGCCGCCGTCCAGCCCGCGCTGCTGCACCAGCGCCGAAAGCGCAGCGGTGTCGGTAGAGCCGCAGCCTGCGTTGATGTTGCGGCCGTCAGGCGCAGCGCCGATCACGTCGATCTCGGCGCCGAGAGCTTGGAAGATGGCGGGCGCGACCTCAAACGTTGCGCCGTGTGCGCAGTCGATCCCGAGCCGCCTGCCGCCCAGGTCGAGGGCTGCGAAGCGGCTGCGGAGCGCTTCTCCGTAACGGTCGCCCAGCCCGCCAAGCTCGCGCACGACTCCGGGCTCCGGGGCCTCGTACTCAGGGCCCTCCGAGAGCACCCTCTCCTCAATCGCCGCTTCCTGCTCGTCGGTTAGCTTGAAGCCGCCGGCACCGAACAGCTTGATGCCGTTGTCTTGGTACGGGTTGTGTGAGGCAGAAACGACCGCGGCGATGTCGTAGTCGCCGGCCCTGATCAGCAAGGGGGCAGTGGGTGTCGGCAGCACTCCGCCGTCGTCGACATTGGCTCCGGCTTCGGCGGCTCCGGCTGCCAGCGCGGCCGACAGGCTCGGGCCCGACTCGCGCGTGTCACGGATCACCAGCAGGCGCACGCCTGGATTGCCGAGCTCGGCGACCGCAGCGTTGCCGAGCGAGCGCGCGAGCGCGTCAGTAAGCACGGACCCGACAGGGCCGCGCACTCCGTCCGTCCCGAAAAGACGACGGCCCATCTCTGAGTCGCCTAGCGCTTGCTGAACTGCGGGCGCTTACGGGCCTTCTTGAGGCCAGCCTTCTTGCGCTCCTTGGCGCGTGCGTCACGCGTCAGGAATCCGCGCTTCTTGAGCTCGGAACGCAGGTTCGGATCGGCCTCGAGCAGCGCACGCGAGATGCCGTGGCGCAGCGCGCCGGCCTGTGCGGATACTCCGCCGCCGTTCATACGAGCGACGACGTCCATCTTGTCCTCAAAACCGACGGCTTCGAGGGGCTGACGGATGTTGCGCTGCAGCGTGTCACGCGGGAAGAACTCGGCGAGCTCACGCCCGTTGATCGTGTACTGACCCGTGCCAGGCTTCAGAGTAACGCGGGCAATGGCGCGCTTGCGCTTGCCGGTCGCGCTGTACCGAGCGTCGGCGCTCAGCTGGATCTGGGCCGTGATCGGCTCTGCGAGGGCGTCGTCATCCTCCTCGTCGCCGGAGTCCTCGTCAGCCTCAGCGGCGTCGTGCTCGGCCCACGGGTCCTCGACACCCTCGTCTTCAAGCACGAGGTCGACCTCAAGGTCCATGCCGGGAATGGCAGGCTTCTCGCGCGGCGCGGGAGCCTCTTCCTCTTCCTCAGCCTCAGCCTCAACGGCTTCGTCAGCCTCGTCGGCGACAGCTACCGGCTCTTCGGCTGCTTCGGCTTCTGCGACCGGGGCCTCGGCCGATTCCTCGGCCGGCGCGGCGGTCTCCTCGGATGCGACTTCCTGGGCAGCTTCGGGCTGCTCTACGGGAGTCTCTTCGGGGGTCTCAGGGGTCTCGTCGGACATGCTTTAAGAGGAAAGCTCCATTGGCTGAGGCGCCTGGGCCTCATGCGGATGATCGGGGCCGGCGTAGACCTTCAGCTTGGTGAGCTGCTTACGGGAGAGCCGGTTGCGGGGCATCATGCCCTTGACCGCGAGGCGGATGACCTCCTCGGGGCGACGCTCAAGCATCTCCTCAAGGGTGCGCGAGCGGATGCCGCCCGGGTAGCCAGAGTGACGGTAGTAGCGCTTATCTGCACGCTTGTTGCCCGTGACCGAGATCTTCTCGGCATTGACAACGACGACGAAGTCGCCGGTGTCCACATGCGGCGTGTACTCAGGCTTGCGCTTGCCACGCAGCGTTTCGGCGATCTGGGTCGCGAGACGGCCGAGCGTCTGCCCGGTTGCGTCCACTACGAGCCAGTTGCGCTCACGATTTTCGGATGATGCGACGTAGGTCTTCACGGCAAAAAGGAGCCGCACGTCAGGGCGCGCGGCACAAGAGACTGCATGATAGCG
>CAZLKZ010000011.1:0-7607 GCA_964560235.1 uncultured Conexibacter sp. | reverse complement strand
GCGCGTTGTGCGCTGGACATGGACGCCGACCATCAAGCATAGTGTCAACGGTGCACCCCACCCCGCCCCCGGACCCCGCCGGGCCTGGCGTTTCCGTACCCACGGAGGCTCCGCATGCCTCCGATCAGGGGTCATCCGCCCCTGGATCGGGGCAGGAACTGGTAGGCCTGATCCCGCCCAAGACCCGTGGGCGCTCCACAAAGCTGATTGGTGAGCTCTGCGTCGAGCTTGGGTTTGCTCCTCGCGACACAGTCGAAGACGCGGTCGCGCTCGCGCGGTCATCCGGTCGACTCACCGGACGCGTCCTGATCGAAGAGGGTGTCCTCACTCCGCAGCAGCTGGCTCGAGTGTTGGCCGAGCGGTTCGGCATCGATCGCGCCGACCTCACCCAGTTCGATGTGGACATGGAGTTGGCCCGCATGGTCGACACCGCGTTCGTACGCCGCTACGACGCCGTTCCGATCGGCAAGGACGCCAACGGCAACCTGCTGCTTGCGATGGCCGACGCGTCCAACATGCTCGCTCTGGATGACGCCACCGTCATCACAGGGATGAGCGTGCGCCCGGTGATCGCGGCGTACGACGACATCCAGCGCCTCGGCCAGAAGATCGGCGTGAGCCTGCAGACGATCTCCAGCGAGATCGACGAGGAGTCAGACGACCTCGACTTTTCCTCAGTGCCGGACTCGGAGGTCACCGACCTCGGGGCGAACGCCGACGCGCCGGTCATCAAGCTCATCAACGAGATCCTTTCGCGCGCGATCCGCCGTGGCGCATCGGACATCCACTTCGACCCGTACCCGGACGAGATGAAGGTCGTGTTCCGGATCGACGGCATGCTGGACCAGGCGGTCACTGCGCCGAAGCGCCTAATGGCCGGCCTCGTGTCCCGCATGAAGGTCATGGCGTCGCTCGACATCGCCGAGCGGCGCGCACCTCAGGACGGCCGCGTGTCGCTGCTGATCGACGGCCACGACATCGATCTGCGCATCGTCACGCTCCCGACCGTGTACGGCGAGGCCGTCGTCGCTCGAGTCCTGGACACCTCGAACTCCCCCGTCGGCCTCGAGCAGATCGGCATGCTTGAGCGCGACCGCCTCAAGCTCGCCGAGACGATGGCTCGTCCCTACGGCGGCCTGCTCGTAACCGGCCCGACCGGCTCGGGCAAGTCGACCACGCTGTACTCGTGCCTCGCGCACGTCAACAACGGCACCCGCACGATCATCACGGTCGAGGACCCGGTCGAGTTCCGGATGGAGGGCGTCAAGCAGATGGCCATCCAGTCCAAGGGCGGCAAGATGACCTTCGCCACCGGCCTCAAGTCGATCATGCGCGCCGACCCTGACGTGATCATGGTCGGCGAGATTCGCGACGGCGAAACCGCGCACATCGCGATCGAGGCAGCGCTCACCGGCCACCTCGTGCTTTCGACACTGCACACCCGTGACGCACCAAACGCGGTGTCGCGACTGCTCGACATGGGCATCGAGCCGTTCCTGCTCGCGTCGGCGATCGACACCGTGGTTGCTCAGCGTCTGGCACGAAAGCTCTGCGAGGACTGCAAGACGGCCACCCTGGTGCCCGCACAGCAGATGATCGACAACGGGTTCAAGGTCGACGAAGACACCCCGGTCTGTAAGCCCGTCGGCTGTGACCGTTGCAACAACAGCGGCTACCGCGGCCGTGTCGGGATCTTCGAGGTCTTCTCGATGAGCGAGACGGTGCGCGAGATGGTGCTGGCGCGCGCCTCCGCGGACGAGATCGCTGTCATCGCGATCCAAGAAGGCATGCTGCGTCTGCGCGAAGACGGACTGGACAAGATTCGCCTGGGCCTCACCTCACCCGAAGAAGTGCTCCGCGTCACCGCGTCCTCGTAGCCGCGACTCGAGCGACAAAAGTTCTCCCACGAACGATCCGGATGCGGCGATGATCGCCGTATGACCGAGATCAGGAATGTCGCGCTAGTCGGACACAGCGGATCCGGCAAGACAACACTGGCCGAGCGCTTGCTGCACCGCATCGGCGCCACCAATCGGATCGGGACTGTCGAGGATGGAAACACCGTGCTCGATCACGATCCGATCGAGCAGCGCCTCGGGCACAGCGTGGCGCTCTCGGTAGCTACCACCGAAGTCACCGACCACCAGCTCACCGGCGGCGGCCCGATCACCGTGACCCTGATCGACACTCCCGGACACGCTGACTTCGCTGGTGAGCTGAGGGCTGGGCTGCGCGGCGCAGACGCGGCCGTGTTCGTCGTGTCGGCGGTCGACGGCGTGCACGGCAGCGCTCGCGTGTTGTGGCGCGAGTGCGAGGCCGTGGGTATGCCGCGTGCCATCGCGGTAACGCACACCGACCAGCCGCAGGGCGAGTGGGACGAGACGTTGCAGGCGTGCCGGGACGCCTTTGGCGACGGAGTGCACCCGCTCTTTCAACCCGGCGAACACGGACTACTCGACATCGTGCGCCGCGCTCGGGTCGGCGACGGCGCGGGCTCCCCCAGCGACATGGAGCTCGACGCCATCGATTCCCAGCGTGGTGACCTGATCGAAGGCGTCATCACCGAGTCAGAGGACGACGCGCTGCTCGAGCGCTATCTCGGCGGCGACCCAGTCGAATTCGACGCGCTCATAGGCGACCTCGAGCAGGCAGTCGCAAAGGCTCACTTCCACCCCGTGCTGCCGGTGACTCCGACCGACGGTGCCGGGATCGACCCGCTGCTGGAGGTGATCTGCCGCGGGTTTCCGACGCCGCGAGAGCACTCGCTCCCGCCTGTCACGACGCCCGACGGTGAGCCGCGTGCACCGATCGATGGAACGGCCGACGAACCGCTGGTCGCGGAGGTCATCAAGACGACGACCGATTCCTATGTCGGCCGGCTGTCGCTCGTCAGGATCTTCGCGGGCACGCTTCGACCCGACACACCCATTCACGTGAGCGGCCACTTCGCTCGGTTCAGCGGCCGTTCCGACGATGCCGCATGGCATGAGGACCACGACGTCGACGAGAAGGCAGGCGCCATTTCGACCGTGTTCGGCGAGCAGCTAACGCCGGTCGGCGAAGCGACCGCAGGACAGATCGTCGCGGTGGCGCGGCTCAGCCATGCGGAAACGGGAGACACGCTCTCCGATCCGGGCGCGCCGGCTCTGATGCAGCCGTGGGCGATGCCCGAGCCGCTGCTGCCAACCGCGATCGCTGCGGTGGCCGGCAAGGATGAAGCCAAGCTGGTCGACGGCCTTGGGCGTGTGCAGGCCGAGGACCCGACCATTCGGCTCGTGATTGATCCTGCGACCCACCAGATGGTGCTCTGGGCGATGGGCGACCGGCACCGCGACGTGACGCTGGAGCGGCTCGCCGCCCGGGCGGGGGCTGCGATCGCGACCGAGGAGGTGGCCGTTGCGCTCAGGTGCACCGTGCGCGGCAGAGGTAAGGCGGTCGGTCGCCACGTCAAACAGTCGGGCGGGCACGGTCAATACGCCGTCTGCGAGATCGAGATCGAGCCACTGCCGGCCGGAAGCGGATTCGAGTTCACCGACAAAGTGGTCGGCGGAGCCGTGCCCAAGCAGTTCATCAGCTCGGTGGAGAAGGGCGTGCGCCAGCAGCTCGCCGACGGCGTGCAGGGCCACCCGATGGTCGACGTACGAGTGACGCTTGTGGGCGGCAAGACCCACAGCGTCGACTCCTCTGACGCCGCGTTCCAAACAGCGGGCGCGATCGCCGTGCAGAGTGCGGCGGCGGCCGCAGGCATTCAGGTGCTCGAGCCGATCGACACGGTCACGGTCAGCTGCGAAGACGAGCACGTCGGCGCGATACTGAGCGACCTGGCCTCCCGCCGCGGGCGTGTGCGCGGCACCGAGCCGGGCTCAGTCGGAGAAGCGACGGTAGTGGCGGAGGTGCCAGCACTCGAGCTGCTGCAGTACGCACCCCACCTACGGGCCATCGCACATGGCACGGGAAGGTTCCGGCGCGAGTACCTCGGCCACACGCCGATGCCAGAGCAGCTGGCGGCGTCTGCCAACAGCTAGGAGACGCTGACCGTCGAGGCCGCCTGGCGGGCCAATCCGCGCGCGGTCTCGACATCGTCTCCCGTTGCAAGCGCCACGCCCATCCGGCGGCCGGGGCGCGCGTCGGGCTTGCCGAAGTTGCGAATTTGGATCGTGGGACCGACCTCAAGCGCTGCAGCGACGGATCCGATCTGCGGCGCTGCCAGCTCTGCGTCGGCAAGCACCACAGCACTGGCGCCGGGAGCTATGAGCGGCACAAAGCCATCGTCATCCGAGGGGATCGCGAACCCGAGGATTGCTCGCACATGAAGGGCGAACTCGGAGAGTTGCTGGGATGCCATTGTGACCATACCGGTGTCGTGCGGTCGCGGTGACACCTCGCTGAACAGCACCTCTCCCGATGCCGTCACGAAGAGCTCAACGCCGAAGATCCCCTGCCCGCCCAGTCCCGCGGTGACGGTCTGCGCGACGCGCTTGGCTTCGGTGAGCACAGCGTCGTCCATTGGGTGCGGCTGCCAGCTTTCGCGGTAGTCACCGTCCTCCTGGGTGTGACCGATCGGCCGGCAGAACATCGTTGTACCGCCAGCCCCGCGGACGGTCAGCAGCGTGATCTCGTACGCGAAGTCGACGAAGCCCTCGACGATCACGCGCCCCGCCCCAGTACGCCCCGCCGAGGCCGCGTAATCCCAGGCTCGCTCGACGTCGTCTACAGACGCGACGACCGACTGCCCCTTGCCCGACGAGGACATCACCGGCTTCATCACGCACGGAGCACCTAGCTGCTCGACTGCCGCTTGGGCCTCTTCGAGCGTGTCACAGAAGCGGTACGGCGAAGTTGGCAGCCCCAGCTCTTCGGCGGCGAGCCTGCGAATTCCCTCACGGTCCATCGTGAGCCGAGCCGCACGGGCGGTTGGCACGACCTCGAGGCCGGTCGATTCCTCAAGCTCGACGAGCACGTCAGTTGCGATCGCTTCGAGCTCGGGCACCACGAGCATCCGGTAGCTCGGTCGCGCGCGCTCCTCCTCGAGCACGACCCGGAGTGCGTCAGCGTCGGTCATCGTGATCACATGACGGCGATGCGCGACCTGCATCGCGGGCGCATCGTCATAGCGGTCGACCGCCACGACCTCACAGCCGAGCCGAATCGCTTCGATCGCGACCTCACGCCCCAGCTCGCCGGAGCCGAGCAGCACGAGGCGTACGGCGGTGTCAGAAAGCGGAGGTCCGAAAGGCATCGGCGGCCAAACTATCGCGATAGCGTCAGGCCATGTCCGCGCCGCTGCACGTCGATTCGGTCAAAGCCACGCGCTGGGAGGCGGGAGAGATCCGCGCCGACCGGCGGCGCTTGGGTGTCGCTGCTGGAGCGGTCCGGCTTGGAGTAGCGATCATCGACATCGACCCCGGCGCTCGCAGCACTCCCCCGCACTCGCATGCCGACGAGGAGGAGATCTTCCTCGTACTCAAGGGGTCGGGGATCAGCTGGCAGAGCGGCGGCAGCAACGACGTGCGCTGCTATGAGATCGCCGAAGGCGACGTGCTGGTGCACAGCTGCAGCGGCGACGCTCACACGCTCATCGCAGGCGACGAGGGACTGAGCGTGCTCGTGCTGGCCGAGGGCTCACGCACCGACATCACATACATGCCGCGGACGAAGATGTTCTGGCTCGGCCCACGCTGGAGTCCAGCGGACGCCCCGCCGCCCTTCACGGCCGATGCGGCGCTCGGCCCGCTGCCGCTCGCCGAACCGACCGCTGAGCGACCGGGGTCGATCGTCGCGACCGACGACTGCGAGCGCATCACCGGCGAGCGCGGACGGTTCGCGCACGACTACCGCAACCCGGGCGCTGAGGCAGGCGCCGAACGGCTCGTGCTGTCGGTCGACAACACACCACCCGGCAAGCGCAACTGCCCGCTCCACTGGCACACCGCGCGCGAGGAGTGCTTCTACATCGTCTCCGGCAGCGGCACCGTCACGATCGGTGACGACCAGTTCCCGCTAACGCCAGGCACGTTCTTCTTGCGTCCGCCCAACACTGGTGTGCCCCACGCGATCGACGCCGGCCCTGATGGGCTGCATTACGTGACGATGGGCGACCTCTTGCCCGGAGACATCTGTGTCTACCCGGAGAGCAAGAAGGTGCAGCTAGGTAAGGGCCTGTTCGTACGAGCGGAGCCGCTCGACTACTTCGACGGGGAGCCCGAGGCCGACACCACACTGCTGTGACATACAGATGTTCGTGATAACGTACGCTCTATGACCAAGTCAGCGATCGACACGTTCAGCGAGTTTGCCTCCGACTACGAGGCAAGCCGGCGGCTCATGATCGAGCCGTTCGACCTCTTTTACTCGACGATCATCGAGGCGCTGAAGTTCGCTGACCGTCCTATCGGCCGGGTGCTCGACCTGGGAGCGGGCACCGGACTGCTGTCTCGGTTCGTTCGCGACCGATACCCAGAGGCCGAGATCGTGCTGCTGGACGGCTCGGCCGAGATGCTCGCGCAGGCGGCGGGCACGATCGGCGACCCAAGCACCAGCGTGGTGCAAGATCTGCGCGACCCGCTGCCGGACGGCGAGTTCGACGCGATTGTCTCCTCGATGGCGATCCACCATCTGCCCCACCCGGACCAGGCAAACCTGTACGCCCGGGCGTTCGACGCGCTGGGCGCGGGCGGTGTGTTCGTGAACGGCGAAGTGGTCGGCGGCGCCGGCCCAAAGACGGTCGACGCCTACCAGCAGTGGCACCACCACAGCGTGCTCTCCCGAGGCGGCACCAGCGAGGACTGGGACGCCTACCTGGGCCGCCAGCAGGCAGACATCTGCGCGCCCCTGTCAAGCCACCTGCAGTGGCTGGACGAGGCCGGGTTCATCGAGGCCGACTGCCTGTTCAAGCAGTACATGTACGGCGTGCTCGTCGGCCTCAAACCGAGCTGACCGAACGAGCGGCCAGTTCCGCGCATCGCACTGCGATGATCTGCCAATGCGAACTCGCATCGTCGCCGCCGTGGTTGTGTGCGCATCGCTCATCGTCGCCACCGGCTGCGACGAAAGCGGGCGGATAGAGCACGACAAGAAGAACGCAGTCGAGGTCGGCGTGACCGACACGGGTCCGGGCACGATCTTCTCGCTGCTCGTGGACACCGCGGACCTATCGACGCTGACGGCGGCCATCGGCTCGGCGGACCTCGTTGAGCGGTTCGAGTCCAAGGGTCCTTACACGCTGTTCGCACCCGACAACAAAGCGTGGGCAAAGCTCGGTGAGGACCGCCTTGAGTCGCTGATGAGCACGGAAACAGCCAATCTCCGCCAGGGCATCCTCAACCACACAGTCAAGGGCAAGATCCTGACCCAGAGCCTGAAAGACGGCCAGGTGCTCAAGTCCATCGGCGGCCCCAAGCTGACGATTCGAAACAAGGGCGGGATCTACTACGTGAACGGTGCCGCGATCCTCCGCCCCAACAAAGAGACGGCCAACGGCGTGGTGCACGAGATCGACTCTGTGATCAGGTAGCGCGCCCTCAGATATGTCCGCCTGCGGACACGTGCGCAACCGAAGCGGCTACGGCGACGGGACTCCTGCCTGAGAGATCCCCTCAACAAGGAGC
>CAZLKZ010000010.1:45112-59329 GCA_964560235.1 uncultured Conexibacter sp. | reverse complement strand
GGTTGCCGAGCGTGTGGGCGATCATCACCGCCTTGGTCTTTGGCGACAGCGCCTCTTCGAGTCGGGTGACGTCGATGTTGTACGTGGGTACGTCGACGTCGAGGAACACCGGGATGGCGCCGTGCTGGATAAGAGGGTTGACGGTGGTCGGAAAGCCGGTTGCGACGGTGATGACCTCGTCACCGGGCTTTATCTGACGGTCTTCAAGGGTGGGCGAGGTCAGCGCTGAGAAGGCGACCAGATTGGCCGACGAGCCCGAGTTGACCAGCAAGCAGTGGCGGCGCCCGAACACCTGCTTGCCGAACCGCCTCTCGAACGCCTCCGCGAACCGCCCTGAAGTCAGCCAGAAGTCGAGCGATGAGTCGACGAGGTGCTCAATGTCGTCGGCGTCGAACACGCGCCCGGAGACGGGCACGCTCGGGTTGGCCGGGTCGAAAGGCCTGTGCGCGAACGCCTCAGCGTGGTACTGGCGTGTGAGGTCGAGGATTTGGGCGCGCAGCCTGGCAGCGCGTGGCGATTCGTCCGGCGTGGACATCCGTGAGCGCCACGGTATCGGCCGGTCCGGAGGCTAGGGTTCGGCCCGATGCAAGCTGTGATCCTGGCTGGCGGTCTCGGCACGCGACTCTCCGAGGAGACCGCGGTGCGACCAAAGCCGATGGTGGAGATCGGCGACCGCCCGATCCTCTGGCACATCATGAAGCACCTAGGCACTTACGGAATCGAGGATTTCGTGGTGTGCCTGGGTTACAAGGGCGATGTGATCAAAGACTGGTTCGCGTCCTACTTCCTGCGCACGAGTGATGTCACGTTCGATCTGCGCGAGCGGTCGATGCAAGTGCACGACAGCCGGACCGAACCCTGGCGTGTAACGCTGCTTGATACGGGCGCCGAGACGATGACCGGGGGACGTATCAAGCGCGCGATGGCGCACATCGGCGCGGATGCCGGTCCAGTCCTGATGACTTACGGCGACGGTGTCGCCGATGTCGACGTCGCCGCGCTACGTGAGTTTCATGAGTCCCAAGGCACACTGGCCACCGTTACGGCTGTGCAACCCCCAGGTCGGTGGGGAGCGATTGACGTGGTCGGTGAGCGTGTCACGCACTTCCGTGAGAAGCCGCGAGGCGACGGAGCGTGGACCAACGGCGGCTATTTCATTCTCGAGCCCGATGTCGCCGGATACATCGAGGACGACTCCACGACTTTTGAGGCCGAGCCGCTGCGCGCTCTGGCGCACGAAGGTCAACTCGCGTCATACAAGCACGAGGGCCACTGGCAGGTGATGGACACGCTCAAGGACAAGCTGGAGCTGCAGGCAGCCTGGGAGAGCGGGAGCCGCCCATGGGTGACCTGGGAGTAACACCGAGTTTTTGGTCCGGGCGCCGTGTACTGGTGACCGGCAACACCGGCTTCAAGGGTGCGTGGTTGACACTCTGGCTTCTCGCCCTGGGAGCAGAGGTCATCGGCCTCTCCGACGAAGTCCCGACCGAGCCAGCACTACACGCACTCGTGGGCAGCGAGGACAGCATCGATCAATTTTGGGTTGACGTACGCGATCGCGAGGCCGTCGCACACGCGGTTGCCTCGGCCCGCCCAGAAGTCGTGTTTCACCTCGCTGCACAGCCGTTTGTGCGCCGTTCATTCAGCGAGCCTGCCTCCACCTACGAAGTCAATGTCATGGGCACGGTCAACGTGCTTGACGCTATCCGTGCGAATCCCGGCGAGACGCGCGCGGTCGTGGGAGTGACGAGCGACAAGTGTTACGAGAATCGCGAGTGGGAGTGGCCCTATCGCGAGACAGAACCGCTTGGCGGGCATGACCCCTATTCCAGCTCCAAAGGTGCGGCGGAGATCGTCATCGCCGCATACCGCTCGTCGTTCTTCAGCCATGAGAGCGGACCGCGGGTAGCGTCGGCACGCGCCGGCAACGTGATCGGCGGCGGCGACTGGGGAGAAGACCGGCTTGTGCCCGACGTGATGCGTGCCGCGATGGCCGGACAGCCGGTCGCGATTCGCCGTCCGCGCGCTGTCCGCCCTTGGCAGCACGTCCTGAATCCATTGCACGGCTACCTGCTACTGGCGGAGAGCCTCTGCGCCGATGAGAACCACGCGACCGCATACAACTTCGGGCCGGACACAAGTGATGTGCTTCCGGTCTCGGACGTGGTCGAGCTGCTCGCCGCGGCGTGGGGAGAGTCGCTCGAGATCGTCACCGACGATGGCGACCACCCACACGAGGCTGGGCTCCTGTCACTGGACTCATCGCGCGCTCGCGCCCGCCTCGGTTGGCGAGCGCAGTGGGACCTCAACGACGGCCTGGCGGCCACCGCCGAGTGGTACCGCGCCTTCCGCGACGGAGAGCCGTGCCTCGATGTGACGCTCGACCAGATAAGGCACTACGGTGCCGCCGCTGACGCCCAAGCGGGATAGATGACCGTCGTCGCGGTCACGGGCGTAACCGGATGGCTGGGGCGGGCAGCCGCTGAGGTAGCGGCCGCGTCGGGGTACGACGTACGGGGATTCGCGTCGAGCGCAAGCACGGTGTGGCTCGACCAGGGCGGGGAGCTCGATGTCCGCCCGCTAGCTGAGCTGCCGCAGACTCCTCACGACGTACTGCTGCACTATGCGTTCCTGACTCGCGAGCAGGTGGGCCGCGTGGGCCACGAGGAGTACGTCCGTGCCAACGCAAGCATCTCGCGGACCGTGGTGGATGCGCTCGCGGCACAAAACCCCGCGGCATTGGTGCACGCTTCGTCGGGTGCTGCTGTAAGCCCGGGCTCCCTCGGTGAGGACCCGTACGGAGCGCTCAAAGTGGCGGACGAGATCGCGTTCGCGAACGCTGCTCGGCGGTGTCTGAACCTCAGAGTGTTCAACGTTTCGGGGCCTTGGATCACGAAGCCGAGAGGGTTTGCCATCTCGGACCTTCTCGTCCAGGCGGCCGAGGGTGGGCCGGTTCGTCTAGCGGCAGGCAACCCCGTGGTCCGGTCGTACGTCGACGTCGAGGATCTCGCGTTTCTGGCGCTCGCATGGGCGTTCAGCGACGAACCCACGCTCACTGTGGAGTCGGCAGGGGAGCGGGAGGTGGAGCTCAGCGAGCTGGCCGATGACGTCATCGATTTGCTTGGTCCGTCTGATCGGACTATCGAGCGCCCTCGTGGGGACTCCGCAGCGCCCGATCGCTACGTGGGCTCGGCACAAGAGTTCCGAGAGCTCGCCTCGCGACTCGGAGTGAGACTCCGTCCGCTGTCAGAGCAGCTGCGCCGCACCGCTGAAGCGCTAGGGATCGAGCCGCCCACGTGAGTAGCGTGCCCGGCGTGGATGACCGGGAGAAATACGCAGAGGTCTTTGTCTCTTGGCTCTCGGAGCTGGGTTACACGCACTGTTTCTTCGTAGCTGGCGGGAACATCATGCACCTGATCGACGGTGTGCGAAAGCAGATGGTGTGCATACCCACCGTGCACGAGGTGGCCGCCGGACTCGCGACCGAAGCGTTTAACGCCGCAGAGGGAGAGGGGCGCGCTTTCACCCTCGTTACCGCTGGTCCGGGCATGACCAACGCCGTAACCGCGCTTTCGTCGGCCTGGCTCGAGTCTCGCGAGCTGCTGATGGTCGGAGGACAGGTCAAGACCGAGGACCTGGCGACCGGCGGCGTGCGGCAGCGGGGCATCCAAGAGGTAGACGGGCTCGCGATCGCGGCCCCAACGTGCAAGGCCGCAGTACGCCTCGAGCGGCCGGCAACCCGGTCCGAAGTCACAGAGTTGGTCGAGCTCGGTCGCACGGGCCGTCAGGGGCCTGTGTTCATCGAGGTGTGCCTCGACGTATCTGGCGCGCCGGTGGAGCGCTCAAGTCTTGAGCAGGATGCGTTGCCGACACCCCAGCCCTTGCCTGGGCCGGACCCGGCCGACGTGGCGGCCGCACGTACTCTGCTGGAAGCCGCCCACCGCCCGTTGCTGTTGATCGGCGGTGGAATCTCCCGCGGAAGCGCGCGAGCGCTCCTTCCCGCGCTGCGGGCCGCGCGCGTTCCGTTCATGACGACATGGAACGGAATCGACCGCGTCGACTCTCGCGAGGAGCTGTACCTCGGCCGGCCCAATACTTGGGGGCAGCGATCGGCCAACGTGATTCTGCAGAGCGCAGATTGCGTCGTGGCACTGGGCACGCGCCTTGGCCTACAGCAGACAGGATTCAACTGGCAACAGTTCGTTCCTGGCGGCAAGGTCGTTCAAGTCGACATCGATCGCTCTGAGCTCGACAAAGGGCACCCAGACGTGGCCCTGGCAATTTGCGCTGACGCGGCATCGACGCTCGCTGCGCTGATCGATGGACCCGCCATCGACCGACCTGACTGGTTGGCATTTGGTCGAGAGGTCCGGGAGCTGCTGCCGCTGAACGAGCCCGAAAACGAGCACCGCGATGGTTACATCGATCCGTTCGATTTCACGCTTGCGCTCTCTGAGCTTCTCACCGAGGACGACATCTTCATCCCGTGCTCCAGCGGGGGAGCGAACTCCGTTTCGATGCAGGCGTTTCAGCAGAAGCTTGGCCAGGTCATCTTCGCCGACAAGGGCCTCGCTTCGATGGGCATCGGGCTCTCCTGTGCCATCGGTGCGGCGCTAGCGCATCCGAAACGCCGGACGGTGATGGTCGAGGGGGACGGAGGCTTCGCGCAGAACCTGCAGGAGCTTGGCACCGTGGCCGCGAACGACCTCAACCTCAAAATCGTCCTTTGCGACAACGACGGCTACGCCTCGATCCGCACCACTCAGCGCAACTATTTCGATGGTGCCTACCTGGGCTGCGACACCACCACGGGCCTGGGCTTCCCGGACTGGAAGCAGCTGTTCTCGGCGTACGGCATCGAAGTGTTGGATCTGGCCGATGGGTGGGAGACCGACGCCACGGTTCGTGCAGCCTTCGATCGCCCGGGCCCCGCTGCGTTCATCCTGCCGGTCGACCCGCTGCAGACCTATCTGCCGAAGATCACGAGCCGTGTCACCCAAGACGGTTCAATGCAGTCCAACCCGCTGCACCTGATGACTCCTGACCTAGCGCCCGAAGTCGCCGCGCAGGTCCTGCGTTTCATCCCTCAAGTCCACCCATAAGGGGGCCGACTAACGAGGACAGACCGCCCTGTGTCGCGAGCGGTCGTTCCCTCCAAGGCCCGCCCCGCGGGTGAACAACTGATTAGTAGGTCAGCTATGTCGCCGTCGAACAAGATCTTCGAGCACCTATTCGTCCTTGAAATGGCTAACAACCATTGGGGGAACGTCGACCGCGGTCTGCGCATCATCCACGACTTCTCGCGCATCGCTCGTTACAACAACGTGCGTGCCGCGATCAAACTGCAGTTTCGCGACGTAGACAACTTCATCCACCCGGAATGGCGCGATCGTCGCGACATCCGGTACATCTCGAAGACGCTCGACACGCGGATGCCAAAAGATGATCTGCGCACGCTGGTCGATGCGGTCCGAGCTGGTGGCTGCGTGACGATGTCGACCCCGTTCGATGAGGCCTCCGTCGACACGTGCGTCGAGCTGGGCGTTGACATCATCAAGATCGCCAGCTCAGACATCTGTGACTGGTTTCTGATCGAGCGCATCGCGAAGACTAAGAAGCCGGTGATCTTCTCGACAGGTGGTTCGTCGCTGAAGGACATCGACGACATGGTCACGTTCTTCGAGCGCCGCGGCATCCCGCTGGCGATCAACCACTGCGTCTCGATCTACCCAAGTGAGCAGGCTGACCTTGAGCTCAACCAGATCGACTTCCTCCGTGAGCGTTACCCGAATCATGTGATCGGGTTCTCTACGCACGAGTACGAGGACTGGCAGGCATCGGTCCAGATGGCCTACGCCAAGGGTGCTCGCACATTCGAGCGTCACATCGATATCGATGCCGACGGCATTCCCGTGTCGCCGTACTGCACGCTTCCTCATCAATGTGATGAGTGGTTCAAGGCCTACAACAAGGCGCGTGAGATGTGCGGTGGTAGCGGTGCAGAACGTCGCTCGCTGCCCAGCAAGGAGGTCACGTACCTCGACTCGCTCGTCCGCGGCGTGTACGCGAAGCGCGACCTGCCTGCAGGCGTGCCTCTGACTGAAGACGACGTATTCCTCGCGATCCCGCTTCAGAAGGGCCAGCTTTCGCCGCGTGAGTTCATGCACGGCCAGGTGCTGCAGGCGCCGGTAAGCGCGGGCAAATCGATCACCATCTCGGACGTCGACACCCCATACGCGGCCAACGAGTCCTTGCGGGGCATGTACGACAACCGCGGCGTTGACCCGATGCCCGAGCAGCAGCCGCAGCGCGATGAGGACCCTCTCGACGAACTGGCCGCGACCGCGCATCGCGATCGCGAACGCCGATGATCTCTGGCGCACGCACGGCGCTGCGTGCGCTTACCCGCGAGTGCCCTGTCTGTGCGGGTGGCGAGGGGCGCCCGCTCCACCATCAGCGCTTCGTGCTGCCGGAGGGCCATCCGCTCGGCGCCGGGTATGACGTCGTCTGCTGCTCAGGCTGCGGGGCCGCATTCGCCGACACGGTCACCGAGCAGGCCGCATATGACGCCTTCTACGCAGAGTTCTCCAAGTACGACTCCGCTGAGCTGTCCACCGGCAGCGGGGCGGCCGACTTCGACCTGATCCGCCTGCGTGACACCGCCGAACGGATCGCGGGGCACATCGATCGTGACGCGCGCGTACTCGACATCGGGTGTGCCACCGGTGGCCTGCTGCACGAGCTGCAGCTACTTGGCTTCAAGCAGTTGGTCGGTGTGGACCCGTCCGCGGCGTGCGTTCAGTACGGCCGCGACCAGTTCGAGCTGGAAATGCATCAGGGCACGCTCGCGGACTTGCCGGACATCGGTCAGTTCGACCTCGTGATCGTCTCGCACGTACTCGAGCATGTGGAGCGGGTTGGCGAAGCGATCGGTTCGATTGCTTCGGTGCTCGCGCCGGCCGGGCGGGTCTATGTCGAGGTTCCAGATCCGATGCGCTACCGGGAGCTGCTCGTCGCGCCGTTCCAGGACTTCAGCACTGAACACATCAACCACTTCAGTGACCGTGCACTTTCGAACATCGCGGCTGTGCACGGACTCTCCGTAGAGGCTGGGGGTGCGCTCACGATCGAGGCGACCGAAGGCGTGCCCTATCCGGCGCGGTGGCAGCTTTGGCAGGAAGGCCAAACGCCTTCCGCACCCCAGTTCGACCACGCGCTCGCAGGCGAACTCGGCCTCTACGTGAACGAGTCAGCCGAGATGTTGGCCGAGCAGAACGGCGCTCTGACAGCAGTGCTTGATCAGCCGGTGATCGTTTGGGGGACAGGGCAGCTCGCGCTCAAGCTACTTGCCGAGACCGTGCTCGGGGATGCAGAGATTCTTTGCTTCATCGACGGCAACCCCGTCTTCCACGGCAAGCGGATCGCGGGTGTGCCGGTCCGAGGTCCTGAGGTCCTGTCCGACTTCGGCTGCCCGGTAGTGATCGCGTCGACGATCCACCGAGTGGCGATCGAGCGGCGCATCCGAGATGACCTCGGCGCCGTCAACGAGCTGATCACGCTCTGATGTACTCGGACCTGCAAGCAGTAGTAGCGACCCGCCTACAGCGTGCGAGACATGGACGCCGCGGCCTGGTCCTCAAGGGCGCTGGCGGGATGGGACGCGACACGCTGGCCGCACTGCGCGAAGCTGGGGAAGAACCTCTCTGCTTTTGCGACGACGCACTTGCGGGGTCGGTCATCGATGGACTTGCAGTGCGTTCGACCGCGGAGGCTGTTGCCGAGCACAATGAAGCCGCAGCGTTTGTCGTCACCGTGATGAACCCGCGCGTCCGAACGCATGACGTCGTCGAGGAGCTCAGGGCCGCTGGAGCGGAGGTCGTGCTCACGTGGCTGGACGTCGCTTGGTCTTATCCAGATCGCTTGCTCCCGCGCTATCCGGCAGGGCTGCCTGGCGTCTCCGTCGAGTCCGCGTCGCGTGTCGCGCGCGCACGGGCGCTGCTCACAGAGCAAGACTCGCTTGCCGAGTTCGACGCACAGATCGACTGGCGCCTCACCGGCGACTTCGCAGTCCTCGGATCACCCCGACCCCACACCAACCAGTACTTCGAACCCGGCCTCATCTCGCTTAGTCCCGCCGACGTGATCTACGACTGCGGCGCGTTCGACGGCGACACGGTCCGGTCGGTCGAAGCCCACGCGCCGAGTGGGGTGCGGGCCATCATCTCGATGGAACCCGACCCGCAGAACCTGGTCTTGCTCGGCGAGGTCGCTGACGCGGCTGGCAACGTGACGGTCCTTCCGTACGCCGCCGGAGCATCACGAGCAACTGCACGGTGGGACGCAAGCGGCACCGCCGCGTCCGCCCTTTCAGCTGACGGCACGTACGAGGTCCAGATCGTGCCGATCGATGACGTCGCTGCCCAGCACCGCGCACCGACGTTCATCAAAATGGACATTGAGGGCGCCGAGCCTGACGCGCTACACGGAGCGGCACAGACGATCAAGCGCCATCGGCCGACCCTTGCAATCTGCGTGTATCACGCGCCCGAGCACCTGTGGGAGATCCCGCTCCAGGTTGCTGAGCTGACGCCTGACTACAGCTACTACCTGCGCCGCTACGAGCAGGACGGGTTTGACGTAGTGCTGTACGCGATTCCCAACGAGCGCGCGCTTTAGCCAACCCACTCGAACGGCAGCGACTCCGCCACTTCCGCGAGCGTCGGTGCGTCGAGATCGCGCTGTGAGATCTGCAGTTCCTCGTCGGCGAGCGGCCACTTGATGCCCAGCGCCGGATCGGTGTGGCTGATCTCGCGCTCGGTGGCGGTGTCGTAGTAGGCGTCGAGCAGGTAGGTCACGTCGGCCAGGTCGCTGACGACGCAGAAGCCGTGCCCGAATCCCGGCGGGCAATACAGCATCCGCAGGTTCTCGTCGGAGAGCTCGTAGCCCTCCCATTGCCCATAGGTGGGTGATCCTCGTCGGAGGTCTACGAGCACGTCGTAGATCTCGCCGCGGGCGCAGCGCACAAGCTTGCCCGCTCCACGCCCAACGGTGAAATGCATCCCGCGCACCACGCCGCGCGTGGAGCGTGAGTGGTTGTGCTGCACCATCTCCTCGACGATTCCGAGCTGCATCATCTCGCTGCGCCTGTACGTCTCGACGAAGAATCCGCGGTCGTCGGGGTACACAGACGGCTGTAGGAGCAGGGGGCCGCTCAGTTCGGTGGGCAGCTTCTCGAAACGCATTGAGGCAAGCCTGCCAGACGGCGCCGCGGATAGACTCGCCGCCGTGTCGGGTGGCCGGTGACCGATTTGCTTGCGTGCGTCCTCGGCGGCTCTTCGGCCGAGGCTGAATCGTCGTGCGAGACGCTGCGTGCCGCGGGTGTGCAGAACATCGCCCGCGTCGAGCTCACCCGCCCGGGAGCTTGGGCCGCTGCCCGCAACGAGGCACTCGCGCGAGCTGAGGCGTTCGAGTTCCTGGCGCTGGTGGAGGGCGGGGTGAGGGTCAGCTCAGGTTGGCTCGACGGCTGGCGCGCAGCGCGCGATGAGGCAGCCGCCGTGTTTGGCGGGCCGATCACGCCCGAAGGCATCGCGGCAGCCGGTATCGATCCGGCCGCTCACGGCCAAGTACTAGGGCTGCCAGCCGCTGGCCGGGTTGCGTCCGGTAACGCGATCTTGCGTACATCGGCATTGCGAGCCGTAGGCGGGTTCTCTCCCGTCGTCGGCCATCCGGCCGCCGTGGACGGCCTCGCTGACTGGCAGCTCGCGCTCGAAGCGCTCGAGGCCGCCGGCTGGACGGTCATCTGCGACGAGCGGCTAGCGGCAACCCGCGCGGTAGACGACGTCAGCTATCTCACTCTCCTTCGCAGACGACTCCACACCGGCGCCCGCAAAGCAGCGCTTTCGCCAGAGCCCGCGACCGCGCCGTTGATCGGCGCTGCCCGCAGCGCGCTCGCTGCGACCCGGGAGCTCGTTCGCCTGGACAGGGCGGCTGCTGCGGACAGGCTCGCCTGGTCGGCAGCGCAGGTCGGCGAGGGCCTCGGGCCGCTCGTCGCACACAAGGGCCTGCAGCCCGATCGCACTCGCACCCCTTGGCGTCCATCCGTCGCCGCGCCGCTCCCCAGCCCGCTCCGCCGTGCGGTGCCGTCGGTGCGCCGCGGCCACGGCGGCGCTTACACAGTCCTGCTCTACCACCGCGTCTGCGACCAGGCCGCGGACCCGCTCGCCGTCTCGGTCTCGCCTGACAACTTTGCCGCCCAAATGGAATGGCTCGCGCACTCAGGCCGTGCCGCCACGCTCGCTGAGGTCGCCAGTGGGCGCGCACCGCGCAGGGCCATCGCTGTCACGTTCGACGACGGCTACCACGACAACCTCGCCAACGCGCTTCCAGTGCTTGAACGGACCTCGGTGCCAGCGACGCTCTTTGCCGCGACCGGGCAGATCGAGCGCGGGGAGGGCTTTTGGTGGGACACGGTCGGGCGGCTACTCGCCGCAGGGATCGCTGCCGGGCGTCCGGGGCCGCTCACGCTCGATCTGGCCGAAGGCGCGCGGAGCTGGAGGCCTGGGCCTGACACGCCGATCGAGGCTCTGCTCGACCAGGTCCACGCGGCTCTTCGCCCGCGCGTACACCAAGAAATCGCGGCAGCTGTCGACCAAATTGCACAGTGGGCAGGCGAGTCGGCGCACCCGCCGCCCAGCGCCGATCGTCCGCTCACGGTCGAAGAGCTGCGTGAGCTCGCCGCTTCGCCCTGGTTCGACGTGCAGTCGCACGGCCGCGACCACCTGAGCCTGGCGCTTGTGCCAGATGACGCGCGAGCAACCGACCTCAAAGCAGCAGCTGACGACCTCACCCGCTGGCTCGGCACGCGACCCCGGCACGTCGCCTACCCGTTCGGCGTCCCCGGCACCGATGTCGACCAAAGCACTCAACATGCCGCGGCCGACGCGGGCTACGAGCTTGGTGTCGTCAACAATCCAGGACGCGTAGAAGGCGCCGACCCGTTCGCAATCCCGCGCCTCGCCGTTCCCGACATCGACGGCGTGCAGTTCGCCAGATGGCTGGACGCGCGGATCTAGCTGCCGCGATGCGTGCCGAAGACGCGCACGTCTTCGATCAGGTCGCCGATCAGGCGCGGCCACTGCACAGACGCCCGGAACTGCTGGGCGAAGTGATTGCCGCGCCGCCTCACACGGTCGTAGGCGTCGGGCTGCTTCTGCGTCTGGTGCACTCTCAGGTCGAGGTCGTGCGCACTTCCGCACTCCACGTAGTGGATGCCCGGATCGAGTCCGTAATACGGCTCGAGCGTCTCGGCGAGGACCAGGTGGCCGGCCGCGAGATGGAGCAGCACCGTGTGGGGGAAGCCCGCTACGTAACGGTCGTTGTGTAGGCAGATGCCGACATCGTGGGTGGCGAGCACCTGATCGAGCTCGTCGCCCGTCAATCCCGACGCGTAGTGCGAGGCATCGAAGCGGTGCTTCTGGTCGATCAGCATCTCCTCACGATGGCGAGTGGAGTGCCCGATGAAGAGCAGCCGCGGTGGCCTGCGCGACAACTGCGGCTCACGGAAGTGCCGGTCGGCTACAGGCAGAGGCGCCGAGCGCCACGCCGGCAGCGTCTCGGCTGCGGCCTCGAACCCGAGCGCGTCTGTAACGAGCAGCCGGTCAACGTTCTTGGGATCGGTGCGCCGCAGCATCGCGAGGTTGTAATCGAGGCTCTGGTGGGCGATCCGATCGGGCGCAGGCAGGAGGTCAAGCGAGACTCCGAGCACTACACCGGGATAGCCCGCCAAGGCTCCAGCAGGAACGAGATCCGGCCTTAAGACCACCAGCACCTGCGCACCGTCGCGTTCGACTTCGGCGAGCGTGGCCGAGACGTCGCTGCCGTCGCGCAGGTCGTAGAACGAGCCTCGAATCGGCCCGTCGGTCGACGCATCTGGCAGGTGCGGCTCGATCGCCGCACGCTGACCTAGGAACGCGACGCTCACCTGTGCAGCTCTTTCGGGCAAGCGATACGGGAGCTGCACGGTCGTCACTGCCGCATACGATAGATCCCTTGCGCGTCGCGTTCGTCCTCAAAGACCTGCAGCTCTCCGGTGGCGTCGGCGTGGTGGTCGAGCACGCATCACGACTGCGGGCCGATCACGGGATTGATGCGCAGCTCGTCCTCAGCGACCCCGAGACCCACCCGCGCTGGGCCTACCCGCGCCTCGACGAGATACCGGTGCTCACGCTCGACGACGCCCGTCAGCAGCGCTGGGACGTAGGCGTCGCGACCTGGTGGGAGACCGCGACCGTGCTTTTCCATCTGGAGTGCGAGCGCTACGCGTTCTTCATACAGGCGCTGGAGGACTCGCTCGCGCGGCCAAGCGAGCCCGAGCGAGTGACAGCGCCGCTCGCGACCGCCTTGCCGGTCAGGTTCATCACCGAAGCGCATTGGATCGCTGAGATGCTCGCCTCGCTGCAGCCGGGCAACCCGGCGCGCGTCGTGCGCAACGGCATCGACAAAGGAGTGTTCGAGTCCGTCGCTGAGCCCGCCGCGCCGTCTGCCGAGGAGCCACTGCGTGTGCTGGTCGAAGGCAGCCCGTCGACGCCGCTCAAGGGGGTGGCGCAAACGTTTGAGGCCCTCGCGCTGATGCGCGAGGACGCCCACGTCACCTGGGTGGCGCCGCACGGTGCGGCTGAGGTGCCCGGAGGCGTTGACCGTGTGCTGGAGCGGCAGACCCACTCGCAGATGGCTGCGCTCTACGCCGAGAGCCACGTGCTCGTAAAGCTCTCCCGGGCAGAGGGCATGTACGGTCCGCCGCTGGAGGGTTTCCACAAGGGCTGCACCGTCGTGACGACTGCGGTGACAGGGCACGAGGAGTACGTGCGCCACATGGAGAACGGGCTCGTGGTCGGCTGGGACGATGCGCATGGCACCGCACGGGCTCTAGATCTGCTCGCAAAGGACCGCCAGCTGCTCGCCACGCTCCGCACGGGCGCCGTTGAGACGGCGCGCGATTGGCCCGATTGGGACGCCAGCGCCGCCGAGTTCGCAGACGCGCTGCGAAAGGTCGCCGCCGAGCCACCACCGCCCGTTTCAGCTTCTGGCGTGCGGCTCGCTGCCGAGATCGCGACCGTCACCGCGGAACTCCAGCGCCGCGACCGCGACCTCGAGTCTGCGCACAAAGCGCTCGAAAACTTCAAGGCCGAGCGCGCGTGGGTGCTCGCCACGAAAGTCCGCGGCGCCTATCACCGCGTGCGTCGCCGCTAGCTGCGGTGCGGTGACCCGTGCTCACGCACGTCGGTCAAGAGATCGCCGACGAGCTGTGGCCAAACCGTTGATGCCCGCAGCAGCTCGGCCTGGGCGCGCCCAGCATCGCGGAGCGATCGCAACGAGCCGAGATCTGAGTGCGCAGCTGCCGCCGCCTCGGTGAGCTGCTCGGCGGTCTCGACCTCGATGTAATCGCGCCCCGGTTCCAAACCATGGCGTGGGCTAAGCGTCTCGGAGATCACTAGGTGGCCCGCGGCCATGTGGATGTGCACGCGGTTCTCAAAGCTCGGATACGGCTCGTTGTGCACGTTGAAGGTCACCTGGTAGCGCGGCAGCAACAGCGCCAGTTCGTCCTCACGTACGCCGAACGCGACATGCAGCACGTCGAAGCGGTGCTTGGCGGCCGCGAGCATCGTCTCCCGGTGAAAGGTCGACCTACCGACGAACAGCATCCGCGGATCGCCGTCGGGCTCGCTGACCTCTCCGAACAGGTAGTCAGCGACCGGTAGCGGCTGTGATTGCCATACCGGCATCAGCTCTTCAGCGACAACGTCGGCGATCAACGGGTCGAAAGAGATCACGCGGTCGATGTTGCGCGGGTCGGCGGCGCGCAGGTCCTTTCGCCGGCTCTCGAGATCCCAGTGCGAAGCACCGCCGTCGGCCTGGCGTGAGATCGGCTCGGTGAGGAACCCTGCGACCACGGCGGGCATGTCGGCCAGCAGTCCCGGGGGCACAGTCTCGGGGCGGAACAGGACGATCACGTCCGGCGCGAACTGGTCGAGCCTGCTCCGCAGCAGGGCGGGGTCCGCTCCCGCGCGGTGGTCGATAAAGCACGTGACTGCGGCAGCGGAATCCTCGTGCCATGAGCACGCATGGAAGTAAGTGCGCTGCCCTACGAAAGCGATGCGGAGTTGTTGCCCTGAAGCGCTGGCGCTCACCGGCCACACGTTACGGTGCGGCCGGGAGCGA
>CAZLKZ010000010.1:11876-45012 GCA_964560235.1 uncultured Conexibacter sp. | reverse complement strand
GTTACGCTCGCCGGTAATGGGCCTCGGCATCAAGACGGCGATTCGCCGCCGCCTGAACGGCCCGCACGTCAACCCCGACTACGTCGAGGCACGCCGCCTCGCAGAGCTCGCATCTCGCCCCGCCGGCGAGACCCTGCCTGCCCCCGCGGAGGGCGCTGACCTGAGCGTGGCCTTCGTCGTCCCCTCGTTCTCGCGCGGGAGCGGGGGACACACCACGATCGCCAATCTTGTGAGAGCGCTTGAAGCGCGCGGCACCCGCTGCTCGATCTGGATCGACGACGCTGGCAGCCGCATGTCACCGTCTACGGCTGCGGCGCAGCTGCGCGACTGGTTTGGACCGTTTGAGGCTGAGGTCAGCTACGGCGTGCACGAGCTCGCCTCAGGCCGCTTCCGCGCCGACCTGGTGGCCGCGACCGGCTGGCAGACCGCCTACACGGTGCGCACGCTCCCGGCTGCGGGACGCGCCTACTTGGTGCAGGACCACGAGCCGGAGTTCTTCGGCACGAGCTTCCAGCGCGAGTACGCAGACCGCTCCTACAGCTTCGGTCTCTACCCGATCACCGCCGGGCGCTGGCTCGCTGACGTGATGGACAGCGAGT
This sequence comes from uncultured Conexibacter sp., assembly GCA_964560235.1. Lineage (GTDB taxonomy): Bacteria > Actinomycetota > Thermoleophilia > Solirubrobacterales > Solirubrobacteraceae > Baekduia. The sequence goes on along the minus strand of CAZLKZ010000010.1, from coordinate 44,413 downwards.
ACGGACTGGCCGCTTCTAGCTTCGACCTCGGTATCGAAGGAGAGCTCTACCGGCCAGTCGCGGGCGTGCCTCGAGAGCCCGACACCGTGCTCGCCTACGCCCGCTGGGCCACTCCGCGCCGTGCCGTGCCGGTCGTGCTCGCGGCACTCGCCGAACTGAAGGAGCGTCGCCCGCAGACCGAGGTGCTGTTCTTCGGCCAGCCGGGTGACGTGGGCGCCGACTTCCCGCACACGAATCTCGGCACCGTCAGCGCCTCAGACCTCCCGCGCCTCTACTCGCGTGCCTCCGTGGGGCTCGTGCTGTCGATGACCAACTACTCACTGGTTCCCCAAGAGATGCTCGCCTGCGGCCTGCCGTGTGTCGAGCTTGCGAGCCCCAGCGTGCTGGCGGCCTTCGGTCTCGATGGGCCGATCGACACAGCCGAGCTCGATCCCGTGGCGATCGCAGACGCTCTGGAACGGCTGTTTTCAGACGACAGTGCGCGCCAGCAGCGAGCGATCGCGGGTGATCAGCTCCGATCGGAGCGGACCTGGGAGCGCGCCGCCGAACAGGTGCTCGCGGGCATGCAGGCGGCTGTCGAGCACACGCAGCGGTCACAATCTGCGCAGTGAGCGACGAGGACGCATACGAGCCGCGGGTTCCCTGGGCCCTGCGTGAGCTGATCGAACAGGGCGCGGCTCCGCTCGACCCGCGTCCGCAGCGCGGCAGCGACCTCGACATCGTCATCGTGCTCGAACCCGGGTGTGAGTCGGTCGGTGACGTAGGGCTACCCGACGAGCTCGTCGACGCGCTGGAGCACGCTGGCGCGGAGGTGACGCTCCTGGACTGGGAGAGCGCGCCGGACGCGGCTGACGCTGACCTGTTGCTCGCCGGAGGTTGGGCGACGGCCGCCGAAGTGCTCCGGATCGAAGGCGTGAGGGCCCGCGGCGTTCTCGCCGGTGCCGAACCCCTGCAGCTTCCAGAGCTGCATTCGCTGCCGAGTGACTTTGCGGTGATCGCGCCGAGCTGGCTGGGCGGCGACATCTCGGTCGGGGTGGACGAGGCTTACCGGCCGCTTCCGTCGCACCGTCAGAGCAACCAGGTGCAGATCCACGGCCAAGACGCCCTCAGCCTGCTCGCTGTCGCGGAGCTCGCCGAGCGGCGGCCAGATGTGGACGTGATCGTCAGTGGGATGCCCTTCCCGGCGTCGCTGCCTTTCGAGGCATCGGCTGTCGATGGGGGAGGGCCACACATCGCGCGCGCGTTCGCGCTCGCCACCGTTGGTGTCGCACCGACGCTCCGCGGCTGGCGGCCCGTCGCAACCGCGATGATGGCCTGCGGCTTGCCGGTGGTGATGCCGGACTCAGAGCAAGCCCGCATAGCGTTCGGTGAGGCTGCGCTCTTCTTCAAGAACCCCGCCGAAGGTGCCGAGCTCATCCTGGGGCTGCTGGACAACCTCGAGCGCCGCGCTGAGCTTTCGCGCGCAGGCGCTGAAGCGGTGACCGACTGGAACGCGGTCGCCCGCGAGATCGTGGAGCGGTTCTCTGACGAGGGCGTGCCGTCGTGACGCGCTTTCGCGAGCGAGCCGCGCTGCGCGGCTCGGCCTGGACGGCGCTGGTCTTCTTCACGCTCATCGTCGTCACCGGCGCGGCCGTGCGCCTCACCGGCTCGGGCCTCGGCTGTAGCCGCTGGCCCAACTGCAGCGACCAGTCCCTGACACCTCAAAGCGGGCATGCCTTCATCGAGTTCGGCAACCGGCTCATTACGACGCCCGTGGCGCTCTCCGCACTCGCGGTGCTGATCTGCGCCGTCATGCAGAACCAGCGGCGGCAGGACTACGTGAAGCTCGGCTGGTCGCTCGTGGCGATCGTCGCGGCGCAGGCTCTGCTCGGTGCGGTCGCAGTTTGGACCGAGCTCAACTGGGTGTCGGTCGCCGGCCACTTCCTGCTTTCGATGGTATCGCTGACGATCTGTGTCGTGCTCGTGTGGCGGATCGAGCAGGAACGGCGCACCACACCGTCCGTGCCCGTCGACGGCAAGTTTTCGCTGTGGTCGCGCGCTGTCGCGTCACTCGGCTTTGCCGTCATCGCCCTCGGCACTCTCGTCACAGCTAGCGGACCCTATGCGGGCGGGGAGGGCACCGGCGACGCTGTGCGCCGCTTCAGTGCCTTCGGCGGGGACACGTTCCCGGAGATGGTCATGCTGCACGCCCGCGCGGCGGCAGTGTTCGGGGCGCTCGTGCTGCTGCTGTGGATCCTCGCGCGCCTGCGCGGAGCGGCCGTGATGACGGCCGCGCTAACCGTCACGTGCATCGTCGTTGCGGTGTCGGGCGTGGTCGGCCAGATCCAGTACCACGTGCTCGACTACCCGGCAGCGCTCGTGTGGTCGCACGTGGCGTTGTCAGCGATCCTTTGGTCGTGCTGCGTGTGGATCTGGCTGTCCGCAGGGCCGCAGCGCAGTTAACGCCTGTGTGCGGGGTCGCACACGTACATGTGTTCGATCGTTGCTACGTTTGCCCCTGCAAATCGCCGAATCCGGATGGCTGCGGCCGCTCCGGAACGGGGGACCCACTCGGTTGAAGTAGATCGAGATCGGAGTGCGAATCGCACTCCTTGGGGCTAATCGTCGGGTGATCCCGACGACGCGCAGCTCTTAGCGCGAGCCCGACAGCTCACCCCGTAGGCACCAAGAGCCACAGGAGTAACAGTGTCTACCGTTTACACGCGCCGCAATTGGCGCGCCCGGACAACAGCGGCCTCGATCGGCGTTCTCGCGACCTGCGCGGTTGCCGTGCCGGCTGCAGCAGCACCCGACTACTCGGCCACCGGCGGGGCTACACCCACCGCCGAGGCCAAGCCTGCGAAGAAGGCCAAGAAGAAGGCCCGCGCGTCTGCCGTGAAGGTGCCGGCAGTGCTCAAGCGGATCGCGGAGTGCGAATCGGGCAGCAACCCGCGCGCTGTCTCTGCGAACGGTCTCTACCGCGGCAAGTACCAGTTCCATCGCTCGACCTGGCGCTCGATGGGCGGCAGCGGCGACCCCGCAAAGGCCTCTGAGAACGAGCAGGACCGCCGCGCGGTTCGCCTCTACAAGCAGCAGGGCACGGCCCCGTGGCCGGTCTGCGGTCGCTAACGCGCCGGATCTGAAACGCTCTCGTCCGTGAGCGACGCGAGCACCGAAGGGGCGATCACCGAGAACCAGCTGCGTCTGGCTGTCGAGCCAGACGTGGTGCTCGAAGTGACCGAGCGCTACACCGCAGCGCTAAGCGGCCGCACCGATCGCTCCTACGCGGCACCCGTGCAGCCTCGCTCTGAAGCGGCTGTGCTTGCCGCGCTCCTGCTCGACAGAGACGCGGTGCCTGAGGGAGACGGCCCGTGGCAGCGGGCTATCGCCGGGGGAGTGAGGGTGGTCTCACTTCGCCAAATCGGCGGCTGACGCGCTTCTCGTTCGTTCGAGCGAACGGTACTATCGACGCAATGTCAGCAGTAGCCGAATCGCGCCGTTCCATCACGACACTGCAAGAGGTCGTGTACCGGCTCGCACCGATCGAACGAGGTGCAGGATCGCCGGGTGAGGCCGAGTCTGCGCAGTGGCTTGCCGAGCGCATGCGGGAGACCGGGGCCGATGTGACCGTCGAGCACGCTCGCTTCAGCCAGGTTTCGCCCCGCTGATCGGCGCCTCGACAGCGTTTGCGACGATCCTCGGCATCCTCTCTCTGCGGAACGCTCGCTACCGCGCCGCTGCGGCCGCGGGTGCGCTTCTGTCCGTGCTCGGGATCGCTGACGACAGCTCGAACGGACCGCGCGTCCTCCGCCGACTGTTCACCCGGCCCAAGCCGACTCAGAACGTCGTCGCGCGTATCGGCGACGAGAACGCTCCTCACACCCTCGTCGTCCTTGCGCACCACGACGCGGCACCGACTGGGTTCATCTTCGACCAGACCGCCGGACACGCCGTCGCCGACCGCTTCCCGGGCCTGATCGCCCGCACCAACACCGCCCCGCCGATGTGGTGGGCTGTGATCTTTGGCCCGCTGCTCGTCTCCCTCGGGGCGATCATCGGCCGCAAGAACGTCACGAGGCTCGGCGTCGGACTCGGTGCGTTCGCGACGACCGCGCTCGCCGACATCTCCCGTGGCCGGATCGTGCCCGGCGCCAACGACAACCTTTCGGGCTGCGCTGTGCTCGTGGCGATGGCCGAGCGGCTCGCCGAGGAGCCTGTCCCTGGTCTGCGCGTGATCCTCGCCAGCTGCGGCGCCGAAGAGGTGTGCCAGGGCGGCATCTACGACTTCGTCGCAGACCACCGCGACGAGCTGCCGCTCGACAGCACAACGATCATCAACCTCGACACGATCGGCTCGCCGGAGCTTGCGATGCTCGAGGGCGAGGGCACGATCGTGATGGAGGACTACCCCGATCCCGCGCTGCGCGATCGAGTCTCTGACGCTGCCGAGCGTGCCGGAGTACGCCTGCGCCGCGGCCTTCGCGCTACCTCGTCGACCGACTCGGTGATCTTCGCGCGTGCCGGCTACTCGATCACGACGCTCGTGTCGTTCGACTACGCCAAGCAGCTCTCGAACTACCACATGATGAGCGACACGGCCGAGAACCTCGACTACGACACGGTCGCGGACGCGCTGGAAGTAACGCTCGAGCTCGCTGCAGAGCTCGGTCAGAGCGCCTGAGGCGACGAGGCGCCGAGCACAGCCTGTACGGCTTCGGCGCGCAGGCTCGCCATCGGGTCGATCAGTGCTGCTGCGACAGGCCGGTCCTCGGCCTCTTCATCGCGAGCCCAGCCCCGCTCATCCAGCTCGGCGACCCATTGGGTCAGTGCGTCGTGCAGCGCAGAGAAGCGGGCAAGGGGCAGCACGACGGTGCCGTGGGCGTCGTGGTCGCTGAGGCGATGCAGCTCGTCACTGAGAGCTGTCATCTCCTGCAGTGCGATGACGTCGTCGGTCGACAACGAGTCACCGCGGAACCGTGTAATTCGCACGGCGTCGACGATCCGGGCACACACAGCGAGCTGCATGGCGGACAGGTCGAAGCTGACATTGCACACGGGGGTGCCGTCAACGTTTAGAAGCGTGCGGACTTCAGCGCCCAGCATGGCTCCACGCTAGCGCCTGTCGTGGTCGAAATAGGGACTTCTCACGCATGTGCAACACCTCAATCGGCACAACGGGTGTCGTGCCGTAGAGGTTGCGTTGCAGGCGGCGACTTTTAGGTACGCGGAGCCAGCCACGCGAGCGCGAACGCGCCCGCACCGAAAATCAGCTCAGCCTGGGCGATAAATGCGTCCGGTTGCACGGTCGAAGCGACGACCATCCCGATTGCGATCACCGTCAGCAGCATGCTCTTGACGAGTCCCATCTCGGGGTTGGCATCGGGTGTTCGGCGCATGTCCGATCGCGCAGGCAGGCCGATCTGGACGAATGGTGAGCGCGGTTCTAGGTGGTTGCGGCGTTCCGGAGCTGCGCTTGCACATCGCCGCGCAGCGCCTCTCCGTGCCCCGGCCAGCACACGGTCAGCTCGGTCCGTTCGGAGAGGTCGTGGATCGAGCGCTGCGCCTGGGCCGTGTCGAAGTTGTAGGCAGCCAGAGGAGTGTGTGGGTCGTCGTCCTTGGCGTGGCGGTCGACGACGTAGAACGTGTCGGACGTCAGGGCGACGCCGTCAGAGGTGCGGATCAGGCTGATCAGCCCCGGTGCGTGGCCCGGTACGTGCATCACCTCGAAGCCCGCGACGGCGTCGCCGGCCTTGATCGTGTCTGCGATCTGTACGGGCCCGCCATCCCAGAAGCGGGGGTGCAGAACGTCGCGGTGCAGGGCGCGGTCGGGCATCGGCAGCTTGGAAAAGTCCCAGTACCGGTAGCCGCCTGAGCCTGTCGCGTCCTGCACTTCGTCGGTGTGGCACCTGACGGGTACGCCGAGGTAGGGCGCGGTGCCGCGGTGGTCGGTGTGGCCGTGCCCAAGCACGATCTCACGTAGCGGCAGGCCGATCTCCGCGATCGCTTCCCTGATCTGATCGAGCATGCAGTAGCCGCCTGCGTCGAACATCACGAGCTCGCCCGCCTCCTCGATGAAGAAGACGTTCATCCGCGCCGGGTTGCCCTGCACGCGCCAGAGGCCGTCCGCGACCTTCTCGGGCCCGAACGCGCCCTTCATCACCGCCGGTCGCAGGAGTCCGCTCGACATGCGTCGACACTACCGTCGCGCCCGAAACGACAGAGGGCCCGCTCTCGCGGGCCCTTCTCAGCGGATACACCGCTTCACATCTGACGACGATCCGTCACTCGGGATGTCGGTCTCGACCTAGAGGTCGCTCCCTCATCCCTCGTTCGGCTCCTCGCCAGCTGTCTCGCGGTGTATCCGCTGAGGGGCTGGCGAGGGACCGGTCAGATCAGCCGCAGCCGGTGTTGTTGCCGCAGCTGGAGCACGTGTAGCAAGCACCCGTGCGCTGCATCATGCCGCCGCACTGGTCGCACGCCGGGCCGAGGTCCATGCCGAGGCCGAGCTTGGCCGGGACGACCGGCGGGGTGTCGGTCAGTGCCGCTGTGGGGGCTGACGGAGCAGCAGCAACGGCGGCCGGGCCGGCGGTGTCCGATGACGTCAGCGACGTCATCGCGTTCTCGGCTGCCTGACGGGCACGGACCGCGGCGGTCATGATGCCGAGGTCCTCCTGGGCGTCTGCGTCCAGGAAGCGCGAGGCCAGCCAGCGCATGATGTAGTCGGGCATCGACTTGGCGAACGGGATCTCCGGGTTCTGGGTGATCCCTTCCGGCTCGAAGCGCATGTAGGCGAACTTCGACACCAGCGTCTCGAGCGGCACGCCGTACTGCAGCGCGATCGAGATCGAGGTCGCGAACGCGTTCATCATGCCGCGGAGAGTCGAGCCCTCCTTGCCGACGTCGGTGATGAAGATCTCACCGACACCGCCGTCCTCGTACATGCCGGCCGTGATGTAGCCCTCGTGGCCGCCGATCGAGAACTTATGGGTGATCGACTGACGCTCACGCGGCATCCGGAAGCGCTGCGGCGCACGCTGCTCGATCGCCTTCGCAACCTCCTTGCGCACTGCCTCCTCGAACTCCGGGGTGTCCGGTGTCGGAGCGACCTCGCTCGACTGTGCGTCGGTGCGGAGAGCCTGAGCGGTCTTCGAACCGTCACGGTAGATCGCCAGCGCCTTGACGCCGTTGCGCCATGCCTGGATATAGGCGTCGGCGATGTCCTCGACCGTTGAGGTCTCGGGCATGTTGACCGTCTTGGAGATCGCGCCGGAGATGAACGGCTGGACCGCGCCCATCATCTTGATGTGGCCCATGTGGCTGATCGCGCGCTGGCCGACCGCTACGTCGAACACCGGGAGGTGCTCCTCGTCGAGGCCCGGAGCGCCGACGATCGTGCCGTGCTCGTCGATGTAGGCGACGATCTGGTCGATCGTCTCCTGGTTGTAGCCCAGGGTCTCCAGAGCGAGCGGCACCGTGCGGTTGACGATCGTCATCGAGCCGCCGCCGACGAGCTCCTTGTACTTGACGAGCGAGAAGTCCGGCTCCACACCGGTCGTGTCGCAGTCCATCAGGAACGAGATCGTGCCGGTCGGCGCGAGTACCGTGGCCTGCGCGTTGCGGTAGCCGTACTGCTCGCCGAGGGCAACAGCGTCATCCCACGAGCGGCGGGCGGCCGCCAGCAGTTCGGTGTCTGACGTGAGCTCGTCGTCGAGAGCCACAGCGGCATCGCGGTGCATCCGCATGACCTTGTTGTGGGCGTCGCGGTTCTCGCCGTAACGCTCGTACGGGCCGATCGCGCCGGCGATCTTGGCCGACTGTGCGTAGGCGCGGCCGGTCATCAGCGCGGTGATCGCTGCAGCTGCGGCGCGACCCTCGTCTGAGTCGTACGCCATGCCGTTGGCCATCAGGAACGCGCCGAGGTTTGCGTAGCCGAGACCGAGCTGACGGAACGCGCGGGCGTTGACGCCAATCTCCTCGGTCGGGTAGCTCGACGGGCCGACGATGATCTCCTGCGCGAGGTAGACGATGTCGATCGCGCGCTCGTAGCGCTCGGTGTCGAACGTGCCGTCTGCGCGGCGGAACTTCATGAGGTTGAGCGATGCCAGGTTGCAGGCCGAGTCGTCGACGTGCATGTACTCAGAGCACGGGTTGGACGCGTTGATCCGGCCCGAGTTCGGGCACGTGTGCCAGTCGTTGATGATCGTGTCGAACTGGATGCCCGGGTCGGCGCAGCGCCATGCGGCCTTGGCGATCTTTTCCATCAGCTCGCGGGCGTTGATCGGCTCACCGATCGGCTCGCCGGTGGCGCGGGCGATCGTGCGCCAGTCGCCGTCCTTCTCCAGCGTCTCCATGAACTCGTCGGTGACGCGCACCGAGTTGTTGGCGTTCTGGTACTGGATCGAGGTGAAGCCGTCGCCGTCGATCGACATGTCGAAGCCTGCGTTGCGCAGTGCCTCGGCCTTGTCTTCCTCACGTGCCTTGCACTCGATGAAGTCGACGATGTCCGGGTGATCGATGTCGAGCACGACCATCTTCGCTGCGCGACGGGTCTTGCCGCCGGACTTGATCGTGCCGGCCCAGGAGTCAGCGCCGCGCATGAAGGAGACGGGGCCGGAGGCCGTGCCGCCCTTGCTCAGCGGCTCCATCGAACCACGGATGTTGGAGAGGTTGATGCCCGAGCCAGATCCGCCACGGAAGATCTTGCCCTCGCGCGTGTTCCAGTCGAGGATCGACTCCATCGTGTCCTCGACCGAGAGGATGAAGCAGGCCGAGCACTGCGGCTGCTCTTCGAAGCCGACGTTGAACCAGACCGGCGAGTTAAACGCGGCCATCTGGTGGAGAAGGATGTAGGTGAGCTCGTCCTCGAAGACGTCGCCGTCTTCAGCGGTGGCGAAGTAGCCGCGCTGGCGACCCCAGTCGGCGATCGTGCCGGACACGCGGCCGATCATCTGCTTGACCGAGCGTTCGCGTGCGGGGGAGTCGATCTGCCCGCGGAAGTACTTCTGCGTGACGATGTTGGTCGCGTTCTGTGACCAAGTCTTCGGGAACTCGACGTCCTTCTGCTCGAACTTGCCGACAGAAGCGGTGCGCAGCTCCCACTCGACGGTGTCGAACGGAGCGACGCCGGGCTCGGTGAAGTAGCGCTCGAGTTTCAGCGCGACCGGCTGACTCGCGGCAGCGGCTTCGGGGGTTGACGGGGACTGAAAATCTGTTGCCATTTGGTTCGTCTCTCTCTCCTGTGCCTGCTACGGCGCTACGAAAAAATCTGTGCTGCGGGGTCGATGAGGGTCGCGCGTTGTTCGGACGGAACGGGCGCACCCTCGCACCCGCCGGAGGGACTCGTTTGCATCTATCCCGCAACCTGCGGGAAAGGGAGCCCTAGGGGTTACGGCGGAACCAGTCACGGAAGTCCGCCCAGCCGCCGGACAGGCGCCAAGACGCCTCTCCGACCTCGTGTCTGCGTGCGGACCACCAGAGCGGTTCCAACCCCAAAAATCGAGCTCCGGCGAACAGCAGCGCGCAGGCGAGCAGCACGCCCGCGAACACCACGAGCAGCAACGTGGCGATTCGCTCGTCCGACGCGCTCGCCTTGGTGGGCTGCGTCGTCTGGGTGAGCGGGTTGGTTGCCGCGCCGCCCAGCAGGCCGCTGAGGTCAGGCCCGGTAGAGGTCGCCGGTGGTGTCGTCGTGGTCGGGGTCGTCTCCGCCCCGGGAGTGGTCGTGCTCGAAAGCGTTGAAGGGGTGGTCGCCGTCGGCGTTGTTGCCCCGCCTGCGGCTGCTCCGCTCGGGATCGAGATGCCTGGAGGCAGGGTCACTCCGAGCAGCTTGGCGATCGCGGCCGTATCCACCTGACCGTCCGCAGTGGTCGGGATCGGGAGCCCTGAAAGGTCGGGCTTTCCGTCTTTGCCCGTGGTGATCGTGATCGACGTGCCGGGCACTGTGAACTCGCCCGCGGCGAAGCCGCTGCTGACAAATCCGGCCACGCAGGCGGCGGCGAGCCCAATGGCTGCGAGCACCGCTCTGAACGGGTTCCAAGGTCCGCGCATCTGCACTCCAGGGTAGCCCTGAAACTGCCTAGATCGTGCCGATTACACCGGTGTACGCACCGGCCACAATCAGCGCCGCGACCAGCAGTGCGACCACGATTACGGTCGCCACTGTGCGCCGCTCTTTGCGGATTTCTTCGAGCGCAGCCTGAGCGGCCTCGTTGTGCACCGGAGCAACGTCGGAGGTCGGGGGCGCGGGGTCGCCCGACGGCGGGGCGCTGCTGTCGGCGGCGTCCCCCTGACGATCGCCGTCGATCACCGTCAGGGTCGGAGGGCTCGGCTCACCGGTCGGCGTCGAGACCGCCAGCTGGGCCTCGCGGGCTCGCTGCGAGGCCTCGATCTGCGCGCGCGCGGCGTCGAGCTCTTTGCGCAGCGCGTCAACCTCGGCGCTCAGCTCGGGGTCGGGCTCGGCGGCAGGCGTCTCGGGAGCAGGCGCGTTCTCAAGCTGCTCGATCTGCCTGCGCAGTTCCTCGAGCTGGGCGAAGGCGGTGTCGCGCTCGGCGCGAGCCTCGTCGAGCTCTCCGCGCGTGCTCTCGAAGTCTCCGAGCTGCGCGGTCAGCTCGCTCTCGCGGGCGGCCACGCGCTCGTGCGCATCCTTGACGGCCTCGTACATCGTGCGGAGCCCTTCGAGCTCTTCAGACGCCTGGCGGCCATTCTCGGCCTCGCCACGCAGCGCCTCGAGCTCGCGCTCGGCGTCACGGGCCTCGGCGGTTACCTCGTCTAGTCGCGCCTGGAGCGCCGACAGCACCTCGCCGTGCTCTTCACCGTCGCGCTGCTCGCTGGCCAGGCGGTCTTCCGCCTCAGCAAGTTGAGCGGCGATCGCGTCGCGCTCGTCCTGCGCGGCCTGCAGCTCTGACGTAGCTGCGGCAAGCTGCTCTTGTAGCGCGAGCGCCTGGCTCTCGGCTGCGGCCGCCAGCTCGGGGTCTGGCTCGGAGGCTCGTTGTTCAGCCTCGACGATCCGCTGCTGCAGCGCAGCGGCCTGGCGGGAAGCTTCCTCGCGGGCGAGGTGCAGATCGGCCTGGAACTGTTGAGCCTGCTCTGCGAGCCGCACGTCGGCGCTCGCCAGCAGCGCACGCAGGTCCTCGGCCTCGGCGCGCAGCTGTTCGTGCGCTTCCTGGGTGGGCCCGGTCGGCTGCTGAACGACAGGCTCGACCGACTGCGCCGCGTCGAGCTGCGTACGAAGATCGGTGATCGACCGGCGCGCCGTCTCCAGTTCCGAGCGCAGGTGGCTCGACTCTTCGGTGGCTCGGGTGTCGGCCGCGTTGAGCCAGGCGCGAAGCGTGGTCGTCTCTGCCTCGGCGTCGCGCAGCCTCCGCTCTGTAGTTGCAGTCAGCTCGTCGAGCTCACTGCGCGCCTGTTCAGCGGACGCGATCGCTTGTGCCGCGCGCTCCTGGGCCTGCTCAAGCCGCTGCTCGAGCTCGCGGCTGTCGCTGAGCCGTTGAGCTTCCGCTTCGCTCGCCGACTGCTGGGCGTCCGCAAGGGCCGCACGCAGCGCCTGTACCTCTGCCGCACGCGCGGTCTGTACGTCGGCAAGCCTCTCGCGGAGCAGAGCGACCTCTGCCCGCTCCTCGGCAAGCTCGGCCTCGAGCACGCTTGTCCGTTCGGCTGCGGGCTCGATCTCGGCGAGCCGGCGCTGCGCTTCGTCGTACCGGCTCTGTAGGCCGGCCATCGTGCTCAGCTCGCGCTCGGAGCGCTCGGCGCGGGCCGCCGCTTCGTCTGCGGCCACGCGCAGAGCGGCCAGCTCACTCTCGGCAGCGTGCGCACGCGTCTCGGCCTCACGCCGCGCTGCGAGCTCTTGCTCGTACCGCTGCCGCACGCTCTGCAGCTCGTTGGCGAGATCGCTGTGCCTGCCGGCCGCCTGCTCTGCGTGCTCCCGCAGCTGTCGCTCGAGCTCAGCCTCGGCGTGGCGGCGCGCCGAGCGTTCCTCGCGCAGAGTCTCCGAGAGTCGCTCGCCCTGTTCGGCGGCGGCTACCGCGACACGTAGCTCGCGCTCCTGGACCGACAGCTTGGCGACTGCGGCGTCGAGCTCGCGCTCGGACTTGGTCGCACGCAGGGTCGCCTCGTCGGCGGTACTGCGTGCCCGGTCGCGCTCGCGCTCGGCAAGCTCCAGCGCCTCGCGCAGGGCCAGTACCTCTCCGGTCTGCTGCTCGGCGAGCGCCAGCGCCTCCTGGACGGCGGCGAACTGAGCGCGTCGCCGCGCGTGTTCGGTCAACGGCTCTGTCGATGTAGGCGGTGCGGCCGGCACGGGAGCGGGCGGAGCGGGAGGCGCCGGCAGTGGGGGGCGGATCGGCGTATCCACATGCTGCGGGGTGAACGGCACCACGCGCGGCTTCGGCGGAGCGGCGCGTGGCTCCTCGATAGCCGAGAGGAGCTCGCCGCCGGGCCGGGGGAGATCGACGATTCCGCCCTCGGCTGGTGGCCCCGCTTCGAGCGCAAACGCGATTCGTTCGCCGTCTGCGATCGCGCGCTCGAACTGGAAGCTGCCGCGCCAGCGGTGTTCGGTTGCCCCCTCGACATCCCGGGTCTCGGGAGTCGTCTCTGAGCTGACGGCATCGAGGCGGTAGGTGCGCGTGCCGTCGTCGACGAGCATCGCCGGAGTCGGCGGCTCGGCGCCCGGCTCGAGCAGCCAGCGCCCGGACACGCGCAGGAGCGTCTCACCTTCCCCAGAGGGAAGTTGCTCGAAGCTGTCGAGCTGAAAGCGCAGAGTCATCGTTTCGGGAGGGCTCCCGGTGCGCGAGCGTACTGAGAGGACCGGTCGCTCAACCCCCGGAAAGCACCGTTTTCACAATTCGGAGTGCAGCGGCAAGCACCTGCTCGGGAGTGCCGCTTGCGTCGATTGTGGTGATGCGTTCCGGAGCGCTCTTTGCGAGCTCGTCGTACGTGTCTGCGATGCGCCTGAAGAACTCGTCGCCTGCAAGCTCGAGCCGGTCGTCTCCGTCTCGCCGCTGAGCCGCTCGGTCAAGGTCGACGCGCAGGTAGAGCGTGGCGTCGGGCGCGATGCCGCCGGTTGCGAACTGGCTGAGTGCCGCGACGGACTCGACACCCAGCTCGCGCCCGCCTCCTTGGTAGGCCAGCGACGAGTCCGTAAAGCGGTCGAGGAGCACGTCGGTGCCACTGGCCAGCGCTGGCTCGAGTGCCTCCTCGACAAGCTGCGCGCGGGCGGCAGCGAAGATCAGCGCCTCGGCACGATCGCCGATCTGAAGCGCAGGATCCTTGACCAGCTCGCGCAGCCGTTCGGCGGCAGCGACTCCGCCGGGCTCCCGCATCAGCTGCAGTTGGGGGAACTGCTCGAGGAGGCCCGCGGCGAGCGTGGACTTGCCAGCGCCGTCGATCCCTTCAATTGTGATCAGTCGTCCCCGTCGCCCCATCTGCCGCGACTGTAGCCTGCGGCACCGTGACCGTGGAGTCGGCAACAAGGCATCACCCGCACGCGCGCGCGGTGCTTTCGGCTGCGCTCCGAGAGCACGGCCGGCCGTCGCACGCGTATCTGTTCCACGGCCCGCCGGGCGCGGGCAAGGTTGCGGCGGCGCGTGCGTTCGCCGCCGAGCTGCTGGCAGAGAGGGCTCCCGACCCGGACGCGGTGCGCCGCAGAGTGCTCGACGGCGTGCACCCCGATCTCACGTGGGTGCGGCCCACCGGCGCAGCCGAGATGCTGGTTTCCGACGTCGACGAGGCCGTCGTCGTTGCTGCCACCCGTACGCCGTTTGAGTCGAGCCGGCGGGTGTTCGTAATCGAACGCGCGGAGACGATGAGCGACGACGTCGCCAACCGGCTGCTCAAGACCTTGGAGGAGCCGGCCTCCTATGTACACATAGTGCTTCTGGCGGCCCGCCTCGGCGACGTGTTGCCGACGGTGCGCTCACGCTGCATCGCCGTGAGGTTCGAGCCGCTGTCTCCGAGTCAGATGGCAGAGATGCTGAGCGACGAGCACGGGGTCGAGCCCGGACGGGCGCTCGCGTGCTCGCGGCTCGCACGCGGCGACGCCCGGTACGCGCTGGCACTTGCGTCCGAAGACGGCGCGCAGGTGCGGCGCGCGGCCGAGCTGTACGTGCGCGGAGCTCTAGCGGATGAGCTGCTGGAAAAGCCGTGGAAGGCGGTACTAGACCGCGCCAAGGATCTCGCCGACTCTGCGGGCAAGGAGCTGGTCGAGGAGGCTGCACAGCGAGCCGACGCGCTGCCGCAGCGAGATGCGAATCGGGTGCGCCGCGAAGCCGAGACCGCTGCCAAGCGCGCCGAGCGGCGCGCGCGGACGAGCACGATCGACAGCGTGCTGCATCTCTCCGCGCTCTGGCTGCGCGACGTCGGGTGCATCGCGGACGGCGCCGAGCAGATGGTGTGCAACGTCGACCGCACCGCCGCTCTCGCCGAAGACGCTGCGCGCGCCAACGTGGCGGGTCTGCGCGATGCGGTTGTCGCCATCGAGGACGCGCGCGCTGCGCTGGTGGTCAACCCAGGCGAAGAGCTACTGCTTGAGTCGCTTGCCTACCGGCTCCAGCAGCTTGTCGCGCCGGCGCAGGTCAGCTGATCGCCCCGGCGCCAGCGAGCACGAGCACGAGCGTGCCGATCGCGATCCGGTAGCCGACAAACAGGTTCAGCGAGTGGTGCGTCACGTAACGCAGTAGCCAGGCGATCGCGGCGTAACCGATCACGAATGAGATCACAGTCGCAGTGGCGATCGCCCACCAGGGGTCGTTGCCGGGCGAGTCGCCCATCGCGAGCGAGAGCACCTGGAACAGTCCGCTGGCCAGCACTGCAGGTACAGCGAGCAGGAAGGAGAACCTCGCCGCGGCCTCACGCGTGAGGCCGAGCAGCAGGCCGGCGCTCATCGTTGCCCCCGACCGCGACACGCCCGGGATCAGCGCGAGCGACTGGGCCACGCCGATCGCGACGCCGGACTTCAGGTTGAGGCCGTCGATGTCCTTCTGCAGCTTCGCGCGGCGGTCTGCCCAGCCCATCACGAGGCCGAACACGATCAGCATGCTCGCGATCAGGTACAGGTTGCGTGCGCCTGTCTCGATCTGATCCTTGAAAGCGAGGCCGAGGATCGAGATCGGGATCGTCGCGGCGATGATGTACCAGCCGAGCCGCGCGTCGGGGTCGGAACGCATCTCCCGGTTGCGCAGCGATGCCAGCCAGTGAGTCGCCGCGCGCCACAGGTCCTCCCGGAAGTAGATGAGCACGGCGGCCTCGGTGCCGAGCTGCGTGATAGCGGTGAAGGCCGCGCCCGGATCGTCCCAGCCGAAGAACGAGGCAACGATGCGCTGGTGTGCCGAGGATGAGATCGGCAGGAACTCGGTGAGTCCCTGGACGAGACCGAGCGCGATCGCCTGAAGCAGGTCCATTTCGGGAGGTGACGCTAGCGCGCACCGAGGTCGGCGCACCGGTCGGATACCATGGCCCGGCCTCGCCGCCGTAGCTCAGCTGGTAGAGCACTTCACTCGTAATGAAGGGGTCAGCGGTTCGAATCCGCTCGGCGGCTTGAGGCGCCCATCTGGGCAGGGGATCGCGATTAGTATCGGTACATGCCCGTTCTCCTCTTCGTGCTCATCGCGATCGTCGTCCTTGCGGTCGTAGGCATCGCGGCGCTTGGCCTTGTGCTCAAGCTGGTCTGGTGGTCGTTGGTCGGGCTCGTGATCGGCCTGCTCGGCCGGTTCGTGGCGTCCAACGAATCGGACATCGGCCTCGGCACGACGATCCTCGGCGGCATCGCGGCGGCCCTCCTTGGCGGCGTGATCGCCAACGCGCTCGATCTCGGAGGCTTCCTGGAGTTCCTGATCGCGATCATCGTTGCCGGGCTCGGCGTGTGGTTCTTCTACGGCGCGGGAGATCGCAGCGTGCGCAGCTGAGGCCGCGCGGCCTCGTAGACACGACACCTGATAGGTTTGAGACTCAGTCTCATTATGCCTATCTCGAAGATCAAACTCGTATCCGTTGCCGCCGTGCTCGCAACTGCCTTGGCAGCCGTCGCCGGATGCTCATCCGGTGGCGGAGCTGAGAGCAGCGACGGCAAGCCGCAGATCGTCGTCACCACGGCGTTCCTGGCCGACATCGTCAGGCCGATCGCCGGCGACGACGCCGACATCGTGCAGCTCATCCCGGACGGGGCGACGCCTCACAGCTACTCCGCGAGCGCGAAGGACAGGGCGACGCTCGAGCAGGCCGACGGACTGATCGCGATCGGTGCCGGATACGAGGCGGGGTTGCCCCTCGATGACTCGATGGCCAAGCGCATCAACGTCGCGGAGCTAGTCGGAGGGGCTGGCTCACGCCCGATCGATCCTCACGTCTGGACCGACCCTTCGCTGATGGTCAGGGCAGCACCGATTATCGCCCGCTTTCTAGGTGACGTCGATCGGGCGCACGCCGCTGCATACAACAGGCGCGCCGGTGCCGAGGCTGACGCTCTGCGCAAGCTCGATGCCCGGATCGCGAAGGTGCTCGCGGTGGTCCCCGAGCCGCGCCGACAGCTCATCACCTCACACGACGCGCTCAGCAGGTTCGCTGCCCACTACGACTTCGAAGTGCTGGCGACGCCGTTCGGCCTCGCACCCGAGGCCGAAGCGAGCGCAGCACGCGTCGCCAAGGTCGTGCAGGCGGCCAAGTCGTCAGACATTCCCGCGGTCTTTTCGCAAAAGGGCGACAATCCCGCCGTGATGCGGCGCATCGCCTCAGAGGCAAACGTGAAGGTCGTCGACGACCTGCTCGTAGAGGGTCCCGGTCCCGGGGGCCGCGACTACAGCTCCGCGATGCTGCACAACGCCCGCTCGATCGCAGGGGCGCTCCGCTGACCGAGCCGCTCGCACTCGTAGCCACGGACCTTGCGGCCGGGCACGCCAACGTCCCCGCGTTCACCGGGCTCACGTTCTCGGTTCCGGCTGGGGCGCGAGTGGCCGTGATCGGCCCCAACGGGTCAGGCAAGAGCACGCTCCTCGACGTGATCGCTGGGGCGCTCAAGCCTCTACAAGGAACGGTCCAGGCACACGCGGGTGCGGTCGCGTACCTGCCGCAGCAGCTCCAGGTCGACGCGATGTTCCCGATCACCGTGCGCGACGTTGCCGCGATGGGGCGCTGGCCACAGCTGCGGCCGTTCGCCCGCCTCGGGTCGGCTGACCAAGGCCGCGTCGACTCCGCGCTCGAGCTGCTCGGGATCGCAGACCTCGCCGGGCGCCGCTTCAGCGCACTGTCCGGTGGGCAGCGCCAGCGAGCGCTGCTTGCCCAGGCAGTCGTGCAGGAGGCGGCGCTGATCCTGCTCGACGAGCCATACACGGGCGTCGACGCACCGACAGCGAACGTGATCCGTGCCCAGCTTGCGAGCTGGAGCGACGAAGGCCGCACAGTGCTCGTCTCAACTCACGACGTAGCGCGCGCCCGTGCAGACTTCGGCTACACGCTGCTGCTGGGCAACCGAGTCGCCGAGTTCGGCGAGTCGGCTGCGATCGCAGACGGTCCACTGATCGTCAGGGCGTTCGGCGACGAGCCGACCACCGAGGGCGCCGGGCACGGAGACTGCGACGGAGGGCACGTCCATGGATGAGCTGCTGTTCGAGCCGTTCCGCTCTGACTTCATGCAGCACGGTGCGCTCGCAGCACTGCTCGTGGGTGTGCTCTGCGGCGTCGTCGGCTGCTTTGTCGTGATCCGCGGCATGGCGCTGCTCGCAGACTCGTTCGCACACGGCGTGCTGCCGGGCGTCGCTGTCGCTGTGATGCTGACGCCGTCGAGCGCGAGTGGTCCCGGGGACCTTGCGGTGCTGATCGGCGCCTTGGCGGGTGGGCTAGTGACAGCGGTCGGCACCACGCTCATCTTGCGCCGCAGTCGCCTACGAGAGGACACCGCGACCGCGGTCATGTTCGTCTTCATGCTGGCGCTCGGTGTGGTGCTGATCTCGCGTCAGCAGAACTTCGCCGTCGACCTGACCGCGTTCCTCTTCGGTGACGTGCTCGGCGTCAGTGGCAGCGAGATACCGGTGACGGCCGCACTGGTCGCTGTGCTGCTCGCTGTAGTTGCCTTCAACTACCGGCGCTTCGTGCTCGTCGCATTCGACGCGCGGCGCGCCGCGTCGCTCGGTGTCCCAGTGGCGCGCACCGAGCTCGTGCTGATGCTCGTGCTCTCTCTGTCGGTCGTGGTCGGGTTCCGCGTGGTCGGCTCGCTACTCGTGCTCGGCCTGCTGATCGCGCCGCCAGCCACCGCCGCACTGCTCACACGTCACCTGCCCTCGATGATGGCGCTGTCCGCAGCAATCGCGGCGATCAGTGCGCCTGTCGGGCTGCTGCTCTCGTGGCACCTGGACGTCGCTGCCGGGGCGTCGATCGTGCTCGTCGCGGTCGGCATTTTCGTGGGCGTGCTGGCAGTACGCGGCTCGCGAACCGCTTGACCTCCGTAACCCTGACTAGTTTGGCTCGTTACGGAGTCAACAAAGGGCACGCCGGTCGTGGCCTCCACCACCACAGGAGCATCGATGCATCTCTCACTTTCAGGGTCTCGAGTACGCCGCGCGGCGGCACTTGGGGTTGTTTTGGGCGCCAGTGCACTGGCCGCCTCCACACCGGCTTCGGCCGGCGTGGCTCTCAGCACTTCCGGATGGGAGTGGAGCGATCCACTGCCGCAGGGCTACTCGCTCAGCGCGCTCTCGTTTGCCGGTGACACCGGATACGCGGTCGGCGCTGGCGGCACTGCGCTGCTGACCAAAGACGGCGGCCAGTCGTTCACGGGGCTCTTCACCGGAACCAGCCTGTCGATCGATCGGGTCGACCTCAGCTCCACCGGCCTCGCGCTCGGTACCGCAAACCGCTCGGGCGCCAAGTGCTCGCTACTCGCGAGTCGCGACGGCGGCACCACCTTCAACCGCGTACTGATCGGAACCAGCGACACGAGCTGCTCCGGCAACCAGATCACCGCGTTCGACTTCGTAACCGGTGACCTCGGCTACATCATGCGCGAGGGCGGCGCCGTGCTGAAGACCACGGACGCGGGCCAGTCGATCGCGAACGCATCGACCGTCGACGGCGGCGTCGCGCTGGCGTTCGTGTCGGACACCAAGGGCTTCGCGATCGGATCGGCAGGCATCTACCAGACGATCGACGGTGCACAGACCTGGAGCCTCGCGCGCAGCGGGGCGGGCCTGCGTTCCATCGCTGCCTACGGCTCGGACACCCTCATCGCGTGGGGCAACGGCCAGTTCGTGCGCAGCACCGACGGCGGCACTACGTGGAATGAGCTGCCGGGCCTCACCGGTGACCCGGCCGCGATCAGCGTCTTCGGGGCGAACCGCATCGCGTACGTCATCGGCGGCAAGCTGATCATCAGCGAAGACGGCGGCGCAACGAGCCGCACGGTGACGGTCGGCAACGGCGACATTCGCGCGGCTTCCTACGTGAGCGAGACGCGCATCGTGGCTGTCGGCTCCGCTGGTGCCACCTACGTTTCCACCGACGGTGGTGCCACCTTCGCACGCACCTCGAGCGAGCCGATTACAACCCAGATTCCCCGTGTGGTCGGCACTTCGGGCGGTCCGGTCGGCCTCGGAACCGGTCGCATCGGCCGCCTGGTCGACGGACGCTGGCAGGTCCGGGCGACGCTGAGCGGCGGCTTTGTACAGGGCGCCGACTTCTCGTCCGCGCAAGACGGGTACGTGCTGCACGCGGACGGCAGCCTCGTCCGCACGGCCAACAACGGGCTCACTTGGAGCCGCGTTGACGCCGGCACGCCGTCGGCCGCGCAGCGAGTCATGACGCCGTCTGCCGACTCGGTGCTGCTGATCGGGAAGTTCGGCGCCTACCGCGCATCCGGTGGCGGCAGCTTCTCCAAGGTGTCCGGTGGCCCGAACGGCCGCGGCCGCTGGGTTGCAGATCACTCCGGGGCTCGCATCGCGTACGCCACGACAACCGGTAAGCGGGCCAACCTGCAGTTCGTCTTCTCGGCGAACGCTGGCAAGAGCTGGCGCAAGGTCACTTGGCCTAAGTCGCTGCCTGCTCCGATCAACAACGTCACGGTCCTGCCGGGCGGCGGAATGTTGGTGTCGGCTGGACAGCGCCTCTTCCGTACGGGCTCTGACTCGGCCAAGAAGTGGACCGAGGTGCTGCTCGGCAGCGACATGAGCGCGGTCGGCAAGGTCTACGCGGCGACCGGCAACGAGCTGTACGCCGACGCAGGCAACGGCTGGAACGGACCTGTCGTGCTGCATTCCAGCAACGGCGGCAAGACGTGGCAGCCGCAGGCTGTTGGCGCGGCGGATTCCTACATCGCTTGGATCGCGACCGACGGGGCAAAGCGCGCCTTCGTCGTGTCGTTCGCGAACGGTGGCGGTAACAACGCCAGCGGGTCGGGCATCTTCCAGACGACCACCGGCGGCGAGCGCGGTACCGCGTCCACTCTGTCGCTCTCGCGCACGGCTTCGAAGCTGAAGCGCGTGTCTGGCTCGACGGTGCAGATCCGCGGTCAGCTGGCCGGTGCCAAGGGCGGCGAGCAGGTCCGCGTCGCGATCCGCCGTAAGGGCCAGGTCTCCTGGCGCACCACGATCGTCACTGTCGGAGTCAACGGCGGCGGCAGCTTCACCGCCAACTTCTCTGCGGCGAAGGGCAGCTACGTCGTGATGGCTGGCTGGACCGGAGAGTCGGGCCGGGCAGGCACGAGGACCGCCCCCACGGCGATCACAGTCCGCTGATCTACCGGGTGCTCACGGGCAACGGCCCGTGAGCACCCACCAGCGCTCGACGATCCGCTTCACACCGGGTGCGGGGCGGGGAGTCGGCGGCAGGTAGGTCACGGTGTCGCGGGCGTTCAGGATGAAGCGCTTGGCGGCATCGGCGTTTGCGGGGGAGAAGGCGGGCAGCGTGTACCGCTTGTCCTCTTGAGCGCTGCGGAAGCTCGCCGGGTCGCGGTCGGTCCAAAGAGACAGCTGGGGGACAGGCCGGCGGTTCGGCACGCTGAGCGCGCACCCCGCGCCTGCCTCCGGGGAGAGGTCGCGCAGCTCCAGCAGGATCGACCGCTGATCGGCGAGCGCCGAGTTGGTCCGCTCGAGCCGGTGGATCTGATTGGGCACGAACGCTGCGAACGCGATGGCACACACCGCCGAGATCGCCATCCAACGGGCGCGCCAGCGGTGGCCGGGCTCGAGCTGCTGCCAGCCGAACAGGCCGGCGCCCGCGAAGATCGCGAGGATGGCGCCGGGGCCAAGCAGGTAGCGAGTGAGGATCGGTAGGCCCGCCGTCGCGAGTACGACGAACGCGCCGACCGCTACGAGGCCCGACACCGCACCGATGCGCGCACGGTCGCGCAGCAGCGCGAGCGACAGCACTCCGCCTGCGGCAGCGGCCAGCAGCCCGGGCTCGCGCAGGATCTCCCCGAGCCTGCGCGGCAGCGTTTCGGGCACGTTCGTGATGCCGGTGATACGCCCGAGCGCCTCGGCGGCGTCCTGCGTTTCGGTGAACGAGTAGATCGGGTTGCCCGTCTGAATCAGGTCGGTAAGCGCCCAGATCACCGGAGCTGCGACAGCCCACACCACATGCGAGAGCCGCAGGTCGCCGTGGTAGCGCAGATAGGCGGCATACGCGAACGAGAACAGCCACGCCTCAGGCCGCAGCAGGCCCGCGAACATCAGCAGGACCAGTACCGGCGTGCCCGATCGAGGCCTGCGCGTCTCGGAGAGCACAGCGCCCAGAAGCAGGCACACGTACGGAATGTCGACGTATGCCCGCACCCCGAAGCTGAGCACCGGCTCGCGGGTAAGCACGATCAGCGCCGCTGCGACGCCCGCCCACACTCCGAACCAGGCGCGGCCGAGCGCGAACACGACCCAGCCCAGCACGCCCAGGCAGAGCAGGCCAAACAGCTCCCACGCCGTTGTCGCTCCTGCGCCATACGGTGCGCTCGCGCCGAGCCCCGGTAGCGCAAGCAGTGCGCCGAACAGCGTCGCGAGCGGATGCTGGGTCGGCGCGTACGGCACCTGTACATCCGGAACCTGGCCGTCAGCGAGCTGGCTACCCCAGAGCAGCGAGTACGAGGTGTCGTAGTTGAGCAGCCGGCCGTCGCCGAACACAACGCCGACGAGCACCGCGATCGCGATGCTGGCAACTGCCGGTGGGAGGATCGAGCGCAGCGCGCGGGCCATGCGAGCAGCAGAGCCTACGCTGCAGCACCGGAGAGCAGATGCCAGCAGCATCGGAAACGACCAAGACACGCCTCGGCGCAATCGAAGGAATTCGCGGCATCGCTGCTGTCGGCATCGTGGTGCTGCATTGCTGGATCGTCTCCGGGCGGCCGACCGACCTCCTGTCTGCGAGCTGGTGGGGGCCGCTGCGGATGGCCGTGCCCCTGTTCTTTGTGCTCAGCGGCTACTTCGCGATGGCGCCGTGGCTGCGCGCGGCGCTCGAAGGCGCGGACCGGCCTGCGGCGCGAGAGCTCGTACTCAAGCGAGCGGCGCGCATATTTCCCGTGTTCTGGGTTACAGGGGCGGCCGCGTTCGTGATCTTGGCCGGCACCGGCAGCTACGCGATGCCGAACGCCAAGGAGGCGGTTGCGTACGTGCTGATGCTGCACGACTGGGTCCCCGGCGCAACCGGCAAGCTCAACCCGCCGAGCTGGACGCTTCCGATCGAGCTCTCGTTTGCACTCGTGCTGCCGCTGATCGGCTGGACGATCCTGCGATTCGCGTCAGATAGCCGTGAGCGGGTGTTCGGGCTGATCTGCGTGCTGTGGCTTGCCGGCATGGGCTATTGCGCATGGTTTGACGCTGCCGATCCGTCCCGAGCGTGGGCCCGCACGGTGATGCTGATGCTGCCGTCGTTCGCAGCCGGGATGGGGGCCGCGGTGCTCTGTTACAAGCGCATGATGCCCAGAGCCCTCGCGCGAGCACTGATGATCGGCGGCTCAGCGGTCTTTCTCTGGTACCTGGCGGGCCCGCTCGGCCACCTGCAGGCGTCGCTTCCCTACCGCGACGTGATTCCGGCTGTCTGCTTCGCGGCCATCGTGGCGGGGGCGGCCGCGCACGGCCCGCGCTGGCTCGGCGCGCCGCAGCTGGTGTGGCTCGGCTCGCGGTCGTTTGGCCTGTATCTGTGGCACTACCCGGTGATCTTTCTGCTCACCGAGCGCCTCGGCTGGCCAGGCCAGTTCTGGGGCACCGCGATCGCCCTGGTCGCAGGCCTTGCGCTCGCTGAGTTGACGTTCCACACGGTCGAGCGGCCAGTCGGTGGCCTGCTCACAGCGCGGCGCGCCGCAGCTCAATAGCTTTCCGGCCCATGAGCGGACCCCTTGCCGGCCTGAAGATCCTCGAGCTCGGAGGGATTGGGCCCGGGCCGTTTGCAGCGATGCTGTTGGGGGACATGGGTGCGGAAGTGCTGCGGGTGGACCGTCTTGGGGCGCCCGACATGTTCCCGCGGCAGTTCGACGTGACCGCGCGCAGCCGTGCCGCGACGGTGTCGGTAGACCTCAAGCAGGACGCCGGCCGGGAGCTCGTGCTGGAGCTCGCCGAGTCCGCCGACGCGCTGATCGAGGGCTACAGGCCGGGGGTCATCGAGCGTCTCGGGATCGGCCCAGACGAGCTGCTCGCGCGCAACCCGAAGCTCGTTATCGGGCGCATGACCGGCTACGGGCAGACTGGGCCGCTGGCGCCGGTGGCCGGGCACGACATCAACTACATCTCGATCGCGGGCGCACTCGGTCCGGTTGCGCGCGCCGGCGAGCGGCCTTTGTTCCCGCTGAACATGGTCGGCGACTACGGCGGCGGGGCGATGTTCCTGATCTTCGGCGTGCTCGCGGGGATCATCGAGGCGCAGCGCTCGGGCCAAGGGCAGGTAGTTGATGCCGCGATGGTCGACGGCGCCTCGCTGCTGACGGCGATGATGTACGGCATGCGGGCCGCGGGCGCATGGTCTGACGAGCCGGGGACGAACCTGCTCGACTCAGGTGCCCACTTCTACGAGGTCTACGAGACCGCGGACGGCAAGTACTTCGCGGTCGGCGCCCTTGAGCCGCAGTTCTATGCGCGCTTGCTGGAGCTCCTAGAGCTCGACCCGGAGGAGAATCCCCAGTGGGGCCCGGATCGCTGGCCTGAGATGAAGGAGCGATTCACCGAGCTCTTCAAGACGAAAACGCGTGACGAGTGGACCGAACTACTCGAAAAGGAGGAGGCGTGCGCAACGCCGATCCTCGGCTTCGGGGATGCGTCAAAGCACCCTCACATGCAGGCGCGAGAGAGCTTCACCGAGCTCGACGGGGTACTTCAGCCAGCGGCAGCGCCGCGGTTCAGCAGGACACCCGGCACCGCACGAACCAGCGGATGTGACGCGGAAACAGTGCTTTCGGCGTGGGGCGTCGACGCAGAACACCGTGGCCTGTTGGCCGATCAGAACGCGCTCTCGTGGGAGGGTCTGGACACGGCGCGCTGAGAAACCTCAATTTGTGTCAGAATTGTGGACAGATGGCCGATGCGCCTACAACTTGACTTTTGGAGCAGGACGCTCCAACATGCGACGTGCTTGGGGGCCGACCCCCAAGAAAAGGGACTACTAGGGGACTCACGAACCACCATGAAGAAGACACTTCTCATCGCAGCGCTGGCAATGACCGCCTTTGCCTCCGCTCCGGCAGCGGCGTCCGCGGCAACCACTCAATGCCCGGATCCGAACCCGCTCACCAAGCCGATCATCTGGTACCAGGGTGGCGAGGCCTCAATGCTGAGCTACACGGTCGAACCTGCCAACGCATTCACCAGCACGGGGATGTCTGGCAAGACGGTCAAGCTCACGATCACCGGTAAGACGACTGCCGATATCCCGCTTGCGTTCTTCAGCTACCAGACGCAGAGCCCGAACATCGACAGCGCGTGGCCACAGAAGCTTTACGATCG
Source organism: uncultured Conexibacter sp. (assembly GCA_964560235.1). Lineage (GTDB taxonomy): Bacteria > Actinomycetota > Thermoleophilia > Solirubrobacterales > Solirubrobacteraceae > Baekduia. The sequence continues at coordinate 19,547 of CAZLKZ010000010.1, read as the reverse complement.
CGACGAAGTCGTGCTCAGGGGTTGCGAGACGGTCACGCTGGAAGTCGCAGTCCCGAGCTGCCACTACCAGATCGACTTCCTTTACACGGGTCCCGGTCATCCCGGACTCGAGTCTGAGCTGAAGACCAAGTTCAAGGACATCTTCGACATGTTCCCGAGCCTGTCGCCGGTCCCTGGCTTCCCGAACACCGATATGACGCGGCTCAAGTCGCGCCTAGGTCAGGCAGTCGACGAGCAGGACATTAAGGACGCTCTGTTCCCGAACGCCGGCATGATCAACGGGCAGCTCGGTGGCAACGCCAACTGCTTCCCGACGACGACCACCACGACGACGACTACGACGAACACCAACCCGCCGCAGCCGCCGACGACCACCACCCGCCCGGTACTGCCCCCGGTCACGACTGGCACGGTAGGCGGCGCTGGTACCACGACGACTCCCAACAAGCCGCGCGCTTGCACCTCGGTCAAGGCCCGCAGCTACCGCGTCCGCGCAAAGCAGAAGAACACCGTCACGGTCACCGTCAAGTCGACGGCCAAGACCAAGCCGACTGTCACTCTGAAGGGCGCTGGCGTCTCGACCAAGAAGAAGGTCAACTCCAAGGGCACCGTGACCTTCCGTGTCACGCCCAAGAAGAGTGGCTCGATCCGAGTGACTGCCTCCGGCTGCGCCAAGACCGCTTCGGTCAAGGTCGCTAAGGCCAAGAGCAGCAAGCGCTCCGGCACCAGCCCGACCTTCACCGGCTGAGCCACCGCTTGAACGTACGTCCGCTAAGTGTCGTAACGCTGGCCGGGATTGCCCTAGCAATCCCGGCCAGTAGTTTTTTCGGGGTCAGTTCTGCATCGGCCGCATCGAAGGTCGTGAACATGTCCGAGCCCGGCGAGCGCTCGTACTGGGCCTTCGTGGAGGTCCGGTCGCCGATCTACTCGCGTCCCTCGCGCTACGCGCCCAAGGTCGGGCGCCTCGGCCTCAAGACCCCCGAGAAGACTGACGAGGTCGTCTACATCCAGTCTCGCACTCGTAACTCGGCCTGGTACAAGGTGCGCGCCCCCGCACGCAAGGTCGGATGGGTGCCGCGCTCGCGCCTCGGCTCCCCGCAGCCGCTCAGCACCCACATCATCATCGACAAGAGCGACCGCACCCTCACGCTTGAGCGGGCCGGCGAGACTGTCTACGAGTTCCCTGTCGGCATCGGAATGAGCGCTTACCCGACACCGGAGGGTGAGTTCTACGTGCGCACCAAGCTCTACGGCTTCAAATCGCCGGCCTATGGGCCACGGGCGATGGGTATCTCGGCCAACTCCAAGACCCTGACCGACTGGCCTGGCGGCGGCTTCATCGGGATGCACGGCACCAACCAGCCGGGTCTCATCCCAGGCGCCGTCTCCCACGGCTGCGTCCGCCTGAAGAACAAGAGCATCCTGCGCCTGTTCCGCAAGGTCAGCGTCGGTACCCCTGTAACAATCCAGGCGTGAGCCTTTCGATCACAGGCCGCGGGGTCGGCGAGGCTGCTCGCGACCAGGTGTATGCCGCGCTGCGCCGCGCGATCGTCACCGCTGAACTCGCGCCGGGCCGCAAGCTGTCGGAGAACGAGCTCGCAGAGCGGCTCGGGGTGTCCCGCACGCCGGTGCGCGAGGCTCTCGTGCGCCTGAGAGACGAACGGCTCGTCGCGATCGTGCCCCAGCTCGGCACCTTCGTAACCCTGATCTCCGACGACGGTGTCGCCGACGCCGCGTTTGTGCGCGAAGCACTTGAGTGTGCGGCGGCGCGCCTCGCGGCCGAGCGAGCCACGGTCGAAGGGCTCGCCGACCTTCAGGCAAACCTGCTGGCTCAAGAGCGAGCCACCGAGGATGACGACGCGGACCTGTTCGACACACTCGATGACGAGCTGCATCACAGGATCGCCGAGCTCGCAGGTCACGAAGTGGCCTGGGCGTTGGCGCGCCGCGCCAACGGTCATCTAGACCGTGTTCGCGGCCTGAGCCTGCCCGAGCCCGGCTATCTCGGTGAGATGGTCGAGGAGCACCGGCTGGTCGTGGCGGCGATCGCGGCGGGTGATCCCGATGAGGCAGAGACCCGCATGCGCCACCACCTGCGCATGGTCCTCGGCTTTCTCCCGGCGCTGCGCAGCCAGCATCCCGAGTTCTTCGACTCGGCCTACTGAGTCAGGCGCGGCCCGCGAGCAGCATCGCCTCGGCGAGCTCGCCGAGGTAAGGAGCTGGCACGAGTTCGGCTCCTGAAACGACGACGGCGCGCTCGCGAATTCCGTCCCACGAGATCCCCGCAGACTCGCCGCCGCCGATCAGCACGGAGAACCCGCTGATCGGCACTGCCACCAGCTCGATCATCTCCCGGCGATCGATTTCGGTGAAGGCTCCGAGTGGGCGCTCATCGCACACCAAGTACACGTGCTGGAACTCGCGGTTGGTCACGTCCTCAGACAGTGAGTCTTCGAGCGAAAACGTGCCCACGTGCTTCAGTTCTGCGGCGTCGTAACGCACACCGAGTTCTTCCTCAGCCTCACGCAGTCCGTCGATCGGCTGCTCCCCTGCGGTGAGGTGCCCGGCCGCGGTGGCGTCGAGCATCTCGGGCCATGCGTCCTTGTCTGCGGCGCGTCGCTGCAGCAGCACGTGTCCTGCGGAAATGGCCCAGAGGTGAAAGGCGCCGTGCCAGTCGCCATCGCGGTGCACGTCCCCGCGCCGCTTGGTGAGCACCTTTCCGTCAGGGCCCGTCAGCGGGGCGCCGCTCGGATCGAGGAGGTCGAGCAGCTCGTCGGCGCTCATCAGGCGACTGCCAGCCGCCGTGCGATCGCGGCGTCGCGCTCATCGTCGGGCAGCTTCAGCGCACCGTGGCGACGCTTGATCAGCACGAGCCACACGACGCCGGCGACCAGCAGCACGACCGACTCGAGTTGCGCCGCAGTAAGGCCGAGCCACACTTCGTCGTTGCGACGCAAGAACTCAACGAGCAGCCGCTCGATACCCGCTCCGATCAGGTAGCTGGCAAACAGCACTCCCGGCCTCACACGGTCACGTAGGGACCAGAGCAGCAGCGCGAGCGCTGCCATCGCAAGCGATTCGTAGATCGGCGTGGGGTGCACGAGTACGCCGGGTGCCGTTGGCACGACCCCGTCGGGGTAGCCCATCGCCCACGGCCCGTCCCACACCTTGCCGTAGTCGCCGTCGCCGGACACCTGGCAGCCGATCCGGCCTACGGCATACCCAAGCGCGAGGCCCGGGGCGGCAAGGTCGAACAGGCCGACAGACAGAAAGCCCCGCCACTTGGCCCAGAGCACGACGGCGATCGAGCCACCGATCAGGCCGCCGTACCAGGTGAGGCCGGCGCCACCGAAGACGTCGCCGAGGGTCGGCGCCTCGCCCTGCTGGATCAGCCAATACCCGCGCGCGCCGACCAATCCGCCGACGAGCGCGGCGATCACCATCTCGAACGCCCAATCGACCGGTTTGCCCAGCTCTTTCAGGCGACGAGCGACGAGCAGGCCCCAAACGGCGAAGTTGAGCGCGAAGAAGAGCCCGAAGGTCTTGATCGGCAGCCCGAACAGGTCGATCTCTTGGAGCACGCGCCAGATCGTATAGCCGATACGGTTTGAGCCGTGATCCTTGCGATCGATCAGGGGACGACAGGGTCCAGAGCATTCGTGTTCTCAGAGCAGGGCGCTCCGCTTGCGAGCGCCTATTCGGAGTTCACTCAGCACTTTCCGCAGCCCGGCTGGGTCGAACACGATGCGGCTGAGATCTGGACCGTTACAGAACGTGTGTGCCGCGAGGCGTTGGCCGACGCCGGGGTGACCGGGGAGGATCTCAAGGCGATCGGCATCACCAACCAGCGCGAGACGTCGGTCGCTTGGAGCAGGTCAACGGGAGAGCCGCTGTCCCGCGCGATCGTTTGGCAGGACCGCCGCACCGCCGAAGCCTGTGACGGACTGATCGCAGCCGGCCACGAGGGCCTTGTGCGCGACCGCACCGGCCTCGTGATCGATGCCTATTTCAGCGGCACCAAGTTCGCGTGGATGATCGAGCACGGCGGGGTCGAGCCTGGTCAGGACCTCGCCTTCGGCACGATCGACGCTTGGCTGCTGTTCAAGCTCACCGGTGAGCACGCGACCGACCTCTCCAACGCATCGCGCACGATGCTGCTCGACATCCGTTCGCTGCAGTGGGACGCAGAGTTGTGCGAGCTGCTCGGGGTGCCGATCGACTCTCTGCCGGCGCCGATGCCGACCGCGTGCGAGTTCGGCCGCTGCACCCTTTTCGGCGGCAGCGTGCCTGTGACTGCGATGGTTGGCGATCAGCAGGCCGCGCTCTACGGGCAGGCCTGTCACACGCCAGGAGAGGCCAAGAACACTTACGGCACCGGCAGCTTCCTGCTCCAGAACGCAGGCGGCAACGCCGTCGTCACCCCGGGCCTCATCACGACCATCGGCTGGGGCGACTCGGACGCGACCACATATGCGCTCGAATCGTCGATCTTCGTAACAGGGTCGGCGATCCAGTGGCTCCGCGACGGCCTGCAGATAATCGAGTCGGCCGCCGAGAGCGAGGAGCTCGCCAAGTCGCTCGACGGCAACGACGGTGTGTACTTCGTGCCTGCCCTCGCCGGGCTCGGCTCACCACATTGGGATCCGTACGCGCGAGGGACCATCGTCGGGCTCACGCGCGGCACCGGCAAGGCGCACATTGCTCGCGCCGCTCTAGAGGCGGTCGCCTACCAGGTGGCCGACGCGGTCGCGGCTCAGAGCCGCGCGTCTGCCCAAGCACTGCCTGAGCTCAGAGTCGATGGCGGCATGACGGCAAACAGCTGGCTGATGCAGTTCCAGGCCGACGTTTTGGGTGTGCCGGTGGTCGTTCCCGAGCTTGCCGACACCACCGTGCTCGGCGCCGCGTACATGGCCGGAGTGTCGGCCGGGCTCTGGACCAGCCAAGATGTGAGGCAGATGTGGAACGAAAGCCGGCGCTACGAGCCGCAGATGAGTCCTGATAACGCCGCGTCCCTGCTCGGTGAGTGGGCCGACGCGGTTGAGCGCTCCAAAGGCTGGGCGCGCCCGTGACGCGCGAAGGCAGGCTCAGCTCTGATGCGCGCGCTGAAGCCCTCGACCGCATGGCAGAGGAGACGTTCGACGTCGCCGTCATCGGTGGCGGCATCGTCGGCTGCGGTACCGCGCTAGACGCCGCCAGCCGCGGCCTGTCGGTCGCGCTGATCGAGAAGCGTGACCTGGCGGCGGGCACCTCGAGCCGCTCGTCAAAGCTGATCCACGGCGGCCTGCGCTACCTCGAACAGATGGAGTTCGGGCTCGTGCGCGAGGCGCTCCGCGAGCGTGCTCTGATGCTCGACCGGATCGCACCACATCTCGTGCACCCGCAGCCGTTCCTCGCGCTGCTGCGCCACAGCGGCTGGGAGCGTCCCTACTTCGCTTCCGGCCTGCTCTTGTACGACACGATGGGCACCGCCCTTGGCCGTGTCCGTGGCGTGCCCGGCCAGCGTCACTACACGCGCAACCAGACCCTCAAGAAGTTCCCGTCGCTGCGCAGCGACATGCTCACCGGGTCGGTCCAGTACTACGACGCTCAGGTCGACGACGCCCGCCACACCATGTTCGTCGCCCGCACGGCCGCCGTGCACGGCGCGCAGATCGCTACTCGGGCACAGGCCGTCGGCTTCATGCGCGAGGGCGAGCATGTGACCGGCGTGATCGTCAAGGACCTCGAAGGCGATCGCACGATCGAGCTGCGCGCTCGGCAGACCGTCAACGCGACCGGCGTGTGGACCGACCAGACACAGGCGATGGTCGGAGCGCGTGGCAAGTTCAACGTGCGCGCCTCAAAGGGTGTGCATCTGCTCGTGCCGCGCGACCGCATACACGGCGACACCGCGCTCACGATCCGCACCGAGAAGAGCGTGCTGTTCGTGATCCCGTGGGGGCGCCACTGGATCATCGGAACGACCGACACCGACTGGACGCTCGACCTCGATCATCCCGCGGCTTCACGCAGCGACATCGACTACCTGCTCGACCAGGTCAACCAGTACCTCGTCACGCCGCTCCGCCCCGACGACGTCGAGGGCGTGTACGCGGGGCTGCGTCCATTGCTCGCGCATGAGTCCGAGGAGACGAGCCAGCTCTCGCGCGAGCACATCGTCGCTCACGCGGTGCCGGGCATGGTGGCTGTCGCAGGCGGCAAGTACACGACCTACCGCGTGATGGCCAAGGACGCCGTCGACGCCGTCGCGCACGTGCTCGACGAGGACGTGCCGCCGTCGATCACCGACCGCATCCCGCTGCTGGGCGCCGAGGGCTATCTAGCGCGCCGTAACGCCCACAAGCGCCTGGCGTCAGAGAGCGGGCTGCACCGCTCGCGCATCATCCGGCTGCTCGGCCGCTACGGCGCACTGATCGACCAGCTGCTCGCGATGGTCGCCGAGCGCCCGGAGCTCGGTGAGCCGATCCCGGGGGCCGACGACTACCTGATGGTGGAGGCGCTTTACGCCGCAACCCACGAGGGCGCGATGCATCTCGAGGACGTCCTCACGCGCCGCACTCGCATTTCGATCGAGTGCTGGGATCGTGGGGTGGAGGCCGCCGAGCCCGTCGCTCGCTTGATCGCCGAACCACTTGGGTGGACGGAGGAGCGCATCAGCTCAGAGGTCGAGCACTACCTGCTGCGCGTGCAGGCCGAGCGCGAGTCCCAAGAGCAGCTCGACGACCTCAGCGCCGACGCAGTGCGGCTCGGTGCGCCCGACGTAGCTCCGACGGTCGATCCGCAGGCCACCGAGGAGTGACGGGCTGCGTCTTCTGCGCGATCGTTGCCGGTGAGCTGCCGGCGTCGATCGTGCTCGAGGACGAGCACGCAGTCGGCTTCCTCGATCAGCGCCCGCTGTTTCACGGGCACGTACTGCTTGTGCCGCGAGTGCATGTCGAGACTCTCGCGGACCTACCGCCAGAGCAGCTCGCACCGTTCTTTGAGCGGGTGCAGGCGCTGAGCCGGGCGGTGCCCGCCGCGATGGGCGCGCAGGGCTCGTTTGTCGCGATGAACAACATCGTGTCCCAGTCGGTGCCGCACCTTCACTGCCACGTCGTACCGCGGGTCAAGAAGGACGGCCTGCGCGGCTTCTTCTGGCCGCGCACGAAGTACGAGTCCGATGCTCAGCGCGACGGAGTCGCGGCCCAGATCGCCGCTGTGCTAGACGCCTGACGGAGTGCTCGCGCGCATCCCGCGAATCGCGGTGCGCGCCAAGAAGTCGGCCAGCTCCTCGGGCTCCCAAACCCCGGGCTGGTCGAGCATCACGGTGAAGCCGAGCTCGGCGCCGCTCACGAGCAGCCGCGCGAGCACTAGTGCCTCGCGCTCGGGTCGGCCGGATCGCTGGGCGACGATCTCCTGCATCCGCTGGTGCCACAGCGCGCGTCCACGCTCGATGCGGTCTTCACCCGCCGCTTGCACGTACAGCACGCGGAACGCGTCGGGCATCTCCTGCACGGCGCGCATCAGTGCCGTGAGGGTCACGCGCAGGCGCTCTTCCTCGCCGTCGGCCGGGTCGGTGTCGGGCACCGATGCGGCGACGAGTTCTCGCAGCCGCTTGTCCTCGCGGCGCGCGAGCTGGTCGAACAGCTCGTCCTTGCTGGCAAAGCACGAGTACAGGACCGGCTTGCTGAC
>CAZLKZ010000010.1:0-11776 GCA_964560235.1 uncultured Conexibacter sp. | reverse complement strand
GCGACCTCGCCGGCCTTGAGCTTGCTCATCGAGCCCTCGGCGTTCTCGAACGGGATCTGGTTGCGAGCCATCCAGGCTGCGCGCCACACCAGCAGGCGGGCGGCGTCGATCTCCATCTTCATGTTCGCCAGGGTGAAAGCGACGCCCTGGTTCTCGATGATCTTCTTGCCGAACTGCTCGCGCTCCTTGGCGTACTCCAGCGCGTACTCGTAAGCGGCGCGCGCGATGCCGAGGGCCTGCGAGCCGACGATCGGGCGCGTCGCCTCGAAGGTCGCCATGGCTGCCTGTGCCTTGCCCTTGCCGCCTTCGCGGATGCGGGCGTGGCGCTCGTCGAGCTTTTCCTTGCCGCCGAGCAGGTTGGCGCCCGGGATCACGCAGTCGTCGAGGTGCACGTCGGCGGTGTGCGAGGCGCGCAGGCCGTGCTTCTTGACCTTGGCACCCTGCTCGATGCCCTTGGTCCCGATCGGCACGATGAACGCCGCGTGACCGCGCGAGCCGAGCTCGGGATCGGTCTGGGCGATCACGACGTGCACGTCGGCGATACCGCCGTTGGTCGCCCAGGCCTTCTGGCCGTTGAGCGTCCAGGTGTCGTCGGCCTCGTTGTACTTCGCGGTCGTGCGGATCGCGCCGACGTCCGAGCCGGCGCCCGGCTCCGAGGCGCAGAAGGCTGCGACCTTGAGGTCACCTTCGGTGCCGTAGCACTGCGGCACCCACTCCTGGATCTGCTCCCACGTGCCCTGGCCTGCGATCGCGGCGACCGCGAGCCCGGTGCCCATGATCGCCATGCCAAGGCCAGCGTCACCCCAAAACAGCTCCTCCTGCACGATCGGCATCGAGAGGCCGGACTCGTCGGCGGCGAACTGCTGCATCGCCTCAAAGCCGTAGAGGCCGATCTTGTGGGCCTCCTCGATGATCGGCCAAGGCGTCTCCTCGCGCTCGTCCCATTCGTGGGCGGCGGGGCGCATGACGTCCTGAGCGAACCCGTGGGCCCAGGCTTGGACGTCCTTCTGCTCCTGCGTGAGCTGAAGGGAGAAAGTCGTTTGCTGCTCTTCGGTTGTGGCCATAACCACAATCCTACCAGTGGGTAGGAAGTGCCGGTGGTGCGGTTACGTGCGCCTAGCGCTCACAAGTGCACCACCGGCGCCGCACGCTACGCCGGAGTGGCGAAGACCCAGCCGGCGATCGCGGTGAAGTGCACCACCGCCGCTGCGATCACAAGCGCGTGGAAGATCTCGTGGAAGCCAAAGGTCTTGGGCCAGGGATTGGGGCGCTTGAGGGCGTAGATGACCGCGCCGACCGAGTACAGCACTCCGCCCGCTGCCAGCAGCAGGAGCGGCGCGGCGCCGAGGCGGTCGATCAGCTGCGGCGTCGCCGCGACGGCAACCCACCCGAGCGCGAGGTAGACGGCCGCGACGAGCCAGCGCGGCGCGTCGATCCAGAACACGCTCATCAGCATGCCGCCAACCGCGCCTGTCCACACCACAGCGAGGATCGTCCACCGCATCGTGCCCGTGAGTACCAGCAGCGCGATCGGCGTGTAGGACGCGGCGATGAACACGAAGATCGCGGCGTGGTCGATACGCCGCAGCAGCGGCCGCCAGCGCGGGTCCCAGCGCCAGCGGTGGTAGATGCCACTTGCACCGAACAGCGCGCACAGCCCGACCCCGTAGATCGCGGCGGCCGTCGTCTGCCTGGCACCGTCGACTACGACGGCGAGCACGATTGCGGCCACGAGGGCAAACCAGAACGCCCACGCGTGGCTCACCCCGCGCAGTTTCGGGCGCAGATGACGGAACTCGTCCTCGAGCTTGTGCCGTGCCGCGTCGAGCTTGGTGTGATCCACGCGTACATCGTGCCCCGTACGCGCAAGCCGTGCGGTGCGGTAGAACACTCAGCATGGGTTGGGACGACGAGGACGATTGGGTCGGCGAGCCGCCGGAAGGTCGACACTCGCGCGACCAGGCCGATCCCGCGCACTGGGCGCGGCAGTGGAAGGCGCCGCTGATCGTGTTCGGGGTGCTCGGTCTGATGGCGGCCGTGGTCGTTCTGCTGGCGGCGCTCTGATGGCGGGTAAGCCGATCAAGCTGACCGGGGTGTCGTTCGTAGTGCTTGGCCTGATCTCGCGGCTCGGCGAGGCGACCTCTTACGACCTGAAGCGAGTCGCGGAGGAGACAGTCAACAACTTTTGGCCTACGCCGCACGCGACGCTTTACGCAGAACCCGCTCGTCTGGCCGACGCGGGCTACCTGAGCGTCACCGAAGAGTCGGGCGGCCGTCGCCGCCGCAGCTACTCCCTGACCAAGCAGGGGCGAAATGCGCTCGACTCGTGGCTGGCCGGTGAGGAGGTCGCTGCTCCTGTCATGCACGATCAGGCGCTCGTGAAGTTGTTCTTCGGCGCCGACCCCACCCGCGTCGTGCCGGCTCGCCGCGAGTGGCACGTGGAGCAGATCGCCTCGCTACGCGAGGTCCTTGCCGCCTTCAGAGCCGCCGGCGTCGACGCCGAGACAGAGCGCGTTATCGCCTACGGATTGGCGATTCAGGTGATGATCGTGCGTGCGCTCGACCTCGTCGCGACCGACGACCTCGCCGAGGTCGAGCGGCTCGCGGACGAATTGCTCTCAGGCAAGTAGCGAGTCGGTTCGCTGCAGCCAGTCCAGCAGCGTTGCCGAGACGAGCTCGGGCTGCTGGTTGTGCACGAAGTGGTCGGCATTCTCGATCCGGGCGACCTCAAGCGGCCCGTCGATGTACTTGAGGCTGGCGTCGAGCAGCGGCGGCAGTAGGAACTCGTCCTTCATGCCCCACACCATCAAGGTCGGTACGGGGATCCGCAGGTTCGCGATTAGCGGGTCGGGCTTCGGATACGGGGTCGGAGGAATGTTGGCGCGGTAGTAGGCGAGGGCGCTCCTGATCGACGAGCGCTTCATCGCCTTCTTGTGGGTCTTGAACTCGGGTAGCTCGTTGGCCGAGAGAACGAGTGCAAGTACATCCGCAGACCAGTGGGAGTAGTAGTTGCCGAGCTTCTCGCTCAGTTGCCGGGGTAGCGGCCTTGTGGACGCATCGACTCTGCGGGCCATCTGCGAGTAGCTGAACGCTTTGCGCTGAGCTGCGCTGCTGCGGAGCACGTTGAACATGGCCGCGGGGTGGGGGGCATTGAGCACCGCGAGCCTCGGCACGAGGTTCGCCTGGAAGCCGGCCAGCGGCCAGATGCTGGCGCCGCCGAAGTCGTGTCCAACCACGGTTGCGTGGTCGTTGCCGGTGTGCCGGATCACGGCCGCGATGTCGTTCATCAGCTGGGTCGCGTGGTAGGCGGCGCTGCCGCGCGGTTGGCCGGAGTCCCCGTAGCCGCGCATGTCGAGTGCCGCCACGGTGTAGTTGTCCATCAGGGCGCTCATTTGCATTCGCCAGGTCCACCACCACCCGGGGAACCCGTGGACGAACACCACGAGCGGCCCTGAGCCGGCAACGACGTAGTGCAGCCGCACACCGTCGCTGCTCCGCACGAATCGATGGTTGACCGCGTCTTCGAGCCGGTGCCACCTTGGGTCGACCGACCTGGGGCGCAGGTGAGCGGGGCGGGCAGTGCCAAGGGCTGCAGCGCTCGCCCCGGTGCTCATGAGCAGAGGGCTTGAGCCGAGGGCAAGTGCACTGTTGCGAAGGAACTGGCGGCGGGTATCCATACTCGGACCGTACAGACTGTACGGTCCGAGAGCAAGCGTCCGCGGCTAGTTCAAACTCGGATCGTCGGGGAAGCGCGCCAGCAGCCTGAAGTTGCCGCCCTTCCGGTCCAGCACCGAGGCCCACAGATGGTCGGGGTCCTCAGAGAACACGTCGTCGGGGTGCACCGTGTCGACGATCCAGTCCTCGCGCTCGAGCTCTGACTCGAGCTGACCGGGTCCCCACCCGGCGTAGCCCGCGTAAACGCGGCAGCGCCCCGCAGCCTGCTGTAGACCGCCGATGCCCATTCGGTCGGACACCAGACCGATGCGGTCGGAGACGAGGTAGGCGGCGTCCGCGGGGTCCTTGAACTCCGCTAGCACGACGATCGCCTCGTGGTGCACCGGCCCTCCGAAGTGCACGAGCTGCCCCGGATCCATCACTCCCTCAAGCTCCGGGACCGCCTCGGTGACCGCGGTCGCCGACGGGCGGTTGAGCACGATCCCGAGCGCGCCTTCGTCGTCATGGTGGGCCACCGCCACGACGGTGCGGACGAAGTTGTCGTCGGTCAGTCCTGGCGATGCAATGAGAAGTTGGCCTTCCAGCGTCTCCATGCTCTCTCAGCATGCCACGCTCGGCGGGTGATCCCGGTTAGTAGCCTCGCGTATTCCGTGCCGGCCACCAAAGCCATATCCGTGCTCGCCGTCGACCCAGAGCTGGGTGAGGGTCTCAACGACGAGGATCTGGAACTTGCGCAGCGGCACGCTCTCGCTTTCACGTTCGCGATCTCAAAGGGGCAGCTGCCGCCGCTCGCGTCTCCCGCAGACGACGACGCCCAGGTGTTCGGTCTGCTGATCCTCTCCGGGCTCGTGTTGCGCGAGGTCGAGGTGGCCGGGCGCGAGACGGCCGAGCTGCTCGGTCACGGCGACCTGATCAGGCCGTGGGACGAGGATGCGCTTGAGCCGCTCCCGGGCACTGTGCGCTGGACGGTGCTCGAACCTGGCAAGGTCGCAGCGCTCGATCGCCGGTTCGCCGCGGTGGCCGGCCGGTTCCCGACGATCCTCGAAACTCTCTCGGCGAGGGCGGAGGGCCGCGCTCAGCTCCTCTCGTTGCAGCGTGCGCTGACCCAGATCCCCCGAGTGGAGACTCGCGTGATCGCGCTCCTTTGGCGGCTCGCCGAGCGGTGGGGGGTGGTGAGTGCCGAGGGCGTGCAGCTCGCGCTCCCGCTCACGCATGCCACGATCGCGAAGCTCGTGTCTGCGAGGCGCCCATCGGTAACGACCGCCCTCGGCAAGCTGGCCGACGACGGACTGATCGAGAAGGTCCCGGAGGGCTATCGCCTGCTCGGTGACCCCGCCGAGTTCATCGGCGCGATGCTCTAGCCGATCACGCGCAGCGCGCCTGGAGCGACCTTCACGGTCACGGGCAGCTCGGCGAGTCTGTCGCCGTCCGCGTACGCGTCGACAGCTGATGTTGCTTCCACGGTTACCTCGCGACCACGAAGGATCGTGACCTCGTCGAGGTCCTTGTGGCTTCCGTCGTAGACCTTCGGCATCGACCGGACCAGCTCGAGCCTGCCGGCCGCGCCGATCATCACGATGTCGAGCTCTCCGTCGTCGACGGCGGCGTCGGGGGCGATGTGCATTCCTGATCCGTAGTAGCCGGAGTTGGCGACGACGACGTTCGCGCCGCGATGCGAGTGCTGCTCGCCGTCGACCGTGACGGTGAAGTCGATCGGCTCGTACGTGGCGAGTGCACGCACTGCGGCGTACCTGTACTGGAGCGCCGCGGGCACGAACCGTGCCTGATCGAGGATCACGGAGGCCCGCGAGTCAACGCCCGAATACACCGAGCCGATCACGATGCGGTCGGCCGTTTCGATCACGTCCACGGCACGTTCTGCGCCTTCAAGCAGCCGCTTGGCTGCATCCTCGGGAGTCGCGTCAGCGTCGATCCCGAGCTGGCGCGCGAAGTCGTTGCCCCGGCCGGACGGCACGATCCCGAGCACACCCTTCGACCGCACGACAGCGCCCGCCACGAGGGCGACCATTCCGTCGCCGCCGACCGCCACAGCAACGTGGTCTTTGGCTGCGCACGCGGCGGCCTTCTCAGCGGCGTCTGTAGGGCTTGTGGTGGTGACGATCTCGGCTACAGCGCCCGCCTCGCGCAGCTGCTTGGCGACCGGGAGCGCGCGGTGCGGTGCGCGCCCGTGGCCCGCGACCGGGTTGACGAGGATCGTGAAGGAGCGGGTGCTCATGAGTGCTCGACGATGGCAGCGGTGGAGGACGTCGGCACCAGAATCCCCGGGTTGAGGATTCCGCGCGGGTCGAGCTCGCGCTTGACGGCCTGCAGGATGCGGATGCCCACGTCGCCGATCTCGCGCTGGAGCCACGGCTGATGATCGCGGCCGACGGCGTGGTGGTGGGTGATAGAGGCTCCCGCACCGGTCATCGCGTCGCTCGCGGCCCGCTTGATGTCGAGCCACTGGTCGATCGGGTCGGCGGTGGCTCGCGTCGCGACCGTGAAGTACAGGGACGCGCCCGTCTCATAAAGGTGCGACACGTGGCACAGCACGAGGTGCGGTGCGTCGCCGATCTGCTGATGGATTGCTGCCGACACGGCCTGGTAGACGGTGTCGAGGTTGCTCCACTCGGTCACCGTCTCCAGCGTGTCGACGAGCACGCCTGTGTCGAGCAGGCCGTCGCGCAGGTACGGCCCGTTGAACCGGCCCTCGTACCAATGCTCGCCAGCGCCTTCGTCAGGTGTGCCGCCGCCGTGCCGCGTGATGATCTCGAGGGCGCCCTGCTTGCCGAGCGCGATCTGCTCAGCGGTGCCTTCGACCCCGATGATGAGCAGGCTGCCACCGGCGTTCTCGCCGCCGATCGCGTCTGGGTTAGCGAGGTTGATTGCAGTCTCCGCCTCATCGGACAGTCGCACGACGGTCAGCGGCAGCCGCGCCCGGTACAGCTCACGCAGCGCGTCGGCGCCCGCCTTGAACGACGGCATCGGGATGCCTGCGGCCCAGCGCTCGGCCGGGATAGGGCGCACGCGCACGGTCACGGCGGTGATCACGCCGAACGCGCCTTCGGAGCCGAGCACGAGCTGGCGCAGGTCGGGGCCCGCGGCATTCGCCGGTCCGCGGCCGAGGTCCAGGTCGCCGGTCGGGGTCGCTACGCGCAGAGCGGTCACGAGCTGATCGAACCGGCCGTAGCCCGCCGACGACTGGCCAGAGGACCGCGCGGCTGCGAAGCCGCCGATCGTCGCGTACTCGAACGACTGGGGGAGGTGGCCGAGCGTGACGCCGTGCTGTGCGAGCGCCGCTTCTGCCTCCGGGCCGCGTGCGCCAGGCTCGAACGTGGCGGTCATCGAGACCTCGTCGAACTCGACGAGCCGGTTCATCCGCTGTAGATCGAGTGCGAGGACGGCACTGAAGCCATCGCGCACCGGGCTGAGGCCACCGACCACAGACGTGCCGCCACCAAACGGCACCACGGCCACTTCGTTCTCGCTGGCCCAGTGCAGCAGTTCGCTGACCTGCTCGTGGCTTTCGGGCAGCACTACGGCATCGGGCGCATCGCGCAGGTCGCCGCTGCGCCTGTGCAGCAGGTCGATCGTCGAGCAGCCGCCTGCGTGCCGCGCGCGCGTCTCGTCGCTCGTGTCGATTTGGGCCTCTCCGCTGAGGATCTCCGCAAGGACCGACAGCTGGTCAGAGGAAAGCGTGGAGGGGGCTGGCACGAGCTGTGTGAGCTCGACCGAGGGCATCGGCTCGGGCGCCTGGAAGGCGGCCTCCACGAGCGGCAGCATCGACTCTGGGATCGGACCTGCTTTGGCCGGGTCACCCCAGCGCGAGTAGTGCGGAACGGCGGTCATGGTGTTACAGTGTTACACATGGCGTCAAGTTGTCACACCGAGAGGCCGTGATGATCACCTCTCGATCGACAGAGACCACCGTGCTCGACGCGGCTCGTGACGCCATCCTGGCGGTGGGTTGGCGGCGTACGACACTCACCGACATCGCCCGACGGGCGGGCGTCTCGCGCATGACCCTCTACCGCCTGTGGCCCGACACGGAAGCGCTGCTTGCCGACCTCATGACCCGCGAGTGGGTCGCTCTCGAGGAGCGTGTCGTCGCGGAGGCTCCGTCCGGCGTCGATCTGTGGACGCCCGAGTCGATCGCTCATCTCGTCGTTGCAACCGCGCGCGCACTGCGCGCAGAGCCTCTCTTCCAGAAGATCGTTGAGCTTGATCCCGAGCTGCTGCTCCCTTACATGCTCGACCGCGCTGGCCGCTCGCAGGAGTACTCGGTTGCGCGCCTATCGGTGCTGATCGAGCAGGGCGTGGGGGCGGGCTCGCTGCGCGAGGTCGATGCGCAGCAGGCGTCGCGTGCGCTCGTGCTCGCAGCGCACGGGTTCGTCTTCTCGACTCACACGATGGTCAGGCGAGGCGTGCGCGAGCACGACCTCGACGATCAGCTGACCGCAATCGTCGAGGGGTATCTGAAGCCGTGATGCAGCTCGGCGACAGCGCCCTCAACTCTGCTCGCCGCGCGCGGGAGCTCGAGCAGCTCGCGTCGGGCGGCGAGCTCGACGTGCTCGTGATCGGACTGGGCGTTACCGGAGCGGGCGTAGCGCTCGACGCCGCGAGCCGCGGGCTCAAGGTGGCTGCCGTTGACGCCCACGACATCGCGTTCGGCACGAGCCGCTGGAGCTCCAAGCTCGTGCACGGCGGCCTGCGCTACCTCGCGAAGGCGCAGTTCGGGGTTGCGTACGAGAGTGCCGTCGAGCGCGGCATCCTGCTCCAGACGACCGCACCACACCTGACCCGCGCGCTCCCGATGCTGCTGCCAGCGGTGCCGAGCGTCGCGCCCGCCTCGCTCGCCGTTGCGTCAGCCGGCTTCCGTGCAGGCGACGGGCTGCGCATCTCGGCGCGCACGCCGCGGTCGCTCTTGCCGCGCCCGCGCGGCCTCAGCTCGACCGAGGCTCGCTCGATGGCACCGGGCATCCGCCTCGACGGCCTACGCGGGGGAGTGCTCGCCTGGGACGGCCAGCTAGAGGACGACGCCCGGCTCGTCGTCGCGATCGCACGCACTGCTGCGGCCCATGGCGCGTCGATCCTCACCTACACGCGAGCTGTCTCGGTCGACGGCGGCGAGGTGCTGCTGCGCGATACCCACGGCAAGGTCGGCGACTTCACCGTGCGCCCGAAGGTCGTGATCAACGCTGCCGGCGTCTGGAGCGCTGACATCGAGCCAGACATCAAAGTGCGGCCCGCACGCGGCACCCATCTCGTCTTCGACGGCGAGCGCTTCGGCCATCCCACCACCGCGCTGACGCTGCCGATCCCCGGTGAGAGCAACCGCTACATGCTGATGCTGCCCCAGCCCGACGGCCGCGTGTACGTGGGGCTGACCGATGTCGATGCTCCGGGGCCGATCCCGGACGAGCCGGTGCCGAGCGAGGGCGAAATCTCCGAACTGCTCGACGTGCTCGGGGTGCTCTACGAAGACCCGCCTGGTCGCGACGAGATCCGCGGCGCATACGCGGGGCTGCGGCCGCTGCTTGACAACGGCGGCGACCGCACCGCCGACATCTCGCGCGCGCATGTCGTGCACCGCGGCAAGGGGCCGGTTGTGACGATCGTGGGCGGCAAGCTCACCACCTACCGCCGCATGGCCGAGGACGCTGTCGACGCCGCGCTGGAAGAGGCTGGCCTCGAGCCGCGCGAGTGCGTCACGCGCAACCTCCCGCTCGTCGGCGCCGCGCCGCGCGAGTTGCTGGCCGGCATCGACGCACCTCAGCGACTCGTGCGCCGCTACGGCACCGAGGCACCGCAGGTGCTCAGCGGTGACTCGAAGCTCGCCGAGCCGATCGTCAACGAGCTGCCCTACACCGCGGATGAGCTGCGCTTCGCCGTCTCCCACGAAGGCGCGCTCAACGCCTCCGACCTGCTCGATCGCCGCACCCGCATCGGACTCGTGCCGGCCGACCGCAAGGCGGCCGAGAAGGCAGCAAAGCGGGCGCTGAAGAGCTAGACCGCGTGGTTGGCGGCGAGCGTGCGCCGTGCGACCGCGCGGCGCTGTGACTCGTAGATGTAACGGATGAGGCGCTCGCGGTCTCGGTCGTCTGCGCGCTCGATCTTCACGCCGCGCATTCCGAACGGGGCGTCGTCGCGCACGATCCGCCCGCGGAGGTCGACGACGTCGTCCTCGTGGTCAAGTTCAAAGCGCACGCGTAGGCCGTCACCGACCTGCATCTGCTCAGCCCCTGACACGAGCATGCCGCCGATGCTGACGTTGCGCAGCGAGCCGTTGAGCCAGCCCACCTTGAAGTTCTCGGGCACGATCGCCACCGGGCGGATCAGCTGCACGCGCACGCCGCGCCGCTTGCTGCCCGGTACGTGGTCGCGTACGTACTGCAGGTGCTGGGGCTCTTCGGCGAGGTCCTCGGCACGATCCTCATCTAGGCGTGACAGCGGAATTGCAGCGCGCTCGACGATCTGGTCCTCGACGGACTCGCGGATCGGGCGCGCTGGTGCGCCGACGACGCTGTGCAGCAGCTGGATGCGATCGCTCCGCAGGCCGCCATCTTCGGCCTCGTAGGCCAGCAGCGTGCCCGTCAGTTCCTGGCCGGTCGAAAACGTCAGAACGGCCGTTTGCCTATGCAGGAAGCGGGTTTCGATGTTGCGGCGGCGGGGGAGGGCAAGCTCAGACGCCCCGGGCACGGTCGCAACGACCAGCCCCGGGATGGTTGCCACACCCGGTACGTGAATCCTTACCCGCGAGCTCTGCGCGGGGCGCCGGAACATCGTCATACCGCCTGGAAAGTCGGACTCGTCCCCCAAGACTTGAGCCCGTTCAAGGTCGTTGGACAACCTTACGTTCCGCATGAACACACGATACACCAGATTCGCGCATATAGTTGCAACTTTACGAAGAGGGGCTACTCTGTACTTATGGCAGCGAAGACCCAGCGTGAACGCGATCGTGATGCTCGTGAGGCAAAGCTCGAACGCATCAAGGACCAGGTGTCCAGTGGCGACCTCGTCATCCGCAAGATGACCGCAGCAGAGGCCAAGAAGTGGGAGGCGCGCCGCGCAGATCGCGAGCGCTCCCTGAGCCCGGCCGAGCAGCGTCGCGCTGCCGCCGCCGTGCGTCGCCGCGAGCGCAAGGCCGCTCGCCCGGCTTCCTGAGCCGCGCCGCATGAAGCTTGCGACCGTGGTCGCTCCGGGGTCTGAGACCCCGGTTGCTGTCGAGGTGCGCGGTGACGTGGTCGTCGAGTACGACGAGGGCGTCACCGTCCTGAGTCTTCTCTCCGATGGCGGGCCGGTGCCGGCCGCCTCCGGACCCGAGCACGCGCTCGAAGAGTGCGAGCTGCTCGCACCGATCCCTGAGCCGCGCGTGCTCTACGGCGTCGGGCTCAACTACGCCGCGCACGCCGCTGAGCAGGGCCTCGAGCCGCCCGAGCAGCCGATCGTCTTCACGATGCAGCCGGGTAGTGCTGCTGCGCCGTTTGGTCAGGTCATGGCCCCACCGGTCGTGCGGCGCCTGGACTACGAGGGCGAGCTGGCGGCTGTGATTGGCGCGGGCGGCAAGATCGCCGGCTACGCCGTCGCCGACGACATCAGCGCCCGCGACCTCCAAAAGCGTGAGCGACAGTGGACGCGCGCCAAGGGCTTCGACGGCGCCTGCCCGTTCGGGCCGTGGCTGACCACAGCCGACGAGGTTGCCGATCCGTGCGCGCTGATGCTCCGCACCTGGGTCAACGGCGAGCTCCGTCAGGAGAGCTCCACCTCGGACATGATCTTCAGCCCGCAGCAGGTCGCCGACTTCCTCGGCGAGACGTTCGCGCTGTGTCCGGGTGACGTGATCTTGCTGGGCACGCCCTCAGGCGTTGGCATGTCGATGGACCCGCCGCGCTTCCTGGCGTCCGGTGACGTCATCCGCATCGAGATCGAGTCTCTGGGCTCGATTGAACACGTGGTTGTCTGACGGGCGCGAGCAGGCGCGCCGAAGGTCAGTGCTTGGTCAATACCCGGTCGATCAGGCCGTACTCGGCGGCCTCGTCTGCCTTGAAGAAGCGGTCGCGCTCCATGTCGGCGTGGACCTGCTCGATCGACTTGCCCG
>CAZLKZ010000009.1:52229-70921 GCA_964560235.1 uncultured Conexibacter sp. | reverse complement strand
GCGATCGCGGACATCGTCGTGCCCAGTGTTGCCGACTACTGCGTGATCGACGCGATCATCGGCGGCGAGGTCCGGAGATGTGAAGTGCGCTTCACCGGCCCGGGGCGCACGGCAGCCGAGGAGTTCCTGCTGAGCCGAGCTCCAGCTCCGCCCGGGAGCGAGGTCGGGGTGGGGTCTGTCATGACCTCGCTGGAGCCTCAGATGGTCACGATGACCAGCGGACTGCTCGACCGAATCTCCGTCTCCGAGCAGGACCGGCAAGGGCTCGACGTCGTACTCGACTCTTGCGTGTCGATCGTGCCGCTCTACGCCCGTGAAGAGGTGATCGGCGCTGTCTCGTTCGGTCTGCTCCCGTTCTCGGGCCGCACGTTCCAGGACGATGCGCAGGCCTTCCACGAGGTGCTCAGCGGCCGAATCTCGTTGGCGCTCGACAACGCCGGCCTCGATAGCGGTCTGCGTGAGGCCGAGCGCAGGCTCGGCGCAGCGCTCGAGCAGCTCGACGAAGCCGTGTTGATCACGGACACCGATGGCACCGTGTTGTACGTCAACCACGCAGCGCTCGAGCTGCTGCGGTGTGACACCGTCGGAGCAGTCGGCCTCACCAAGGAGGGGCTCGCCGAGACGGCCTTCCGTAACGCCGAAGGCCGCATCCTCGCGCCCGAGGAGCTGCCTTGGGGAGGCGGCTTCCGCGGCGACCTCGATCCGCTGCTGGTGCAGATCGGAGCGCCGGGTGAGCGTCAATGGCTGCTCCTCAAGGCTTCAACGGTGCTCGACGACGAGCAGCAGGTCGACCAGGTTGTGACCGTGCTGGACGACGTCACCGCGATCAAGCACGAGGAGGTCCGCGCCCGCTTGCTCGCGGACGTGAGCGCCGTGCTCGCCTCTTATTCAAACGAGGCGATCATGCTGCAGACGGTGGCCGAGCACGTCGCCTCGGCCCTGTCGGTCACATGCGTGATCGATGTCGTAGGCGGTGAGCTGGGAGGTGCCCGCGCACTTTCGGCATCGGCTGCCGGTCGAGAGCACCTCGTGCTTGCGAGCGACCGGTCGAGCACCTTCGAGCTGAGAGCAGGCGACCAGCACTTCGGCACGATGACCGTGTCCGGCCGCCGGGTTGAGAGCCCGACGTTGCAGCAGGTCGCCCGCAACCTCTCGCAAGGGTTGCTGTCGGGCCGGCTCTCACGCGAGCGCGAAGCGACGAACGCGGTGCTGCAGCGCGGACTGCGACCGCCGGTGCTTGCCGAGCTCCCCGATTGGAGCGTCGGCGCTATGTACCGGCCGGCCAGCAGGCACGACGAGGTCGGCGGCGACTTCTACGACCTCTTTGAAACGCCGGCCGGCTGGGTTGCGGTGATCGGCGACGTAACCGGTCACGGAGCGCGCGCCGCGCGCCTGACCGCCGTCAGCCGCGTCGCCTTCCGCGCAGTCACCGAGCTCACCGGCGATCCGTTGATCGCGATCCGGCAGCTCAATCGCATGCTGCTCGATGAGCCCGACCTTTCCCTGGTCACGCTCGCGTGTGTCTTGCTCCCGACCGGCTCGGCGAACGAAATTGGTGTGATTCGGTGTGGGCATCCTGCTCCGCTGCTCGTACGCCGTGATGGGGCGATCGAGGAGCTCGGCGAGGTGGCCCCGCTGCTTGGCGCGTTCGATGACAACCCTTGGGAGTTCGAGACGGTTGCCGTCGACACCGACGACCTACTCGTGCTCTACACCGACGGGGTCACCGACTGTGCAGGCGAGATCGGCCGGTTCGGCCTTGACGGGCTGATCGGGCGGCTGCGGAACTACAGCTCGCTACCCCCGACCGAGCTGACGCAGCGGATGCGCAGCGCGCTCGAGGAATTCAGCTCCGGGGCTTCGCGCGACGACGAGGCTCTGCTCGTGCTCCGCCGCACCGATTGGGTGCGCGAGATCGATCCCGCGTGATCCTGCCCCGGAGCTGACCGCCCTTCTACGCGGTGACGTGCTCCTCCGCGATCTCCACGTCAACCACGTTGTCCCAGCTGGAGGCGATCTTTTCTGCCATCGCCTCTTCGTCGGCACGATTCTGAGCGGCGATCGCCGCCGTCTCGGTGTCTCCGGCCCGGCGAGCGACTCGCTCGAGCAGCTCGTAAGCCGCGATCTCCATGTGCTCGGTCATGAACCCGTCGCGTGCATTGCGCAGCGGCTTGTCCGACCGCGCCGCGTCGGCGAAGCCTTTGGTGATCGCACCGAGCACGCCCGAGGCCTCCTTGAACATCGAGGTGCCCTCACCCAGCTCTTCGAGGCGTTCACGCAGGCGGGACTCGTGACTCTCCGTCTCGCCCTTGTGGTGCTTCAGGTCCGCGAGGATCTGCTCGTCGTCAGTCGTAGCGATCATCGAATCGAGCATCCGCAGTACGGACTGCTCCATCGCGTGTGTCTCCTGGAGGAGAGCGACGGTCTTCTCTTGTCCTGTCGGCATGTTGCTCCTTGTTCGTTGTCTGAATCGCTCAGCCGCGCTCGGCGCGCTGAGCCCGTTCGATCTGCTGCAGGTGCTCGCGCGGGAGATCCACGTTCGTGATCTCTCCATGCACCTCTGCGCTCGCACCGAGCGGAACTTCTTTGTCTTCGAGCAGGGTGGGGACGCTTTCGTCTGCGTTGCCTTCCGCGTGGCTCGTGTCACCTGATGCGACAGTGCGCATCAAGCCGCCGACTGCTAGCGCGACCAGGCCCAAGAACAGGCCGAGCCCGAGAGCGGCAAGCGCCTCGGTGCCTCGCCCGATGATCATCAGGCCGATCGCTATCGCAGCGGTCGTTACCGCCAGCAGCACGAAGAGCGGCACCCATGTTCCCGATCGTGTGCCTACTTCGGTGTTCATGAGTGGCGGATACCCAGTTTGAGACGGCTGAAGCGTGAGGCTGTCGTTCGCGGACATCGCCCGCCCCGCGAACGGGTAGATTCGGTTCGTGTTCTCTGCTCGTACGTGCATCGCGACTGCGATCGCCTGGGTCGGGTGCCTGGTGCTGGTGCTCGCGGCGTTCAGCCACAGTGCCTACAACCAGGTGTTCGACGCCGACTTTTGGCCCAAGGCCGTCGACGCCGTTGTCGTCAACGACGACAGCGCACGCGACGAATACGCCAAGCAGATCGCCGATGCAATCGTCGACCAGGAGGGCCTGACGGGTGAGCGGCGCCAGTCGGCAAAGGACGAGCTCGCGCCCGCGATAGCTGAGGTCATCGGCAGCAAGAAGGTGCGAGACGCGACACGGGATGCCGTGGCCCAGGCGCAGCGGCAGATCGTCACGAGGATCAACAATCCTGGGACGCGAGACCGGCCCGTCGTAGTCGACCTGTCCGGGGTCCTCAAGCCGGTCGCGGCGGAATCGGGCTTGCCCCAGCTGCGCAGAATGGACTCGCTCGAGTTCGAAGTGATGAGCGCCGACGACGCGGCCGACTTTGCACAGGTGATGGAGGGAGCAGACGACGGAACCTCCTGGATCCTGTGGCTCGGACTGGGTCTCTGCGGGATCGCGCTGCTGATCGCTGCCGACAGGCTCAAGCTCCTGACCCGACTGGGGTTCGGCCTCGTGCTGGCGGGCATCGTTACGGCGTTCGCCTGGGCGGCCACTGCGTCCGCAGTCACCTCGGGCATCGCCGACGACGCCGCGAGGAACACTGCGCGCGACGTGCTCGGCGATGGGTTTTCCGACCTCGGTGATCGAGGCTGGCTGATGATCGGCGTGGGGGTGCTGATGGTGCTCGGGTCGATCGCGCTACGCGTGATGCGCGCTCAGCGAGCGGAGCGTGCCGATCCGCCGATGACGCCTGTCGTGGCGGCGAGCGCACCGATGAGTGCGCCTACGCCGGCGAAGGCGAAGGCGGAGGCGAGCAGCTCGGCTGAAGCGCCTGCCAGGCGTGTGATGGCGCCGCCGACAGACCTCACGAAGGCCAGCCGCGACATCTTCGGCGAGTAGCCGGACTAAGAGAGCGCCCGGAGCAGCGCCGCGGTCGCGGCGGCCGCGATGACGACCACCAGAAACGGCGCTCGCCTGTAAACGAGCAGCGCTGCGACGGCGAGGGCAGGAGCTCGAGCGTCGAGCACGATGTCGTGCCGGCTCGTGAGCGTCTGAACTGTGATGAGCGCGGCGAGCAAGGGCACCGAGATGAGGTCGAGGGCGGCTCGCGTGCGCGCGCCCATGTCCCGTCCACCCGCGAGCACGGGGCCCGCCGCTTTGAGCGTGTAGGAGATCGCGCACAGCAACAGCAGCGTGGTCCAGCTCATCGGCGCACACCTCGCGCCACGAGCAGGCCGGGCGCGATCCCGACGATCGCTCCGATGACAGGTACGCCGACCTGCGTGAACGGCACGAGTGCGATCGCAACCGCCGCTCCGACGATCGCCGCGAGCGGCGCACCGGCGTGGCGCAGCTGCGGAGCGAGGAGCGCCAGGAACGCGGCCGGGAACATGGCGTCGAGTCCCAAGGTCCGCGGATCGCCGAGCCAGTCGCCCGCTAGTGCCCCAATCGCGGTGCCCGCGTTCCAGAAGATCCACACGCTGATGCCGGTTGCGATGAACGCGCGGCGGGATTCGTCCGGGTCGTCATGGGCCTTCGCCATCGCGGTCGTCTCGTCGATAACGACGTGGGAGAGCACGAGCCTGCGGCTCAGCTGCTTCGGCATGATCGGCGACACCGACAGGCCGTAAGCGGCGTTGCGCAGCGCCAGCATCACCGCAGGTCCCATCGCTGCGGCGGGCGTGCCTCCGGCCGACAGCACGCCGATGAAAGCGAACTGGGACGCGCCCGTGAACGTCAGCATCGACATCACGCACGCCTGTGCGGCGGTTAGCCCGGCGGCCACGGCCAGTACGCCGAACGAGATCCCGTAGATCCCGACGCCTACGCCGATGCTGAGAGCGGCACTCGTGGTGCCGTCCCGGCGCACTAGCCGCGCGCGCCAGGCTCGGGCTGCATCACGGTGAACTCGACGCCGTGCGGGTCACTGATCGACACGAACCTGCCGAGTCCGGCCATGTCCATCGGGCCCATGTTGATCGAGCCGCCGAGCTCGGTCGCTTTGGCGGCCGTTGCGTCTGCGTCGAGTACGTAAAAGCAGACGCCCCAGGTGGTAGGGGTGTCTGCCGGCAGGTGCTGTGGGTCGAGCTGCATCAGGCCCGCGACGGGTTGGCCGCCCACCTCCCAGATCGTGTAGCCACCAGGTGCGCCCTCAAAGGTCGGAGCGACCGGATCCCAGCTCGGGAACGTGGCGCTGTAGAACGCGCGCGCCCTGTCGGCGTCGCCGCTGAGGGCTTCGTTCCAGCACAGCGCGTTGACGGCATCCCGGACCTCGGCGCCCGCGAACGTGCCCGCCTCCCACGTGCCGAACACGGGTCCGGTCGGGTCCGCGTAGATGCCCATGCGACCCAGATCCATCACGTCCATGACCGGCGCGATGACCGTGCCGCCAGCCTCGACTACGCGCGACTCTGTGGCCGAGGCGTCGTCGGTCGCGATGTACGTGGTCCAGGTCGGCTGCTCCTCAGGTGCCATCAGCGGCTGCAGGCCGGCTACCGCCTTGCCGTCGAGCTGGAAGCGCTGGTAGTTGCCCATCTCAGGCGCAGGCGGAGTCGCAGTCCAGCCGAGCAGTGCGCAGTAGAACGCCTCAGACTCCGGCGGATTGGGCGAGGACAGAGCGACCCACGAGGGGATGCCTTCAGCGTGAACGGTCATCGCTCGATCGTGTCAAAGACGGCTGATCGCGGCTAGGACTTCCAGCCCGCCATGCCAACGATGATCATGCGCAGGCGCTTCTCCGCGGTCACCTTGAGAGCGTTCAGCTCCTTCTTGTCGGTGGCGGCCTCGAAGCTCTCTGCGATCGACACCATCGAATCGACGAACAGGCCCGAGACGATGTTGAGGTCCTCGGTGCTCCAGCGGTCGAGGTCCGCGAAGCGGGCGAGATCCGTGGCGAGTTCCGCGGTGATGAGCCGGATCTCCGTAGTGATCGCGTGCCGCAGAACGGTGAGGCCGGTCGAGCGCTCCTGCGCGATGAAGCGCCAGTGCAGCGGGTGCTCGGCCACGCTCCTGCTCAGCACCTCTACCGAGCTCTCGGTGATCTTCTTCGGATCGAGCTTGCCCGCGCGTGCGCCGCGCAGCATGTCGCGCAACGAGCCGAACGACTCGTCGATCAGCACGAGCCCGAGTGCCTCCATCGACTCGAAGTGCCTGTAGAAAGCACCGGGGGAGATGCCGGCCTCGCGCGTTACCTCGCGCAGGCTGAGCCCGCTGTAGCCGCGGTCTGACAGCAGCCGCAGCGCTGCGTCGATGATCTCCTGGCGAGTTGCCTGCTTGCGCTCGTCGCGCGATTTCGGCTTCGAGGACCCAGAGCGCTTGCGCGGCGGCTCGGCTTTCGGAGGACGAGTGTTCACTATGTGGAGTCTGACACACAGTCCCTACAAGGGTTTGACTTTCCGCGGCACGGGCACAACAGTGCACATATGTTCACCGACCAGGTGCCGCGCAGGCGCACATTCACCGAGCGGGTCCTGGGCTCCGGCCTAGTGGACCTGCTCACCGGCCCGCACGGTGTCGACCGCTTCACCGAGATCCCGAACGGCACGTGGACGATCAACTCGGCACGGGCCGAGGTGCTGGCAGTCGAGCGCCGCACGCCACGCAGTACGACGCTGCTTCTGCGCCCCAACCGCGCCTTCGCCGGCTTCAAGGCCGGCCAGCACGTAAACGCCGCAATCGAGGTCAATGGCCGCCGCCACACGCGTCTTTACTCGCCCGCCAGCTCCGAGGGCACGGCGCGTGACGTGATCGAGCTGACCGTCGGTCTGCACGAGGGCGGTGTTGTCTCCACCTATCTCCGCGAGCACGCACGACCGGGGCTGGTTATCGGACTCGACTTCGTGGCCGGCGACTTCGTGCTGCCTGACCGGCGCCCCGACAAGCTCGTGTTCATCAGCGGCGGCAGCGGGATCACGCCTGTTGTCTCGATGGTGCGCACGCTGTGCGAACAGGGCCACGACGGTCAGATGACATTTGTTCACTACGTGCGCCGCGAGGAAGAGGCTTGTTACCGCGGGGAGCTGCTCGAGCTCGCAGAGCGCCACCCCAACCTGACGGTGCTCTACGGGTTCACCCGCGACGAGATGAACACCGACCTCCACGGCCACTACGCGGCGGGCACCGTCGACGTCGAGGGTGCAGAGATTTACGCCTGCGGCCCTCCTTCGCTGATCGATGGGATCCGCGCGGCGCACGGTGACGAGCACCTGCACTTCGAGACATTCGTGCCGCCCGTTTTCGAGGTGCCTGAGAACGCCGGCGGCGGAACCATCAGCTTCAAGGAGTCCGCTGTGACTGCAACCGACGACGGCCGCACCCTGCTCGAGCAGGCCGAAGCAGCTGGCCTGACACCTGAGAGCGGATGCCGCATGGGCATCTGCCATTCGTGCACCTGCCGCAAGACGAGCGGCGCGGTGCGGAACCTGTTGAACGGCGAGATCTCCGTCGTTGACGAGGAGGACGTGCAGATCTGCATCTCCGTTCCCGTCGGCGATGTCGAGCTCGCGATCTAAACCACCCCCACGGAGAGACACACCAATGCCCCAGCAGAAGATCACCCTGACCGCCGAGCAGTTCGAAGAGCTTGGCGCCGCCCTAGACGAGCTGCGCGACCGCACAAAGGCCGATCTTGGCGAGCGCGACGCTGACTACATCCGGCGGATCATCAAAGCCCAGCGCTACCTAGAGGTCGGCGGCCGCGGACTGCTGTTCGCAGGCGTGCTGCCGCCCGCGTGGGTAGCGGGCACGGCGATGCTCTCGCTGTCGAAGATCCTCGACAACATGGAGATCGGGCACAACGTGATGCACGGTCAGTACGACTGGATGAACGACCCTGCGCTCTCCAGCAAGAACTTCGAGTGGGACAACGCGTGTCCCGGTGATCAGTGGCGACACAGCCACAACTACATGCATCACACGCATACGAACATTCAGGGCAAGGACCGCGACATCGGATACGGCGTGCTTCGCATGAGCGAGGACCAGGAGTGGCGGCCGTACTACCTCGGCAACCCGATCTACGCGACGCTGCTCGCGATCTTCTTTCAGTACGGCGTCGCGGTGCACGACCTCGAGACCGAGGAGATGTTCAGCGGCCGTGTCGATCCGCGGGACAAGAAGGACATGGCGCTCGACATCTGGCGCAAGGTCCGCCGCCAGTGGCTCAAGGACTACGTGGCGTTCCCGGCGCTCGCCGGCCCGTTCTTCCTGCCCGTGCTGGCCGGCAACGCGACGGCCAACCTCACCCGCAACCTGTGGTCTTTCATGATCATCTTCTGCGGCCACTTCCCCGACGGAACCCAGGAGTTCACCGAGGAAGAGACTGAGAACGAGACGCGCGGCCAGTGGTACTTCCGCCAGGTGCTCGGCTCGGCAAACCTGACGGGCGGCAAGCTGTTCCACATCCTGTCGGGCAACCTCAGCCACCAGATCGAGCACCACCTGTTCCCGGACATCCCGGCGCACCGGTACGCCGAGATGGCGCCCGAGGTCCAGGCGATCTGCGAGCGCTACGGCATCCCCTACAACACGGGGCCGCTGCCCAAGCAGTTCGGCACTGTGGTGCGGAAGATCGTGCGCCTGTCGCTGCCCGACAAGCTGCGTCCTGGTCGCCGCAGCACCGGACAAGTGTCCGCTCCCGAGCCTGTTGCGAACACGGAGCTGCCCGTAGCTGCTTAAATGCGCGGTCGCCCGTTAGGGCACCCTAATTCCGATGCCTGCAATCGCCGAAAAGACCGTCAAGGTCAAGAAGAAGTGCTGCAAGGACGGGCCGCGCTGCAAGCGCTGCCCGGCAGTGTGGAAGAAGCTCGAGAAGCGCGGCTACGCCGAGCGCACGGGCAAGCGGACGTTTGTGATGGTCGAGCTGGTTCCGAAGAAGGAGCTGGCAGCAGTGCGGGCCCGCGGCTAGCGGCGCACGACCACCGTCATCTTCATGCCCGGGGCATGAAGTGGGCACTCGAGCAGATACGTGCCGGTCTGCGTGAACCGGTAGTACGCGCGCCCGCGGGTGCGAGGAGCGACGCGAAACTTGCGATCGGGCCCGGAGCGCACCGAGATGCCATGGGACTGCTGCGAGGCCCATCGCCAAACCACGCGCTCGCCGCGCTTGATCTTCACCGCGGGCCGCTGCACGCCCCCGCGCGTGAACGCGTTGTCGGTCACGTTGACCGTCGGCTCAGTGCTAGCCCCGCCCGACATGCTTGGGCCGGCCAGCGCTCCCGCCACCGCGGCTAGCGTCGCGACCGCGACAGCGCGCCTCATTGCGCCACCTCGTACGCCTTCGCAGGATCACTGACAAGTCGCGTCGTGCTGGTGGTTAGGTCGCGGAGGTAGATCCCGCGTGCCGATCCGGTGCGGCCCGGGGTCAGGTTGCTCGCGGTAGAGCTGAACACAATGCGCTTGCCGTCCTGCGAGATCGTCGGGTCGTCTGACCGGCCGTTAGCACCGATGCCGCTCGTCCCGGATGGCTGGCTGACCACGTCAGCGCGCCCGCCGTCGCGCGCCCACACGAGCACCTGAGAACGAGCCCCGGCCGACAGCGTGAACGCAACTGCCTCACCGCCTCCGGACACAACGGGGTCGAGCACCGACCCCTGCGTTACCGGCAAGGCGGAAGCCTTGTCTGCCTTAAGGTCGCGCAGGTAGAGCTTGGAGCCCTCAGCGCCAGTGGTCGTGAACGTCACGTACCTGCCGTCGGCCGATATCGCGGGATCGGAGGCGAGCCCGGCAACACCCGCGCTCGCTTCAATCGTCTTACCGGCTGCGAGGTCGCGCACGTACACCGATGATCCGCCGCTCTTCTCATCTCCAACCTTGCCCTCGGTGCTCGTGTAGACGACGCGCGTGCCGTCGGCGGAGAGTCCGGGCTCGTACGGATCGGAGAACTTGGTGCCGCCCGCTTTGCGCCCGGTGACGACGACCTTTGCCGTGCCCGCCCGCTCGACCACGATCGCGGTCCGGCCGTCGGTCGTCGCTTGGTACGCGACGGTGGAGCCATCCGCGGAGACCACCGGGTTGTAAGCAGAGCGCGAGTCGGACTCGGCGGGCTGCTCGGCGTCGCCGGTGACCTCCTCGGGGTGGCCGCTCGCCCCGGCTGTCAGGTCACACAGCATCACGCCGATGCGCCCGTAGCGCTTGCCGAAGTTCTGGTTGCCCGCGGCCTGCTCGAACACCACGCGCGAACCGTCGCCGCTGATCGATGGGTTGTACGCCGAGGACGGCCGCGACCCGGTCGCATCCGGGGTGTTCACCGCGCTGACAAGCGACGTGGTGTCGTCTGTGAGGTTGGCGCGCAGCACTGCGATCTCGCCCAGCTTGATCGCGAGCGGCAGCTTTTGCCGGTAGGCCTCGTACGCGACCCAGTTGCCGTCGGCGGAGATAGCGGCATTCGATGCGTAGTCCTGCGGCTTGTTTGTGAGCGCCCCGCCGGTAGTGGTCGGCGGCCCGTTGTAGCGCTGCTGATCGAGCCAGCGCGGAAGCTGGCTGAGCTGCCTGCGCTCGAGGATTTTGGCCTGCTTGCTCGTCATGGCGCCACCCGCGACCCCTGCGTCGAGCCGGTCACGGAGTACCGCGATCGCCTGCGCTTGCACCTGCCCGACGGAGAGGCCGTTCAGCCGAGCGATCTGCAGCGGGCTGAGTTCTGCCCGGCGCAGCTCGCGGAACCTGCGGTCTGTGACCCCGAACAGTTCGGGTGCCGCGCTGGGGAGCGCGAACTGGTGGAGCGAGTGGAAGAACAGGTGCTGCGCAAGATGGCCCTGCGTGATCGTGCGCTCGGCGCGGTCCTGCAGCTGCACAAGGCGTGACGCTGACACGGAGCTCGCCCGCGGAGCGACGAGTCGCGCGGCTAGCGCTCTGGGATCGCTGAAGCCCTTTCGCGCAGCGAGCTGCGCGAGCGTGCGCTTGTCGTCGCGTAGCTGCTGCCACAGCTCCGAGCGGGTGATTCCGAGTACCGAGTACAGGCGCCCCTCGTCGTACGGAAGCCAGTGGTTGTAGACCCAGGCCTCGGGCGGCAGCCAGTGCGCCGGAGCGTTCTTCGGTGCCAGCGAGTCGGGTGACTTGGTGACGATCTTGGTGACCGCTCCGGCAGATGGCGCAGAGGCCAAGAGCGCGGCAGCCGCGACGAGAGAGGCGAGGGTGCGGACCATGAGCCCGACCGTATCGCTCGCTGGTCGCCGCGTGCAGGCATACGCTGCCAACAGGTGAGCGACGAGACCCTCACATTCGCGATCCTCGGCCTCGCGGTCGTTGTCTTCGTGCTCGACCGGCTGCCGGTGGCCGTTGTAGCTGTCTTGGTCGCTCTCGCGCTTTGGGCGACGGGGGTGCTGACGCTCAACGAAGCAGGCCGTCGCAGCTGCTGATGCCGCTCGCGCCGGGCGGTTACAGGTTCGGCGACTACTGGCGGCTCGGACTGCCGCTCTGAGGGCTAGTCTGCGGGCCGTGGAGGTAGAGGACGCGACACGCCGGACACGACTCGCGAACGAGCGCACCTACCTCGCTTGGTGGCGCACCGGACTCAGCTCCTTTGCCGTGGCGATCGGAGCAGGCAAGATCGTGCCGGAGCTGACCGATGGGCCGACCTGGCCCTACACGGTGATCGGTATCGGCCTCGCTCTACTCGGGATCGTGTGCTGCGCCTACGCGTACGAGCGCCACACAGCCGTCAACTCGGCACTGGACGACGGCCAGTT
Organism: uncultured Conexibacter sp.; assembly: GCA_964560235.1. Lineage (GTDB taxonomy): Bacteria > Actinomycetota > Thermoleophilia > Solirubrobacterales > Solirubrobacteraceae > Baekduia. The sequence goes on along the minus strand of CAZLKZ010000009.1, from coordinate 59,198 downwards.
CGCAGAGCTCGACCGCAGGATGACCGGCGGGCTTTCGATCGTCGCTGCGCTGCTCGGCGGGCTACTCGTGGTGGCCCTGCTCGTCGGCTAGGCCGGCGCGCCTGGAGCCACCTGTGGCATGAGCACACAACACGCAGCCTCGCGCGCTTATGGTGGCCCGCAGATGTCGATCGACGAGATGTTCACGCAGGCCGAAACCGGACAGGCGACCGTCGCCGACGGCTGGGGGCAAGGGCGCGCCACCTACGGCGGCATCGTCGCCGGAATGCTGCTGGCACGGGCAGAGGCGCTGTGCGCAGATTCGGCCCGCACGCTGAGGACGGCGAGCGTGGTGTTCGCCGGGCCGGTCGCACCGGGCGACGCAACGATCGATGGGACGGTGCTCCGCGCAGGCTCCTCGGCGACACACGTCGACGTGAAGATGGTGCAGGAGGGCACCGTGCGCGCCGCGATGCTCGCGAGCTTCGGCGCGCCGCGCGAGACTGCCGTGTCATTCCACTCGGCGCTGAGGGACGAGAGGCCCGAGCTGCCAGAGCCCGAGAGTGTGTACGCGGTGCCGTTCATCGAGGGCGTAACGCCGGCGTTCATCGAGCACGTCGAGCTGCGATACGCCTCCGGCGGGCTGCCGGTGACCGCAGCGGCTGAACCCGACTTCGGCGGCTGGATGCGGTTCCGGCAGGCGCCGCAGCAGTTCGGGATGCGCGAACTGATCGCGCTGACCGACGCATGGCCGCCTGCGTTGCTGCCGATGTTCGAGCAGCCCGCTCCGATCAGCACACTCACGTGGACGTTCCAACCCATCCCGTACGACGCCTCAGATGTGAGTGACGACCCCGAAGCACATTGGCAGTACGACGCGCGCACCGTGGCAGCGGACGGCGGCTACACGCAGGCGAACGCGCGCGTGTGGGACAGGGCAGGCAGGCTGCGTGCGATCAGCACGCAGACCGTCGCGTACTTCGGCTAGTTAACGAACCCGCCGGCCGCGCCAGCGGTCGCGAACGAGTCGGCGATCGCGTCACCGACGGTGCGTGGGCCGCCCGAGTGGCACTCCTTTTTCGGGTCGGCGGTTGCCGTCGCGTTGATCTCCGCGTAGACCTTGTGGAAGTTGGGCATGCCCTCCGAGAAGCGGTCTGACAGCGGCTGGACGAGCACGCCGCGCACGGTGGAGGTCCCCTTCACGCGGATCACCCGGAAGGCGGCCTGTTCGCGCGTGCCGTACGCGCGCACGTACGAGCTCGACGCCGGGAGCAGCTCGGTTGCGCGGTCGGTCGCTGTCGCCGCCTCGGCGGCGAGCACAAGGCGGGGTGTAAATGTGACCGTGTGGCCGCACGAGTTGCCTGTCTTGAGCTTCAGCGTCTGCTGGCTGAGGGCAGAGGTGCGCTTCCACGATCGCGGCAGCAGGTAGTGGGCGCGCACGGTGCCTGTCCTGCCCGCGCTGTCAGCTACCTGGACGGTGCCCGAGCCGCTGTAAGCGTTAAGCGCAGCGCCGCTCGACTTGCCGTACCACTTGCTTGCGGCGACGGCGCTTGCGCCGAAGAGCGCGAGGGCGGCCAGTGCGATTACCAGGGTGCGGGCTGAAGTAGACATCTCACCAAAGGTAACCCCGAGGCGTGCCAAAACGTGACACGCGACAGCGGAATCTCACACGGTGTTCTAACGGCCGATGCGCTGGAGGCGGTTCAGCGCAAAGGCGCCGAGCACGACCGTCAGGCCGACCAGCGCCAGCAGTCCGGGCCAGGTGTTCGCCCAGCTCGGGTCGATCCCGCTCACGGTGGCTTGCCGCGTCATGTCGAGCACGTAGCTCACCGGGTTGTACGGAGCGAAAGTCGCGAGCCAGCCGGACAGCAGCGGCTGCGGCGTGTACGCCGTCGAGAGGAAGATGCCGATGAACACGCCGTTCTGGATCAGCGGCCCGACCTGCTGGCTACCGGACCAGAGCGCCAGCGAGCAGCCCCACAGGGCGGCCACTCCACACATCCACATGATCCCGACGTAGAGCGCCACAACACCGAGTACCCCACCGGTCAGGTGCGCGCCGGCGAGCAGGCCGGCGACAAGAATGATCGTCGCAGGGACGAGCGCCCGCGTGACAGCTGCGAGCACCGGGCCGACGAGCAGCACCGGCCGCGGAGCGGGGGACGTGAGCAGCCTGTCGAACCAGCCCTGCTCGATGTCGCGCGCAAGGTTCGCACCGACCGCGCCGCCCGCAAACCCGGCCGCCTGCATGCACGAAAGCGGCACGATCCACGACAGGTAGTTGTCTGCAGGGAAGCCCGGCAGTCCAGATAGGCGATCGAACTGGCCGGCCGTGCCGAACAGGAAGATCATCGGCGCGATCGTTGCGGGGAACAGGCCGCCGCGCACGCGCGAGATCTCCATCAGCGCCCGGGCCCACAGGGCCAGCCCGACCGAGGCGGTGTAACGCACCGCGGTCATGCCTTTTTGCTCCTGCTGCGCATCGACGACGCAGCGAACAGCACGGACACGACCAAGAAGGCGCTGGCGGCCAGGAACCCGTGCAGCGGGTCACCGAGCGATGGGTTGTCGTGAAGAGCCGCTCGGATGCCCTCGACGACATACGTCAGCGGGTTGAACGGGGCGATGGCGCCGAGTGCGGGGGAGAGGAAGTCGCGCGGGAAGAAGGCCGGCGCTGTGAACAGCAGCACGAACATCAGCGGGAAGAGGTTCTGCATCAGCTGCATCGAGCCCGTGCGGAGCGCGATCGCCGAGGCGACCCCCGCGATCGCACCTGCGCACAAGCTCGCCAGTGCGATCACTTCGAGTACTCCGAGCACGCCGCCCTCGTAGCGGGCACCGAACAGGAACGCGACTGTGAGAAACACCGGTGCCTGGATCGCGCCGAGCAGCGCGGATCCGAGAATGCGTCCGAGCACCACCGACACCCGCGATACCGGCGCGGCCATGAGCCGGTCGAAGAAGCCGCCCTCGATGTCAGACGCCATCGCGATCCCGCCGGTGAGTCCGGCGAACAGCGTGCCCTGCACGATCGTGCCGCCGATGATGAAGCCGACGTACGCGCCCGTGTCAGGGAATCCCGGCAGCTTGGTCGCAGACGACGTGCCGCTGGCCACGATTGCGAGCAGCACCATCGGCAGCAAAAACGACGGCACCAAGAACTGAGCGCGGCGCATCTGCACGCGCAGGCCGCGGTCGGCGAGGGCCCATGCAACGCGGGAGTTGCTCGCCATGTCGGCGGCGCTCACTGCGCGGCCGCCGCTTCTTCGGCCGGGCGGCCGGTGACCGCGAGGAAAACGTCGTCGAGCGAAGGCTGCTCTACCTCGACAGCCTCGACCTCGATGCCGGCCTCGTCCAGCAGGCGCACGACCGGTGCGATGGCGCGCGCTCCCTCCGGTGTACGCAACACGATGCCGCGCTCGGTGTGCACGTGGCACGCGCCGAGAGACTCGAGGCGGTCGCGGGCCTCGTCCTCGCGCTCGGGGTCGGCGACCTGCACGTGCAGAGACGGTTGGCCGATCCGCGACTTCAACTCCGAAGGGGTGCCCTCGGCGACGATGTGACCGTGGTCGATGATGCCGACACGGTCTGCGAGCTGCTCGGCCTCTTCGAGGTACTGCGTGGTCAGGAAAACGGTCGTACCCTGCTGGTTGAGCAGCCGTACCTCCTGCCACAGCGTTGCGCGGCTCGCTGGGTCAAGGCCGGTGGTCGGCTCGTCGAGGAACAGCACGCGAGGGCTGTGCACGAGTGCCATCGCGAGGTCGAGCCTGCGCCGCATGCCGCCGGAGTAGGTGGCCAGCCTGCGCTCGGACGCGTCGTTGAGCGCGACGCGGCCGAGCAGCTCTTCGCTGCGCTCACGCGAGTGCTGACGCGAGAGCCCGTGGAGTGCTCCCTGGAGCTCGAGCAGCTCGCGCCCGGTCATCAGCGGATCGAGCGCCGCCTCCTGCAGGGCCACGCCGATGTGGCGGCGCACGGTTGCAGCGTCCTCGACCACGTCGTACCCGGCGACGAGCGCGCGACCACCGGTGGGACGCAGCAGGGTCGTGAGCATGCGGACCGTCGTCGACTTGCCCGCACCGTTCGGACCGAGGAAGCCGTAGATCTCGCCCTCGGCTACCTCGAGGTTGACCCCGTCGACGGCTTTGAGGCCGCCCGGGTAAACCCGCTCGAGCCCCTCGACCTTGATTGCGCCGTCAATCATCTAGCGCAGACTATCGCGCCCTAACGGCGCGCACTGAGAGGCTTCTGCGCAAGCAGGTCGGGTCGGGGCAGCGTCGCCCCGACCCGAGCTGCGAAGCGCAGGGACACTCAGTTGAACGTCATGACCTGCTGGATACCCGTGGGCTTGTTTGAGTAGGACATCGTCACGAGCGGGACAGGCGAGAATGTGATCGTCCGTGCCTTGACCTGCCACTTGGTGACATCCGAACCCTGCTTGTTGGCGAGGTCCTTGGCCGCCGTGTTGATGGCCTTCCACATCGCTGCCGAGCAGGTCTTCACCGTGCCGCCCTTGCAGTACTTGAGCGTGTACTTGCCCTTGACAGGCTTGCCGAGCAGTCGCCGGAAGTCCTTGTCCATGTACTGGTGCCAGCCGCTGTACTGCCCGCTTGGCTCGTAACGGGAGATTCGCGTCTCCAGCGTCTTGCAGCCCTTCGCGGTCAGGCGGCCACACAGGCCGGCAGTGGTGATGTCCTGCCAGGCGGCGTCGAGGATCGCCGCGCCCGGATCGTCGACGTTGCCGTCGAGGTTCGCGTCGACCCGGCTGCCGCCCTTCTTGTTCCACGCGTCGAGTGCCTGGTAGGCGCTCGTGGCGACCGCGGAGGGGGACTTGCCCTTGTCGAGCATGCGCTTGAGCGTCGGCCAGAACGTGATCGCCCTGACGTCGCCGGTTGCGCCAGCGTTCTCAGCGGAGAGCACGTCGGTGAGCGCGAGCTTCTGGTTGCGCGCAACCTCCTTCTCCAGCATCTGGGTCCGCTGCAGTCCGCCCTCGGAGCCGAAGCGGTCGTCACCAGCCGGGAAGTTCTTCGCCGGCTTGTTGTTCCAGTTGATGATCAGGCCCGTCGACGGGTTGATCACCTGTGGGTGCTTGGAGCTCGCGAGCTCGCCCTTCCAGCCGTACTTGCCCGACGAACCGTCGACAGGCAGGTCACCGGTCACGCCCTTAGGACGCAGCGGCATCGCGCCTGACGTGTAGAACGCCGACTCGGTCTTGTTGGCGTAGAACGAGTTGAACGTTTGCGGCGTCTGCTTGGCAGCGTCGACAAAGTCCTTCGCGGTCTTGACCTGGCCGTAGGTGATCCGTTGGTTGAACAGCAGGTCGGTCGTGTCGCGGCCGTAGCTGGAGCGCTTGGTCGCGAGGGCGATCTGCTTGCCCGTCTTCGCGTCCTTCGCGTAGCCCTGGACCGGGCCGTAGACGGTGCGCCAGAAGATCGCGTCGACCTTCTTGCCGCCCTTCTCGATCACGCCGGCGTTGACCTTCTTCATCGACAGGCACTTGCCCTTGTAGACGTACTTGGTCTTCGAGCCGCCGCACAGCTTCAGCGCGTAGGTGTCGATGATGTCGGTACCGGCCGAGGTCAGCGTCCACGCGAAGTCGGCGCCGCGGCCGATCAGCATGTAGCCGGGGTACGGGGCCGACGTTGCGCCGCGCACGTTGATCGACGGGGACTTGAGCTGCATCTCCATCGTCAGGCCGGGGTAGTTGAACCCGATCTGCGGGCCGCCGACGAACAGCGGCGCGCCGGTTGCCGAGCGCTTGCCCGACACGATCAGGATGTTCGAGGCCTTCTGGCGCTCACGCGGCAGTGCGGCAGCGCTTGCGGCGCCGGGCAGCTTGACGCCCGAGCTCTTGAACGAGCCGGCCTTGAAGTCGACCTCGCCCTTGCCCTTCCCGGCGGGTACGACGCCCTGCCAAGAAGCGCTCTTGGAGGTAGTCGTTGCGGCCTCCGGGTCGTTGGCCGCGCGCAGGTCGTTCCAAGCGGCCGTGCCGGTCTTGTTGCCGAGCTGCTTACGCCAGTCTGCGAGCGCCAGCGCGTTCTGGATCTCCTGGCCGCCGCCCTCGCCGAGGAACTGACCCTTGATCGCGTTGGCCGCGTAGATGTCGGTGCGGGTCAGCGGCTTACCACCGGTCTCCGCCATGCGCACGTTGGCGCCGGCGAGGTAGGTGTCGATGTCGTTGAGCAGCTTCTTGCCCGGCTCGCCCTTCGCCAGGATGCTCTTGGTCTGGAGGTCGGTGACCTCCTTGACGATCGAGTCGCTCGGGACGAAGTTGTAGGTCTCGAGTACGAGCTTGATCGCCGACGCGCCCGGCAGGTCCACGAGCGCGGCGATGCCGTTGGTGCGCGCGAAGCCGATCAGCAGCGCCTGGTCGGTAGCCACGACGTAGCCGGCGCCGAAGATCGCGCCTGCGTCGGTGTCGGAGAACACGAACGGAACGCCGTAGGCGTCGCGGCGAATCCGGGCGGAGACCGGGCCCGCGGTCGGCGACGTGCCGCTCACGGTCTGATCGGTGATCAGCGACGGGTCGTCGGAGTTGAGCAGCTTGGAGCTCTTGAAGTAGCCGGTGCCGTCAGCGCTCGGGTTGAGTACGTCGGCGCCGATGTTGCGCCACAGCGGCGTGATGCGGTCGTACATCTTGGCCTGGGCATCTGCGGGCAGCATGCCTGGCGTGCTGGCCCACGGCGCGAGCGGCGCCTGCTGGCCATGGGGGATGACGTTGAGTGCAGTCTCGGCCGAAGCGGCGGAGGCAGTAATACAGAGGGTCGCGGCAGCGAGCGCGACAACACGGGCGAGCATCAGGGGGGTTCTCTCCTGTTTCTTGTTCACGTAGGGGTCGTGAACGGGAACCGCGCGAGCCTAGCCGAGTTGCGGTCGTGTGACTAGACGCTGGTGGTGAGGGATGGGGCGTGCGGTCGGTCGCTCTCGCTAAACGTCGCGGATCGGCTGCGCCGATCGGCGACCGCCGCTGCGCGGCTGAATCGCTCTAGCGCC
>CAZLKZ010000009.1:45571-52129 GCA_964560235.1 uncultured Conexibacter sp. | reverse complement strand
CCGACCCAGATCTCGAAGTGCAGGTGTGGGCCGCTGGCGGTGCCTGACATGCCGACTTGGCAGAGCCGTTGTCCGGCCGTCACCGCTTGGCCGTCGTCGACAGCGGTCGAGCCCTTGAGGCAGTGCGCGAAGAAGAACGAGCGTCCGTCGACCGCATCCATCACGACGTAGTAGCCGGCGCCCTTCTTCTGGTACTTCGTGTACCGCACGGTGCCCGCGAGCGGGGCAACTACAGGCAGGCCGCTGGCAGCGAGTACGTCCTGGCCCTGGTGAATGTGGCCCGGACGGCCGGCGCCGAATCGCGCGCCGTCGGAGCCGAATGTGTACGCGCCTTGTACGGGGAAGACTCCGCCGTCGCCGGTAGTCGGCGCAGGCGTTACGGGATCGTCCTGCGGCTCCGGGTCCTGCTTGACCGGCTGCTTCTTCTTGACCTTCGGCTTCGGCTTAGGCAGCACGGTGATCGTCGTGCGGCCCGCTGCCTTGGCGGTGCGGCGCAGCGTGGCGCCGTCGGGGCTGGTCGCGTGAACGCGGGCCACGTACGACCCGGCGGCGAGCTTGGTGCCTGACGGCCACTTCGGATGCAGCAGCTGACCGGTCCTTGCCCGCTTCACGGTCAGCGTTGCGGAGGCGGCGCGCTCACCGCGCTTTACGAGCACGACCCGCAAGCGCACCGTCGTCACTCCACGCTGCTGGATGCGCACTGCGACCGAAGGCAAGCTCCCGTACTTGATCGACTTCGGCGACACCCGGAACGTCTTGGCGATCGGGCGGCGCTGCACCGACTGAACGGTGCTGCCGTAGCCGGCCCCGCCGTTGTTGCCGGTCGGGACCTGCGCACCGCCCGTGCTCTGCGCGAGCGCGTCCGGCGCCGACAGGGCGGCAGCCAGCAAGGCGAGCGAGAGAGCAAGGAGGACACGACGGGGGAGCGCCATCAGTCCCCTTGATCGGGGTTCGGACCCGAAAGTTCCACGCTGCAATAAAGATTGCAGAGGCAGGAGTCTGCAATCGGACTTGCGCTCAGGCGTCGCGCATCCGGCCGAGCAGGGCTGCGGCGGCGTCCTTCGCGAGCGGCTCGTTGAGGTTGCCGCACTTCGGTGACTGCACGCACGAGGGACACCCGGCCTTGCAGCCGCACTCGGAAATCAGCCTGTGCGCGTCGGCCACCAAGCGCTCGAACTCACGGAACCCCTGGAGCGTGATGCCGACTCCGCCGGGGTGGCCGTCGTAGATGAAGATCGTCGGGCCGCTCGTCTGCGCGTGCAGGTTCGTCGACAGGCCGCCGATGTCCCAGCGGTCGCACATCGCAAGCAGAGGTAGCACCGCGATCTGGGCGTGCTCGGTTGCGTGTAGCGCACCGAGCAGCTGGTCGATCGGGAGCTCTGAGCCGCCGAGCACAGTCGCGGTCGGCTCGTACCAGAGCGCCTGCGTGGAGTAGGTCGTCTGCGGCAGGTCCAGCGCGTGCATGTCGATCACCTTGTGATCGGCGAGCTGCTTGCGCTGGTACCCGACCACCGTCTCGCTGACCGACACCATCCCGAAGCTCAGGGTCACGCCGCAGCAGTCGCGGCGGTCGAGCAGCCGCTCGATGGCGGTGTCGGTCTCCTTCTTCGGCTGCGTGTAATAGGGCGCGTCGCTCGGTTCGACGACAGCGTGGCCCGCATCGAGGTCGAGATCCGCGACCCGGTAGCGGCGGCCCATGTGCAGGTAGATCGCGCCCTCGTGAACTGTGCTCAGCGCCCGGGCGAACTCCACTGTGCCGAGCACCTCGCCGGCGCTCGAGTCGACGATCGCGACCGACTCGGCCGAGCCCGACCGCAGCGAGATCTCTCCGGCCGGGTAGCCCTCACGCGCACGCGGCACGAACCTGCCCGCCGTCTCGCGCAGCGTTCCTGCCGCGCTCAGGTGCTCGCAATGCGCGCGCAGGCGCGGGCCGAGCACCTCCCGCTCGCGCGGGTCGTCTGGCTCGATCGGGCCCTCGAACGCCGCACACAAGAGGTGCGGGTCGTGGATGGCTTCGTTCTCGTAGTTGCTGAACGCGGCCTCGACCGCTCGGTCCAGGAACTCGTCGGGGTGGCGGCAGAAGAACTGGTCGAGCGCGTCCTCGCCCGCCACGTAGAGGGCGAGACCCTTGCCGCGGCGACCGGCGCGACCCCACATCTGTTTGAGCGACGCAACTGTCCCCGGGAACGTGATGACAACCGAGGCGTCGAGTGCACCGATGTCGATACCGAGCTCCAGTGCGTCGGTCGTGACGACACCGAGCAGCTCGCCGCTCACGAGCCGCTGCTCGAGCTCGCGCCGTTGCTGCGGCGTGTAACCGGCCCTGTAAGCAGCGACGCGACCGGCGAGTGCCGGGTCGCGGTCGGCGAGCAGGTCGGAGGTGATCGAAGCGACGAGCTCAACGGCCTTGCGCGACTTCACGAAGCAGATCGTGCGCGCGCCGCCCGAGATCAGCTCGGCCAGCAGGTCGGCCGCTTCGCCGAGCGCAGAGCGGCGGGTGCCTAGTGCCTCGTCGATTACCGGCGGGTTCCACATCGCGATCTGACGGCGCACGCCGGGTGAGCCGTCCTCATCGATCAGCGCAAAGTCGTCGAGGCCGGTCAGATCCTCGGCAAGCTCGACCGGGTTGGCGATCGTGGCGCTAGCCAAAAGGAACCGAGGGTTGGACCCGTAGGCAGCTGCGATTCGGCGCAGCCTGCGCAGCACGTTGCCGACATGTGAGCCGAACACGCCGCGATACACGTGTGCCTCGTCGACCACGACGACTGCGAGGTTGGAGAACAGGTCGGCCCACGCCCCGTGGTTGGGCAGCACCCCGACGTGGAGCATGTCGGGGTTTGTGAGGATCAGGTTCGAGCGCTTGCGGATGTCCGCGCGCTGCTCGCGCGGCGTGTCGCCGGTGTAGATCGCTGGGCGTACGCGGTCTCCGAGTCCCAGCGCAGTTATCGCTCGCGCCTGATCTTGAGCGAGCGCCTTGGTCGGGTAGAGGTAAAGCGCCCTGGCCTTCGGGTCGGTGCAGAGCACGTCGAGCGTCGGCAGGTTGAAGCACAGCGACTTGCCCGACGCGGTGCCGGTCGTGACGATCAGCGGGCCGTCGGCGGCTGCCTCCCAGGCCTGCGCTTGATGCGAGTAAAGGCTCTCGATCCCCGACTCGCGCAAGGCGCCGGCGAGCTTCGGGTGAAGATCGTGCGGTAGCTCAGCGAGCTGCGGCTCGCGCTGCGCCTCGAAGGCCTCGCGCACAAGCCGCCCGTCCTCGCGGCCCTCGTCGAGCAGCGCTCGCCACGGGGACTGCTCTGGGGAGATCGGTGCCTGGCTGCTCGCCACTGCGGCGAGGTTACGACCGGCGGCCGCGTGGCACGTCGGGCTGAACTCGCAAAGTGCCGAGAACGGTGGCGAGCAGGTCGTAATGGCCAGCCAGCATCAGGAACTCGATGCATGTGCGCTCGTTGAACTCCGCGCGCAGCTGATCCCAGCGCTCGTCGGTGAGGTCCTTGTCTGCGATCAGCATGTCGGCGGCTTGAAGCAGCGCGAGGTCGCTCGATGACCAGTCCTCGTTGGACCCGCTCTCGGCGCGCTCGATCTCGTCGGGCGTCAGACCAACCCGACGGCCCATTAGGCGGTGCTGCACGAGCTCGTACTCCGAACCACGTAGGCCGGCCACCCGCAGGATCACGAGCTCTGACTGGCGGCGTGACAGCTTGCCGCCCGGCATCAGGCGGCCCGCGAATATCAGCCAGCCCCAGAACAGAGTTTTGGTGCGAGCGAGGGTCCTGAAGATGTGAGGCGGGTTGGTGCCCATCACGCGGCCGGCCAGGTTGCTGAATCCGGTTGCGACGAAGCCGATCTCACGGCGCGTGCCCGGAGTGATGCGCGGCGCGTCGCTCATTGCGCGATCTCCTTCCGCGCGCGCTGCGCGCCCGGGAGGATCCGGTTAGCCACGTTGTGGAACGCCGTGGTGAAAGCCCAGTACCCGGGCGGGAACACGCGCTTGATCAGGTACAGCAGGTGGATGTCCTGCGAGGTGTAGACGACGTGCTTGCCGCGCTTGACGCCCTTCAGCGTCGCTTGGGCCGCCTTCTCGGGCGAGACGGCCTTCTGCTGAAAGCGCTTGCGTGCCTTGATGAAGCGCGTCTCTTGGCTCGTGTCCACTCCGGCGAGCTTCACCGTCTCCGTAAGTCCCGTGTCAACGGCGCCAGGGCATACGAGGGTCACGCCGATCTTGTGTGGCGCGAGGTCGTAGGACAACACCTCGGACACGCCCCGCAGCCCGAACTTGCTCGCCGAGTACGCGTTGTGCCACGGCAGCGCGATCAGGCCCGCAGCCGAGGAGACGTTGACGATCTGCCCGCCGCGGCGTGCGTCGATCATCGGCGGCACGAGCTCCTCCATCACGTGGATCGGGCCCATCAGGTTCACGTCGATAACGCGGCGCCAGGACTCGTGCGGCGTCGCCTGCACGGTGCCCCACTCGGCGATACCGGCGACGTTCATCAGCACGTCCATCGAGCCGTGCTCGGCCGTCAGTTCCTTGGCGAGCGCGGCTACCTGCTCGTAGTCGCTCACGTCCGCGGCCCGCACGAGGCCAACGCTCCCGCCGCCTGCGCGGATCTCATCTGCCGCGGCTTCGAGCGGCTCAGCGTTGATGTCGGTGAGGTGCACGACCGCGCCCTCGCTTGCGGACGCGACGGCCAGCGCACGTCCGATTCCGCTCGCTGCGCCCGTGATGAACACCTGGCGGCCGCGCAGGTCCTTGACCCCTTGCCTTCCGAACATCTCGTGACCCTACGGTAGGTCGAGTGGTCAGCGCTGCGTGCGCTCGGCGCGCCATGCACGCCAACGCTCGGCCAGCGTCGCCCGGCGGGCTGCGCCCCAGCCCGATGAAGCCGGTGTCGTGGTGCGCACCAGCGCGACCCAGTCGTCCATCGGAAGCTCGCCTGAGATCAGGCGAGCCAGGCCGCCGGTGATCGGCGCATCGACGCCAGCGCGTGAGTAGGCCGCGGCGAGCAGGGGCACCGCCTCAAGAGATTCGACTGCCTGCCCGACCCGCTCGGGGATCTCGGACCCGACCACGCCGTCGCCGAGCAGCTCGCCCGCTCGCCGGTTGCGGCTCTGCGGCGCCAGTGCGGTGGCGACGAGGTCGCCGGTGCCGGCAAGTCCGATGAACGTGTCGGCGCGGCCGCCGAGTGTCTCGGCGTATCGCCACGCCTCGAGCACGATGTGGCCGGCGGCGGCACCTGCGGCGTTGAGGCCCTCGCGCTGCGTGGCGCCCGCGGCGAGCGCGGCAGCGTTCTTGGCGGCGCCAGCGATCTCGACGCCGATCGGATCGCTCGACGGCTCGCACACCACCCCGGCGCGCTGGAAGAAGGAGGAGAGTGCCTTCGCGAGCGTCTCGTCAGCCGAGGCACACACCAGCGCTGCACCCGCGGCGACCATCTCCTGCGCGTGGGCGGGGCCGCCGACGCAACCGACTCGGCGCTCACCGAACTGCTCGCTGAGCACGATCGTGGGCGGCCTGCCCTCGGGTGGGACGAGGCCCTTCGACAGCGACACGATCGCGGCGCGGCGGTTAAGACCCGCAGCGGCCAGTCCGGCGATCGCTTCATGAAGGTGGGCCGACGGCACCGCAAGCAGCACGTAGTCGGCCCTGCGAATGCTCGCGCCTGCCACTTCGATCCGCAGCTGCGGCGGAAGCTCGACACCCGGCAAGTAGCGCGTGTTCTCGCGCAGCTGTTCGAGGTCCGCTGCCTGCTCGGGCGTGCGCGCCTGCAACGTCGTGCGTACACCGCCGCGCGCGAGCAACACCGCGATAGCAGTGCCGAACGAGCCCGCGCCGATCACAACGGCGCGGCGCAGGGCGGGGGGTGGGGAGAGGGGGCGACGGTCTGCCACTCAGCTTCACGTACCACCGTACGGCGTGAGTGGTTACTGGGCTCACGCGCTGCCGTCGGCTAGACGTTGGCCTAGCTCGGCGGCAGCGTGCTCGATCTCGCTCAGCGTTCCGGCCTGTGCCATCACCTGCAGGTCGAGGATTCGCGCGCCGAACGGGTCCAGTGCGAGCTCGCCACAGATCGCATGCGCCGGCACGCCGGCTTGCCGCGCGCGCGTAGCGATCTCGCCCGTGATCTTGCCGTGTAGCGACGTCTCGTCGATGCGGCCCTCACCGACTATCACGCAGTGCGAGGAGCGCATGCGGCGATCGAAGTCGAGCTCCTCCAGCACGAACTGGGCCCCCGACACGAGTTTGGCGTCGTACTTGGCCCACAGCCCGCCGGACAGGCCTCCCGCAGCCCCGGTCAGCGGCACGCCGCGTGGATCTCGCGGCAGCTCGGAGGCGTATACGTCGAGCCTGTCTGCGAGCCGCGTGACGGCACGCTCCTCCGCTCCCTTCTGCGGTGCGAAGAGATCTGCGGCGCGCTCCCACGGCGTGCGCACATCGCACAGCACCACGAGCTTCACGCCTTGTAGCCCGCCGCCCGCTTCGATCGCTTCGATCGCGCCGCGACCGCCGTCGGTCGAGGCGCTGCCACCGGCCGCCACGAAGATCACCTGCGCGCCCTC
>CAZLKZ010000009.1:4767-45471 GCA_964560235.1 uncultured Conexibacter sp. | reverse complement strand
CGACCGATCGCGGCCGCAACTTCCGTGGCGCGTAGTGTCCCTTTGAAGGAGTCGGGGCAAACTAGGACCGGGTTCATGGCTGACCAAAAACGCATCTACGAGCTGGACGGCATTGAGGTGTCGCTCTCGAGTCCCGACAAGGTCTACTTCCCTCAGGCCGGGGTGACGAAGGGGCAGCTTGCCGACTACTACGTCGCTGTATCCGAGCACATCTTGCGGCACCTGCGTGAGCGGCCCACGGTGCTCAAGCGATACGCGGGCGGCATCGAGGCCGAGCCGTTCTACCAGAAGCGCGTGCCCGCCAAGCGCCCAGAGTGGCTTGAGACCTGCGTGCTGAAATTCCCGTCGGGACGCAGCGCCGAGGAGCTCGTACCGATGAACGCGGCAACCCTGGTGTGGGGCACCTCGCTCGGCAACATCGACTGGAACCCGCATCCGGTCAGGCGCTCAGACCTCGACCACCCCGACGAGCTGCGGATCGACCTCGACCCGATGCCCGATGCTCCATGGAGCCAGGTACGCGAGGTAACGATGCTCGTCGGGGAGCTGCTCGCCGAGCATGGGCTCGAAGGCTTCCCGAAGACCTCTGGCTCGCGGGGCATGCACGTGCTCGTGCGGATCGAGCAGCAGTGGGAGTTCACCGAAGTACGGCGTGCAGCGCTAGCGGTCGCGCGCGAGATCGAGCGCCGCTCGGACGGCGCAGCGACCTCCAAGTGGTGGAAGGAAGAGCGCCCGCCGACCGCCGTGTTCATGGACTACAACCAGAACGCGAAAGACCACACCACATGCGCGGCCTACTCGGTGCGCCCGGTGGCTGACGCAAGGGTGTCCGCACCGCTGCGCTGGGACGAAGTGCCAGATTGCGACCCGGCAGAGCTCCGGATCGACACGATGGCCGCCCGGATCACCGAGGTTGGAGACCCGTCGGCATCGATCGACGAGCGGGCCGGCCGCCTCGATGCACTGCTCGCGCTCGCTGACGCCGACGAGCACGATCGCGGGCTGCCAGACGCTCCGTGGCCACCCCACCATCCGAAGGGCGAGAAAGAGCCGCCCAGGGTGCAGCCGTCGCGGGCGAAGAAGCCGCTTGACTGAAGGGTCGGCGGTCAGCCGCCTGCCCCGAGTGTCGCCGCGACGGTCGTGCCGCCCGGCCCCGACTCGATCGCTAGCTCCCCGCCCGCCAGCTCCACGCGCTCGCGCATCCCGACGAGCCCGAGCCCGCTGCGCGGCTCGCCGACGTCGAACCCGTGGCCGTCGTCGCTCACTGTGATCGTCAGTTGCTCGGCTGCACCCTGCACCGACACCGAGATATTGCGCGCGTCGGCGTGCCGCAGGGCGTTGGTCATCGCCTCCTGCACGATCCTGAACGCAGGCGCCAGCAGCTCCGGCGAGGCCGACGAAGTCGCCGGGTCGTAGTCGAGCGAGATCTGAGGGCCGCCCACGCGGCGCTGCTTCTCTACGAGCGCCTCGAGCGATTCGATCCAGTCCTCGCCGGGGCCCAATCCGGCGGGGCGGAGCTCGGCGATGATCGCTCGCAGTCCGGCAATCTCGTCCTCGATCAGCTGCTGGGCTTGCCCGAGCCCGCTCGCCTCAGGCGCATCGTCCTGGGCCGCGCCGACCAGTAGCCGCAGGGCAGCGAGCCCCTGCAGGGTCTGATCGTGGAGCTCGCGCGCCCACCGGCGCCGCTCTGCCTCGGCCGCGGCAACGGCGTCCTGCAGGCGCTCGCGCTGCACCGAGCGCGCGATCGTCACGCGTGTTGCCGCGCTCGTCGCGTAGGTCTGCAGCAGCTCCTGGTCGGCCTCGCTGAACGGCCGGCGGTCGTCGCGGAACGCTGCGATCAAGCCCCGCTGCGTGCCTTGGTGGATCATCGGTGCGATCACCGCGGTGACTGCACCTTCGGCGCCGAGTTTGGTCCAGTAGTCGAGCTCTTCCGGTGTGAGCTCGTCGCGGGCGATCGGTCGGCCTCTCGGTCGCGACGCAGCCGGAGGCGGGCCTTCAGCGTCGCCGATCGACCGGTGGATGCCGCCGGTCTCAGCAACGACCGTGTAGCGGTGACCATCGTCCAGCAGCACGAGCACGGAGTTGGCGCCGATCAGCGGCAGCACTCGCGCCGAGATCAGCTCGAGCACGTGGTCGAGGTCGACATCGCTGCCGATGGCCTGCGCCACATCACGTGCAGCGCGGTGTGCGAGCAGCGCATGGGCAACCTTGTCGCGGTCCTTGCGCGCCCTACCGAGCACGTCAGCGTTGTGCACAGCGATCGCGGCCCACTCGGCCAACAGCACTAGCGACCGCTCGTGGTCATCGTCGTAGCGGCCAGTGGCCTGCTCGGAGCAGTAGATGACGCCCCACGCCTCTGAGCCGATCCTGACCGGCACGCCGAGAAACGAGTCCATCGGCGGATGCCCAGGCGGATAGCCCTGTGAATCGGGGTGGTCTCCCACACGCACCACCCGCACCGGAGTCTGCGCCCTGATCACGGTGCCGAACAGGCCGCGTCCGACAGGAGGCGGTCCGATCTGCTGCTGGAGCTCTTCGTCGATACCGATCGAAATGAACCGTCCGAACCGCTCGCGCGACGGATCGAGGATGCCGATTGCCGCGTACTTGGAGTCGGTGAGCTCACGGGCGGCGTCGAGCACGCGAGTCAGCACCGTCTCGACATCGAGCTCCTGCACGAGCGACCGGCTGATCTCGAGCAGGCGGTCCAAGTGCTGCTCGGGGACGGCGGGCATGTGCGGGAAACTACCTATCGAACGTTGCGGGAACTCGCGCTTGTAACGGAAGCGCGTGAGGACGATGCTGCGCTCAGGATGATTGCAATGACTTCGCTTGAGCTGGCACGCCTCCAGTTCGGCATCACAACCGTTTTCCACTTCTTCATCGTGCCGGTGACCATCGGCATGACCCTGATGGTGGCCATCTTCCAAACGCTGCACTACCGGACCAAGAATCCGGTGTGGGAGCGGGCCACCCTTTTCTGGGGCAAGCTGATGCTGATCTCGTTCGCGGTCGGCGTGGTGACCGGCATCGTGCAGGAGTTCCAGTTCGGCATGAACTGGTCCAACTACTCGCGTTACGTCGGCGACATCTTCGGCGCGCCGCTGGCGATGGAGGCGTTGATGTCGTTCTTCCTCGAGTCGACGTTCATCGGCGTGTGGCTGTTCGGCCGCGGGAAGATCAGCCCGAAGCTGCACCTGATGTCGATCTGGCTGCTCGCCTTCGGCACGTTGCTGTCCGCCTACTTCATCCTGGCCGCCAACTCCTGGATGCAGCACCCGGTCGGCTACACGATCAACGAAGCAACCGGGCGAGCTGAGCTCACATCGATCTGGGCGGTGCTCACCAACAGCACGACCCTGTTCGCCTTCCCGCACACCATCCTGGGTGCCTACGCGACAGCCTCGGTAGTGATGCTCAGTGTCGTCGCGTGGCATCTGATCCGAGGCACGCACACCGAGGTCATGAACAGGTCCGCCAGGGTGCTGCTCCCAATGCTGGTCGTCACCAGCTTCGCGACGATGATTGTCGGGCACTTCAACGCGCAGCTGATGACTCGCCAGCAGCCGATGAAGATGGCGGCCGCCGAAGCGCTGCGTGAAACCACGACCAAAGCTCCGCTCTCGATCCTGTCCGTAGCTCCGTTCGAGCGCAACCCGCAGGAGATCAACACGGTGTTCGAGATTCCGCGCTTGCTGTCGCTGATGGCGACCGACACTCTCGATGGGGAGGTCCGCGGAGCCGACGACATCGCGGCCGAGTACGCGGCCCGCTGGGGCGGCGACCCGGACGACTACGTGCCATGGATGGGCGTTACCTACTGGACCTTCCGCGCGATGATCGGTGCCGGGGCGCTGATGTTCATGCTCGGTCTCTGGGCGCTCATCAAGTACAGGCGCGGCACGCTGCACGGTCGTACCGCCGTGCTCAGGCTGCTCGTACCGGCGGCGTTCCTGCCCTTCATCGCCAACTCGGCGGGCTGGATCTTCACCGAGATGGGCCGGCAACCCTGGGTTGTGTTCGGACTGCTGAAGACGTCCGACGCCAACTCGCCGACGGTCAGTACAGCGATGGTCGCGACCACGCTGATCGGCTTCACGCTGCTCTACGCCGTGCTC
The DNA here is from genome assembly GCA_964560235.1 of uncultured Conexibacter sp. Lineage (GTDB taxonomy): Bacteria > Actinomycetota > Thermoleophilia > Solirubrobacterales > Solirubrobacteraceae > Baekduia. The sequence goes on along the minus strand of CAZLKZ010000009.1, from coordinate 41,353 downwards.
GGCGCGATTGGCCTGAAGCTCTTCATGCGTGAGGCCGCTCACGGCCCGAAGGACGAGATCCCAGCCGCCGAGCCGGACAAGCCCGACCTCGTCCTGGCCTACTGATCACCACGACCTAGAGACAGATTCCAATGATCGACCCAATCACAGCCGCCGTAGACACCTCCGGCATGCAGACGCTCTGGTTCCTGCTGATCAGCGTGCTCTGGATCGGCTACTTCATCCTCGAAGGTTTCGACTTCGGGGTGGGCATCCTGCTCAAGAAGCTCGCAAAGACAGACGCCGAGAAGCGCACCGTCATCCACACGATCGGACCGGTCTGGGATGCCAACGAGGTGTGGGTGCTGACCGCCGGCGGCGCCACGTTCGCCGCGTTTCCTGAGACGTACGCAACCCTGTTCTCCGGCTTCTACCTCGCCCTGTTCCTGATCCTGTTCGCACTGATCGCGCGCGGCGTGTCGTTCGAGTTCTGGGGCAAGTCCGAGGACCGGCAGTGGCGCAACCGCTGGGAGTGGGCGATGCTGCTCGGCTCCGCCGTACCTGCACTGCTTTGGGGCGTTGCGTGGGCGAACATCGTTGGCGGCGTGCCGCTCCAGGAGGTCGCGGGCAAGATCGAGTTCAACGGCACGCTCTTGTCTCTCCTGACCCCGTATGCGCTCCTCGGCGGTGTCGTGACGCTGCTGCTGTTCGTTGCGCACGGAGCCGTGTTCTTGACCCTGCGGCTCAAGGGCGAGCTGCGCGAGCGCGCCGAGGATCTGGCCGCGAGGGTCGGCCCTCTTGCTGCGGGTGCCGTGGCCGTGTTCGCGATTTGGACCATCGCACGCCAGAGCGGCGACGGCGGCATCGAGCCGTTGTCGGCAATTGCCCTGGTGGCCGCGGCGCTCGCCGCAGGTGCAGCGAACCTCCGCGTGCGCGCCGCTGCTGCTCAGGCGTTCGCCGCGACCGCCGGCTCGATCGCGCTGCTGTTCGTCGGTCTGTTCCTAGAGCTGTACCCGAACGCGATCGTCGGTCGCGGCAGCTCGCCGGACCTCACATTGGCCGCCGCGTCATCGACGCCGTACACGCTGAAGGTGATGACGATCGTCACGGTGATCTTCCTGCCGATCGTGCTCGCCTACAAGTCTTGGACCTACTGGGTGTTCCGCGCTCGGCTGGGTGCCGAGGACTTCGACGGTGTCAGCAACCCGTTCGACGTGATCGCCAAGCGGCGCGAGGCGGCCGAGGCGGCTGAGCCTCAGGAAGGCGCGTGAAGCCTGTAGATCCAGGACTGCTGCGTGCGAGCCGGCCAGCCCGGCTGCACATGGCTGCGATCGGCGCCCTCGCGGTGCTGGCCGCTGTGGTCATCGTCGCGCAGGCGGTGTTGATCACCGAGATCGTGGTGCGAGGCGTCGACGGTGAGTCGGTCGGCGCCTTGGTTCTCGCACTGCTCGCCGTGCTCGGCGCGCGTGCTCTGATCGACGGCGCCTTCGAAGCGGTGGGTAGCTTCGGCGCGGCAAGGGTCATGACCGACCTGCGCGGGCGGCTCGCCGAGCAGCTCTTGCTGCGCAGGCCGGGCATCGACGGGCGCGAGCGCACCGGTGAGCTCGCGGCGCTGGCCGTGCAGGGAGTCGACTCGGCCGAGCCGTACTTCGCGCGCTTTTTGCCACAGCTCGCACTCGCGGTGACAGTGCCGCTGGCGGTGCTCGTGTGGGTGTTCCCGCGCGACTGGGTCTCCGGCCTGATCATGATCGGCACGCTGCCGCTGATCCCGTTCTTCATGGCGCTCGTCGGCTGGGCGACCGAGGCCCATGTGGCAAAGCGCTGGCGCACACTGTCGCTGCTGTCCGACCACTTCCTCGACGTGATCCGCGGGCTACCGACGCTCCGGGCGCACGTTCGCGAAGACCATCAAGCCGAGCAGCTGGCCGAGATCGGCGACCGTTACCGCCGGGAGACCCTCGGCACCCTGCGCATCGCATTCCTGTCTGCACTGGTGCTCGAGCTGCTCGCGATGATCTCGACCGCCCTGATCGCAGGCGCGATCGGAGTCCGCTTGGCCGAGGGCAACATGCAGCTCTCCGACGGACTACTCGTACTTCTGCTCGCGCCCGAGCTGTACATGCCGCTCAGGCAGGTCGGTGCCCAGTTCCACGCCAGCGCGGACGGACTGGAGACGGTCGGCGCCCTGCAGGCCGCTCTCGCCGCGCCGCCCGCTGTGCTCGACCCCGACGGCAGTGCGGAGCCCGCCGCCGATCCGGACCCGCTGCGCGACGGGCTCGTCTTCGATGACGTGAGCTTCGCTTACCCGGGCCGCGACGGTGATGTGCTCCGGCGCGTGCGGTTCGACCTTGCGCCGGGGCAAACGACGGCTCTTGTGGGGCCGAGCGGAGCCGGCAAGTCAACGCTTGCAGCGCTCGCGCTCAGGCTCGCCGATCCGTGCAGCGGCACCGTGAGGTGCGGGCCCACCGACCTCCGCAGCCTGCCTGCAGATCGCTGGCGTGCTCTATGCACGTATCTGCCGCAGCGCCCACGGATCTACCACGGCACCGTCGCCGAGAACCTGCGCCTTGCCAAGCCCGACGCGACCGACGATGAGCTGTGGGACGCGCTGCTGTCGGCTGCCGCCGCAGAGCTCGTTGCTGAAGGGCTCCCCGACGGTCTCGACACGGTCATCGGCGAAGGCGGGCGCCGGCTGTCTGCAGGAGAAGCCCAGAGGCTCGCGATCGCCCGAGCGTTCTTGCGGGACGCGCCGCTGCTGGTGCTCGATGAGCCGGCCGCGCACCTCGACGAGGAGACGGCGGCATCCATCGACTCCGCGCTCGATCGCCTGCGTCGCGGCCGCACCACGTTGCTGATCGCCCATCGGGTCGCGAGCACGCTCAGGGCCGACGCAGTGGTCGAGATTGGCGATGGCGAGCTGTCGGGAGCTGCCGCATGAGCGCATACGCCGCGCTCCGCTCGGTCGCCGAGATTCCCAGCTCGCGCCGGTCGCGACTCGCGCTCGCAGCGTGTCTCGGCGTCCTGGCCGTGATCGCGTCAATGGGCTTGCTCGCCGCGTCCGGCTACCTGATCGTCCGAGCATCCGAGATGCCGCCGGTGCTGCAGCTGACGACCGTGATCGTGACGGTGCGCTTCTTCGGTACCAGCCGGGCCGTGCTCCGGTATGCCGAGCGCCTTGCCTCTCACGACCTCGCCTTCCGGCAGCTCGCCGACATCCGGCAGGCTTTCTACAAGCGGCTCGTGCCGCTGCTCCCGGGCACGCTGCGTGAAGCCCGCTCTGGTGATCTGCTCAGCCGGTTCGTCGCCGACGTCGACCAGCTTCAAGAGCTGTACTTGCGGGTCCTGCTGCCGCCGCTCGTTGCCGGAGGGTCCGTGCTCGTTGCGGGCCTCGTGGCCGGTGTTGTGATGCCGCTCGCCGGAGTGGTGCTGACCGCCGCGCTGGTGCTCGCCGCGACGGTCGTGCCGTGGGTCAGCGCGCGTGTCGCAAGGTTGTCCTCTGAGAGGCAGGCGGCCGCGCGCGCGCAGCTCAGCAACGAGCTGGTCGAAGCCCTCGACGGCTCAGCCGAACTCGCGCTGCTCGGGCAGAGCCGCAACCGTCTGCGCCGCATCGGGGCAGCCGACGCCGAGCTCGCCCGTTACGCGCGGCGCGACGCGCTCGCGTCCGGCGCGGCTACGGCACTGGGCGGTGTAGTCAGCGGAATCGGAATCGCCGGAGTGCTGGCGGTCGCTGCCCCGGCCGTCGGCGAAGGCGGCATCAGCGGTCCGCTGCTCGGCCTGCTGGCTCTGCTCGCTCTGGCCGCGTTCGAGGGAGTGTCCGTGCTGCCGGCTGCGGCGAAGCAGCTCGCCGCATGTCGCGTCTCAGCGGACCGCCTTGAGGAGATCACCGAGCGAGCACCGCTGGTGGTCGATCCCGTCGACGCCCTCCCGCTGGCAGCCGGCAGCCCGGCCGTGCTCAGCGTGCGCGGCGTCCACGCAAGAGCAGTCCTGCGCGGTGTCGACCTCGACCTCGAGCCAGGGCGAGCTGTGGCGCTCGTGGGGGAGAGCGGCAGCGGCAAGACAACTCTCGCTGAGCTGCTCGTGCGGTTCGCGGACCCGGACGCCGGCGTCATCGAGCTCTCCGGAGTTGACATCAAGGCACTAGCCCAGGCCGAACTGCGCAAGCACGTGCTGCTTTGCGCCCAGGACGCACACGTGTTCAGCACCACGATCGCAGCGAACCTGCGCCTCGCTGCTCCAGGCGCGACCGACGACCAGCTTGCAGACGCTCTTCATGCGGTCGGCCTCGGCCAGTTCGTCGACTCGCTGCCAGACGGGGTCGACACGCTCACAGGCCAGGACGGAGCCCAGCTTTCCGGTGGTCAGCGCAGGCGGCTCCTCGTAGCGCGCGGACTGCTCAGCGACGCGCCGTTAGCGATCTTCGACGAGCCGGCGGCACATCTCGATCCGGCTGGTGCCGAGGCGCTCCACCGCAGGCTGTGCGCCGAGCGCGACCTCGCGCGGGGAGTGATGGTCATCGCGCATTCGCTGACGGGACTCGAGGCTTACGACGAGGTGCTCGTACTTCACCAGGGCCAGATCGCCGAGCGCGGCACCCACGAGGAGCTCGTAGCCGCAGGCGGCCGCTACTCACGGATGGCGCTCGATCAAGCGGCGGCCCTGGTCGCAGGAGGCGCGCGGCGCTAGCGTTGGCTCATGAGCGATGAAGCCCCACTCAGAGTCGTAGTAGCGGGAGGCGGGATCGCTGCAGCAGAGGTCGTGCTCGCGCTCGCCGACGTCGCGGGAGACCGAGTGGCGGTGACCGTCGTCAATCCGAGCGACAAGCTCGTCATGCGCCCGTTCCGGCCTGGCGAGGCGTTCTCGCTGCACGCGCGCACTGAGTATCCGCTCGACGAACTCGTTGAGAGCGCTGGCGGCACTCTGGTTCTGGCCGCGGTGACCGGTGTCGACGGCGGAGTCGGACGGGTCCGGCTCGACAGCGGCGAGGCCCTCGAGTACGACCGGCTCGTACTCGCGATCGGGTCACAGCTGCGCAACCCGTTCGAGCAGGCGCTGACGTTCCGCGGCGGCCGGGCGGGCACAGCGTTCGGCGGGCTGTTGTCCGACATCGAGCAGGGCTACACGAAGTCGGTCGCCTTCGTGGTGCCTCCCGGCACGACCTGGCCGCTGCCGCTTTACGAGCTCGCGCTGATGACGGCGCGCGAGGCAAGGGCGATGGGCGTCGAGCCCGAGCTCTCCTTGCTGACGACCGAGCTCCGGCCCCTCGACGTCTTTGGTCAGGTCGGGAGCGCCGCGGTGTCTGAGCTGCTCGCGCAGGCGGGCGTGACAGTCGTGACCGACACCGAGGTCACCGAGCCCGAGGTTGGGGTGTTTGTAACCGCGGGCGGCCGCGAGATCGATGCGCAGCGCGTGGTCACGATCCCGGTGATGCACGGGCATTCGATCCCCGGCGTGCCAGCCGACCCGCACGGGTTCGTGCCGGTCGACGGAGAATGTCGTGTCCGGGGGCTCGCAAACGCCTACGCCGCCGGTGACGGCAGCACCGTTGCGATCAAACAGGGCGGGGTGGCCTGCCAGCAGGCCGACGCAATCGCGGAACGCATCGCTGCCGAAGCCGGCGCCGACATCGATCCGGCGCCGGTCAACTTGGTGCTGCGCGGCCGGCTCATGACCGGTAGCACCCTCCGCTATCTCAGCGACACCGACCCCGACGGGGCAGAGCCTGAGGAGCCGGTGCTGTTTGCCGGTCACCGCAAGGTCGACGGGCGGTACCTCTCGCCCTGGATCGCGCAAGCCGACGGTGTACACGAGCGCGATCACGATCCCGTCGAGGATCCGAGTGCCCCGGCGCTCGAGGTCGAAGCCCCCGCCAGCTGAGCTCCGTGCTCTGAAATTTCACGTGTCGTCGCACGCCGCCGATAGCTTTCGGTGACGAAATGAACAGACGCACGAAGATCGTTGCCACCATCGGCCCTGCAAGCAACGATCCCGAGGTACTCGTGCGGATGGTCGAGGCCGGCATGGACGTAGCGCGGCTGAACTTCAGCCACGGCACACACGAGCAACACGCGGAGACCGCGCAGCGCGTGCGGGACGCCGCAGGCCGAGCCGGCAGGCCCGTCGCACTGCTCCAAGACCTGCCGGGACCGAAGCTGCGGATCGGCACACTCGCAGCCGGCCGCGTCGAGCTAGGCGTGGGCGACCGCGTCATGTTCACCGCCGGCAAGGACGCCGACGACACGCCCGGCGACGCAAGTCACATGTCGGTCAACTGGGACGGATTCCCACGCGCTGTGAGCCCCGGCGAGGACTTCTACCTCGCCGACGGATCGGTCCGGCTGAGGGCCGTTGCCGTACGCGCGGAGTCAGGGGAGGTCGAGGCGGAGGTCGAGGTGGGCGGCTCTGTCGCGTCACGCCAGGGCCTCAACGTGCCCGGCCCGGCCGACGAGCTGCCGTCCGTGCCCGACGAGGACTTCGAGCACCTGCAGGCCGGAGAGAAGATCGGCGTCGATGTGGTCGCGCTCAGCTTCGTGCGGTCGGCCGCTGATGTCGAGCTGGTCCGCGAACACACGCGGACGCCGCTGATCGCGAAGATCGAGAAGCCGCAGGCTGTCGAAAACATCGACGAGATCGTGCGCGTGTCGGACTGTTTGATGGTCGCGCGTGGCGATCTCGGCATCGAGCTGCCGATACAAGAGGTACCGATGACGCAAAAGATGCTCATCGCGCGTGCCGGCAGCCGCGCGCGCCCGGTCGTTACCGCCACTCAGATGCTCGACTCGATGGTCAACGCGTCACGCCCGACCAGGGCCGAGGTCGCCGACGTGGCCAACGCGATTCTCGACGGAACCGACGCGGTGATGCTGTCTCAGGAATCCGCGGTCGGCAAGTACCCGGTGGGCGCGATCGAGATGATGGCCGCGATCGCCGAGACCACCGAGCGCAGCGCGCCGTACCTGCGCTGGCTCGATTCGCGCGTCGATCAGAGCCGCAGCGACCCGTCGTACACCGTCGCGCATGCGGCGTGCAAAGCGGCGATGGACCTCGGCCTCGACGCGCTCGTCGTGCCGACCCTTTCGGGGCGTTCCGCACGCCTCGTGTCCGCCCACCGCCCGTCGGTGCCGATCTACGCGCTCTCGCCAGGGCGTGAGACCGTGCGCCGCTGCGGGCTGATCTGGGGTGTGCGCGCAGCATCGATGCGTCGCCACGAGGTGACCGAGGAGCTGATCGCCGACGCAGCGCACCGCGTGGTCGAGCTCGGCTGGTGCAAGCCAGGCGACCGTGTTGGCATCACCGCCGGCCTGCCGTCGGGGCGCCCGGGCACGACCAGCCTGTTCCAGATCCAAACGCTCACAGGTAACCCTGCGTTCCGATGATCGTTGGCGTGGCGCTGGCAGATCTGCTGACGGTTCTTGCCGTGGTGGTTGTCGCCGCGATCGTTTTCTTGGTGCTGCTGGTCGTTTACGAGTCGATCGAGCGGCGAATCAAGTCACAGCCTGAACCGGCTCCCGAGGCTGCCACGCCGTCGGCGCCCCCGGCTCCGCCTCCCGTGCAGCCAGGACCGCCTCCGCCCGTCGTGCGAGTCGCGCCCCCAACACCCGTCGCGCCCCCGGCGCCCGTTGCGCCTCCGGAGCCCGCGATCCCTGCCGCACCGCCCAAGGCGGCGCCCCAGCCATCACTCGGCGGATGGGCCGCGCCCGATGGGAGCGTCACTCCGGCGCGCGAGCCATATGCCCCCGGCGGCGAGGATCCCAAGGACAGCGAAGGCCCCAAGCATCTGTGGTGAGGTCCAGTCGCCCCAGTTGCCGCCCACGCTGACGTAGGCCAACGTGCGCGGCGCCGCGCCGAGCACTGTCGCAGCGGCGAACACGGTGATCCGGATCGGCGAGAGTCCCGCCGCGTAGTTGACCGAGTTGTACGGAATGCCCGGCATCAGGCGCGCGGTCAGCACGGCCGAGAATCCTCGGCGGCCTAGCCAGTCGCGAACTCGCTTGAGCCTCGGCCCTTGCAACTCCTCGACTGCGTCGTGAGCAACCCAGCGCGAGATCGAGAACGCCAGGCAAGCGCCGAGCGTCGCTGACACGATCGCGATCGGGAAGCCACCTGCGGTTCCGAACAGCAGCCCCGCCGCTCCCGCGAGTAGCGGGCCGGGAAAGAAGCTGATCGTTAGCAGCGCCGAGGTGAGGATGAAGACGAGCGGGGCCGCGCTACCGAAGCCGTCTACCCAGTCGCGTACGCGGTCCGTCGAAATGCCGCCTGTGAGCAGCACCGACAAGAAAGCAGCGACGATGAACCCTGCGAGAACCGCGAGGCGAAACTGCGCGACGCGGCGTTCGGTCACCGGCCGCGCTCGGCGGCCCAGGCCGCCTCTTCACGCCCGAGCTCGGTCACGGGCTCGTCACCGTAGATCCACTCGCGCGCGATCGCGTTCCAGTTGTTCGATGCCCGCAGCTGACCGAGCACCGCGAGGGTCAGGCCTTCGAGGCGACGTGCGAAAAGGTGCTCCTTCGGCAGCGTGACGTGGCGGATCTTGCCCCAGTACTGGCTGCGCGGATCGCTCGCGGTGATCAGCACCTCGGTGGCGATCTCCGGTGTCAGCGGGATCTCGGCGTCGAGGGCGTACCAACCGACGAGGTCGTGGAACTGCTCGAGCATGCGCTCGGGCTCGTAGTGCTCGGGCTCGCCGATCCAGCCGGCCTCGTGCATGTGCTCGATCAGCTCCTGGCCCTTGCCCTCGATGCCGAGGCGCTGGGTCTGCAGTTCGAACTCGGCGGCCTCGCGCGTCATGCGCTTGAACAGGCCGAAGTCGAGGAAGGCCATCCGGCCATCGTCGAGCAGGATGCAGTTGCCGGGGTGAGGGTCGCCGGAGAACTGCAGGTGCTGGTACATCGATCCGAAGAAGAAGCGGAAGATGATCTCGCCGTAGCGGTCGCGATCTTCCTGGCTGTCGTTCTTGAAGTCCTCGAACCCGCGGCCGCGCACGAACTCGGTCACGACGACCTTTTCGCGGCTCAGGTCGCGGATCACGTCGGGGATCACGATGAACGGGTGGTTCTTGTAGACGCGTGCGATCGAGTGTTGGTTCTGCGCCTCGAGCTCGTAGTCGAGCTCCTCCTCGATTCGCTCACGGATCTCGTCGCCGACCTCCTTGACGTCGATGCCGGGAGCGATCGACTTCATCAGGCGCAGGATCAGGCCCATGTTCTGGATGTCGGAGCGCACAGCCCGCGCGACGCCGGGGTACTGGACCTTGACTGCGACCTCGCGACCCTCGTAGACCGCGTGGTAGACCTGCCCGATCGAGGCGGCCGCGATCGGCTTCTCGTCGAACTCGTCGAAGACGTCGGAGAGCTTCTCGCCGTACTCCTCTTCGATCACCTTCTTCATGTCCTTGAAGGCGACCTTCGGGGCGGAGTCGCGCAGCGCCGCGAGCTTCTCCTGGAAGGCTTCGCGGTGCTCCTCGGGCACGAGGCCGAGGTCGAGGAACGAGAGCACCTGGCCGACCTTCATCGCGGCGCCCTTCATCGTCCCCAGCGCGGTGACGATCTGTTCAGCCGTCTCGATCTGCCGCTTCTCCATCGCCTTCTGGGCGGCCTCGTCGCTGCGCGTCACGTTGGCGGCACGTGTGGCGGCCTGGCGCACGCCCGTGTTGGCGGCGAGCGTGCCGATCTTTGCGGCGCGGGCCCAGCGGTTGGCCGGGATCTTGCCCGACATCGCGTCCTTGTCCTTCTTGGGCTTCTTCGCCTTGGCGTTCTTCTCGGCCATGAGTGTTCAGCCTTCCTTGCTGATCTGGCTACCGGGCACGATGTCGTCGCGTCCGTCGGGCCAACGGACCCAAGCTTTGTGTCCGCCGTCGTAGTCGTCGCCGAGGAACACGAGGGTGGCGGGTTCGCCCATCGCGGTGCAGGGCTCGGACCCTTCGGGATCGAGGCCGCGCCACACGCGGATGAACCCGTTGGTCTCCCACTGCTCGGCGACGGTGGTCTCCTCGATGTGTCCCGGTCGCAAGATCGTTTCCGGCGGGAACTTCATCAGCACCTCCATCACGGAGTGCTTGAGGTCTTCGTATCCGGTCGAGCCCGGAGCGCGTACTCCACCGACCGAACCCTTGAAGAGCGTGTCCCCGGTGAACACGTTCGACACGCCGCCGTCCTTGCCGACGACCTCCACGGCGAGCATGCCTGCCGTGTGGCCAGGGATCGCGTGGAAGTTTACGGTGATCTCGCCGATAGTGAGCGAGTCACCGGGTTCGATCGTGCCGGTGATGTCGTCGACCAGGTCCTTCTCCTTCGGGGAGATCAGGATCTCGATCTCAGGCCAGTGACCGGTGACGAGCGGGATCTCCGCGACGTGGTCGAAGTGGTGGTGGGTGAGCAGGATGTGCGTGGGCGTCAGCTCAAGCTCGCGAACCTTGTCGAAGAGCGGCTTCATCGGGCCACCCGCGTCAACGAAGAAGGCGGTCCCGCCCGGCTTGTCGGCCACCAGGTAGCTGTTGGCCAGGAAGTCGGGGTGCATGGACCGCTCGAGAATCATGCAGGGGAGGGTATTCGCATGAGCGCTCGCGTACGTGTGAGCTAGCGCGGGTCGGCGCGTAGCCCCGCGAGCGTCAACTCGGCGAGCCGCGTCGCACCGCCGGGCTGCAGCGACTCGGCCTCGCGCGCTCCGCGGAAAAGCAGCCGTAGGTCGGCAGCGGTCACGTCTGCGCGCAGCGCACCCTGCTTGCGGGCGGCGTCCACGAGCCGCTCCATCGTTGCCAGGATCTCGGCGGTCGCCTGCGCGACGTCTTCGCGCTGCATCCCGATCGTCCACGTTTCGCGCGCCACTCGGTCGGTGAGCTTGTGGCTGACTGTGGCGATCACAACTTCCTGCAGGGCCGCCCACGCATCGTCCTGCTCGGTCGCCCTCGTCCATTGCTCCTGGAGCGCCGTAGCCCGCTGCAGCACCAGCTCTGCGATCAGGTCGTCCTTGGTTGCGAACTGGCGGTACAGGCTGCCGACACCGATTCCAACCGCGGCCGCGAGGTCGGGCATCGGTACCTCGATGCCGGACTCGGCGAAGAGGGTGTTGGCCGTCTCCAGGATGCGGGCGCGTTTCTGGTCGGCGCTGAGCGCGCGCCAGGTCGCTTCGGCATGGGTGTCGACCGGAATGGTCATTCCGCTACAGTATCCAGCCCTGACCGGAATCTCCATTCCGGTCTCCGGACTCTTAGGACGTTCTCGCCTTGTCAGACGCCGCTCCTCGCCAACACTTCAACATCACCCTCGCCGTGCTGGCGCTCAGTGGCGCGGCCTTCTCGCTGCTCCAGTCGCTGGTGCTCCCGGCGCTACCGGAGATTCAGGAGGCGCTGCATACGAGCGAGTCGACCGTGTCTTGGGTACTGACCGCCTACCTGCTGAGCGCGTCAGTATCGACGCCGATCGTCGGCCGCCTGGGGGACATGTTCGGCAAGGAGAAGTTGCTGCTGATCGCGCTCGGCTTTCTTTGCGCGGGCACGCTCGTCGCAGCGCTCGCCAGCTCGATCTCGGTGCTGATCGCGGCGCGTGTAATCCAGGGCATCGGCGGAGGCATCTTCCCGCTCGCGTTCGGGATCATCCGCGACGAGTTCCCGCAAGAGCGGGTGGCGGGCGGCATCGGCTTCATCTCGGCGATCCTTGGAATCGGCGGCGGCCTGGGCGTGGTGCTGGCCGGAGTGATCGTCGATCACATGAGTTACCACTACCTCTTCTGGTTCCCGCTGATCGGGATCTTCATCGCCACCGCGATGACCTACTTCTTCGTGCCGGAGTCACCGCTGAAGACCCCGGGCAAGATCAACTGGCTCGCCGCCGTGCTGATGTCGCTCGGTATCGCCGCGACGCTTACCGCCGTCAGCCAGGGCGCCCAATGGGGCTGGGGCGCATCCAAGACGATCCTGCTGATGCTCGCGGGCGTCGCCCTGATCGCGGCGTGGATCCGGGTCGAGCTGAGCGCAGACGAGCCGCTCGTCGACATGAAGATGATGGAGATCAAAGGCGTCTGGACCACCAACCTGGTCGCCTTTCTGCTCGGCGCCGGGATGTTCTCCCTGTTCCTGCTTATCCCTCAGCTTGTGCAGCTGCCGGTTAGCACCGGCTACGGCTTTGGGGCCACCGTCACCGAGGCTGGCCTGTACCTGCTGCCGTCGACGATCTTGATGATGTCTGTGGGCTCATTCGCCGGCCGGTTCGAGGCCCGCTTCGGGCTCAAGCCGCCGCTGATCGCGGGCGTCGCCTTCACGGCTGCGGCTTTCGTGCTGCTGATCATCGACCACGGCTCCTCGATCGACATCTACGTTTCGACTTCATTGCTCGGCATCGGCCTCGGGCTCGCGTACGCGGCGCTGCCGAACCTGATCGTGCAGAACGTGCCGCCGGAGCAGACCGGTGTTGCGACGGGAATGAACGCGGTCGTGCGCTCGCTGGGCGGGGCGGTGGGAGGGCAGGTCGTCGCGGCGATGCTCTCCAGCAACCTCACAGCCGATGGGCATCCGCCTGACTCGAGCTTCACGCTCGCGTTCTGGTTCGCACTCGGTTCGCTTGCGGTCGCGGTTGCGGTTGCGACGCTGATTCCGAGCAGGAATAGGCTCTCTGTATGGCGAGCCTCATCCACACCTGTTACCGAATAACGGACGTCGAGAAGTCGGTCTCGTTCTACGAGAAGCTCGGCTTCGAGCGCCGGCGCTCGATGACGTTGCCCGACGGCGCTACGAACACGTTCATGGGTATGCCGGGCGACGGCGACCAGCTCGAACTGACCTACAACCCCGGCGTTGAGTCCTACGACATCGGCACCGGGTACGGCCACATCGCACTCGCGGTCGAGGACCTTGACGGCGTGCTCGCGGGCCTGGCCGAGCAGGGCATCGAACCCGAGCGTCCGCCTTACACCGTCAGCGACGGCGGCTCCCGGCTCTGCTTCGTACGCGACCCCGACGACTACCGGATCGAGCTGATCGGGCGGTCGTAGCCCCGGGCGCGCGCGCGCCCGGAGCGCGCGCGGCGAGCTCTGTGGCTTTTGCCCCAGGGGGTGGGCCAAGAGCCTCACAGCTCGGCGAGGACGCGGCGGATCTCGCGTGCGCGGGCCGCGCGCCAGGCCGTCGCGGTGATTCTGAGCACCCGGTATCCGCGAGCGGCTAGGGCCTCGTCGCGCTCGCGGTCTTTGCGCGCAAAGACGGGATGAGCGTGGTGCGGTCCGTCGACCTCAACGGCGAGCCGCTCGTCGTGCCAGCAAAGGTCGACCCGAAAGGGGCCGTTGTCAGGCATACGGAACTCCTGCTGGAGTGATGGTGCCGGTGCGCCTGCCGCCACGAGCGCGTCGATGACCTCGCGCTCAAAGCTGCTGCCTTCCAGGCCTTCCTGGGCGAGGATCGAGCGCAGGTCCTTTGAGCCCTTCGCGTTCCGGGCTCTCCGCATGCAGTCGATGACCTCGTCGTCGTGGAGCAGTCTGCGGAACGCGGCCTGCTCGCACACGCGCACGAGGTCAGGCTTCGAAAGCACTCCCGCGAGGTCGACAAGCGTGCGAGCCACTGCGGTCGTCGGCATCCCGCCCACCTTCCGGACGTCAAGCGAGCGGTCGATCGTGGCCGAGCGGAACGTAGTGATGGCCTCATGGCGGACGGTGCGGCCCGGCGGTATCCCGACCTCCGGGACATCCGGTGCCTTCACAGGGAGCCCAAGCTGCAGAGCTGCGCTCCTGCGAAACAGGTAGGCACCGCGTCCGGCCGTCAGTAGTGCCGCGGCATGCTGAGCGGCGAGGTCGCCGCGTGCGTGGCCGATCTCCCAGACTCCTCTAACGATGGGGCGGATCTGTGCGCGGGCGCGCATCCGCTCGATGGTCGTGCGCGAGTACCCGAGCGCGAGCAGCTGAGCCGAGGTGACGGCGCCATGCTGACGCGACGCCAGGGCGAAGAGGTGCGTGGCTTTTGCCCCGGGGGGTGGGGGAAATGCTTCAGAGCTCACGCAGGTAAGAGCCCTGGAGAGCCCAAAGCTCTCCCCCGGGGTGGTCCGCGCCCGGACTAGTCGAGCAGGCCGTTGTCGAGCGCGAAGCGCACGAGTTCGGCGCGCGTGCTCACGTCGAGCTTGCGCTGGATCTGCGCCCGATGCGCCTCGATCGTGCGGACGCTCAAAAACAGCTGCTCGGCGATCTCGGTGTTCGTGTGGCCGAGCCCGATCAGCCGGAGCACGTCGCGCTCGCGCAGCGTCAGTACACCGGTGTCTCCGTCGCCGCCGTTACCCCCGGCCACGAGCGCGCCCAGGCGAGGGTTGAGGTACACACCGCCCGCGGCCGCCGAGCGGATTGCCGTTACGAGCTCGGAGTCTGCGGCCTCCTTGAGTACGTAGCCGCGCACGCCTGCCGCGAGGGCTTCGCGGGCCATGCCGGGGTCGTCCTGCATTGTGAGCACGACTACGGCGGTGTCTGGTGCGCTCGCGGCGAGTCCGGGGAGTAGCTCGAGGCTGGTCGACGTGCGGCCGCCCGGCATGTTGAGGTCGAGCACGAGCACGTCGGGGCGCTCGGCGGACGTCACCTCGGCGGCCTCCGGCACGGTGCCCGCCTCGGCGATCACCTCGATACCCGGCTCGCGGTCGAGCAGTAGCCGCAGGCCGGTGCGAACCACCTGGTGATCGTCAGCGAGGACGACGCTGATGATGGCGGCGTCGCTCACAGCGCGCCTGGCTCAGCGGGCGACGGGGCGCAGGGACTCGGCGGCGGCCAGCACAGCGTCACGCGCGTCGTCCGGGGCGATCACAGCGGCGTCGCCTGCCTCGGCGAGGATCTCGCGCACGAGCCAGTCGGTTCCCTTGAATGGGATCTGCACCACTACGGAACCATCGCTCAGTTCCTCGTCGACGCTGCGGTGCTCGCGCGCCCAACGCGCACGCTCCGGAGCGACCCACACGCGTGCCACTCGTGACGCCTCGACCTCACCAGTACGTGCCCAACCCTCAACGGCGGCAGCGGGGTTGACGTCAGGCCGTGGGGTGAAGCCCTTGCGCGTGACCTTCGCCGACTTGACGCGATCGAGGCGGAAGTGGCGCACGTCGTCGCGCTCGGGATCGAACGCCCCGATGTACCAGCCCTCGCGTCCGTTCATCAGCGCGTACGGCTCGATGACGCGCTCGGAGAACTCGTCCTCGTTGGCCTTGTAGTACTCGATCGCCAGCAGCTTGCTCTCGGTGATGGCGCGTGCCACCACGGCAGAGATCTCGCTGTCGTCGCCGCCGGCGCGCGGGGCGACCTGCAGGCCCTGCTCCATCGGATCGGCGCCGAGGGCCTCGACGATCTTCGCGCGGGCGCTGGAGAGCTCCACGTCAGGGATGTGGTCGCCGATCAGGTCGATCGCAGCGATCAGCGCCTTGGCCTCCACCGGCAGCAGGCGTGCCGGCTGAGCGAACGTATCGGAGTACGCGTCGGGGTCGACCTCGATCTTGCCGTCGTCGCGCACGTCGGCGTAAAGCACGTACGCGCCGCCGCCGAAGTTGACGACGTTGAGCACGTTGACGTCCTCGCGCAGCTCGGCCTCGGTCAGCTGCAGCTGATCGCAAAGCTCTGCGAGGTCGAGCAGTCGCTGCTCGCGCCCGGCCTCGATCAGGATCGATGCGAGCGTCACCAGGCGCGCAAAGCGCTCGGGGCGGATCGGGGTGTCGCGCTTGGCGCCCGACGACGAGGGTGCAGGTGCCTCAGCGCGTTTGCGCGCCTTCTTGGCCAGCTCGAGCGTGCCGCTGTGGCGCTCGGTGAGCAGGGCGAGGCGCTCATCGAGCTCTGCCTCCAGCTCGGCGGGACCGGTGACGCGTACGTTCTCGCCGAGCCTCAGCACCCAGGCCAGCAGCTGGCGTGAGGACGAGTAGTCGGTCGAGAAGACGATGTCGTCGCCCGCCTTGGTGATCTCACCGAACGGCCCGTAGTGACGCTCGATCTGCCAGGCGATGCGGCTCGAGACCTGTAGCTCGGCGGTGCCGATCGTCTCACCGAACTGCCAGTCGGCGCGGTGGGCGTACGAGCGAGGGTCGAAGTCCGTGGGCCGCTTGAAGTCGTGCTCGGCCTTGCTCGCGTACGCGACCTTGCCGCGGATTCGCGACAGCCGGAACACGCGGATCGCGTCACGCTCGTGCGAGCGACCCAGCAGGTAGAACTGGCCGCCCTGGAAGAGCAGGTGGTACGGATCGACACGGCGCGATTCGGTCGCGTCGCGTTCCATCGTGTAGTAGTCGAACGTGATCGTCTTGCTGCGGAAGATCGCGGTCTCGATCTTCTGAAGGTGCTGGGAGAGCTCCTGGCCGTCAGCGCGTGCGGTGATCCCGAGTGCGACGCCAGCCTGGTCCGGGGACGCCAGCGGCGATGGCTTGCCCCACGTGATCTGCTGGAGCGCCAGGCGCAGCGGCTCTGCGTAGGCGAACTCGCCGTCGAGCAGCGTCAGCGCGGTGCGGAGCCCGAATAGCTCGCGGTCTGTGAACGCGATCGGAGGCAGGTGGAACGCCTCGGGGCGCAGCGAGTAGTTCTCCTGCTCTGCGGCACCGTCAGTCGGGCGGTCGACGGTGAGGCGAATTCCGAGCGCTTCGAGCTCCGAGCGGTCGGCGTAGAACCGGCGCGCAAACGCGTCCTCGTTCATGCCGCTGTAGCCCTCCACGTCGCGCCTGATCTCGAGCGCGGTCACCGGCCGGCGCTCGGCCATCAGGTACGAGATCAGGGAGAGCTGGCGGATGAGCTTTTCGGTGTCCTTCGCCATATCCAGCCGAGGGTAAGGTGCTGGCGGCCGTCATGACTGCCTCCTTGCAGAACTTCCTCGCTCGTTGCGCCTTTTTGCGCCGATTCACAGGAATCTTGCATTTGGATGTGGCAATTACTACGGTGACTGCGAGATGACTGCGTTCGTCACGGTTGACGATGGGGAAGAGGTCAAGGATGCCCTCGCTGAGCTGCTGGACGCAGCCGGCGTGAAGGTTGCCGACGCCCAGTCTGAGCCGCTCCGTACTGCTGGCTCCGATGAGGAGCTGGTGTCAGCCATGCGCCGGGCCGCGCTCGACCTGCGCCGCGCCGCGGCGCTCAACGGCGATGCCGTGCCGGGCACTACGGGTTCGCTTTCCCCACGCGAGCGCGAGGTGCTCGAACTGGCTGCCCGCGGTCTCACCGCAGACGGCATCGCAGGCGAGCTCTTCCTTTCTGCCGAGACTGTGCGCACTCACACGCGCAACGCCATCCGCAAGCTCGGCGCGCGCAACCGGCTGCACGCCGTTGTCATGGCGCTGACGGCAGGCGTGATTGCCGTGCCTTCTGACGCGCCGTCGCTCTAGGCGGCGCTGCGGTCGCGCAGGTCTTCGGCGCGGATTGTCAGCGACTCGTCTGACCGCGACCCGAAGTAGGCGCCGCCACCGATCGCACGGTCAAACGAAGACCAGCTCGCACCTGGTGCGAGCTCCTTCTCCAGCCGGTCGAACGAGCCGAGGCGGCCACCGAGGTTGTCCATCATGTGAACGAGGGTCGCCTCTCGTGTGCAGGGCACAACGGGCGAGCCGTGTTCGAGGGCGCCGTGGTGGGCGAGGATGATGTGGAGGATCGCCTTGGCTGTCTCGGGCGGGAAGCCGTCGATGTCCTCGATCGCGCGGCGCACCTTGTAGTAGCCGAGCGGGATCTCGCCGAGCAGTCGCCCTTCGTCGGTCAGGTCGATCGCGACCCCGCTGGAGTACGCCTCGAGCTTGCCGATGTCGTGCAGCAGCGCGCCGCAGACGGCGACGTCACGGTCGATGCCGGGGAAGATCGCGGAGACCGCGCTGACCGACTGAGCGACTGTCAAAGAGTGTTCGAGCAGGCCGTGAACGTATGCCTGGTGGTAGCGCTTGGCCGCGGGGGCGACCCGGTAGACGGCCCAGGTTTCGGACGTCGGGCCGAAGAACTCGTCGAGCAGCACGCGGACGTGCTGGTCCTGCACGGTCGCGATCAGCTCGCGCAGGTCTGCCTCCATGCCGTCAGCTCCGCGGGGCGGACCGTCAACGAGCTCGGACGAGTCGTAGCTGCCCTGGTCTGCAGGAGCGAGGGCGCTGAGCACGAGCTGCGCGCCCCAGCGGTCGCTCACTTCGTAGCGGCCCCGCACGTGCACGACGGCACCCGCGCAGCAGAGCTCAGCGACACGGTCAACGTCGTCCCAAACCATCGCCGGAAGCCCGCCGCTGCGGTCTCCCAACAGGAGCTTGAGGAAGGTGCCGCCATCGCGGCGAGTGCGGCGTTCAACCTCGCGAACCAGCAGCACCTGGTCGATCGATTGACCGTCTTTGAACTCTCTTACGAGCACGTCCAGCACGGTGACAGGGGTCGCGGACGGAGGCCGAAACTGACATTTCGGCGATTTGCGGCACAATCGGCGGCCCTCTGATGGCCCGCGCTCGTGTCGCAATCCTCATCGCCGCCGTCTGTTTCGGCACCACTGGCACGGCGCAGGCGCTGGGGCCCGACGCCACACCTGTCACGGTCGGCGCGGTGCGGATCGCCCTCGGAGCGCTCCTGCTCCTGCTCGCTCAGAGACTGTTACGTGCGCGTTCTCACACGAACTCTGCGCAATGGCCGCGTGGCCCGCAGCTGGTCGGCGCGATCGGGGTTGCCGGGTATGCGCTGTCGTTCTTCGCCGCAGTCAAGCTCACAGGCGTGGCGATCGGGACAGTCGTTGCGCTCGGATCGGCGCCCGCGCTCGCCGGCCTCGGCGCATGGCTGATCGACCACGAGCGGCCCACCAACGTCTGGTACCGGTCGACCGCGCTCGCGGTGGCCGGGGTCGCCATGATCGCCCTGGCTGGAGGGGGAGCCGAGGTCGACCCACTTGGCGTGTTGCTTGCCCTTGGAGCAGGCACCTCATATGCGGCCTACACGCTCGCGTCCAAGCGAATGCTCGAGGTTGGTCACCGGCCCGAGCAGGTGATGGCGCGGATCTTCGCGTTCGGAGCGGTGCTGCTTATCCCGGTGCTCGTCCTGGGGGACATCTCATGGCTGTGGAGCTGGAACGGCGTGGCCATGGCACTGTGGCTGGCCGCGATACCCACCGCGGTTGCCTACCTGCTGTTCGCCTGGGGGCTGAAGCACCTGCCAGCGGGTGAGGTCGCGACGCTAACGCTCGGTGAGCCCGCGACCGCGGTGTTGCTCGGCGTTGTCGTCCTCTCCGAGCGGCCCGGGCCGCTCGCGATCGCTGGAGTAGCCGTAGTGATCGCAGCGCTCGTGATGATCGCGGTGCCGCAGAGAACCGCCCAAACCGGCTGACCTGGGCCGGTACCATTTGCGCCCTCATGCGCCGCCTGATCACCCTGATTGCAGGCACTCTTGTGCTTGCGCCCGCCCACGCATCTGCCGCTTCGGTTCCGGCCGACAAGGGCGTCGTGCTCGATGGCGTAACCGTCGCCGGGGTGGACCTGAGCGGGCTCACCCTCCCGGCAGCTCAGGCGAAGCTCGAGACCGATCTCGCGCCGCACGTCTCGCGTGACCTCCTCGTCCGCATCGCGGGTCGCAAGCTCACCCTCACGAGCGCAGAGGCGAAGCTCACGCTGGACGCCGAGACGAGCGCCAAGCGCGCGATTCGCACGAAGGTCGCCGGCGAGGTGCCGGTGAAGCTCACGTACTCAGCTCAGGCAGTGAAGGCTTGGGTTGCCGCCGAGGCAGCGAAGATCGATCGCCCGGGTAAGGACTCCCGCCTGGTGATCACCCTCAAGAAGGTGCGCGCGACGAAGTCCAAGCCGGGCGTGAGCGTGCCGCAGGCCGACATCGCGAAGAAGCTCGGCGAACGCCTGCTGACCCCGGGCTCAAGCGCACTGCTGAACTTCAAAGTCAAGAGCGTGCGCGCCGCCGTCACGGCTGACGATCTGCGCAAGCAGAACGGCGGCACCGTGCTGACGGTCGACAAGAAGAACTTCAAGCTGCGGCTGTTCAAGCAACTGAAGTACGTCCGCTCGTTCGGAGTCGCGGTGGGCCAGCCCGCCTACCCGACACCCTCGGGCCGGTTCCGGATCGTCAACAAGCAGGTCAACCCGACTTGGTCGGTGCCCAACAGCCCTTGGGCAGGGGAGCTGCAGGGCACGACGGTCGCGGGCGGCTCACCCAACAACCCGCTGAAGGCGCGCTGGATGGGCATCATCAACGGCGTCGGCATCCACGGCACGGGCCAGGAGTATTCGATCGGCTCGCGTGCGTCACACGGCTGCATCCGCATGCGCGTGGCTGACGTGATCAAGCTCTACAAGCGCGTGCCGGTCGGCACGCCGATCTTGATTCAGTAGTAGCTACGCAGAACCCGGGCAAGTGCGTGCTCGGGTTCCGCACAGGAGACCTTACGGTCGGTAGATCAATGCCGATGAAGGTTCGCGAGGTGGCTAAGCGGTTGGAAGCAGCTGGGTTCGCTCTCGTCCGGCAGCGCGGCTCGCACCCGTCAATACCGGTCGCCAGAGGGAGACAGAGTGGTCACTCTTGCCGGTAAGCCGGGCGATACCCTGAAGCCAGGAACGCTTGCCAGCATTCGGCGAGCGACCGGATTGGAGGACCTTCGATGACCGGTTACCTCGCAGTCTTCGAGCACGACAACGACGGGTGGAGTGTCTATCTGCCCGACCTTCCCGGCTGTGTAGGGACCGGCACCACGAGATCGGAAGCCCAGCAGGCGATCACGGCTGCTGTGGCTTTGCACATCGAGGGGCTGCGCTCTGCCGGTTTGCCGGTGCCCGAGCCTTCTGCCGAGGCGGGCGAGGTCATCGCCGCGTAGCTGGCGACGACTACGCCGTGCGAGCGCGGCGGCGGCGCTGCGCCACGAGCTCTCTGGCGTGCGAAAGCGCGACCCGCGGCGACCGTGTCTCTAGTTCCCACGCGAGGCACGACAGCGCCACGGCGAGCCCGGCAACCATCAGAGCTGCGCCGACGCCGACGGTAAACGCGGTGATCGCGGCAATGTCGACGCCCTGGCCGGTGATCTCCACGAACCCGTAGGAGAGCATCGCCATCCGGAGGCCGGCGCTCGCCGGAGCGAGCGGGATGATCCGGCCGCCGCCCTGGGCGGCCATGACGAGCAGCACGGTGCCGACCGTCACCGGGAGGCCGAACGCGCCCATCAGTGCGGCGATTGAGAAGAGACGGATCACCCGCGAGAGCAGCTGCCAGCTGGCTACGCCGGTCAGGAACTTCCGCGGTGTCCCGAGGATCACGAGCCCCTGGCGCAGGCGCGAGGCGAAGTCGATCACGCGGCGGTGCAGCCAGCCGGTGACCGCGGCGATGATCGCGAAGCTTACGGCGAGCAGCGATGCGGCGATGATCGGGTGGCTGACGACAAAGGCGATGTCGAACTGCGGTAGCTCAGCTGTGCCGATGGGGACCGGGAGGAAGCCGTGCGATAGCGCCCATGCGACAAGCCCGACCCCGATCAGCGTCTCGAACGCCGTCTCGGGAACGAAGGTCGCCGCGAGGGTCGAATAGCGAGACTCTTTCACCCGGCGGTGAACGAGCCAGAGCTTCACGACGTCGCCGCCCCGTGCCGGGACCACAGAGTTGATCCCGGACCCCGCCAGGAACGCGCGCATCGTGTGCACCGGCCGCAGCTCGGTCGCCTCGGGGTACGAAGCCCGGATGATCGTGTGCCAGCCGCGAGTACGCACCGCCTGTGATGCCAGGTGCAGCAGCACACCGAGCAGCAGCAAGGGCACGCTGACTTCGGCGACCTGGTCGACAACCAGGCCGATCGCGTTTCCCGTCCGTGTTAGCGCGTCATGGAGCATCGGTCTCTCAAAGAGATCGACCGGTCAGGGGCCCCGATGTAGCGGTCGAGGCGGAAATACCCAGATTTCTCTCAGCGTCGGCGAGCTGGAGGCTCTTCGTCGGGCCAGTGCCCGTGTTCTGCCAGGAACCGCCGCGCTTCTGCTTCGCGCACGCGCTCTTCGTCTCCCTCGTCGCCGATCCGGTAGAGCCAGTTGAGGAAGAACACGCTCAGGCCAGAGCCCACGAGTGCGGCGCAGCCCCACATCGAGATCTCGTCGGCTCCGCCGACGATCGGCAGCGCGATACCGAGCACGATGATCCCGAGGGGTAGCCAGTAGCGGACGAAATGCATGGACTAGACCTTAGAGGTCGGAAAACCGGTTGGTGGTTGCGGAGGCGTGAGCCGCTGGATCTCTGCGGCCCCCGGTACAGCTGCCAGCTGCTGCTGAAGCTTCTCGATGTCGGCACCCGCCGTCGCCGTCAGCACGATCGCTCCCTGGGAGGCGAGCACCGCGCTGGCCGGCACCAGCCATTCGGGCTCGTCGCTCGTCGCGTCGATCAGCACGGTCTGCTGCGGGTCACCGTGAGGGAGGTAGAGCGTGGCCTTCTCGCCACGCCAGCGCCGCACGCGCACTCCGTCAGCGACGAGCCTGCGCCGCACCGTGCGCGCTGATGTGCGGCCGTCGTCGAGCTCCGCGCGCACCTCGATCTCGAGCGGGTGCAGTGACCGCCGGTTGGCAGCGACGCCTGAGGAAGCCTTCGCTGGGGTCCAGCTCGTGCCGAGCTCGATTGCTGAGTAGGCCTGTGACTGCCACACGCGACCGTCGTCATCGCGCGTGCGTGCACGCCAGAGCACGTCAGCGTCTGGTCCTCCGCCGCGCAGTCCCGTCGCGAGCGGTGTGCCGACGAGCGCTTCGGGGTCTGTGCGGATATCGAGTGCCACGGCCGGACAGGATGGCAGCCGCCCGGTAGCGTCGGTGTTCATGAGCGCTTCAACCAACCGGCAGATCAGGCTTGCGGCGCGCCCGCATGGCGCAATCAAGGACTCAGACTGGGACCACCACGACGAGCCGTTGCCGGAGCTTCAGGACGGTGAGCTGCTCGGCCGCACGCGCTTCATCTCTCTCGACCCCGCAATGCGCGGCTGGCTCGATGACCGGCCGTCTTACATCCCGCCGGTCGGCATCGGCGAGGTGATGCGTGCGGGCACGGTGGTGGAGGTCGTGGAGTCACGTAACGAGCGGTTCGCTCCCGGCGATCTGCTCTCGGGCTCGTTCGGCGTGCAGGAGTGGGCGATCAGCGATGGGCGCGGGGTGCGCAAGATCGACGCGTCCGTTGCGCCGGCGTCGGCATTTCTTGGCGCGCTGGGCATGCCTGGCCTGACCGCGTACTTCGGGCTCGTCGATGTCGGCGAGATGAAGGACGGCGACACGGTCGTGATCTCTGGCGCTGCCGGGGCGGTTGGCACGGTCGCCGGTCAGCTCGCAAAGCAGCGCGGCTGCCGCGTGGTCGGGATCGCGGGCGGGCCGGAGAAGTGCGCGATGGTCACCGATGAGCTCGGCTTCGACGCTTGCATCGACTACCGCTCGGAGAAGGTCTCGGCGCGGCTGCGCGAGCTGTGCCCCGACGGCATCGACATCTACTTCGACAACGTCGGTGGCGAGATCCTCGACGCGGCGCTAGCCAACCTGGCGCGCGGCGCGCGTGTTGTGATCTGCGGCGCGATCAGCCAGTACAACGCCGAAGGCCGCCCCACTGGACCTGCGAACTACATGGCGCTGCTTGTACGCAGCGCGAAGATGCAGGGCTTCGTCGTGTTCGACTACGTCGATCGGTACCCCGAGGCGTTCGCCGCGCTCGAGGATGCTGCGCGCAACGGGCTCGTCATCAAGGAGCACGTGGTCAAGGGATCGGTCGATGACTTCCCGCAGACGCTGCAGATGCTGTTCAGCGGTGCCAACACGGGCAAGTTGGTGCTGGAGCTGGCCTAGTCGAGGCCGCGCTTGCTCGCCCAGCGGGCAAGTTCGTGGCGGCTGGAGAGTTGCGTCTTGCGCAGTACCGAGGACACGTGGGTCTCGACCGTGCGCGGTGAGATCTCGAGCTTCAGGCCGATCTGTTTGTACGCGTAGCCCCGGGCGATCAGGCGCAGCACGTCCTGTTCCCTCGCGGTGAGCTGTGAAGCATTTGCCCCACCTGCCGGGGCAAATGCTTCACAGCTCGTGAGGGCGCTTACGCCTGGCCCGTCCAGCGCAGCACGTCGGTGAACCACGCCGCCGACGTGTCGAACTTCTTGTGACCAGCGATCCGGTCGAAGGCGATCACGGTCGGCTCGGCGCCCTCCGGCTGTGAGTCGTCCTCGCCGATGACGCCTGGGGTGCCTGCCATCGCAGCATCGACCGCGCGGCGCACCATGTCTGCGATCAGCGCCAGGTCGCGCTCACCCGCGGGGGCCGAGCGTGAGAAGTAGCCGGACTTCTGCACCATCTTCTTCTCCGCGCCGATCCGATCGGCGAACTGGCCAGCGAACCATGCGCCGGGGTTGATCGTGTCGAGCTTGACGTGACCGAACGGGTCGCGGCCGACCTCCTCGCCGGCAGCCTCCATCGCGGCGACGATGTCGCCAACCCCTGCGCCTTCGGACAGGAAGATGTTCACGCAGCCGATCTCGTCCATTACGGCGCGCAGCCGGGCTGCCTCGGCGTCGAGGTCGACCGCGAGTTCGGGCACGTACACAGCGTGAATCGCCCACCGCTCGGGCGTCAGTCCGATCGAAGGCAGCCACTGCTGCTCGGAATGCCACTGCATGTACTCACGGGCGGCCGCTGCGGTGAGCCACCCGCACGCGCGCCCCATCACCTCGTGCACGATCAGCATGCGCGGGTTTGAGCCGTGCTCGGCGAGCACGTTCTGAGCGAACCGGCTTGCCTGCTCGGCGGCGGTGATCGCACCGAGCGATTGGCGGATCGGCACTATGTCGTTGTCGATCGTCTTCGGCAGCCCGACCACCGTCAGCTCGTGGCCGTGGTCGTGGAGGTAGCGAGCGAGGTCGGCGGCGGTCGTCTGCGTGTCGTCGCCGCCGATCGTGTGCAGCACCTCAACGCCGTCCTCCCGTAGCCGGTTGGCTGCGCGCGCGAGCGGGTCCTCGCCCTCGTCGATCAGTCCTCGCGCGAGCAGGTCGGCGGTGTTGGTGAGCTTCACGCGCGAGTTGCCGATCGGGCTACCGCCGAACCTGTGCAGCAGCGCAGCGCCGTCGCGCGCGGCTTGATCGATCACGACGTGGTTGCCGCTCAGGAGCCCGTGGTAGCCGTGGCGGTAGGCGATGAGCTCTGTGTCGGGGCTGAGCTCGGTGTAGCGCTCGATCAGGCCGCCGACCGCGGACGACAGGCACGGCGCGTAGCCGCCAGCGGTGAGTAGTGCGACACGGCGCGGGCTCATCTGGGGAAGCCTACGACTCCGCGCCGTGACCGGTTCGCGCCAGGAGGTGGCGCCATCGGGACACGGCAGGGGTGGGGCGCCCGGGGGCCGCCGCGCGCGCCGTAACCTGGGCGTCGCATGCAGCGCATCGACCCCGACCGCCTCGCAACAGCACTCGAAGTGCTCTCCGAGGCAGAGGCTCTGCCCTCCGACCACCCCGACGCGATCGCGATTCGCCTCGGTACGAGCAAGCTCTACAAGGCAGTCAAGATTCGCCTGCGCAAGGAGCGCCGTGACGCGATTCTGGCCAATGACGCCGCTGTGACGGCAGCGACCGCTACCGGTGCTCCCGACCGGATCGACGACGAGACAGAGGGCCGCAAACTCAGCTCTCGTGCCACCGGAAAGTCTGCCGGCCGCCTGCTGCAACCACGTGCGTGTTACGTGTGCAAGGAGCGCTTCGTCGACGTTGACGCCTTCTACCACCAGCTCTGTCCCGAGTGTGCGGCGTTTAACCATGAGCGTCGCGACGCGCGCACCGACCTGAACGGCAAACGAGCGCTGCTCACCGGCGGACGCGCGAAGATCGGCATGTACATAGCGCTGCGCCTGCTGCGCGACGGGGCAGACACCACCATCACGACCCGCTTCCCTCAGGACGCGGTCACACGGTTCGCCGCGATGGAGGACAGTGGCGACTGGCTGCACCGCCTCAAGGTCATTGGCGTCGATCTGCGCGATCCGGCCCAGGCGATCGCGCTCGCCCAAGAAGTTGCCTCGCACGGGCCGCTCGACATTCTGATCAACAACGCCGCGCAGACCGTACGGCGCTCGCCGCAGGCATACGCGCACCTCGTGCGCGCCGAGCGTGAACCATTGCCAGCCGGAGATCTCCCAGAGATCGTGCAGCTCGGCCGGCACGGAGTGCGCGAGACCGCGGAGCTGCCGGGCAGTGGCTGGTCGCCGACGCCGCAGGCGCTCACGGCGCTAGCGCTGACGGCCGGTTCGGCTTCACCCGAGCGCATCAAGACCGGCACAGCCATCGATGCGGGCGGGCTCGTGCCGGATCTGCACGACGCAAACAGCTGGTCCCAGGTGGTCGACGAAGTCGACGCGACCGAGCTGCTTGAGGTGCAGCTGTGCAACCAAACGGCGCCGTTCATCCTGATCAGCGGCCTGCGAGCCGCGATGGCGTCGTCGCCTGCCCGGCGCAAGTACGTGGTGAACGTGTCGGCGATGGAGGGCCAGTTCAGTCGCGGCTACAAAGGGCCGGGCCATCCGCACACCAACATGGCGAAGGCCGCCGTGAACATGCTGACCCGCACGAGCGCGCAGGAGATGCTTGAGACCGACGGCATCCTCATGACCAGCGTCGACACGGGCTGGATCACCGACGAGCGCCCGCACCCGCAGAAAATGCGGCTCGCCGAGGACGGCTTCCACGCGCCGCTCGATCTCGTCGACGGCGCGGCTCGCGTGTACGACCCGATCGTCCGCGGTGAGGCCGGCGAGGACGTGCACGGCGTGTTCCTCAAGGACTACAAGGTGTCGGCCTGGTAGCCGCTAGGCGGCGCGCACAGTCACGGGCATCCCGTCGCGCGGGCTGATCGTCGGGCTCTGCCATGTGCGCAGCTGGTAACCCGGATCGACCTCCAGTCGGAAGCGCTGGAGTACGTGGGTGGCGAACGACGTGATCTCGGCCTGCCCGAAGCGCATCCCTAGACAGGTCCGCGACCCGGCTCCGAACGGCACGTACGCGCCTTTCGGGATCTGCTCGACGTTGCCGGGTGCAAATCGCTCCGGGCGGAACTCCTCGGGCTGGTCCCACACGTCGGGCAGGTGGTGGCTCGCCCACGAGCTGTAGTTGACCGACGCGCGCTCGGGCACCGGAACGCCCGCAATCTCGCAGGCCTCCGCGGTGCGGCGCGGACCGACCCAAGCGGGCGGGTACATGCGCAGCGTCTCGTCGATCGCGTGGTCGAGGTTGAACTGCGGGTCGTCTACCAGCTCGCGGTTGCGTGACAGCTCGTAGAACAGGAACGTGACGGTCGATGTGGTCGTGTCGTGGCCAGCGAACATCATCGTCATCACCTGGTCGCGCAGGTGCTTGTCGGTCAGCTCCACGCCGCCCTGGGCCTGCAGGTCGAGCAGCAGGCCGAGCAGGTCGTCGCCGTGCCCGTCGTCTGACCCTGCGGCAGCTCGGCGCCTGAGCTCGAGTTCGGCGTAGATCACTTCGTCGAGCCGCGCTGAGGCTTGAGTCATGGCGCGGTAGTGACTGCCCGGACCGCGCCGTATCTGCCCCCAGAGCGACTGGCCGAAGAACGAAAGCGCCGTCTCGAAGTCGTGTGCGGCTTGCGACGTGCGTGACGTGTGTCGGTCGTCGAACCCGAGCAGCGCCTTCATCGCGACCCCGAGGGCGAACTCGCGCGTCCACTCCATGAGGTCGAACCGGTCGCCTGGCTTCCAGTTTTCGAGCGCCTTCTCGATCTCCGTGTCGATCAGTTCGCGCGAGGCCTGGATGCGGCCCTTGGTGAACGCTGGCACGAGCGCCATGCGGCTAGCGCGGTGGAACGGGCCGTCGATCGTGAGCATCCCGTCGCCGAGGATCGGGATCAGGTCCGCGAAGCTGCCTTCGCGCCACAGGAAGTTGGTCGGGTTGCGCAGCAGGATCTCGCGGTTCGCCTCAGGTCCGAGCGCCCACACCGTGTTGAGGTGGAACATCCGCAGGCTGAACACGGGGCCGTAGCGCTCGTAGGCGTCGAGCAGCATCGGCAGCGCGTTGAAGATTCCGTCGCGAGTGCGCCGGAGCGAGAAGCTCGTGTCACCTGCCGGATAGGGGATCGATGCGCGCCGCTCTTGGCGGAGGTCCCACATGATCCGCCCGGGCGGCGTGCCCGGCGGAGGAGGTCCCGGGGCCGGGATCGGCGAGTCGGCGAGCTGCTGTGTTGACACTGTGTCAAGCGTATCGCTCGGCGTTCTACAGCTCGAGCCGGGACTGCTCGAGATCGAGTTCGCGCTCGAGGGTTCGCATGACCTCGGCGGAGATCACGCCCTCGTTGCGCATCTGCACCAGCGAGGCGCGCTGGGCATCGATCACCTCGTAGACGAGGCGCTGAAAGGCCAGTGACTGGGCGACGATGCCGTCCCCGTCGTCAACGTCGCCGCGCAGCGTCTTGAAGCGCCGCTTGCGGAACGTGTACATCGCGCGCATCCGGTCGACCGTCTCCTGGCGTGTCCACTCGGCGCTCTCCAGCTCGTCGAGCGCTCGGAGTGCCGCCTCTGCGTTCACGATCCGCGCGGAGTGTGCCTCGTGCTCGATCAAGGTGGGGTCGTCCATGACACGTAGCCGACGGATCACGGACGACAGCGTCAGCCCTTGCACCACGACCGTGAAAACGACCACGCAGTAGGCGAGGAAGATGATCAGGTCGCGATCGGGGAATGGCGTGCCCGCGTCGGTCTCCAAAGGTAGAGACAGAGCGGCTGCGAGGGACACCGCGCCGCGCATCCCCGACCAGGCCACCACCGCGCGCGGCCCCGCGCCCAAACGGCGCTCGATCTGGCTCGGTCGCCGGTCGAGCGCGCGCACGATGTACGGCACGGTGAACAGCCAGAGGAAGCGCATCCCGATCACGACGCCGATCGTCACGAGCGCGTAGCCCGCAAGTGACGCTGCGGAGGTGCCGGAGACCGAGTCGAGGATCGTCGGCAGCTGCAGGCCGATCAGCACGAACAGCACCGCGTTGAGCAGGAACATCACGAACTCCCACACGGCGCGGCCTTCCATCCGCATCCGCGCGGTGGAGATCTCGGGCGCCTTCCACCCCAGGTAGATGCCTGCCGTCACAGCAGCCAGTACGCCCGATACGCCCAGTGCCTCGGCCGGGAGGTACGCGGCGTAGCCGGTCGCCAACGAGATCGTGATCTCTACAGGCACGTCGTCGATGCGGCGCCTGATCTCCGCCACGACAACTCCGACCGCTGCGCCGATCGCGACGCCGCCGACGACAACCAGCACGAACTGCACGCTCGCGTCCATCAGCGAGAAGCTCCCGCCGACTGCTGCTGCGACGGCAACTCGGTAAGCGGCGAGCGCCGATGCGTCGTTGATCAGGCTCTCGCCCTCGATCAGGTTGACGAGC
Organism: uncultured Conexibacter sp.; assembly: GCA_964560235.1. Classification (GTDB taxonomy): domain Bacteria; phylum Actinomycetota; class Thermoleophilia; order Solirubrobacterales; family Solirubrobacteraceae; genus Baekduia. The sequence goes on along the minus strand of CAZLKZ010000009.1, from coordinate 12,092 downwards.
CTGCGCGGCACGCTGAGCTCGCGCGTGATCGCGGTCGCGGCGACCGGGTCGGTGGGGGAGATGATCGCGCCGAGCGCGAATGCCGCTGGCCAAGGCAGCCCGATAAGCGCGTGGGTGACGACGCCGACGACCACCGTTGTGAGCAGCACGAGGCCGATCGAGATCGTGCCGACCGACCGAGCGTCCGCTTTGAGCGCGCGCAGGTCGGCAAAGAACGCCGCGCCGTAAAGCAGGGGCGGCAGGAAGATGATCAGCACCAGTGACGGGTCGAGCGTCACGTCGGGAATGCCAGGAACACACCCGATCAAGATCGCGCCCACAACGAGCACGATCGGGTACGGCGTCTTCAGCAGCCCAGCAATAACCCCCAACGCCGGCAACCCGACACACAACCCGAGCACCAACAAATCGGTCTCATGCACGCGCCGATCTTATGAGCGATCGCCAAGGCCTTTTGCCGTTTGCTGGCAAAGCAGCTGTCGGCGAGGCGAGCGAGGGACGAGGGAGCGGCCTCGTGGCCGTGACCGAAGTCCTGAGCGACGCATCGGCGGCAGATGCGAAGTCAGCACACGGGAAAACGGGAGCGACGGGACTCGAACCCGCGACCTCCGGCGTGACAGGCCGGCGCTCTAACCAACTGAGCTACGCCCCCGTGGATCGGGAGGGGAGACTAGCGAACATGTAGCACCGCCGGAATCCGTCCAGAATCGTCGCGCGTCGCTAGGCCTCGCTACGGGTTCGGTCGATGGACGGGGTAATGCGGCTTTGTCGTCCTCTTCCCCTGCTCGTCGCCAGCATCGTGTGCGTGCTGCTTGGTGCGGCGAGCGCTGAGGCCGCGAACACGATCTCGGTCAGCAACGTCAGCAGCAACACCCGGATTACCTACGCCTGGTCTTCGCCGCACACGCCAACGGGGACGGTGCAGGCGGTGTACAGCTACACCAGCGGCAGTCAGTCGACGGTCGGAGACACCTGGACGCTCGATCTCAGTGCCGATACCCAGAGCACTCCATCGGGCACGGTGACCTTCGATCCGGCCGCGATCGCCACGTCGGGCTGCACCACGCTGTGCGTCCCGGCCATGACGAGCAGCTCTGGCAAGAGCTATTTCCCGGACGGCACCTACTCGGTGCAGCTGCGCTATCCGACGGCGGGTGGCCTCAGCACGTCAAACACCGTCACGATCGCTCTCGACGGCGCGACCTCGGCACCGACGCTGACCAACCCGGCGACGGACTCGGTGATCGCCTTTGGATACGGCTCGGAGCTCTACGTCAAGTACGACCTGCACGAGAGTCCCAAGGCGGGCACGGTGAAGCTCGCCTTTGCGCCACGGTCGCCCTGTACTGGAGATGTGGTGCTGACGATGGCGAACCTGGCCACGATGGACGCCATGGTCGACATGTTCTGGGTGGAGTCGGGTAAGACCCTCGCCATCTCCGGCACCCTGCAGCCGCGGTGCACGTACGACGTAACGCTTTCGTTCCAGGACGTCAAGAGTCATGCGGCAGCATCGGCGACGAGCACCAACCTGGTGTACGGGGGCGCACCGGCTGCGCCCGCGGGACTAACCGCGGAGCCGATCCCGGGCGGTGCACGCCTGTCCTGGGACGCCGCCCAGGCGTTCGGGTACCCGGTGGAGGGGTACTGGGTTACCGACGTCGACTGGAACATCGTGTGTACGACCTACGGCGACCTCACCTGCGATGTAACGGGCCTGACCCCCGGGCAGACGTACGAGTTCGCTGTGTCCGCCTTCAGCTTTTACGAAGGCGACATCAGCGAGCTCGTTTCGGTCACCGTGCCTGACGTGCCCGCTGCGCCGACCTCGGTCACCGGCTCGGTCGCCAGCGTCGGTGCGATCGCGGTCAGCTGGACCGACTCGGCCACCGACAACGGAATGGCGATATCGGGCTACACAGTCACTGCGTCGCCCGGAGGGGGGCAGTGCTTTGCCGCTGCTGGCGACGAGACCTGCGAGGTGTGGGGCCTCGATCCCGGAACCGCCTACACCTTCACGGTCAAGGCGACAAACGACGTGGGCGACAGCGCGGACTCGATCGCAAGCGCCCCGGTAACCACCTGGGACGTGCCCGATCCGCCGACGGCGGTGACGGCCGTCGCTGGAGAGCAGCAGGCCGTCGTGTCGTTCACGGCGCCTGCTGACAGCAACGGCTCGCCGGTTACCGGGTACACCGTCACCTCGAGTCCCGGTGGGCACACGTGCGCGCCGACCGGCGTGGCGACTTCATGCACCGTGCACGGCCTGAGTGCCGGCACGGGCTACACGTTCTCGGTCACTGCCACGAGCGCCGTCGGCGTGAGCGATGCGTCGGCGCCGAGCAATGCGGTCACGCCCTTTGGCGCTCCGGGTGCACCGAGTGACGTCGCTGCTGAGGCCGGGGACGGCGAGGCGCTCGTCTCGTTCACTCCCGGCAGCAGCAACGGGGCGACGGTGACTGACTACGTAGTCACCGCACAGCCGGGAGGCGCCAGCTGTACCGCGACCGCACCTGCGACGTCTTGTGTCGTGAGTGGTCTTACGAACGGCGTCACCTACACGTTCACCGTCGTTACTCGGAGCAACGCCGCCGACAGCAGTGCCTCGCCTGCGAGCAGCCCTCTCACGCCATCGGCACCGCCCGCGCCGACCGACACGACAACGACGACTACGCCGACCGACAGCGTGCCGGTCACGCCAGTGCCCGCACCGAGTCCGGCCGAGCTACCGCTGATCGAGGCACCATTGCCTGACGTGAAGCCCGCGGCCAAGCCGATCACGCTGACCGCTGGCAACCACGTCACCCTCGGACGCGTCGCGACCGCCGCGGGCATCAAGACCGGTCCGGCCGTGAAGGTCACACTGAAGGTCAGCTCCAGCTCTCAGCGCTACTGCGTGATCCGCAAGGGCCGGCTGATCGGCCGCCGAGCTGGCAAGTGCTCGGTCAAGGTGACCGCGAGGAGCGCATCTGGCACATCGACCAAGACCCTCGTGGTCAAGGTCGCCAAGCCAAAGCGCGTGGTGAAGCCCACGCGCCTCGTGATCTCGGGCGTCTAGCGCGTACCCGAGATCCGCAGGTCTTCCACCGACGGCTCGCCGACGCTGGCGGTCGCAGTGGCAGTCACCGACACGACAACGCCCTTGCGGCCGGCGAGGGCCGCGCGGAGCTTGCGGCTGTTGGCCGCTGAGGCCTTGAGCCGGACCACCGTGGTCGCGCCGCTCTCGACCTTCTTGGTCACAGAGCTCAGGGCGATCGTTACGCGCTTGCGCTTCTTCACGCCCTTGCGCTTGGGCGGCAGGCCGGTCTGAGTGACGGTCGCTGTCAGCGTGATCTCGCAGGTCGTATCGCAGCCCGCGCGCAGCGCCACGCCGCTGGTAAGCAGCTTGGTCTTGCGCAGGGCCTTGAGCGTTACGAGCGGGCCGTCTGGAGCGGGCAGCGTCGGGTACTGCAGGGCAGGGGGCTGGCCGGGCGCGGGCAGAGTCGCGCATGCCGGGCCCGCAGGTGGCGACGCGAGCTGGAAGTAGCGCACGACGTTGTTGCGCGTGTCGGTGACTGTGAGTGTGCCGCGGCAGTCCACCGCCACATCGGTTGGGCCGCTGAACACTGCACCGTCTCCAGACCCGCGCGATCCGAAAGTGCCGAGGCGCTGCCCGGTGGGACCAAAGTGCACTACCCGGCTGTTGCCGCGGTCGGCGATCCAGAGCGTGCCGGCGGCGTCGATCGTGAGGTCCGCCGGCGCGTTCAGCTGCCCGAGGCGCGACCCGGGCCCGAACCCGAACCGTCCGAGCAGCTTGCCGCTCGTGTCGTAGTACTCGACGCGGTTCCTGGTGGTCGTCACGTAAACCGTGGTGCCGTCTGGCGAGGTTGCGATACCCCGCGGCGGATCGCCCGTGGGGAAGCTGCCGCCGTAGCTGCCCGAGGACGAAAACCGCGCCACGCGCGAGTTGCCGGTGTCGGCAACCCACAAGGTGCCGTCAGCGGTGCGCGTGATCGCGCTCGGGTCGAGCAGCTGGCCCGGACCGGTGCCGATCGTGCCGAAGCTCGTGGTGTTGAGAGCCGTGGCGCGGCTGAACGCGAAGATCCTGCCGCGTCGCTGATCGAGCACGAAGCCGTTGCCTGCCTCGTCGAACGCTACGTCGATCGGCCTGCGCAAGATCGTGGGGCCAGGGTTCGGCGATCCCCAGATCGACGCAACCGATCCGTCGGGGTTCAGCAGCTGGACGCGCCCGTTGATCGTGTCGGCGACAGCTCGGATGCCCGAGGCGTCAACGGCGACGCCGCCCGGAGTGTTGAACTGGCCGGGCGCGCGGCCGGAAGTGCCGAACGAGCGCAGCAGGGTGCCGCGGCCGGAGAACACGTCGATCCGGTCGTTGCCGGTGTTGGTCACGAACAGCTCGCGCTTTGCGTTGGTGGCGAGTGCACGCGGGTAGGCGAGCTGTCCGGGGCCGGTCCCGTACGAGCCCCAACGGGCGCGGTACTTGAAGTCGGGCGCAGCCCCGAAGCGCACGATGCGCTGGTTCATGTCGTCGGCCACGAACGTGGCGCCCGCACTGTCGACCGCCACACCGAACGGGAAGCTCAGCTGTCCGGGGCCTGCGCCCTTGCCGGCGCCGACCGAGCGGATGAACTTGCCGCTGAGGTCGAAGATCGCAAGGCGGTGGTTCTGATCGTCAGCGACGATCAGGCGGCCCTGGCGAACGGCGAGCCCACGTGGGTGAGCGAGAGACCCCGAGTCGATCAGCACGGTCGGGTTCTCCCCGGTCGTGTCGATCCGCTGCACGCGATCGTTGCCCGAGTCGCTCACGTACAGGTAGCCCTTGTAGTTGGTGATGGCGCCGCCCGCGGGCTGGTCGTTGCCGCCGCCAGCACCGAAGCGGAACTGGCCGACTCCCGACCCGCTGCCGCCGACGTGACCGATCATCTCGCCGGTCGCCGCCTTGAACAGCACTACGCGGTTCGTGCCTCCGTCGGTGAGCGCCAGCAGGTTGCCGGGGGTCACAGTGATCGACGAGACCGCGGTGAGCTGCCCGGGCTTGGTGCCCGGGGTGCCGAACTGCCGCACGAACTGACCCTGAGGGTTGAACACCTGGACGAGGTGCGAGCTCTGGTCGCTCACATACACAGAGCCGTCAGGCCCCACGGCCACAGCTTGCGGGAAGCGCAGCGTGCCGTTGCCGCTTTGACCGATCTGGCCGGAGCTGCTGTACGGGCAGGGCTCACCGAGGCAGGTGTCGGCGTGGGCAGAGGTCGCCGAGAGCAGCAGGCAGCCGGCGCTCGTGACGGTCGTCAACAGGCGTCGCATCATTGGTTCTGAACAAGGCTAAGCATGGGGAGTTGCTGTGCTGCAACGACTCTCACAGTCCTTTGGTGACACACTCGCCTGGTGGCGACCGGTATCGGCACACTGCGCGAAGGTCCGCTGCACGCAGCAATCAAGGACCGGCTTGCTGTCCCTGGCGACCGCGCCGAAGTGAAGGTCGGCAGGTTCGCGATCGACCTCGTACGGGCAGACGGCGAGCTGGTCGAGGTGCAGACCGGCGGCTTCGGGCCGCTGGGGCGCAAGCTCGACGCGCTCCTCGACGAGCACCGCATGAGGGTCGTGTTTCCTGTGCCGGCGCGTCGCCGGATCGTGCGGATCGACGAGCACGGCGAGATCGTCTCTTCGCGGATGTCGGCCAAGCGCTGTACCGAGCTGGAGCTGTTCGACCGGCTCGTTTCGTGGCCGACGCTCGTCGCCCATCCCAATCTCACCATCGAGGTGCTCCTATGCGACGAGGACCACGTGCGAGGGCCTGAGGCGGGCCGCTCGCGCTCGGGGCGCCGAACGCGCGACCCGGGCGTTCGCCAGCTCAACGACATCATCGAGCGGGTCGAAGTGGCCGGCCCGCGCGACGCTCTTGCTCTTCTGCCCGAGGGCACCTTCGCCGAGCCGCTGACTACCCGCGAGCTGGCCAAGCAGCTGAAGGTCGGTCGGGTGCTCGCAACACGGGTCGTCTACTGCCTACGTGCGATGGACCTCGTGCAAAGCGTCGGCAACCGGGGGCGCTCGCCGCTCTACTCGCTCGTCGACTGACTCTTGCGCGCCTTGGCCTTGGCTTTCGCTTTGGCCTCTGCGCGCTTCTGAGCAGCGGCCTGCTCTTCGGCGGCGACTAGCTCGCCTCTGATCGGAGCGCCCCAGGCAGCGTCGACCTGGGCGGTGCGCTGCGCCGAATCGACGCAGGTCGCGCAGAAGCCGTTCTTGGCCCAGCCGATCGCCCGGGCCGTCACCTGACTTGCGTACGAGATGCCGGTCAGGTCGTGGCCGTAGTAGTCGTAGGCCGCACGCCAGGCGGACGCGTCCAGTGTGCTCGACGCACCGTTGTCGCGCAGCAGCGCGCCGGCGGCCATGATCGCGTCGAAGTCGTCGTAGAGCGACGGGTGCTTCTTACGCTCGCTCAGGTAGCGCTTGGGCCTGTTGCCGAGCTCGTAGCTGAGCCGGTAGCGATCCCAGGTTGACCCGCGGCCCTTCTTGTCGCCGTTGGTGACGTTGAACTGCATCGGCCCGCCGCAGCAGCCCGCGAAGTTGAGCCCGCGGTACGTGGTCGGGTGGGTCGAGAACGCGGTCTCCTGGCGGTGGACCGAAGCGATCAGCAGCCAGTTGACCCCGAACACGCGCTGCGCTTCGGCGTAGATCGGGTAGAAGGACTCGACCCAACCCTTAGGCGGCGGAGTCTCAAAGGCCGACCGCTGGGAAGTGACCGCCGGCTTGTTCTCGGCGTTGCGGCTCGAGCTCTTGGACTTTGCTTTGCGGACCGCTTTGGTCTCAACCTGAGACGGTGCGGGCGTCGTCGCACCGAGGGCCGCGGCGGGCACGGTTGGCTGCGTAGGGAGCGGCTCGTCCTCGCTACCGCCGGCGAGTGCGTACACGAGCAAGGCGAGTCCAACCACCACCGTCACGACGGCGACGATCAGCGACGTGTGGCCGCGCGGGGGAGTGGGGAGATGGGCTGCGTCCATCGCGGCAGCGCAGGGTAGGAACTGCACCTAAACACCAGGCAAGTGCTGGACTTGCCGCCTTACACCGGGTTAGGGTCGGTTGGCCGGTGAGGACTTGCCGGCCGACCGTTTGGGAGGGCGGCTCGCTGTGTCAAAGATCCGGGTGCTGAAGGTGTCTCTGTTGGCTGTCGTGGCGTTCGCCGCGGGGTCGTCCACGTCGCAGGCCGCTGATGCGCCCGAGCCGACCAAGATCGAGGTGCTCTCCAGCCGCGCCGACCTCGTCAGTGACGGGCAGGCTCTCGTCAAGATCACGCTCCCCGCCCGAGCGAAAGACTGGAAGCCGTCGGT
>CAZLKZ010000009.1:0-4667 GCA_964560235.1 uncultured Conexibacter sp. | reverse complement strand
AACCCGTTCAAGTTCGGTCTGCAGGACTACGACATCGACGATCGTCCCTCTGACGTCGCAACGACCACCGCTGAGAACGGCACGAAGGTCCCGTTCATCGTGCGCGTGGAGACCGGCTACGTGGCGCGAGATCAGTACAAGATCGCCGCGCTCTACAACCCCGATGCGGACTGGTCGGCCGTAGCACCGCAGAAGCAGTACGCGCACAAGCTGCTGATCACACACGGCGCTTCATGCGACATCGCCTACGAGCCGGGGGGTGCCCCGAGCGTCACGAAGTACACACCGATCCCCATCCCGCTGATCTCCCCCGATGTTGCCGAGACAGCGCTCGGGCGCGGCTACGCGGTGATGTCCACCGCGGCCAACAACAGCGGCCACAACTGCAACGTGGTCACGCAGGCCGAGTCGATGCTGATGGCCAAGGAGCGTGTGATCGAGCAGTACGGCACGGTCCGCTTCACCATCGGTGCTGGCTGCTCAGGTGGCTCGCTCGCGACCTACTGGGTCGCCAACGCTTACCCAGGCCTCTATCAAGGCATCCTGCCGACCTGCACCTTCCCAGACGCGTGGTCATCGGCAACCCAGGTCGGCGACTACCACCTGCTGCGCAACTACTTCGAGAAGCCAGAGCGCATCATCGGCTTCGGCATCACCTGGTCGCCCGACCAGTGGGCAGAGGTCGAAGGCAGCGTGTCGCCGCTCAACTCGATCATCTCTGACCTCGGCTTCTACAACGCGATCATTCCCGACCGCGAATGTGACGGCCTGACCGAGGAGCAGACTTACAACGCCAAGACCAACCCCACTGGCGTGCGCTGCTCGATCGCGGACTACTCGATCAACATCTTCGGTCCGCGGCGTGAAGAGGTCCGGTACGACGTCGAGAAGAAGATCGGCAAGAGCTTCGGTGCCGTGCCGATCGACAACATCGGCGTGCAGTACGGGCTGAAGTCGCTGCTCGATCGCAAGATCTCAGTCGCGCAGTTCGTTGACCTGAACGCAAAGATCGGCGGCGTCGACTGGGACGGCAAGCCGTATCCGCTGCGGATCAACGGCGACCTCGATGCGCTCGACCGCGCCTACCGCAGCGGCTCGATCAACGAGACCAACAACCTCGATCAGACGGCGATCATCGATTGCCGAGGGCCTGACCCGGGTTTCGCGCACGACTCGTACCGCCCGTACGCGGTCCGCGCGCGGCTCGATCGTGCCAACGGTGGGCACGAGAACCAGCTGATCTGGGAGGGAGGCCTGCCGCTCGTGGCCGACCTGAACTGTGCGTCGGAAGGCTTCAAGGCGATGGACCGCTGGCTTGAGGCCGTAGCTGCTGACACCTCTGCGAAGACGCTTGAGGAGAAGGTCGCCGGAGACAGGCCCGCCGACCTGAGCGACCGCTGTTACGACGGCGGGGGCATGGTGCTCGGCAAGGGGCGGTGCGCGCCCGACGTGGTGCCGGTCTACGGAACCCCCCGCATGGTCGCCGGCGACGGCATCACGACCGACAACAACAAGTGTCAGCTCAAGCCGCTCAAGCGCTCGGATTACCCGGTGTCGTTCAGCGACTCGCAGTGGCGACAGATGGAGTCGACGTTCCCGAGCGGCGTGTGCGACTACTCGAAGCTCGGCGTCGGGCAGCAGGCAACGATCCCGTGGCTGACCTACCAAGACACCAAGGGGCGAGTGATCTACGGCGGTACGCCGATGCCGCCTGCGCCCGAGTCGGTGGCGCTGAACTAGGTAGCTAAAGACCTTTGGGGTGCCGCACTACGAAGCCCGCGTAGCTGCGGGCGCCCGCAGGCTGCCAGCGCGTGCCGGTGCGCTGCCTGCCGCTCGTGTCGAACCGCAGGCCCGCGACGACCATGAACGCGTGCTCTTCGTTGGCGAAGATCGTGACCCACTTGCCGGGCCCCTTCTCGCCCCACGTCATCATCGGGCCGGAGGCCATCGGACCTTCGATGTACCCAGCCGCTGCGAGCGCGTAGGAGATAGAGCCCGAGCAGTCGTAGGCGGAGTCACGCCAGATCTCCTTCGGGTTGCGGCCGTGGCCGCCCCCGTACACGTACGGCTTGCGGGCCACGTCGTTTGCGGCATGCATCATCGCGATCAGCTTCGCCGGGGCGTTCTCGGGAATCACCGCCAGGCCGTTCGCGTCGATCGCGGCACGGTTGAGGTCGGCGCCGGCGTCGTCCCCGTACGCCTTCTTGAGCGCTGCTTCCACTTCGGCGTCGGTCGGTGCTCCCGATGGGGTCGTCGTCTCCGTGGCGGGCGCGCTGTCGCTGGCCGGTGCGCTGTCCTCCGTGCTCGCGCGCGGGTACGCCTTCGGGTCCGGCGGCGGGAGGTACGGGGCGGGCAGCTGCCAGGCCTGCAGCTCGGCGGTCGTCTTGTCGCCATCGCCGCCACATGAAGCCAACGTAAAAGTTGCAACAAGAGCGGCGATCGCCGCTGGTATCCGCACTATTCTCTGCGATCTCATGAGCGAGCAGCCGAAACCGACTAAGAAGGAACGCCGCGAAGCGGCACGTGCCGAGCGTATCGCGGCCGAGGAACAGAGCGCGGCGGTTGCCGCCCGCAAGAAGCGCCTCGGAATCTTCGGCGGGCTGCTCGTCGGCGCCCTCGTGATAGTCGGTATCGCGATCGCCGTATCGAGCTCCGGCAGCGACAAGAAGACCAACTCGGACGGCCTGACGGATGTCGACAAGGTCGTGAGCCTCTACAAGGGCATCCCCGAGGAGGGCATCACGCTCGGCGACCCGAAGGCCAAGGCCACAATCATCATGTTCGCGGACATCCAGTGCCCCTACTGCCGCGACTTCGACATCAGCGAGCTGCCTGAGGTGATCGAGAAGTCGGTGCGCCCGGGCAAGGCCAAGATGGTCCTGCGCCTGCGGGCCTTCCTCGGCGAGGACTCGGTCAAGGGCGCCAACGCGATCAACGCGGCTGGCCTCCAGAACAAGATGTTCACGGCCAGCGGCATCCTCTACCACAACCAGGGTGAGGAGAACACGGGCTGGCTGACCGATGAGCGCCTCCGCGAGATCCTCAGCGCGGTGCCTGGCCTCGACGTCGACAAGGCCCTCAAGGACGCCCAGGGCGGCGACACCGAGCAGCTGATCGGCGAGGCCGAGACGCTGGCCAAGCGCTTCGGCTCGGCGAGCACACCTGACCTCTACGTCGGCACCTCTGAGATCGACGCCAACAAGGTCGATCCGACCGCGGCTGCGATCAACAAGGCAGTCGACGAGATCGCGAACTAGCTGATGGCCGACCGCCGGCTGCGAATTGTCGCGCTGGTCCTTGCCCTCGCGGGGGTCGGCATCACCGCGTACCTGACGTACATCCACTACGAGGGCATCGAGCCTGCGTGCAGCGTGGTGCACGGCTGCGAAGTCGTGCTCTCGTCCAAGTACTCGAAGCTGTTCGGCGTACCGCTCTCGCTGCTTGGGTTGATCGGCTACGCAGCGATCGTGGTCGGCCTGATCCGCGACGGCGAGATCGGCCGCATCGTGGCCGTCTTCTTCGCGCTGATCGGAATGCTCCAGAGCCTCTACCTGCTCTACCGCGAAATCTTCACCCTCGACGCCTTCTGCATGTGGTGCCTGGGCAGCCTCGCAGTAATGACCCTGCTCCTCCCAATCACCATCTGGCGCCTCCTCAAAGACCCAGCGCTCGCTGAAGAGCCTCAATAGCTCGACGCGATTGAGGGCGCCCGCAGCCACCTGAGCCCTGCGCGGCGCTGATCCGGGGAGGGCGGTATGCACCCCTGGAGCGGTATGTGAGCGGAGCCGGAGGCGGTCCGTCCGCGCGTCGAGCGGTCGGATTGCGCGAAGGGCGTCGCCCATCGCGCGGCGGTAAGGAGGCGAAGCCGACGTCCGCGAGCAGCGCAGGGGGTGTACAGCGCACCCACCGGCCCCAGCGATTGGCGAGCGCTCATAGATAGGCTGAGAGGCATGGCCGAGAACCCGAACTCTTTTGACTCACGGTCGACGCTGAGCGTCGGCGGTGTCGACCACGAGATCTACCGCCTCGATGCGCTGCAGGCGAAGTTCGACGTAGCTCGGCTCCCGTTCTCCCTGAAGATCCTGCTCGAGAACCTCCTGCGTACCGAGGGCAACGGCGCTGTCACGGCCGAAGACATCGCTGCGCTGGCTTCCTGGAACGCCAAGGCCGAGCCGGACATCGAGATCGCCTTCACGCCCGCGCGCGTGGTGATGCAGGACTTCACCGGCGTTCCGGCCGTGGTCGATCTCGCCGCGATGCGCGACGCGATGTCTGCGCTCGGCGGTGACCCGGCCAAGATCGAGCCGCTCGTACCGGCCGAGCTCGTGATCGACCACTCGGTGCAGGTCGACGAGTTCGGCAACAAGTTCGCCTTCTCGATGAACGCCGAGAAGGAGTACGAGCGCAACGAGGAGCGCTACCAGTTCCTCAAGTGGGGCCAGACAGCCTTTGAGACCTTCAAGGTCGTGCCGCCGGAGACCGGCATCGTGCACCAGGTCAACCTCGAGTACCTCTCGCGCGCCGTCTTCACCAAGGACCGCGACGGCCAGCTGCCCCTGCTCTACCCGGACACGCTCGTCGGCACCGACTCGCACACCACGATGGTCAACGGCCTCGGCGTGCTCGGCTGGGGCGTCGGCGGAATTGAGGCCGAGGCAGCCATGCTG
>CAZLKZ010000008.1:73238-74732 GCA_964560235.1 uncultured Conexibacter sp. | reverse complement strand
CGGTCCTCAGCGCGGTTGATCGCGTCGTAGTTGGCGCCGATCAGCTCGACACCAAATTTGTCCAGCGTGCCGTCTTCGTGAAGAGCCTTGGCGAGGTTGAGCGCCGTCTGACCGCCGAGCGTCGGTAGCAAGGCGTCTGGGCGCTCCTGCTCGATGATCTTGGCGACCGGCCCTGGGAGCAGCGGCTCGATGTAGGTCGCGTCGGCGAACTCCGGGTCGGTCATGATCGTGGCCGGGTTGGAGTTAACGAGCACGATCTCGTAGCCCTCTTGGCGCAGCACCTTGCACGCCTGGGCTCCGGAGTAGTCGAACTCTGCGGCCTGGCCGATCACGATCGGGCCAGAGCCGAGGATCATGATCCGCTTGATGTCGTCGCGCTTAGGCAACTGCCTGCACCCCCTTCAGGAACTCGTCGAACAGGTGCACGGCGTCGTTGGGACCCGGCCCCGCTTCGGGGTGGTACTGCACCGTGTGGGCTGGGACGTCGAGAAGCTGCAGCCCTTCGACGGTGCGGTCGTAGAGGTTGATGTGGGTGAGCGAAGCCTCGCCGTAGTCGGTGTCCCAGCGGACCGGCTCGTCGGACTCGATCCGGCCGCCACCGTCGGGGGCGCTTACTGCGAACCCGTGGTTCTGCGATGTGATCTCGATCTTGCCGGTGCGCAGATCTTTGACGGGGTGGTTGCCGCCACGGTGACCGAACGGCAGCTTGTAGGTGTCGAGACCGACCGCCTGGCAGAGCAGCTGGTGGCCGAGGCAGATGCCCCAGACCGGCCGCTTGCCGATCAGCTCTCGAACCGTGTCGACGACGTACCCGAGCGTTGCCGGGTCGCCGGGGCCGTTCGCGAGGAAGAAGGCGTCTGCGTCGGAGGCGAGCAGCTCGTCAGCGGTCACGGTGCATGGGTTCAGGGTGACCTCGGCGCCGCGCGCAACGAGATGGCGTGTGATCGAGCCCTTGATGCCCGTGTCGATTGCGGCGATGCGGACGAGCGTCTCGCCCTCGGGCCTGTGGACGATCGCCTGAGCCGGCGTGACGACCTTCGCGAGGTCCTGGCCGGCCATCTGCGGCTCGGCCGCGATCAGCTGCTGCGCCTCGGGCTCGGAAACGGTGGCCGGGAAGACCCCGCCCCGCATCGCGCCTGCGTCACGGATGTGCATCACTAGCGCGCGTGTGTCGACCCCGGTGATGCCCGGCACGTTCTGCGCCGTAAGCCAGTCGAGCCAGCCCTGTTCGGCCGCAGGCGCGTCGGTGCGGTTGACGGCGTCACGCATGATCGCCGCCCGCGCCCAGCTGCGGTCGGATTCCATCGCAGCGCCGCTGACGCCGTAGTTGCCGATGTGCGGGTAGGTGAAGGTGATGAGCTGACCGGCGAAGGACGGGTCGGTCATCGACTCCTGATAGCCGGACATGCCGGTCGTGAAGACGATCTCTCCGACCGCGTGGCCGGGCGCGCCGACGGCCTCGCCGTCGAACCGGGTGCCGTCTTCGAGCAATAC
>CAZLKZ010000008.1:65927-73138 GCA_964560235.1 uncultured Conexibacter sp. | reverse complement strand
AGTCCCTGAACTTCCTTAAATTCGGGTGTTCCGGCGCGGCCGCAGAGCTCGAGCAGAGCGGCCTCCACTGTTGTCAGACTCGCGCCCTCGTCGTCCATCCGCTTGATGCCGATGTCGTGGTCGAGCTGATGCCGCGATCCGACCGCGTCGACGACCACGTGAACCTCGGGGTCCTCTTCGGTCTCCCAGATCAGGTCACGCACCGTCTGGGCGACACACACGTGCGTCTCGATCCCGCAGATCAGCACGTGCTCGGGGTCGCCTAGCTGCTCGCGGAACCCGTCCGCCTGCATTGCGCTGAAGACCGTCTTCGCGATCGGCTCGGAGCCCTCCGGCAGTCCGACTTCCGGCACGGTTTCGCCGAGGCCCTGCGGGTACTGCTCGGTTACGACGACCGGTACGCCCAGGATCTGAGCGCCGGCGACCAGCTTGCGCGTGCCATCGCTCACGCGCTCGAAGCAGTCATAGCCCGAGAACGCCTTCTGCACGTCGATGACGACGAGCGCAGTGTTGCCTGGGTTCATGGTCATGCGGCGGCCCCTTCGGTCGCTCGTGCTCGGTGGACCACGCCGCCCGCGGCAATCGTGAGGTCGATGGTGCCGCTGAACGTCATGCCGTCGAAGCAGCAGTTGTCTGAGCGCGAGGCGTACCCGTGCTCACCGACAACCCACTCGCGCTCGAGGTCGATCAAGGTGATGTTCGCCGCGGCTCCTGTCGCGATCCGCGGCGTTTGCAGTTCGAACATCGCGGCTCCGTCACTCATGCGGCGCACGAGCAGGTCGAGCCCGATCACTCCAGGTTTGACGAGCTCGGTGTAGATCGACGAGAACGCCGTCTCGAGACCGGTCGTGCCCATCGGGGCCTGCTCGAACGGCACTTCCTTCTCGCTGCGCGCGTGCGGAGCGTGATCGGTCGCGATACAGCCGAGAGTGCCGTCCTTGAGCCCGGAGATGATCGCCTGGCGGTCGTCCTCGGTACGCAGCGGCGGGTTCATCTTGCGGCTCGTGTCGAGCCCGCGCACCGACTCGTCGGTGAGGCAGAGGTGATGCGGTGAGGCCTCTCCGGTGATCTGCACTCCGCGGGCGCGAGCGTCCGCAATCGCATCGACCGAGGCGCGTGCCGAGACGTGCTGGATGTGGATCCGGCCTTCCTCGTACTCAGCGATCAGTGCGTCGCGGGCGATCATCGTCGACTCGCTGATCGACGGGATGCCGCCGACACCGAGCACGGCACTGACCTTGCCCTCGTTCATGGAGCCTCCGGCAGACAGCGTGGGGTCCTCCTCGTGGAGGGCGAGGGTGCCGCCGCAGAGGCGCTGGTACTGAAGGGCCTTGCGGAGCATTCCGGCCGACTCGACCGGGCGGCCATCGTCGGTGAATCCGGCTGCACCGGCATCACGCAGCTCCGCCATCTCGGTGAGCTCTTGACCGTTCATTCCGCGTGTGATCGCTGGGACGAAGCCAAGCGGTATCCGTGCGCTGCGCGCGGCCTCCTCGAAGAGCGAGCGCAGCAGCGGAGCGGAGTCGAGCACCGGGTTGGTGTTCGGCATCGCGAGCACCGCGCAGTAGCCACCGGCCGCAGCCGAGGCGGTACCGGTCGCGATTGTCTCCTTGTACTCCTGGCCAGGGGTGCGGAAGTGCACGTGTGGGTCCACGAATGCCGGTACGAGCAGCTTGCCGCTGGCGTCGATGCGCTCGGCACCATCGTGGTCGATCGAGCCTGGAGCCCCGATCTCTGCGATCTCACCATCCAGGACGAGCACGTCGTGGCCGGCGTCGATGCCTTCGCGGGGATCGAGCACACGAGCACCGGTTATCAGCACCGACGCGGGCTTGGACTGAGTGCTGGCAAGTAGCTGGGGCATCAGGCAGAGACCTCTTCGTTCGCTTCGGTACCACCGCTTGGCGGAAGCGGCGCAGCCGGTTCCGCCGACGGAATCGGTTGAGACGGAGTCGAAAACGATTCCGCACACTCGTAAAGGACCGCCATCCGGACGACGACCCCGGCGGCGACCTGTGCGGTGATCACGGCCTGCGGCGAGTCGACGACCTCCGCGCTGAGCTCCACTCCGCGGTTGACCGGCCCCGGGTGCATGAGGATCTGGTGCGCCCCGAGCCGCTCGCCGTTGATCTGGTACTCACGGGCGTACTCGCGCAGCGATGGCACCCAGCTCTGCGTCATGCGCTCGTTCTGCATCCGCAGCGCGTAGAGCACGTCGGCCTCTTGGTGGCCGTCGAGCGAGTAGCGGACCTCGCAGCCCAGCTGCTCGATTCCGCGCGGCACGAGTGTCGGCGGTCCGACAACGGTCACCTCGGCGCCCATCTTGCTGAAGGCGAGGATGTTCGAGCGCGCCACGCGGCTGTGTAGGACATCGCCGACGATCCAGATCTTGCGACCATCCAGATCGCCGATCTTGGAGCGCAGCGTGTGCACGTCGAGTAGCGCCTGGGTCGGGTGCTCGTGCTTGCCGTCACCGGCGTTGACGATCGCCGCGGGCGTCCATTGTGTGACGAGCTGCGCCGCGCCGGCCCAAGGAGTGCGGATCACGATCGCGTCGGGCTTGTGGGCACCGAGGGTGAGGATCGTGTCTTTGAGCGACTCCCCCTTCTCGACGCTCGAACCGGAGGCGCTGAAGTTCACGACATCGGCGCTGAGGCGCTTGGCAGCGAGCTCGAAGCTCGACCGCGTGCGGGTCGAAGCCTCGTAGAAGAGATTCAGGACCGTGCGGCCACGCAGCGTCGGGACCTTCTTGATCGGCCGGTCTGCCACCTCTTCGAACGCGGCTGCCCGGTCACAGATACGTTCGATGTCCTCGCGAGAGAGCTCGGCGATCGACAGCAGGTGCTTCATGCCACCACCTCCTCGATGGTGATGCGTACGTCGTCTTCCCCGTCCAGCTCGGCAACGCGTACCGAGACGCGTTCGGTGCGAGACGTAGGCAGGTTCTTACCCACGTAGTCGGGGCGCAGCGGCAGCTCGCGGTGCCCGCGGTCTGCGAGCACGGCGAGCTGCACCTTGGCGGGCCGGCCGTAGTCGAACAGCGCCTCGATGGCTGCTCGCACGGTGCGCCCGGTGTAGAGGACATCGTCGACGAGCACGATCGTCTTGCCGTCGACGTCGAAGGGAATGTCGGAAGCGTGGACCGTCGGCTGCTCTGGCCGCGTACCGATGTCGTCGCGATAGAAGGAGATGTCGAGCTCGCCGTACTCAGGCGCTGTGCCGGTGATCTCGGCCAGATGCGCATGTATGCGGCGTGCGAGCACTGCACCGCGGCGGTGAATTCCAACTACTGCGAGAGGCTGGTCGTCGACCTCGGTGCGCTCGGAGATCTCGTGGGCGATACGCACGAGAGTGCGTTGCATCGCGTCTGCGTCGAGTACGACGTTGTCTTGCGTCACCGATTGCTTCCTTCTCGGCCTCACAGGACCGGGTTAAAGGAGACGGTTCGTTAGAACCGCGCTGTTCAGATCAAGCTAGCAGTTCAGACGGGCAGGAACTCGCCCGTTTTCCGGTCCCAGCGGACTTGTTGCGGCCCGCCGCGCTCCGGAAATGGGATGTCGATGGCGTCGAAGTCCCGCGGCACGATCGGGTTCTCGAACACCTCGGAGGCCTCTGCGCGGCTCGCGCTTGCGGGATACCGGCTGGAGATGTGAGTGAGCGCTAGCGCTGCGACGCCTGCCTCGGCGGCCAGTTCTGCAGCTTGACGGGCTGTGCTGTGGCCCGTCTCAAATGCGCGGTCGCGCTCCTCGGTGAGGAAGGTCGCCTCGTGCACGAGCAGGTCGGCCCCATCGGCCGCGACACGCACCATGTCGCAAGGTGATGTGTCGCCCGAAAGCACGACCCTCCGGCCACGGCGGGTCTCTCCGACTACCTGCTCGGGTCTCACGCCGTTGACAGTCTCGCCGCGCTGCAGCTTGCCGAAGTCCGGGCCCGGCTCGACACCCAGCTTCTCGGCGAGCTCGGCGTCGAAGCGGCCAAAGCGGTCGTGTTCGACGATCGCGTAGCCGTACGCCTCTCCGCGATGACGTACGCGCAAGGCCTGAATCTCGAAGCCGTCAAAGTCCACGATGGCGTCGGGCTCCAGGTCGACGACCGTGAGCTTGTAGCGGAGTCCGCCGATGATCGGCTTCAGCGACCCGATCAGCTTCTGGGTACCGGGCGGTCCGAGGATCGTCAGCGGCCGCGTACGGTCGCGCAGCTCGAACGACTTGAGCATGCCGGGCAGGCCGAGCCAGTGATCGAGGTGGTGGTGCGTGAGAAATATCTCGGTGATGTCGGGAAGCCCGACGGTGCGCACCAACTGTCGCTGGGTGCCCTCGCCACAGTCGAAGAGGATGCGCTCTGCGCCACGGCGCAGCAGTACGGCCGGGAGGCCGCGGTGTGCGGTCGGCAGAGAGCCGCCGGTACCTGCGAAGAACAGCGACAGATCCACGGGGCGCTCAGGCTAGCTGCGCGGAGCGCCCCGTGAACTGCGGCTATGCCCTGCTCTTGAGCAGGTCGCGAATCTCGGTCAGCAGCTCCACCTCGTCCGGCGGGACATCCTCGTCACCAGACGAGCGCCGCTCCTGCAGGTGCTTCATCGGCACGATGACGACGAAGTAGATGACGGCCGCGACGAGCACGAAGTTGATGACGGCGTCTACAACGGTGCCCCAGGCGAACTCGACCCCATTGATGGTCGCGACTTCCTTGGAAAAGTCGGTTCCACCGAGAATCGCTCCGACGAGCGGAGTGATGATGCCGGTAGTCAGCGAGGTGACGACCGCAGTGAACGCAGCACCGATGACGACAGCGACGGCAAGGTCGACGACATTGCCGCGCATCAGGAATTCCTTGAAACCTTTGAGCATGGGCTGACCATACCCCGTCGCCCGTATCGCTACGCTTCACCGCCTCGCGCCCGTAGCTCAGTGGATAGAGCGCTTGCCTCCGGAGCAAGAGGTCGCTGGTTCGAATCCAGCCGGGCGCGTCCGAAATCTGCCTTGACCCGTGCCCCTCGGTGGTGATCGAATGGGCCGACCGTCGATTCCGGAACGAGGAGGACAGCCATGGGTCTGTTCAAGCAGATGAAGGACATGAAGAACGTCGTGGAGGGTGCGCCCGACATGATCAAGCAGGCCCAGCAGATGGGCGACCAGGCGCAGCAGATGGCGATGGCACAGCAGGCCGCCGCTCAGCAGGCGATGGCGCAGCAGCAGGCCGCTGCCGCAGCCGCAGGCGCCCCAGGAGCCCCAGGTGGTGCCGCGACCGCCTCGTTCGGCGGCGTGAACATGGAGCAGTACGCGACCGTTTGTAAGCGCCTCAACAACGCCGGCGGCACTCCCGATCAGGCTGCGGCACATGCAGCGACGCTCGGTATCTCAGCCGAGTCGTGGGCCGAGGCCGAGCAGGGCTTTGCTGCACTCATGCAGTCAGACCCGACGGCTGGCGCAACCTTCCGCACCTACTACGACGCGGCTAGCTGATGGGGTTCTTCAAGAGCATGGGCGAGCTGAACAAGCTCGGTAAGGAGGCTCAGGCCAACTTCGATCCCGCTCAGCAGATGAAGGACGGCATGGCACAGATGCAGGCCGCCCAGCAGATGATGGCCGACCAGACGGAGGCCGCAAACCTTGCGCTTACCGGACAGGACGCCAAAGCAACCGTTGTGTCTGCGGCTCAGACCGGCGCGATGGTCAACTTCCAGCCCACCATGCAGGTGCAGCTGACCGTGTTCCCGGCTACCGGAATTCCGTATCCGGCGACCGTCACCACGGTTGTTCCGCAACACCACCTGATCAAGACCCAGCCCGGGACCGCGCTAGCGGTGAAGGTCGACGCGTCGGCCCCCGACAAGGTCTGGGTCAACTGGGACGCTCCCGCCCCCGCGTGAGCTTCGAGGTCGGGGTATCTCCGCAGGGCATGGGGTCCGGCGCGCCGCAAGGGCGCCCCGGACTCAGGCCCGGTGCCCTTCTTGCCTTGCTCTTGGGCATCGGGCTCTTCACGGCGTCGCTGATCGGCGTCTCGGAGGCGATGCGCTACGTGATCGAGACCAACGGTGGCTATTGCGCGTCGGGAGGCCCCTACGAGATCGCCGACGGCCACGAATGCGACGGCGGGGCTATCGGCCTTTTGATCGGCGGCATCTTCGCGATGCTGCTCGGCGGCGCTGTGGCGCTCGCAGGCTCAGGCACCTATCTCGGCGCGCAAGGGATGGGTCTAAGTGGCCTGCTCTGGGCCGCACTTTTCGGTCTGCTCGGATGGAACTTCATCGAGTTCGGCTTCAGTCCACCTGACAACCTCACCAACGACCCGCCGGTGTGGGGATTCGTGATTCCGGGGATCGTCTTTTGGATGATGGCCGCACCCGGCTTGGTCGCACCGGTCGCAGCGCTGAGATGGCGCAGGCAAGACCCCGACAGCACGACTCCGGCGAGCGGAATCGTGATGGCGACCGGGGCCGGCGTGCCCGAGGTTGCCCCGCCGCCCGCTCGGCCAGCACCGCTGCTCCCGTGGGCAGCGGCACTCACATTCGGTGCGCTCGCTGGCGCTGCGCTCGGCAGCTGGATCTCCGGCCTGGTGCTCTAGAGCTGCGGTAGGCGCTGCGGAGCCTGCAGCACCGCTCTGAACACGTCACCGCTTGCATCAACCCGAGCGAGCACGTCAGAAAAACCGAATCGCAGCGCCTCGGCCTCGCCGGCGCTGACCGCGTCCTCTACCTCGTGCCACTCCAGCGGCGTCGAGACCGATGGAGCGTCGCCCGGCCGGGCCGAGTAGACCGCGACCGTTGTCTTGCCGTAGCCGTTCTGGCCCCAGTCGATCAGGACCTTCCCGGGCCTAAGCGAGCGATCTTGCTTAGACACAACCTTGTCAGGCATTTGTTGCTCAAGGGTCAGCGCAACCTGCTTGGCGAAAGCTTGCGTCTGAATGAACGTCGCCGAGCCTGCCTCGATACCAACGTACAGCTGCATCCCCTTGCCGCCGGATGTCTTGATGACCGAGTCCAGCCCGAGCTGCTCAAGCATCCCCCGCACGACAAGCGCGAGCTCGCCGCACTCCCGTAGTCCGGCACCGGGCCCCGGATCCAGATCGAACACCAGGAGGTCCGGCTCGTCGAACGCTGCAGCCCTAGCCAAGGGCGCATGAAGCTCGATCGCTGCGAGCTGCCCGAGCCACGCAAGGGTCTCGGGGCGATCAGCCACAACGTAGGTAGCGACCTCATCTCGCTCGGT
>CAZLKZ010000008.1:35238-65827 GCA_964560235.1 uncultured Conexibacter sp. | reverse complement strand
AAGGACGAAGTGCTTCGCCCCTGGCGGATGATTATCCGCCAGCTACGGCCGGGAGAACCTGCAGCTCTGCGCCGTCGGAGATCGGCGTCTCAAGGCCATCACCGAAGCGGATGTCCTCGCCGTTCACGTAGACGTTGACGAACCGGCGCAGCGTGCCGTCGTCGTTGCACAGGCTGGCCTTGAGGCCCGGGTGCTGACCGTAGAGGTCGTCAAGCGCGGCTCCTACGGTGCCGCCATCGACCACGATCGCCGACTCGCCACCCGCGTTTGCGCGGAGCTGAGTGGGAAGCTTGACGGTGATCGGCATCAGTTACGCACTCCGTTGTTGATGGCCTGCTCGAACTCGTCGTAGCTCGGCGCGATATCGATTGACTCAAAGCTGCCACGGACGGCGTCGAGCGTCTTGAGGCCGTCGCCGGTAATGACCACCACGACAGACTTGTCTCGATCGAGCTTGTCCTCGCGGGCCAGCTTGGCGAGCGTGGCAGTTGTGACGCCGCCAGCCGTCTCGGTGAAGATGCCGGTCGTACGGGCGAGCAGCTGGATGCCCTCGCGGATCTCGTCGTCGGTGACAGCGCTGACCGAGCCGCCGGTGTTGTTGGCGAGCTCGACCGCGTAAGGGCCGTCGGCCGGGTTGCCGATTGCCAGAGACTTGGCGATCGTGTCGGGCTTGACCGGACGGCATACGTCGGTGCCTTCGGCAAAAGCGGTCGCGACCGGTGAGCAGCCAGCAGCCTGAGCGCCGTGCATCGCGGGCGCGTCGCCCTCGATCAGGCCTAGCGACAGCCACTCGTCGAAGCCCTTGGCGATCTTTCCGAACAGCGAGCCGGAAGCGATCGGCGCGACGATCTGGGCGGGAGTCTGGAACCCGAGCTGCTCAGCGATCTCGTACGCGAGGGTCTTGGAGCCCTCTGCGTAGTACGGCCTCATGTTGACGTTGACGAACGCCCAAGACTCGTGCTCACCGCTGATCTCGGTGCAGAGACGGTTGACGTCGTCGTAGTTGCCGTCGATCTTGACGAGGTTCGTTCCGTAGACACCTGTGGCGAGCACCTTCTGCTCCTCCAGGTTGGACGGAATGAACACGTACGAGGGCATTCCGAGCGCCGACGCAAACGCAGCAACCGAGTTGGCGAGGTTGCCGGTTGAGGCGCAGGCGAGCGTGTCGAACCCGAGCTCGCGCGCACGAGCAGCGGCCACCGCAACGACACGATCTTTGAAGGAGTGAGTGGGGTTGTGGGCGTCGTTCTTGACCCAAACCTCTTTGAGACCGAGTTCAGCAGCCAAGCGGTCGGCACGCACCAGCGGGGTGCAGCCTGCCGGAAGGCCGACTCGCGAAAGTACGCGCGCGCTCGGTCCGGGCTGCCCTTCCGCGAGCGGGAGGAAGTCGACGTACCGCCAGATGTTCTGCGGTCCAACCTGTACGCGGCGGCGAATGTCGGCCGGGCTGCCGGTTAGGGCGGCGTAGTCGTACTTGACCTCAAGCGGGCCGAAGCAGGTCGTACATACGTATTGCGCGGTGAGTTCGTACTCGGACCCACATTCGCGACAGGCGAGGTGTGTGACAGCCATTGGTGAGCTCCTTTGATCTTCGTCGTGTGCTGCTGTGTGACGAAGATGTGAGCTCTTGCGCCACACGTCTCCAGGAATTGGCACCTACCCGCTTGCGCGGGGGTTGCCGGGGCTTCACCGGGCCGGTCCCTCCACCCCTCTGGACGTGTTACTGGTCTTGCTGATCGACAGCTTACCAGCGATTCTTGACGCCGCAAGGACACGTGTCGGGTCGTGCCGCCCGGCAGGTAGACTCCGTCTAGTCATGCCCGCCGCCCTCGAAGAGCCTTTCAGTCGTGGTTCGTCTGCCACGCACGACGCTTCGCCGCGGCCCGCGCGAAGCTGAATCCCTCAACGGGACTGCGCCCGAGGCGCAGACTCCGCGCGTCGACATCCTCGAGCAGGACGGCCTGCGCTGGATCTCGATCGGTGAACCGCGCCAGATCGAGCGTGCCTGGTTGGAGGAGAACTTCGACTTCCACCCCCTCGATTACGAGGATGTCTACTCACGCAACCAGCGCCCAAAGGTCGACGAGTATCCGGACTACCTGTTCGTCGTCATGCACTTCCCCGCGTTCGACAAGCGCGCCGGTCGGCTCAACGCAGCCGAGCTCGACATGTTCGTTGGGCCCGACTTCATCATCACGATCCAGAACCAGTCGCTCCAGCCGCTTGAGTACCTGTTCGAGCAGTGCCGGCACAACGAGCAGCTCCGCGAAGAGCTGTTCACCAAGGGCGCGGGCTACCTCCTCTACCGGATCGTCGACTCCTGTGTAGATGCCAGCTTCCCGATGCTGCGGAAGGTCGGCCTGAAGCTCGAGCGTCTCGAAGAGTCGATCTTTGAAGAAGAGGCTCACGCCGCGGTCGTGCGTGACATCTCCAACGTCAAGCAGGAGATCATCAACTTCCGCAAGATCGTGCGCCCGCAGCGCGTCGCCGTCAAAGATCTCGAGCGCACCAAGCGCTACCTCTCCGGCGAACTCGACATCTACTTCGACGACATCAACGATGCGTCAGAGCGGATCTGGGACATGCTCGAGAACTTCAAAGAGGTCATCGAGGCCCTCGAAGCAACCAACGAAGCGGTCTTGTCGCACAAGCTCAACGACATTCTGCGCGTGCTCACCGCCTTCAGCGTGATCATGCTGCCGATGACGCTGATCGCGTCGATCATGGGCATGAACGTCCACGTGCCGGGCCAGGGCGACATCGAAGGGTTCTGGGTCGTGATGGGCGTGATCCTCGCGGTGCTGGTGGCGATGGTCACCTGGTTCCGCCGCCGCGGCTGGCTTTGAGAGGTGTTTGAGCTGCGCATCTGGGGACGATGCGTCACTCGGGACTTCCGTCACGACCGAGAGGTCGCTCCCTGCGGACGACCTGCGGTCTTACCGCCGGACTTTGCCGGGCACCGCCTCCCTCCCCACCTGCTTTGCTCAATCACCTCTCAAGACGTAGGTGATGGACGTTTTGCCCAGTTACAAAGTCGGCTGACTGGTGTACAAGAGGGACGTGCCCTCCGTTTCTGCACCGAGTCTGCCTGCGCTGCGCCGGATCACCGGCGGTAAGAAGGCAGATACCAAGCGCTTGCTGCTGATCACCAATCCGCACGCGAGCACGGTTACCCCGCGCCTCCAGCGGCTTGTGCAGTACGCGCTGGAGGGCCGCTTCGACCTCGAATGCGAGCAGACGAAGGCCCAAGGCGACGCGACCCGCCTAGCGGCCGAGGCCGCAGCCGAGGGTTACGACGCGGTTGTCGTGTTTGCCGGCGACGGCACGATCAACGAGGCCGCCAACGGCGTGCACGGGACTGAGACCGCGCTTACCTGCCTGCCAGGCGGCTCGGGCAACGTCTACAACAAGATGCTGGGCCTCCCCGTCGATGTGATCGACGCTGCCGAGCGCCTGCTACTTCGAGCCGACGACTGGGGCAACCGCGACGTGCTGATGGGCGTTGCCAACGAGCGCCGGTTCCTCTTCTCGTCCGGCTACGGCCTGGACGCTGCGATCGTCGGCCACGTCGACAGCAATCCGCGCTGGAAGCACAAGTTCAACGAGAACTATTTCGCCTACTCCGGCTTCCGCGTTTACTTCACGCGCTACCTCCCGAACCCGCCTGAGCTGGAGACGACCTGGCCCGGCTGCGAGGAGCCGCTACGCGGCGTCACGACCGTCGCTCAGAAGGGCGATCCGTACACGTACTTCGACCAGCTGCCTGTCCGTGCGAGCCGCGGCGCGGACCTCGAAGAGCCGGTGCTGGCTGGAATCTCGCTAAGGACTACGAGGCCGACGATGGTCCCCGGGCTCGTGTGGAGGCTTCTGTCGCAGAAGCACCACCTGACCGGCCACCGCCAGGTCGACGGCTTTGCGGACGTGCCAAGCGTGCACGTGCGCAGCGTCGATGGCCGTCCCGTCGACCTGATGGTCGACGGCGACAACATCGGGCAGTACACGGAGGTCGACTTCACCGTCGACCCGGTGCCGCTCAAGATCCTCGGCTAAGCGCCCGGCGTGATCCGGTAGGCGTCGAAGACGCCTTCTACGTTGCGCAGCTTGGTGACGATCTGCTTCAGCGACTGGGTGTCGGGAACTTCGACGATGAACTGGTTGTGGATCATCGGACTGGTCGAGGAGCAGCGCGCCTCGACGATGTTCATCCCGGCTTCTGAAAAGACACGGGCGAGATCCTCGAGCAGTCGGTGCCGGTCCCAACCGTCGACCTGGATCTCAACCCGGAAAGCGCTCTCGTGGTCGCCTTCCCATGAGACGGCGACAAAGCGCTCTGGCGCCTTGCGGAGCGCGACCGTGTTCGGACAGTCGTCGCGATGAATTGTGATGCCGCGGCCCAGAGACACGTAGCCCACGATCGGGTCGCCGGGTACGGGCCTGCAGCACTTGGCGAGCCGAATCATCACGTCCTCTACGCCGTCAACACGGATGCCGTACGAGCCGGCCCTGCCGGTCGGGCGACGCGGTCTCCGCGTTGACACGAGCGCCGCAGCGCGATCGGGCTCCTCTTCCGCAGCCTCGCCCTGCTTGAGGCGCTGCATGACCTTGTTGGCCACGACGTTTGCGGAGATCTTGCCGCCACCGAGAGCTAGGTAGAAGTCCTCACCCTTGCGGAAGCCCATCTCGCGGATGACGTCCGCGAGCAGCGGCGAGGCCGCGATCTTCTGCGGTGGCAGGCCCTGCTTCTTCAGTGTGTCTTGCAGCAGCTCGCGACCTGTGTGCTCGGTGTCGTCGCGGTTCTCTGCCTTGAAGAAGGCCTTGATCTTGTTGCGTGCGCGCGATGTCCGGACCAGCGATAGCCAGTCACGCGAGGGCCCCCGCTCGCGCTTGGACGTGAGGATCTCGACGATGTCGCCGGACTTCAGCTGGTAGTTGAGCGGCACGATCCGCCCGCCCACCTTGGCGCCAACACAGCGGTGGCCGACCTCGGTGTGAACCTCGTAGGCGAAGTCGAGTGGCGTCGCCCCAGCCGCAAGGCGCTTGACCTCGCCGCGCGGGGTGAACACGAACACCTCTTCCTCGAAGAGGCCAGTCCGCAGGGAGTCCATGAACTCTTGCGCGTCGGCGAGATCGTGTTCTGACTCCACCATCGACCGAACCCACGAGAACTTCTCGCCGTCTTCGGCTGTCACGCCAGCGGAGCCCGACTTGTAGCGCCAGTGCGCGGCCACGCCGTACTCGGCGAGGTCGTGCATCTCGCGCGTGCGGATCTGGATCTCTAGCGGTAGCCCCTCAGGGCCAATCACTGTGGTGTGAAGCGATTGGTAGAGGTTGAACTTCGGCATCGCGATGAAGTCCTTGAAGCGCCCCGGGAGCGGCTTCCAGAGGGCGTGGATCACGCCGACGACGCCGTAGCAATCCTTGACCGAATCGACGATGACCCGCATCGCAACGAGGTCGTAGATCTCGTTGAACTCGCGGCCCTTCTTGGTCATCTTCGAGTAGATCGAATAGAAGTGCTTGGCTCGGCCGGAGATGTAGGCCTCGATGCCGAGCTTCTGGAGCTCTGAGCTCACGTCGGCCGAGGCGGCGTTTACGTACTCCTCACGCTCCTCCCGCTGCTGATTGACCAGGCCCTTGATCTCCTGGTACTTACGCGGGTGGAGCGTTGCGAACGCAAGATCCTCCAGCTCCCACTTGATCGCGTGGATACCGAGCCGGTGGGCGATCGGGGCGTAGATGTCGAGCGTCTCGCGAGCCTTCTCGATCTGCTTCTGCTTGCTCATCGCGCCGAGCGTGCGCATGTTGTGCAGGCGGTCGGCGAGCTTGATCAGGATGACCCGAATGTCGGTGGCCATCGCCACCATCATCTTGCGGTAGTTCTCGGCCTGCGCCTCATCGCGAGAGTTGAACGCGATGCCGGTCAGCTTCGTCAGGCCATCGACGAGGGCGCCGACCTCCTCCCCGAAGAGAGACGTGACCTCTTCCAGAGACGCGCTCGTGTCCTCGACGGTGTCGTGGAGCAGGGCAGCGACAAGCGTCTCGGTATCGAGCCGCATGCCGGCGCAGATCTTCGCCACGCCGACCGGGTGGACGATGAAGTCCTCGCCGGACTTGCGGCGCTGATCGGCGTGGTGGTGGCAGGAGAACGCGAAGGCCTCTTCCACACGGTCACGATCGATCCGTGGCGCACCCTGGTCCTCGTGCTCTTCGACAATCGCGAAGAGGTCCGCGAGCAGGCGTCGCTCGGCCTCAGTGAGGTCGGTCCTCGTGACGGTCGGGGCGTTCCCGTTCGTGTGCTCTGCGTGGACGACGTCGACCGGCTCGCGCTCGGTGACGCGCCCGGGGCTCAGGCCGCTAGGACCGGCGCCTGTTGCGTCAGGCCGCTCAGCCATGCGACACGCTCCTCGTGCTCGCGAGCAGCGGCGCGGAACACCTCGGACTCAGAGAGGTCTGTCCGGCCCTGAGGCTGTGGGACCGAGAGTCCGTCGGACGCGATGACGACGAGCCCGAGTTCCGCGAGTACGCCGAGCATCCTGCCCGCCGTGCGCGCCGGCATGCGACCGAACGCTGCGTGCACGCTGGAGCCGTCGCGGAACGCCCTGTAGGCGGCGACGAGGCCCGGCCGGAGCGATAGATCGCGGTCCAACGCATCGCGGGAATAGCGTAGCTCAGGGTCTCCCCATGCCAGATGGGCTGTCGCCGCCTCGCTGAGCTCGGTCAGCACCGCGCTCTGTTCCCCGTCCAGCGGTGGGTCGAGCGCCACTACGTGGTCGAAGTCAGCAGCCAGCGAAGGATCGGCTGCAAGCTCATCCCACGCGCACACCGCGAAGCCGGCCAGCCGGCCGCGGAACTGCTCTTGCCTGGCTACTGCGTCCGCACAGACAACTAGCACCTGGTCACCGGTCGCGACCAGGGAGCCGATGACCGCTGCGACCGCTGTGCCCCTGCGGTCGTCGGCTGCATCGAACCGTGCCGCGCCCAATCCGCCATGCACCGGGACTCGAGCACCGGTCGAAACGGAAATCTCGTTTACCGCCGCAGCCCGGGCGGCCTCAAGCACCGCGTGCTCCCAAGCGTCGGTGCCGGGCTCTGGCTCTCCGACCAGTGCCGGCGCTGCGTCCGCGCCTTCGATCAGCTCCCGAAGTACAAGGCGTGGCGAAACGGCTCCGCGGAACTCGTTGAGCTCAAGGGCGAAAGTCGCCTGGACCCGGCCTACGGCGGCCTCGTCGGGCAGCGTGGCGCGCCCGAACGCGACGGCAGCCGCACGAACGCCTCCGGTCTCGACCGAGAAGCGCATGTGCTTGCCGCCCTCCCCCATCGGTCGCGGATCGACAAGCCGTGCAGCAGGGATCGCGATCGCAACAGGAGGGTTGGCCGTGCCGAACGGTGCAAGGCGCTGGAACTCTTCGGCAAGCTCGTAGCCGATCTCGGCCCCCGCTGCGACGGCGTCCGCACGGACCCGAGGTGTCAAATCCGCCTCGGTGAGAGTCGCCGCGAAGTGTGCGACGAAGAGCTCCCTGAACTCTTCGAGGCGATTGGCGTCGAGCGTGCAGCCCGCTGCGGCGTGGTGACCGCCGTATCGCGACAGGGCTTCAGCGCTCGCAGAGAGCCCAGCGAGGACGTTTACGCCCGGGATGGATCGTCCGCTTCCAGTTGCCTCACCGCCCTTGACCGACAGCACGAACGTCGGGCGATGTGTGCGCTCAGCAATCCGCGACGCGACGATCCCGATGACGCCGGGGTGCCAGCCGTCTCCCCAGACGACGTAGGCCGGCTGCTGGCCGAGTGCTGCGACCTGCGCGTCGGCCTCTTGGAGCGTCCGCTGCTCCTCGAAGCGGCGCCGCGAGTTGATGTCGTCGAGCTCTTGAGCGATCTCTTCAGCGCGGGTCGGATCGTGGGTCAGAAGCAGCTCCAGCGCAGCGTCGGCACGCGCCACCCTGCCCGCCGCGTTGAGGCGCGGAGCTAGCCGAAACGAGATCTCCCGCTCGGTGATCGTCTGCGGCTCCACCTGAGCCACTCGCATCAGGGCGCGCAGCCCCGGCTTCTCGGTGCGCGCAAGCGCGCGCAGCCCGGCGCGCACAAGCCTGCGGTTCTCGCCGACAAGCGGCACGCAGTCAGCCACCGTTGCGAGAGCCACGAGGTCGAGGTCGGTGATGGTGATTGACGCGTCGTGCCCGGCCGACTCGAGGATCGCTCCAGCGAGCTTCGAAGCAACGCCTCCGGCACACAGGTCGGTGCACGGATACTCACCTACCTGCGGGTGCACGATCAGAGCCTCCGGCACCGAGCCATCTTCGCGGAGGTTGTGGTGGTCGGAGACGACGACGGCGATCCCGAGCTCGCGAGCCAACCTCACCTCTTCGACGGCGGTGATCCCGCAGTCGGTCAGAATCAGCAGCTGCGTGCCGCGCTCGGCGAGGACTCGCACGGTGCGCTCGCTCAGCCCGTAGCCGTCCTCCATCCTGCTCGGCAGGAACCAGTCGACGTCGGCACCGATCGAGCGCAGCGCGCGCACGAGAATGGCAGTTGAGGTGACGCCGTCGACGTCGTAGTCGCCGTGAACGGTGATCCTGTGGCCCGCCCCCGCCGCTGCGGCGATTGCAACGCCGGCCTCCTTGAGCCCTCCGAATGCGGTTGCCGGGTGCTCTTCGTCGGCGGCTAGGAAGCTACGTGCGGCTTCTACATCGGACAGTCCACGGCGCACAAGCACCTGTGCGAGCGGGTAGCTGACCCCTAGATCACGCACCAGCGCCATCGTGCTCTCGTACGAGCACGGCGACAGTTCAATCGAGGCGGAGGGAGCCACGTGCTCAGAGTGGCAGCCGATTCCGACAGATCGCAGGAAAGATGCCGCTCATAGCGGCGTTTTCAGGTTTCGGCTGGACGAGTGTCGGGTGCCGTGCAGGCGAACTTGCGCAGGCGGCGAGCGTCCGGCTCAGAGATCGAGCGTCTCGACCCCACGACGCACGCCGATCCAATAGATGAGCGCGCCGCCGATCAGCGCCCCTGGGATCGCCTCGATGGCGGTCAGCAGGTGCGTGTCGTCGCGCCCGGGGATCGCGAAGCCGTTGATACCCCATGCCACGAGCACTGCACCGAACCAGCAGCCGAGAAACGCGCCAACGATGCCGCCCCAGAAGCGATCAGGGATGAAGATCGAGAAATGCCAGATGGCGATTCCCATCATTGTCCAAGCGAAGATCGCCATCAGCGAGGCCTCCCGTGACGCTTGTTCTTAGGTCGTTTCGGTTTCGGCCCCTTCGGGTCCTTCATGACGAGGTCCTCGGGCGAGGCATCAGCAGTCGGGTCGAACTCAGGCTCTGGCTCTTTGCGAGCGCCCGTACCGACGTCATCTGAGATGTCGGCGACCATCGCATCGAATTCCGCCTTGGAGACGCGGCGCTCGGGATCTTCAGGTGACGTCAGGCGTGTCGTGCTGCGGACCTTCTCCTTCTCGGGCGCAATCACAGCGGCACCGCCTGTGGCGTAGGCCGGTACGAAGCCGCCGTTCTCCGCGGAGATGCGCTTACGGCGGTTGCGATAGACCTGCTCGCGCTCCTTCCAGTGCACGAGCACCGGGTTCGCGATGAAGATCGATGAGTAGGCGCCGGAAAGCACGCCGATCAGCAGCGCGAACGCGAAGTCCTTGAGCGTGTCGCCGCCGAAAATCAGCAGGGCCAGGATCGGCAGGCCAGTAGACAGCGAGGTCACCAGCGAGCGCACGATGACTTCGCTCATCGAGCGGTTGACGATCTGCGAGAACGCGGCACGCGGCATGCGCGGAACGTTCTCGCGCACACGGTCGAACACGATGATCGTGTCGTAGAGCGAATAGCCGAGGATCGTGAGGAGCGCCGCGACCGTTGACGTTGTCACCTCCCGGCCGGTCAGCGAGTACACGCCCGCGGTGATCAAGAGGTCGTGAACCAGTGCAATGAGCACGGGCACCGCGAACTTCCACTCGAACCGCAACGCGATGTAGATGCTGATCACCAGCAGCGAGGCAATGATCGCGATGATCGCGCCCTTGGCGATCGTCTCACCGAAGGTCGGGCCGATCGAGCTGACCGACAACGCCTTGGTGTTGCCGAACTCGTCGCGGAGGATCTTCTCGAGGTTCGCGACGCCGCGACCCGTTTCGCTCAGCGAGATCTGCAGGCCAGAGCCGCCGAGTTCCTTGTCACCGTTGACTGCCTGGACCTTCGGGTTCTCGAACCCTGCCTTCTGCAGCGCCTCCGAGATCGCGTCGTTCGATGGCTGCTGCGCCGATACGAACGCCACCTTGGCGCGAGTGCCGGACTCGAAGTCGATGCCGAAGTTGAGCCCGTTGGCGCCGATTGCCAGCGCACACACGAGAAGAATCAGGCCGGAACCGGAGAAGAACCACTTCGATGCGCCGGTGTAGTCAAAGCGCCAGCGGCCCTTGTCCTCCTCGGCCTTGGCCCCGAGCGCAGACGGGCGCTGCATGAGGCGCGTCTTCTGCAGCGTTCCGAGCACTGCCTGGGTTGCGAGGACCGCGGTGAACAGCGAGGTGAGCGTGCCGAGACCGAGCATCAGGGCGAAGCCCTTGACGCCGGCTGTCGCGAGCACGAAGAGGATGAACGCGACCATCACTGTGACGACGTTGGCGTCGATGATCGTGGAGATGCCCTTGCGGTAGCCGGTCGAGATGGCTGAGGCCGTAGATCGCCCGGCACGTATCTCTTCCTTGACGCGCTCAAAGATGACGATGTTCGCGTCGGCCGCGACTCCCAGCGTCAGCACCAAGCCTGCAATGCCGGGGAGTGTGAGCGTGACCGGGATCAGCTTCACGAGCGCGATCAGGTACAGCGTGTAGACGATGAGAGCGCCGACGGCAATTACGCCGAGCACTCGGTAAAAGGCGATCAGGAACAGCGCGACTAGCGCGAAGCCGACAAGCGCAGCAACGATGCCCTGGTCGAGGGCCTGCTGCCCGAGCGTGGCGGACACCTGGGAGTTGGAGATCAGCTCAAGCCGGAGCGGTAGCGCGCCGGTCTTGATCAGGTTCGCCAGGCGCTGGGCCTCGGCGAGCTTGAACGTGCCTGAAATCTGCGAACCGTTGACCCCGTCGATGCCGTTCGGATAGTCGACGGGATCGATCGTCGGGACGGTGATGAGCCGGTTGTCGAGGACGATCGCGAAGTGACCCGCCGCGGCGTTGGAGTCACCGCCGAGGCCAAGGCGGCCGGCACCGAACTGGGCGATCTGCTTGGTGACCTCCTCCCACTTCTTGCGCCCGTCCTTGGAGAAGTTGAACGTAACGATCGGGCCACCGCTTGAGCCCGGAGTCTGGTCGAAGTCCTGCTTCGGATCCTTGACATCCTTGGAGCCGTTGAGGGACGGGCTGTCGCGCAGGATGAACCAGGAGTCCGCGGCGGCTTTGGCAGCAGCCTTGTCCTCAGAGTCGAACTGGGCCTGTACGACGATGTACCCCTTGGGCACCTCGAGGAACTCGTTCGGTTTCGCGCCCGCGCTCTTGCAGATCTCCGCAACGTCGGCCTTGTCCTCCTGGGGACCGCAAAGGACCTTCTTGGTCTTCGTGTCGACGCCGTACCAGAGGCCGTTGTGTGTGGCGTTCTCGAGGTTGAGCGGATCGAATCCCGATGCGCGCTTGACGGCCGCGAAATACGTGAGCGATGCGGGAGAGCCAGGCTGACCGGCAGACTGGCCGCCTGTAACCGACTCGTCGTCGGGCGCAGGCTTACCGTCAGCACCTACGACGTTGGCCTCCCAGTTGTAGAAGTACAGCTGGGCAGTGGTGCCGACCTGCGCCTGCGCCTGCTCTACGTCTTGGACGTCCGGAAGCGAAACGTCGATCTGGTTCTCGCCGGAGCGCTGGATCTCAGCTTCCGAGACACCGAGCTGGTTGACGCGCTCGGTCATGATGTCGATCGTGCGCTGGATGCTGTCGCCGTCGACAGCAGCATCCTTGGTCGGCTTGGCCTCGTAGATGAGCGAGACGCCGCCCTTCAGGTCCAAGCCTTGCTTGGTCGGCTTGGTGAAGATCACGTACAGCGAGCCCGCGAGCAGGGCTGCGACGAAGGTGAGGATCAGGAAATTGCGGCGCCGGTCGGTCATACGCGACCGGGGAGGCTACCGCGTGTCAGCGGCGGAAAACGCAGCATGCGGCGCTGTTCAGCTCTTCTGCGGCGTCAAAACGAGCAGCAAACCGCCGTCATCGTCGTACGCCGGGAACACGTCCGCGGTAGCGCGTTCCTCTAGGTCTCCCTCGGCCGCGACCGTGAGCGGCTGGCCGAGCTTCCGGACCCCCCACTCGAGCACGGTGCCGATGACGTCCTCGCCGGAGTCGAACGCGAGACCGAGCACCTCAGTCACCGGACGCCCGATCGCCTTCTCGTCACCGATGCCGGTCAGTTCGAACGAACCCTTGCCGCACGCAAGAACCATGCCCTTCTGATCGCACACGAAAAAGGCTGCGTCCGGAGCCGGGTAGTAGTCGTCCATCAGCTCAAACAGGAAGCCGAATCCGCAGCTCCCGCAGCCGGGCGGCCGGCGGGCAAGCTGCCGGTCGTTTCCGGTGGTGCGGCGCCCGCAACTGGGACAGATGAACGTGGTCGACATGGTGCGCAGCGCAGCCTAGCCAGCGGCGGCAATCTGTCCGTCAGTTCCCCTGAACGACAGGGCTCTCTGGTAGACCCCACAACCATGGATGACGGCACAACCGAGCCCGGAGGACCCGAGCAGCTCGGACAGCATCCTGCGGGCGATCCGGACGTGTCGCTCGCGGACGCAGCGATCGCCGCTGCCATCGGCCGCGCGGCCGCGCAAGGGCGCGGCGCCGATCGTGCGCCAACGCTCGAACAGCTGCTTGCCGCTTTCGGAGAGGGCCAGCCGACGCGCGAAGCACGAGCGCGCGTTGCTGCCGCCCTGAGAATGGCCGACGTCACGGCCGAGCCGGACCTCGCAACGGCAGCGCCCGGCCAGCGCCTCAGCCTGTCGGCTCAGGGCGGGTCGGCGGCTTCGGGTCGTCCCAGGGCACTCACGGGTCTTTTTGCGGTCATCGCGCTCGTCCTGATCTTCGGGACAGCGTTCGGGGTCTCGCGGCTACTCGGAGACGGTGGCGATCGTGCCTCGTCGTCGCTGGACGACACCACGCCCTTCACGATCTCCAGCGTCACCGATACGACCACGACGGACGCGACTACCACTGCCACTACTTCGACGCAGGAGACAGGCACCGAGACCACGAGTCCTGCCACGACGAGCACGACAGCAACCCAGACCACAGCTACGGAGACCACCGAGACGACCTCGAAGGCCGACAAGCGCGCGGAAGAGCGCAAGCGTCAGCGCGCAGCTGCCAACCGTCCAATCACCGTGCGCGTCGACGCCGGTACCCGCGCGACCTTCCTTTGCGTTGACGATGGCAACGACAACGTGCTGTTCAACGGAACCCTCGCTGGGAAGAAGACATTCAAGGCTCGCCGG
The DNA here is from genome assembly GCA_964560235.1 of uncultured Conexibacter sp. Lineage (GTDB taxonomy): Bacteria > Actinomycetota > Thermoleophilia > Solirubrobacterales > Solirubrobacteraceae > Baekduia. The sequence goes on along the minus strand of CAZLKZ010000008.1, from coordinate 52,357 downwards.
GTGCGCCTCAACGTCGGGCTCGCTACCACGCGCGTGACCGTGAACGGCAACGAGCTGAAGATCACCGGCAGCCCGGCCGGATTCGACATCACACGCAAGGCCGTCAAGCCGCTGGCAGTCGGCCAGCGTCCCTGCGCGTAGCTACTCGAACAGGGTGCTGCCCTGCGGGGCTGGCAGCCCCAGGTGGGCGTACGCGCGTGCAGTGGCTACGCGACCCCGGGGTGTGCGCTGGATCAGGCCCTGCTGAAGCAGGTAGGGCTCGTAGACGTCCTCGACGGTGCCTTGTTCCTCTCCGGCGGCAACCGCGAGCGTGGACAGCCCGACGGGACCGCCGCCGAAGTGATCGCAGATCAGCGTGAGCAGCTGGCGATCGAGACGGTCGAGGCCTATCTCGTCGATCTCGAGCAAGTTGAGCGCCTCGGTCGCAGAGGCCTCGTCGATGACGCCGGCGGCACGCACGTCGGCGTAGTCCCGAACCCTCTTGAGCAGCCGGTTGGCAACGCGGGGAGTTCCGCGCGATCGAGATGCGATCGCGCTCGCACCGGACTCCTCGACCACGCAGCCGAGGATCTGTGCGCTGCGGCGCACGATCGCGGCGAGCTGATCTGCCTCGTAAGGCTCGAGCCGGTGCTGAATGCCGAAGCGATCACGCAGTGGACTGGTGAGAAGGCCAGCGCGGGTCGTGGCACCCACAAGCGTGAACTGCGGGAGCGGCACGGTCATTACTCGAGCCCCCGCCCCTTGGCCGACAGTGATCGGCAGCTCGCGGTCTTCCATCGCCGGGTAGAAGGTCTCCTCAAGCGCGCGCGGCAGCCGGTGAATCTCGTCCACGAAGAAAATCGAGCGCGGCTCGAGCGCCGACAGAAACGCCGCGACGTCGCCCTTGCGTTCCAAAGCCGGCCCGGCGGTCGCGACGAAGTCGACGCCCAGCTCTGCGGCGAGTATCTGGGCGAGCGAGGTTTTGCCGAGACCCGGAGGCCCGGCGAGCAGTACGTGATCGAGCGCCTCGCCGCGGAGCTTCGCGGCTTCCAGCGACACGCCGAGCTGGTTCTTAAGTGCGTCCTGCCCTACGAACTCGTCGAGTGTTCGCGGACGGAGCGTGCGCTCGTCGTCGTCCTCGAGAGCACCGGACGAGAGGTCTGCTCGGACGATGCTCATGCGCGAGCCGCCTTGAGGGCCTGCCTGATCAGCTCGCCGGGCTCGTCACCCTCGGCGTCCACAAGCATGCGATCGGCCTCTTCGATCGAGAAGCCGAGCCCGACGAGCCCTTCGCGCGCAACCGCGAGCGGTTCATCGCTACGCGAGATTCGAATCTCGCCGCCGTCGTCCGGAAGACCATCGCCGGACAGGGCGCCCTCGATGATCTTTTCCTTGAGCTCTACGACGATCCGCTCGGCCGTGCGCTTTCCGATTCCAGGAACCGCAACGAGGCGCGCGGTGTCGCCCGCGGCAATCGCCGCGGCGAGTTCGGCGACGGTGCCGCCTGAAAGTGCTGCGAGCGCCATCTTCGGACCGACCGACTGCACGCCGATCAGCAGGCCGAACAGCTCGCGCTCGACCTCTGTTGCAAACCCGTAGAGCGAAAGTGCGTCCTCGCGTACGACGAGATGTGTCAGGAGCGAGACCGAGCCACCGATGGCAGGCACTGAGCGCAACGTTTCGGTGGAGACGGCGACGTGGTAACCGACTCCCGATGCCGTCTCGACGACGACGGCGTCAGTGCCGCGATGCGCGACCTCTCCGGCGACGAGCGCGATCATGCCGCGCCGCCGAGAACCGCACGGAGCGGACTGTGGTTGATGTGACACAGCGCTGCGCCGAGAGCGTCGGCAGCGTGATCGGGCAGCAACGTTGACTCCATGGCAAGAGTCGTGAAGACCATTTTGATGACCTGCTCTTTTGGTGCGCGGCCACTCCCGCAGACCGCCTGCTTGATCTGCTGCGGCGTGTAGGAGCCGACCTCGATCCCTCTGCGCCCGGCGATCGCAAGTACGACACCGCGGGCCTGCCCTACGGCCATGGCGCTCGACGCGTTCTGCCCGAAATAGAGCTCCTCGATCGCGAGCACGTCGACCGAGTGCTCCTCGACAAGTCCGTGGATGTCGTCGTGCAGCACCGCGAGCCGGCGCTCGAGCGGCATCGTCTTGTCGGTGGTGACCACTCCTGCATCGAGGACGACAGTTCGTGCGCCGACGCGCTCGACGATGCCGAAGCCAGTGTTCGCAATGCCTGGGTCGATGCCGAGAACCTTCACCGGGTAGGGATTCTGGGGCGACGTCCGGATGCCTCCCGCCGACTAGGATGCCCCCGTGGAGGAGCGACCGATCGATTTCGCAGCAGAGGGCTTCCTCGAAGGACTGCCCGCGGAGAAGGTCGAGAGCCGCCTCGAGCTACTCAGATGGCTCGAGAGCGAGGGGTTCTCACTCCCCGAGCTGCGGTGGGCGCAAGAGCGCGGGATCCTGATCTTTCTGGCGTCCGGGCGGGAGATGGGCGGCCCGCGCCTCTTCACTCCAGAGCAGCTCGCAGCCGAGGCAAATGTCGACCTTGAACTGCTCTACCGCATGCGGCGAGCGCAGGGCCTACCGATCCCAGAACCAGGTGAGCTCGCCTTCTCCCAGCTCGATATCGAGGTCGCGGCAGGCCTCCATGGTTGGCTCGACGCTGGTTTTGAGCCGGAGGTACTCGTTCGCACGACCCGCGAGATCGGCAGTGGGATCGCAAGAGCCGCCGAGGCGATGCGTGCCGTCGTCTTCGACATGGTCAACGCCGCGGGTTCCACTGAGCAGGAGGTGGCGTCCTCGTATGCCGCCCTGACCGCGGCGCTGATGCCGCAAGCCGACCGGCTGATGGTTGGGATGATGAGGCAGCACCTTCGCAACATCATGCAGGCTGAGCTAGCTGCCGCGCAGACGTACATGGAGGGCATGCCGGGCGGGATTGAGATGGCGATCGCCTTCGCAGACCTCGTCGGGTTCACGAAGATGGGTGAGCAACTCTCCCCCGGTCAGCTCAGCCGCGTCGCCGAGCAGCTAGTCGAGATCGTGCAGGACGTGATCGCGCCGCCGGTGCGGATGGTCAAAACGATCGGCGACGCCGTGATGCTTACGTCCGAAGACCCGGAGGCACTCGTGGACTTTGGCCTGCGCCTTTGCGAGTACGTGGCCGAACACGACGATGCGCCCCAGCTGCGTGTCGGCATCGCCTACGGCGAAGTGGTGATGCGGGCCGGCGATGTGATCGGCGGGCCTGTGAACGTCGCGAGCAGGGTCACCACAGTCGCGCGCAACGGCAGCGTGCTGGCCACATCGCCCGTCCGTCAAGCGGCGATCGACAGCTTCCGGTGGTCGCCCGCCGGAGTGCGCAGGCTCAAGGGCCTACCGGGGCCGATCCCGCTGTTTAGGGCGCGTCAGCTACGCGCTGAGTAGACGCTCGAGTACCTCTTCGTCGACGTCGAAGTTCGCGTGGACGGCGTCGACGTCGTCGTTGTCTTCGAGCGCATCGATGAGCCGCAGCAGCTTGGCTGCACCTTCTTCGTCGAGCGGCACCCGCAGCTTCGGGCGCTGAGTGACCTCGCTGGACTCGAACTCGATCCCAGCCGCCTCGAGCGCAGCGCGGACTGCGGTGAGGTCAGAGGGCTCGGCGAGGACCTCGAAGACCGATTCGTCTTCGATCACGTCGGTGGCACCCGCCTCGATCGCCACGAGCAGGTCGTCCTCGTCGTGCTTTGAGCCGTCGACGATGATCAGCCCGGTCTTGTCGAAGTTGTAGGCGACCGACCCCGGCTCGCCGAGCGAGCCACCGTGCTTGGTCAGCAGATGCCGAACGTCTGCTCCGGTGCGGTTGCGGTTGTCGGTGACAGCCTCAATCAGGAGTGCTACGCCGCCGGGCCCGTAGCCCTCGTACAACACGTTCTCAAGCGCGTTTGCGTCCGCGCCGGAACCAGTGCCCTTGGCGATCGCGCGCTCGATGTTGTCCTTCGGCATCGAGGCGTCCTTGGCCTTCTGGATCGCCAGGGCGAGCGCCGGATTGCCGTCAGGGTCGCCGCCGCCGTCCTTCGCAGCGACGGTGATCGCGCGGCCGAGCTTGGTGAAGAGCTTGCCGCGGCGCGCGTCGACGATCGCCTTCTTGTGCTTGATCCCCGCCCACTTTGAATGTCCAGCCATCGCTCGTGGATGGTAGTCAGGCGGCCGTCAGCGCAGCTCGTGCCCACGCGATTGTCTGCGTGAGGCCTTCGTCCAAAGACGTGGCCGGAAGCCACCCGGTCTCGGCCCGGATCTGGGTGCAGTCCAGGATGCGGTCCTCGCTCACGTCGTCGGGCGCGGGAGGAACCCGTTCGATGACGAGCTCGGTGCCTGCAATCGCAGCAGCGCGGCGCGCAAGCTCGTGCACGGCCACCCCCTCGCCGGTTCCGACGTTGAACGCCCTGCCCGCAAGCCGAGCGCGGTCGGCGCTGAGTGCATCGGTCAGCGCCACGTATGCGGCGGCCACGTCGGCGGAGTACACGAAGTCGCGCTTGGGCTGCCCGTCGGTCCGCATCCGCAGAGGCACGCCATCGACGACGCTTGTAAGGATTGACGGAACGAGCCGGCTGGCACGTAGGTCACCTGGCCCGTAAACGTTCGAGGCACGCACGGAGACGGCCGCCAGGCCGGACTCGCGGGCCACCGAGTCCGCTTGCGCCTTTGACTCTGCGTACGCGCCTGAAGTCGCAAGGGGGTCGGTCTCGCGCAGCGGTGCGGACGACCCGAGGGCGTACGCCCTCTCGGACGACGCAACCAACAGGAGCGCGCCGGTGCCGCGCAGCGCAGCGATGACGTTGTGCGTCCCTCCCACATTGACTGCGTGTGTCTCGGCAGCATGCTCAGCGGCGTGCGCAACTACGGACTCTGCGGCAAGGTGGACCACCACATCGGGGGCGATCCGGTCGACGAGCGCCGACACCCCGGGCCCGTCGGTGACGTCGAGCCGGTGGGACTGCTCGCCCGGCTCGGCACTGCGAAACGCCCGGTGCACGTCGTCCCCGCGAGCCTCGTATGCGTCGCACACGGCCCGGCCGAGAACACCGGACGCGCCGGTGATCAGGACGGTCGCCACGGCGCACAGCTTAGGATCCCGCCCCAATGGGCATCCCAGCAGACGTTTTCAAGGCGTACGACATCCGCGGTATCTACGGCCAGGGCCTCGACCCCGAGGCAGCGCACTCGATCGGGCGAGCATTCGCTCTGGTCCTCGCTGACCTGAGCGGCAAGCCGGTAACCGACCTGCGGATCGGCCTCGGTCGCGACATGCGCCTCACGGCCCCCGAGATGGCCGCCGCCTATCGCGACGGCATCGTCTCGGAGGGAGCAAGCGTGATCGACGCCGGGCAGGTCGGCACGGAGATGCTCTATTTCCTCGTCGGCTCGCGAGGGCTCGACGGCGGCCTGATGTGCACCGCGTCGCACAACCCGAAGGCCTACACCGGCGCCAAGCTCGTTCGCGAGGGCGCGATCGCGCTGTCGGGCGATGAGGGCATCGGCGACATTCGCGACCTGATCTCGGCCGGCCTGCCCGAACCGTCGGTTCAGCCAGGGAGCGTGGAGACGGTTGACCTCTACGACGAGTACCAGGCCGCGGCCGTGGCGTCGATCGATCCAAGCGCGATCAAGCCGCTCAAGGTGGTCGTCGACGGCGGCAACGGAATGGCCGGCGACATGGTCGGACCGATCCTCCGCGATCTCGGACTCGAGCTGACCGAGACCTTCTGGGTGCCCAACGGAGAGTTCCCCGGCCACGAGCCGAACCCGCTGCTTGAGGAGAACCGACAGTTCATCATCGACAAGGTGCGCAGCGAGGGCGCCGATCTTGGGATCGCGTGGGACGGCGACGCAGACCGCTGCTTCTTCATCGATGACACCGGCACATTTGTGGACGGCGACTTCCTGACCGCGATCCTTGCCGAGCACCTACTGGCCAAAGACGGCAACGCGGGCGCATCGATCTTGTACGACGCGCGGGCCTCTCGTGCGGTCGCAGACACGGTTGAGGCGGCTGGCGGCAGCGCCCACATCAACCGCGTCGGGCACGCATTCTTCAAGACCCGGATGCGCGACGAAGGCGCGATCTTCGGCGGTGAAGTGTCGGGCCACTACTACTTCCACGACTTCTACAACGCAGACAGCGGAACTCTGCCCGCGCTGCTCATACTGGAAAAGCTCTCGATCGAGGGCATGCGGCTGAGCGAGCTGCTTGCGCCGTTCAAGGCCAAGTACTTCATCAGCGGTGAGATCAACTCTGAGGTGACCGACGGCGCCTCGAAGATGGCCGAGCTCGAAGCGCACTACGGGTCGCTTCCTGGCGCTGAGGTGACACACGTCGACGGGGTATCGGTGGACTTCGCGGACTGGCACTTCAACGTGCGTCCGTCGAACACGGAGCCGCTGCTGCGCCTCACTCTCGAGTCACTCGTCTCCGAGGACGACATGCGCAGCAAGCGCGACGAGGTGCTCGGGCGGATCCGGGCGTAATGGCCGAGCACGTCACCGAGCTGGGCGACGGGGTAACCCGCATCGCGGTACCGACACCGTTCGCTGTTGGCAGGGTCAACTGCTACCTGGTCGAGGACGACCCGTTGACGTTGGTTGATACCGGCCCGAACTCGGGCACGTCGTTGACCGAGCTGGAGGCCGGCCTCAAAGCTGCGGGCCGGTCGGTAGAAGAGCTAGAGCGGATCGTGCTGACCCACCAGCACATGGACCACATCGGGCTCGCCGGAATCTTGGCTGCTCGCTCGGGCGCCGAAGTCGTGTCGCTCGATCTGCTGGCCCCGTGGCTTGCCGAGTTCCGCCACTCGATGGACGTAGATGACGAGTTCGGCGAGGCAGTGATGAGCCAGAACGGGATGCCGCAGGACCTGCGCCTCGGGATGCGTGCTGTGAGCAGCAGCTTCCGTGCCTGGGGTGACAAGGTGACGGTCACCAAACCGCTCGCGAGCGGCAACAGCTTGGACTTCGCAGGGCGGTCCTGGACAGCGCACCACCGCCCCGGCCACTCACCGTCGGACACGGTGTTCCACGACGAGCGCTCTGGCTGGCTGATCGGCGGCGACCACCTGCTCGCAGAGATCTCCTCGAACCCTCTGATCGCGAGGCCGCTCGACCGCGAGACGGTCTCAGCAGCAGACCGCCCACCGGCGTTGCTCGTGTACATCGACTCGATGCGGAAGACAGCGGAGATGGATGTACAGGTCGTGCACGGCGGCCACGGACCGCAGATCGACGACCATCGCGTGCTGATCGAGAGCAGAATCGCCGGTCACGAACGCCGGGCAGAGAAGATTGCGGGCCTGCTCGACGATGGCCCAGCGAACGCATTCGAGCTGGCACAAAAGATGTGGGGCAACGTGGCAGTAACGCAGGCGTACCTCACGATCTCAGAGATCCTCGGCCACCTGGACCTGCTTGAGCGGGACGGCCGCGTAGAGCGGATCGCCGGCGACGTCGACCGCTACGTCCGCACCTAAGGCTCGGCGAGCACCGACTGCACGACGGCGTCAACGCCGCGGGCGGTGCGGTCCCAGGTGAACGTGCCAGCGTGCTCGCGTGCCAGGTCACGGTCAGGCGCGCTGCCGTCGATCGCAGACACCAAAGCGTCTGTGAACGCACCTGCATCTTGCGGGTCCGCGTAGATCGCGTATTCGCCGCAGACCTCAGGTAGCGCGGTGCGGTCTGAGGCAACGACCGGGGTACCTGCGGCCATCGCCTCAACCGCGGTCAGGCCGAAGCCCTCGTAGAGCGAAGGCAGGGCGAATGCGGCGGCCCCTGCGTAAAGCCCCGGAAGCAGCCGGTCCGGGACGTGCCCGAGCGTCTCGACCTCACGACTGCGGGCCGAATCCTTGAACTGCGGTCGGTCGCCGCCCGCAAGCAAGACCCGAACCCCGTGCTCTGCGAGCGCGGGCGCCGCCGAGTCCAGAACACGGAGGTTCTTACGCGACGTGGCGCTTGCCACAGCGAGCACGTAACGATCGTCGCCCAGGCCGAGCTCACCTCGGGCAGCCGCCGCATCTTCGGTCGAGACCAGTCCGAACTTCGGGTCCACTCCACCTGGGACAACGTGAACGCGCTCGTCGGGAACGCCTAGCAGCGAGACAACCTCACCGGCTGAGAACTCCGACGGCACGATCACAGCGCGAGCGTGTCGCGCGATGCGCGGCAGCACTATCCGCTGCCAGCGGACGTACGCAGGCGAGTACCACGACGGGTCGCGTAGCGGGGCTACGTCGTGGATGACGACGACTGTGCGCCTGGACGCGACCGGAGCGAGGTTCGCGGGGCACAGGATGAGCCTGGCCCTGCGGGCTGGAAGCACGGTCTGCTCCCACAGATGGCCGGCCCGGTGACTGAGCAGCGAGGGCGGCCGCGCGACTGCGTAACGAGTCGCGGAAAGCTCTGGCAGCCGATGCTCGAGCTCGCGCGCCCAGCGCTCCACCCCACCCAGCTCGGGGCGGGCGGCAGCACGCGCGTTGATCAGCACCTCTGGGGCCATTGCGATGCAGTATTGCCGCCGCGCGCCCGCCATTCGTCCAGAACTACCTGGACGGAGAACATGAACGCCCGTTCGCGTCCGACCCATAAGGCGATGGACAGTGGCGACATCGACGTGCACGGCGTCCGCGACGGCGACGCATCCGCACTCCGCTCCTTAGCGAAGCGGCGTGGCGCCAGCGTGCTCGCGTACTGCAACCAAGTCTGTGGCCCTGTAACCGGTACGGCTGCTGCCGCGGAGACGTTTGCTCGGGCGCGCGCCATTCTGCGCGACGACGAGAACGTGAACTCGATCGATCCCGATCAGGTACTGCGTCGCGCCACCCGCCACACCGCGGCCGCCGCCGCACGAGCGCCGCAAGGCCCGCCGCCGAGCGGAGCGATCCAAGGCCGCGGTACTGCCACGTGCCTTGACGTGGCGATGGCGCTCGCTGCAGCTGCCGACGGCAAGCTTGATCAAGACCAGCGCGGCCGGCTGAGGGCGCACATCGACGACTGCGCCCGTTGCCAAGCCCTCGCAGAGATCACTCGCAGGGCAGACGCGTCATACACCGATCCCGTCAACGACAAGATCGGCAGCGATGTCGCCGAACAGTTCGTCGACGCCATGAACACGGTGCCTGCCGTGGGCCCCGGAACGGCGCCCCCGCCAGTGGAGCCCACTGGCTGCGTTGCGAGCCCTGTCTTCCCCGTGCTGCCCGAGCTGCACGACGAGGTCGTGGTCGGGGACGGCCCGGTGGTCGTGAGCGAGCCCGAGCTGCCGGAGCTGCCTGAACCGCGGCGACAGCGCAAGATTGCCTTTGGAAGCTTCCTAGGCCGCATCACCGGGCCTCCGAGGGTCCGCCCCGAGCCGCAGGATGCGCCGGTCGCTGCTTCAACCGAGGTGGCGCCCTCACAGGAGCTTGGCCCGGACGAGGTCCCGGTGCCGGTGCCTGCCCCGTTGGAAGAGCCTGAGAGCGTCGGCCCTCCAGCCGACAGCGTCGGCCCTCCGGCTACGCCGCTCGCCGCGTAGCTGCCTCGCGCACCTCTGCGAGCCATGCGGCGTGGATCCTGTCCTCGCCTGTGATCTCCGGGTGAAACGAGATGACGGTGACCGCACCCGATCGCGCAGCCACGGCGTGCCCGTCGACCTCGGCGAGGATCTCGACGCTCGGGCCATGCTCGGCGATCCACGGCGCCCGGATGAACACTGCGGTGACTGGCCCGGAGATGCCAGCGATATCGAGGTCGGCCTCGAACGAATGGACCTGCCTGCCGAACGCGTTGCGCTCGGCGACGATGTCGATCAGCCCGAGGTGGTTGCGGTCGGCCATGATGAGGCCGGCGCAGGTGCCGAGAACTGGAAGCCCCGCCTTCACGGCCTCCTGAATCGGCGCGGCGAGCCCCTCGCGCTCGATGCCGAGGGTCATCGTCGTTGACTCTCCGCCAGGGATGATCAGCCCGTCGATGCCGTCGAGCCCGGCAGGCGTGCGCACGCGCGCCGTGTCGCATCCCAGCGCGGACACGACCTTCTCGTGCGCTTCGAAGTCGCCCTGGAGCGCCAGGACGCCGATCAGCGGCGCGTCACTACCAGCCACGAGTGGCCAGCACCTGGTCCGGTGCCAGCTTGCGCGCCTCAAGGGACTGCATTGCCTGGCCCAGACCTTCGGAGACCTCAGCGAGCCGAACCGGATCGTCGAAGTGCGTCGTGGCTGCAACCACGGCGCGAGCCATCAGCTCCGGCTCCGAAGACTTGAAGATGCCCGAGCCGACGAACACAGACTCGGCGCCCAGCTGCATCATCAGCGATGCGTCTGCCGGAGTCGCGATGCCTCCCGCGGAGAACAGCGGCACGGGCAGCTTGCCGTCACGCGCGACCGAGGTGACTAGGTCGAGCGGGGCCTGAAGGTCCTTAGCGGCGACGTAGAGCTCATCGTCGCTGAGCGTCGTGAGGCGGCGGATCTCACCGCGGATTGAGCGCATGTGCCGAACGGCTTCGACGATGTCGCCGGTGCCGGCCTCGCCCTTGCTGCGGATCATCGCGGCACCCTCGCCGATGCGCCGCAGGGCCTCACCGAGGTTGGTCGCGCCGCACACGAACGGCACCGGGAACTGATGCTTGTCGATGTGGTTAGCCTCGTCAGCCGGGGTCAGCACCTCGGACTCGTCGATGTAGTCGACCTCGAGGGCCTGAAGCACCTGCGCCTCGGCGAAGTGGCCGATCCGTGCCTTGGCCATCACGGGAATCGTGACTGCCTCCTGGATGCCCTTGATCATCGCCGGATCGCTCATGCGAGCAACCCCACCGTCGCGGCGGATGTCAGAAGGCACACGCTCGAGCGCCATTACGGCTGCAGCACCCGCGTCCTCGGCGATACGTGCCTGCTCGGCGTCGACGACGTCCATGATGACGCCGCCTTTGAGCATCTCGGCCAGGCCGATCTTGGTGCGGAAGGTCGCTTCGTCGCGCATTCCCTACAGCTTATTGCGCCCGAACAGCAAGCCGCTGCTGGGGTTGGCGGGGTTGCCCCCGCAGGATGCGTCCCTTGATTGCCGCGAAGCGGCCAGCATCCGAAGGGGGCAGCCCCGCCACCCCCACGGAGCCGCTACTTGAGGCGGAAGGCTTTGATGCGATCCGCGTACTGATCGGAGTCGCGGTTGTAGACGCCGTACGCGAGGCCCTGCAGCGTTGAGAGCAGCGCGGTGTGCGAACGAATGAACGCAGGGCTGTCGCTCGAGTAGTACAGCTGCATCTGCGAGAGCTTGGCGACTTCGGAGAGCGTGGCGTCGACGATCGCGAGCGACGAGGCGCGGCGATGGCGGGCCAGCTTCATCGCGCGGACCACCAGGGGGCTCGGGCGCCCGGCCGATAGACCGATCAGCAGCGTGCCCTCGTCTACGCGAGCAAGCTTCGCGAGCGAGTCCTGTGACGGGCTTGCGACTACTTCCGCGCGCAGGTCGAGCAGCATCAGAAGGTGACGGAAGTAGCTCGCGAAGAAGGCGAGCTGATCGGTGCCGCATACGAGGACGCGTTCAGCGGACGCGATCGCTTCGACGGCGTGCTCGACCTCCGAGCGCGACACACGGCGGGCCGTGTCCTCAACGTTCTGGTAGTCGGCCGCGATGACGGTCTCGAACGCGTTCTGATCGAGAGCGAAGAGCGGTTCAGAAGCCGATCCCCCGCCCACCTCGCCTGCAGCTACGCGGCGGCGGTATTCCTCGCGCGCCGACTGCTGAAGCTCGGGAAAGCCCTCGAAGCCGAGCGCCTGGGCGAAGCGCACGACCGTGCTGCTCGACGTGTTCGCGCGGCGTGCCAGCTCCTCGGCCGTCTGGAAGGCGACCTCGTCGAGATGGTCGACGATGTACTGCGCAACGTCCTTCTGAGAGCGCGAGAACTCGTCAAAGCGGGACTGGATGTAGTCCGACAGCGTCTGGTGTCCGCGTCCCTCAAGGGGCGGGGCGATGATCGTGGCAGCAGAACTCTTCATGGGCGGAGAGACATTTCGCCCCGCGCGGGACGACTCCTCCCAAGAACAGATGAAGTTCGCTCAAGCTGCGGCGCTGCTCTGAGAATCCGGGCTGCCCGGAAGCTCAGAAATCTCGCCGCCCACCTCATCAACCGTGAGCCCGAGGGCGGTACCCGCGTCGACGGCTGCCTGCTGGATGGCAGTGCCTGCCTCCACGGCAGCCTGCTGAATCGCGTGACCGGCATCGGTCGCGACGAGCGCCAGGACCGCCACGGGCTCTGGGGGCATGGCCGCAAGCACTGCCGCCGACGATGCGTTCCGGTCGCCGACCTTCTCGAGGCCCGCGACGAAGCTCGCGATCGGGGCGACGATCAGATGCGCAACGAGCAGGTAGACGCCAAACAGCGCCGAGACTGCGACAACGAACATCTCTTCGCTGTGAAGGACCAGCGCAAGCAGCGTCACGAAGACCAGCGGCAGAACCGCCAATCCGAAGCTGATGCGTTGAGCCCTGATGCTCATAGACCGTAAATCGGTATCGCGGCGATGCCTCTACACCGCTCAATACGACACTGGTCCACAAACGAAGTAACCGCAGCGAAGGTTGCGGTAGTCACATCGGCGAGGCCGTATGCAAGACTCGCGCACCGAACGGCCACGCCGTTCGCTGGAGGTTCGCCCGCGAGCCGAAGCCCGGGCCTGTAGCTCAATTGGTTAGAGCAGCCGACTCATAATCGGTTAGATGCTGGTTCGAGTCCAGCCGGGCCCACTACGGCGCGACGCCGCGTACGGCCGCCTCGAGCTCCTCGGCCGAGAACGCGCCCTCGAAGCGTGCGGCGATGCGGCCCGTTCGATCGATCACGTAGGTCCACGGCTCGGTCTTCAGGTCGTACGCAACGAGCTGAGGGCGAAGCCCCTTGCTCGGGTTGTCATCGAGGTAGACCTCTTGCTGAATGAAAGCCACCTGCTCGCCGTAGCGGGCCTGGAGCTGGGCCATGATGTCGACCACCGGCCCGCAGACCCTCGTCTGGCAAAGCTGAGGTGTCGCGAAGCCAAGCACGACGGGCTTGCTGCCTTGAACCTTCGCGATGTTGGTGTCGACAAGCGACCTGATCGGCGGCCGGCGCGTTGTGAGCTTGCTGATGTCTCCACCGACGTCAGCCGGAGTCTCGGTGGAGATCTTCGGAGCCATGTCGCCGACGTTCGGCGGACCAGACCCCTTCTTGCCGACCTTGATCTGTACGGGGCTGCTCGCCAGCAGCTCACCCCCACGACGGACCACGGCGATCGCGCCGTAGTCGCCGGGCTTGGAGAACGGGACCGTCGTGACCCACACGAACGGGGTCGCGTCGTTGGCCGTTTGCTGCGAACGGAACGCCGGAGGCACCTCTAGTGACTCGCGGCGCGCGGTGTACGGGCCCTTAGCCCCCGTGCCGTCGGCCTTGGCGATGTAGATCGCCACCTGATCCTCGGCCGGCATCTCGCCGCTGTCATTGTCGAACAGCCCGAACCCGAACCGGTTAGGCCCCGGAGCGAGCTCGGAGACGCTCGGCGCAAGCTCTGGGCCACCTGTGACCGCATCGGCCAGGACTTCCTCGATGCCCTTCTTACCGGCAACAGACGGGAACGAGCTCGCTGGCGCAGCCGGTACGGCCTTGGGAGCAGCAGCGCTGTCAGAGCCCTTTGAGTCGTCGTTTGACGACCCACATCCTGCGATCGAAGCGGCCACCAGGAGCGCCGCCGACACCGTTCGGAGACGCGCGGCCATGCGGCAAGCCTAGAGGGCTGATTGGATACCCGGGCCGGATCACTCAGAAGCAAGCAATCGAACAGGAGCACGGCATGGCCGACAAGGCAGCGATCGTCACCGGAGCGTCAAGCGGAATCGGCTTGGCGGTCGCGGACACACTCGGGGAGCTCGGCTACGGGCTGACCCTGTCGGCCCGCCGACCCGAGAAGCTCGAGGCGGCTGCCCAGCCGCTTATCGACAAGGGCTACGACGTACAGGTCTTGCCCGCGATGCTGGGCGAAGAGGACGAGGTCAAGCGCGTCGTCGCGGCCCATCGTGAGCAGTTCGGCCGGCTCGACGTGCTGGTCAACAACGCCGGTGTCGGTTTCGGATCGGCAGTCGGTGAGATGCAGACCAAGCGTGTCGACATGATGCTCGACCTCAACCTGCGCTCGCCCGTGCTCTTCTATCGCGAAAGCGTCGACATGCTGCGGGAGGCGGGTGCCGAGCACCGCAACGCTTTGGTCGTCAACACCGCTTCGATCGCAGGCAAGTCGGGCCAGGCTTGGCTCTCGGTCTACGCCGCTACCAAGGCAGCTCTCGTGAACTTCACGGAGTCGATGAACAAGGAGCTGTCCAACGACGGCATCAAGAGCACGGCCCTCTGCCCTGCCTTCGTGGACACGCCGATGACCGACTTCGCGAAGTCGAACGGTGTCGAGGCGACCGACATGATCCGTCCCGAGGACATCGCTGAGTCCGTGCGCTTCCTCCTAACTCTCTCGCCGGCCTGCATCGTGCCCGAGATCCAGTTCGTGCGCCCCGGTGAGCTGGGGCTCTAGTCGATGAAGCTCGGCGTTCACATCGGATACTGGGGGCTCGGACTTTCCAGCGAGGACCAGCTCGCGATCGTGCAGGAGGCAGAGCGCCTCGGCTACGACAGCGTGTGGACCGCGGAGGCCTACGGGTCCGACGCCGCAACCGTGCTGGCCTGGGTCGCCGCGCAGACGACGAAGATCAAGATCGGCTCGGCCATCTTCCAGATGCCTGGCCGCAGCCCGGCGATGACCGCGATGACGGCGGCGACGCTGGACCAGCTGTCTGATGGCCGGATGCTCCTCGGCATTGGCCCGTCAGGCCCACAGGTGTCTGAGGGCTGGCACGGCGTGCGTTTCCAGCCTCAGCTCAAGCGCACCCGTGAGTACGTCGCGGCTGTACGGCAGGCGTTGTCGCGCGAGCGGCTCATTTTCGACGGCGACACGGTTCAGCTGCCGCTTCCGGACGGGCCAGGCAAGGCCTTGAAGCTGACGATCGGCACCGTGCAGGACGAGATCCCGATCTATCTCGCATCGATCGGCCCGAAGAACACCGAGCTGACCGGCGAGATCGCCGACGGCTGGCTGCCGATGATCGTGAGCCCTGAGCACATGGACGTGCTCACCGAGCCGCTGCGCGCTGGGGCGGAGCGTGCCGGCCGAACGATCGACGAGATCGACATCGTGCCCGGGGTCAACGCGAACATCACCGACGACATCGAGGGCGCACGCGACGCGATGCGGCCGTTCCTGGCGCTGTACATCGGGGGCATGGGCAGCCGCGAGAAGAACTTCTACAACGCCCAGGTGCGCAGGTATGGGTTCGAGGACGCTGCCCAGAAGGTCCAGGACCTCTACCTCGATGGCAAGAAGGAAGAGGCTGGGGCAGCCATCCCTGACGAGCTGATCGACCTGATCTCCCTCTGCGGCCCAGAAGACCACGTGCGCGAGCGCCTGCGGGCGTTCAAGGCTGCGGGCACCGGCACGCTGCTGATCACGCCGATGGCCTGGGACCGCGACGCACGTATCGACCAGCTCCGCAAGGTCGCGGAACTGGCTGAACAGGTCTGAGCCCTCTGCGCGCGTTCCTCGCAGCGTTCGGCGATGCGGGACACGTGTTCCCGACCATCGCGCTCGGCCGGGAGCTCGTCGCACGCGGACACGACGTCGCGATCGAGACCTACACGCGTTGGCAGCCTGAGATCGAGGCGCTCGGGATGCGGTTCTACGCCGCCCCCGAGTTCCCGGGCGACCCGAACACCAAGGAGTTTTTCATCGCACCGTTCAGGGCGGCCGAGAAGGCGACGCCGATAACCGTTGAGGCAATCGCCGATTTCGGTGCCGACGTCGTCGTGTCGGACATCCTCACGATCGCGCCCGCGCTCGCGGGCGAGGTGTCGGGACTACCCGTCGCCACGCTCATCCCCCACATGGACCCGCGCCCGCACTACGGCCATCCGCCCTATTCGGTCGGTGCGCGCTATCCGGCGAGCGCAGTAGGCAGAGCGTGGTGGGGCCTGTTTCACCCGCTCGTGTTGCGCGGCGGCAGACTTGGCCGCGACGATCTCAACGACACACGCGAGCGAGTTGGACTGCACCGCCAGCCGCAGATCCACAACGGGATCAGCGAACAACTCGCGATCGTTGGCAGCTTCCCGCAGCTGGAATACCCACGGGAGACTCGCGGCCCGAACACCCACGTTGTTGGCCCGCTCGTGTGGGAGCCACCGACGGCACAGATCGAGATCCCGATCGATGAGCGCCCGCTGGTGCTCGTCGCGCCGTCCACGGCGCACGACCCCGACGGCAGGCTCATCTCGACGGCGGCGCGTGCCCTTCGGGGTCTCCCAGTGCGCCTGCTGCTCACCACGAACCGGCGCGAGCCTGCCTCGCCACTAGTGGTGGCAGATGGCGTCACGGTCGTTGACTGGCTCTCTTACGATCAGGCGATGCCGCTGGCCGACGTCACGATCTGCCACGGCGGTTACGGCACGATGGCCAAGGCGCTCGCCTACGGGTCGGTACCGGTGATCTGGCCTGCGGCCGGCGACATGGGCGAAAACGCGGCGCGGGCCGACTGGGCAGGAGCAGCAGTCCGCATCCCCCGTCGCAACCTGAGCGAGCGGACGCTGCGCCTAGCGGTGATCAGAGCCTTGTCCGAACCGAGGCTGCGAGCCCGCGCTCGCGAGTTCTCGAGCTGGTACACCGAGCACGACCCAGCGGGCCGGGCCGCGACGCTTGTACAGCAACTTGCAGAGCGCTGAAGGAGCGGACCTGTAGGCCGATACACCGGCTAGGGTGTGGCTCGGTGCGCCGCACCAGCACCATTCCGGGGTAGCTCAACGGCAGAGCATTCGACTGTTAATCGAAGGGTTGTGGGTTCGAATCCCACCCCCGGAGTCCAGGCCGCGCCGGTCAGCGGCGCTCGAGGGCGGTGGCGATCAGCTCGTCTCTTTGTGCGACGAGTTCGTCCCGGCGCTTACGCAAGGTTGCGATCCCGCCAGTTCCCTCTTGCCTCGCCCTCTCCATCTGGCGATCGATCGCCGTGATGTCGACCGTTGCAAGCTGAGCACCGAGCACAACGTCTGTTGGCGGCACGGACATTTC
>CAZLKZ010000008.1:31622-35138 GCA_964560235.1 uncultured Conexibacter sp. | reverse complement strand
GACATCGCTGCGGGCCTCTGCGGCGCCGCCACCGTCTCGTCCGCGGCGGGCCGTTGCCGGTTCGGGGCGGGCGCGCCACTGCCTGCTGCGCCCGAGGTGGTCACCCAGGACGAGACCATCGCGGGCTGAAGGTCCAACCGTTCTGCAACTAGCTCAATCAGCTCCTCGCGGAGCGCGCTCGGCGGCACCGCCGCAAAGACAGGGCGCAGCGCCGCGATCACAGCGTCCTTGCCTTCGGCCGTGGTCGTGTCCCCTGCCTCCAGCTCGGCCTCCACACGGAATCGAACGAAGGGCACGGACTCCGCAACGGCCTCGCGCACGGCATCGGGTCCGCGCTGCTGGGCGAGATCAGCAGGGTCTAGGCCGTCGGGCATCTGCACCACGCGCAGGCTGATGTTCTTGCCGCGCGCGACCTCTTCGGCGCGCAGCATCGCCTTCTGCCCTGCGCTGTCGGAGTCCATCGCGAGCAGCACGCGGTCGCCGAGCTTCGACAGCTCGGACAGCTGCTTCTCAGTCAGCGCGGTCCCCATCGAGCAAACCACGTTCTCGATGCCCGCCTGGTTGAGCATCAGCACATCGGTGTAACCCTCGACGACGATCGTCTCCCCCGCCTTCGCGGCGCTCTGGCGAGCGATGTGGAGGCCGTAGACGACGTCGCTCTTGTGGAACAGCTCGCTGTCTGACGTGTTGACGTACTTGCGCGGATCGTTGTCGCCGTCCATCTTGCGCGCGCCGAAACCGATGACGCGGCCCCGGCGGTCCGCGAGCGGGAACATGATCCGGCGGCGGAAGAAGTCGTAGAGCCTGCCGTTGCTTTGCGACCGGATGACCAGGCCGGCTTCGTAGATCTCTTGGTTGGAGAACTTCTCGCGCCGTGCCGCGTTCATAAGCGTGTCCCACGCGCTGGGCGCGTACCCGACGCGGAACTTGCGCAGCACCTCTTCGGAAAGGCCACGCTCGGCGAGGTAGGCACGGGCGGTCTTGGCCTCGTCGGTCTCCCAGAGGCAGCGCTCGTAGAACGCCGTCGCCCGCTCCATCAGCGCCATCAGGCGCTCGCGCTTCTCCCTCTTCTCTGCGGCCTGCGGGTCTTCGTCGGCCACCTCGAGCTGCACACCGTAACGCTGGGCGAGCGCCTCGAGTGCGCCGACAAAGTCGAGTCCCTCGATGTCCTGCACCCACGTGAACACATCACCGCTCTTGCCGCAGCCGAAGCAGTGGTAGAAGCCCTCGGCAGTGTTGACCGAGAAAGAGGGCGTCCGCTCGTCGTGGAACGGGCAGAGGCCTTTCATCCGGCCCGGGCCTGCCCGGCGCAGCTCGACGCGACTACCGATCAGGTCGGCGATGTCGGCCGCTTCACGGACCTTGTCGCGGCTGTCATCGGCGTAGCGGGGCACTGCCCTGCAATCTACTCGGGCTTTGCCTGCGCACCATCGAAGGACCGCGCTCCTTCGATGAATCCTTGCCTCATTCTGGAACAGAATGAGGCAAGGACAGCTCCTGGAACGCGCGCAGGCAGAAGCGATCGGTCATGCCAGCCAGATAGTCGGCTACTCGCTGTGCCTCGCTCGCCCCCGGTGCCCCGCCACCGTCCGGGATCGTGTCGGGATGCTCGGCAAAGTGCCAGAACAGCGCGCGCAGCACGTTCACGATGCGCTCCTGCTCAGCGAGCACCTGCGGCCCGAGGTAGACCTCGTCGAACATGAAGGTGCGCAGCTCGTCCATCGCCGCCGCGGCCTCCTCGCCTTGCACGATGGCCTCAGCCTTCGCGGAGTGCTCGACGAGGTCGTGGACGAGCGCGTCGATCCGCTGCGATCCGGTGCGCCCCAAGATCTCGAGAGGCCGCTCAGGTATCTGACCCTCGTCCAGCACTCCGGCTCGTAGCGCGTCGTCGATGTCGTGGTTGATGTAGGCCACGCGGTCCACTACACGGACGATTGCGCCCTCCAAGGTGCGCGGCTGGGGCGAGCGTCCCGAGTGGCACAGAATGCCGTCGCGCACGTCGTCTGTGAGGTTGAGGCCCGTGTAGTCGCGCTCGATCACGTCGACTACCCGGAGCGAGTGCTCGAAGTGCTTGAACTGGGTTCCGTAGCGCTCGGTCAGGCACTCGTCGAGCACCGACTCGCCGAGATGACCGAACGGTGTGTGGCCGAGATCGTGCCCGAGCCCGATGGCCTCTGTCAGGTCCTCGTTGAGCGACAGCGCGCGGGCGACCGTGCGCGAGATCTGCGTGACCTCAACCGTGTGTGTAAGGCGCGTGCGATGGTGATCGTCCTCAGGCGCGATGAACACCTGAGTTTTGCCTTTCAGCCGCCTGAACGCCTTGGAGTGCACGATGCGGTCGCGGTCGCGCTGGAGCGGAGTGCGCAGCGAGCAGTCGGATTCTTCGCGTGCTCGCCGTGAGGGATACGAGCGTGCTGCCAGAGGGCTCAGCTCGCGCTCTTCGAGCGCCTGCATACGCTCGGCGAACGAGCTTGCAACAGGCCCTTTCGGCGCGTCAGCTTCCATGGCCTGAGCCTTACAGACCGGCGAGCGCAGCGTCCTCCAGCGCGCTGCGCAGCCGGACGTGGCCGTGATGCTCGGCCATGACTGTCACGACTCGATCTGCGAGCCGCAGCGTGACCGGGTCCTCCTCCTGCGGCGTCTGCGCGAGCGGCGTCGCCAGTGCGTCGGACAAGAGCCGGTGCACTCCGTCGCCGATCGGGAAGCCACCGTCCATGCAGTCCTCGCAAACCACCCCGCCTTCGGCGCCCGAGAAGCCCTGCAGCCCATCGACGGCTCCGCAAGACGCGCAGCTGCTGAGGTGCGGGGTCAGGCCGGACGCGAGCAGCAGCTTGAGCCTGAACGCGATCTGCGTGGAAGGGCCAGCGTGTTCGGCGCCGCCCGAGTCAAGCAGCGACAGCATGTTCGCCAGCAGGTTGTACACCGGAGGCGAGGGCTCCCCATCTCCGAACATGCGCGACACGGCGTCGCAGGCGCGGGATGCGCTGTCGAGGGTGCGGTGACTCTCACGCAGCCGCGGATACGCAGCGATCGTCTCTACCGCGGTGACCGTGTACAGATCAGAACGGCCTTGGTGCAGGCCAAGCTTGACCCGCGCCGGAGGCTCCAGCCGTCCGCCAAATCGGCTGCGTGCTTTGCGCACTCCCTTGGCGATCGCGCCGATGCGCCCACGTTCAAGGCTGTAGAGATGCAGGATGCGATCGGCCTCGCCGTAGCGCATCGACCGCAGCACGATCGCCTCGACCTCCACCGAGCGTGACACGATCAACAGACCCCGCTGAACCGGGCACTACCGTGAAGGGCTATGGCGGCTGAGGTCATCGTCTACACCAAGAACATGTGCCCGTACTGCGTGCGCGCAAAGGCACTGCTGGACAAGCGCGGCATCGCGTACGAGGAAATCAATCTGTCAAGCGATCCGGACAGGCTGATGGCGCTGGTTGAAGAGACCGGCATGATGACGCTGCCCCAGGTGATGATCGACGGCAAGCTGCTCGGCGGGTACGACGAAACCGC
>CAZLKZ010000008.1:23594-31522 GCA_964560235.1 uncultured Conexibacter sp. | reverse complement strand
GCTTGCGCGGCCGCGGCTGGCAGCTTTCGCACACATAGGTGCCTCGCCCTGCGACAACCATCTTGCGGACGGTCCGCCCGCAGTTGATGCACGGCTCACCTTTGCGCAGATGGATGCGGAACTCGTTCTGAAACGCGCCGCTGACCCCGTCCGGGTGGCGGAAGTCGTCGATCGTTGCGCCTCCCGCAGCGAGTCCCCGCTGCAGCGCCGCGACAACTTCAGCCGCGAGCCGCTCGCATTGGGGCCGGTTCAAGGTGCCTGCCTGCCGGAGCGGATGGATGCCCGCTGAGAACAGCGCCTCGTCGGCGTAGATGTTGCCAACACCGGCGATGCGCCTCTGATCGAGCAGGAAGCCCTTGATCGGGGTCCTGCGGCCGCGGGTCAGCGCATGCATCTCAGCGCCGGTTAGCGCCCCGTCGAGCAGGGGTTCGATGCCGAGTCGTGTCGAGAAGTACTCGTCGAGCGACTCGTCGCCGAGCACCAGCATCCCTGTACCGAACCGCCTCGGATCGCAGAAGTGCACGCTGTGTCCACCCAGACCGAACACCACCCGGCTGAACCGAACGTCTGGGCCGGGGTCCACCAGCAACGTGCCGGTCATCCTCAAATGCATCACCAAGTGGCGGTCGTCGGTGGTCGATGCGATGAGATATTTGCCGCGCCGAGATAGGTCACCGATAGTGCGGCCAACGAGGGCGTCGGCGAGCAGCGCGGGCGGCTGAGGGTCGCACCAGCGCGCGTCGCTGATCTCGAGGGAGTCGAGCCGCTTGCCGACGAAAACAGGCACCAGGCCGCGCCTGATCGTTTCGACCTCTGGAAGCTCCGGCACGGGAGCCAGACTAGCCGCGGCTATGCAGCGGCCGACGAGCGCGGGTGCGACTCGTAGTACACGTTGCGCACGCGCTCGTGTGAAAGGTGCGTGTAGATCTGCGTCGTGCTGACGTCCGAATGCCCGAGCATCTCCTGCACGATCCGTAGATCACATCCACCTGCGAGCAGATGGGTAGCAAAGGTGTGACGGAGGGTGTGCGGGGTTACCCGGCGCTCGATCCCTGCGTGGCGGGCCGAGCCTGTGACGAGCTTGTAGACGTGCTGGCGAGTGATCTTCTGCCCCTGCGAAGTGACGAAGAGCTGCGGTGTCTCCTTGTCGGAGACGAGGTGCGGGCGGCCGTTGAGGATGTAGTTGCAGAGAGCGTCGTGGGCCGCCCTTCCGTACGGGACGATCCGAGTCTTCTCCCCTTTGCCGGTCGCGCGCAGTACGCCGAGCTCCACATTGATGTCGGCCGGCTCCAGGTCCACGACCTCGCTGGCACGCAGCCCGCATCCGTAAAGCACTTCGAGCACCGCGCGGTCGCGCAGGCCTGCGGGCGTGTCCGTCGCGCACCGCTCGAGCATGGCCTCGACCTCCTGATGGCTGAGCACATCAGGCAGCTTGTTCTCCGGCTTGGGCGACCGCAGATCGGCGGTCGGATCGTGTTCGAGCAGCTCCTCGGCGCGCAGGTACCGGTAGAAGGTCCTGACGGCCGCTGTCTTGCGTTGCACGGTCGACGTGCGCGCGCCCGAGCGCACCATCTGCTCGAAGTAGCCGACGAGCTCGGTGTGAGTGGCCTCGAGCAGCGATACGTCATGCTCGAGGAAGTACTCGCCCAGCTGTGCGAGGTCGCTGCGGTAGGCCTCGATGGTGTTGCGCGAGCGACCGCGCTCAAACTCCATGTGGGCGAGGAACTCCTGCAGTTGCTCGGCGAAAACTGCACCGAGCCGTTCGGGCGTGACTTCTAGCGGCATCTCCGCGGCTTATGTTCGCTGCGCAGTGCCGCGTGACCTGCAAATCAGCCTTCAAGCACCGAGCAGCGCGAGCGTGAAGGCGGTCATGTCGCGGAGCGCGCTGCGCGACACACGCTCGGTCGGCTCGTGCGGATGCTCGGTGCCGTTCGCGACGCAGATAGCCGGGACGCCCATCGCCATCAGCGCGTTTGCATCCGAGCCGCCCCCGCTCTCAATCAGGCGCACACCGTGCCCACACCGGTCCAGAGCCTCCGATACGCGGGCGACGAGCGGAGATTTCGGTTCGTGTCGGTAGGCAGCGAACTGCAGCTCGGTCGTGATGACGAGGTCACACTCCTCGCCGGGCTGGCCAGCCGCGTCCTGGAATGCGTCTGTGACCTGCTGCACCACCTCGGTAGCCCGCGCAGGGTCGAGTGACCGAACCTCGCAGCGCACGTCGCAGCGCGCAGGCACGATGTTCGTGCCCGCTAGGGCTCCGCCGTCAACCCGGGCGGCATTGGCTGTGGTGCCGGCGTCGATGCGGCCGTGCGGCATCGACGCGACCGCTCGAGCAGCCGCGCGGACGGCGGAGCGTCCGTGCTCGGGACTGATGCCGGCGTGCGCGGCCTTCCCCTCGAATGTCGCGTCGATTCGGAAGTAGCTCGGCGCAGCAGCGATCACTTCCCCGATCGGGGTGGCGTGGTCGTAGATGAACACGCTCGCGTCACGCAGGCGCTCGGGATCGAGCTGCTTGGCGCCCTCGAGCGCCTGTTCCTCACCTGTGGTGAAGAGGAGCTCAACCGTGTGCAGCAGGTCGGGGCGAGTCCGGTTCAGTTCCTCGGCAGCGGCCAGCATGACGGCGAGGGCAGCCTTGTTGTCAGCGCCCAGAATCGCCTCGTTGGCGTTCTCCCAGCCGTCGTCAACGATAACCGGGACGATCTCGATGCCCGTGTGTTCGACGGTGTCGAGGTGGCCGCACAGGACTGTGCGCGGCCCCGCGGCGGAGTCGCTTCGGCCGAGCCAGAGGTTGCCGGCGTCGTCGATGTATCGCTCCGAAAACCCTGCACCCGCTGCGATCGTCGCAACTCGGTCGCGGACCGCCCCCTCGCTTCCCGACGGCGATGGGATCGAACAGAGTTCCAACAGCAGCTCGTCAACCCGCTCGGCGAGCCGATCTGAGACGACCGGCCTTACCGAAGCGGGGTCCTGCGTCACAGCGCTTCGGCGTGCTCAGTGCTCGAGCGGGTGACCTTGACGTCGCCCTCGCCTGAGTCGACTGCGCGGTTCAAGGCAGCACCGACGAAGGCACCGAACAGCGGCGCAGGGCGCTCGGGGCGCGACTTGAACTCCGGGTGAGCCTGAGAGGCGACGAAGAACGGGTGGTCGGCCAGCTCGACCATCTCGACCAGACGCTCATCTGGCGAAGTGCCGGACACGACGAGGCCGGCTGATTCGAGCCGCTTGCGCAGGCTGATCGACACCTCGTAGCGGTGGCGGTGGCGCTCGTAGACGACGGCCTCGCCGTAGATCTCGCGGGCGCGTGTGCCTTCGTGGACCTTTACGGGGTCGGCGCCGAGGCGCATCGTGCCGCCGAGCTCTGCGACCTCTTTCTGCTCGGGAAGGAGATCGATCACCGGCCATGGCGTTTCGGGATCGAACTCGGTCGAGTTTGCCCCATCCATGTCGGCCTGGTTGCGCGCGAACTCGCAGACGGCGACCTGCATCCCTAGGCAGATGCCAAGGAACGGAATGTCTTGCTCGCGTGCAACCCGCACAGCGCGGATCTTGCCCTCGATTCCGCGGCCGCCGAAGCCGCCCGGAACGAGGATGCCGTCGGCGCCCTGCAGGCGTTCGGCTGCGGTCTTGTCGTCGGTGAGAGCCTCCGCATCGACCCAGTCGATGCTGATCCGGCACTCGTGGTGAAGGCCTGCGTGATGCAGCGCCTCGGTGACCGACTTGTATGCGTCCTCGAGGTCGACGTACTTGCCGACGAGCGCGATCTTTACCGGCTGCGTCGAGCGATCGGAGACGTCCATGAGCGCCTTCCAGTCGCCGAGCTCGGCGGCCGGGGCACCTTCGATGCCGAAGTGATCGCAGATGAAATCGTCCACGCCCTGGTCGGCGTACCAGAGCGGCACCTTGTAGATGTTGTCGACGTCGATCGCGGAGATGACGGCCTCGGTGGGCAGTGAGGCGAACAGCGCGATCTTCTTGCGGATCGACATCTCCAGCTCGTTCTCAGCGCGGCAGAGCAGCATGTCGGGCTGGATACCGATGCGGCGCAGCTCGTTGACCGAGTGCTGGGTCGGCTTCGTCTTGAGCTCGCCGGCATGCCCGATGTAGGGCACGAGGGTGAGGTGCAGGAACATGCAGTTGCGGCGGCCTGCCTCGACCGGGAACTGGCGGATGGCTTCCAGGAACGGCAGGGACTCGATGTCGCCGACGGTGCCGCCGATCTCCGTGATGACGAAGTCGACGTCGCCTGCCTCGCCGAGAACGCGGATGCGGTGCTTGATCTCGTCGGTGATGTGCGGGACTACCTGCACGGTTGCACCGAGGTAGTCGCCGCGGCGCTCGCGCTTGATGACCGAGTTGTAGATGCCGCCTGCCGTGACGTTCGACGCGCGGCTCGCGTTGCTGTCGGTGTAGCGCTCGTAGTGACCGAGGTCGAGGTCGGTCTCGGCGCCGTCCTCAGTCACGAAGACCTCGCCGTGCTGGTACGGCGACATCGTGCCGGGATCGACGTTGATGTACGGGTCGAACTTCTGGATCCCGACCGTGAAGCCCTTTGAGACCAGGAGCCGGCCGATAGAGGCGGCGGCTATGCCCTTTCCGAGAGACGAGACAACCCCGCCTGTGACGAAGATGTACCGGGTCTTTCGTGGGCTTGCTGGCACGGGTCTCCTTGAGGAGTGTAAGGACGAACAGCGAGGAGCGCTGCGCGCACAGTAGAGGCCTTCGCGGACGGCCTACCCTTGTGTGCAGCGACCCAATCGGAGGTTCCCTGCAAGATGCGGAAAGTAGTTCGCAGTGACGAGCAGTGGCGTGAAGATTTGACGCCCGAGCAGTACTCGGTGCTCCGTCAGCAAGGCACGGAGCGACCCTTCACCGGCGAGTACGTGGATACCACCACTCCCGGTGTGTACCGATGCGCCGGCTGTGGAACGGAGCTGTTCACCTCGGGTGACAAGTTCGACCACGGGTGCGGATGGCCCTCGTTCAGCGACGTGATCGACGCGGGTGCGGTTGAGACCGTGCGAGACACATCGCACGGGATGATCCGTACCGAGGTCGTGTGTTCGGCCTGCGGCGGCCACTTGGGCCACGTGTTCGACGACGGCCCCAAGGATCGAGGCGGACTCCGGTATTGCATCAACAGCGTCGCGATCGACCTGCAGCCTGAGGGCTCGTAGCGGGCTGGTTCCCCAGGGCTGGGCGAGTTTGGGTGACTTAGTGCGGGTATGAAGCGCTAACTCACCTGAGCCCGGGCCGACTCGGTCGTCACTAAGGCCTCGAGCGGCACGTTCCAGCTGTGAGCGCCGGCGCTGGTGGTGGTGTCGGCGCTCCCTAATTTGACCGAAGCCCGAGGGAGCGATCGTGCGCGCTCGCAAGGACGCAGGCTGCGACGCGTACCTCGGGTACGCGAGTCAGCCGAGGACGCTGTGAGCGGGCGTGAGCGCCCCGAGCTTCCGCAGCTCGCGGGCGTGTTTGCGTGCCCCCGTGTCGTCCTCGGCGGCCCCGAGCATCCGCACGAGCTCATCGATCACGTCGTCGCCGTCGAGCCGCGTCACCGTGGTCAGCGCCTGATCGAGCGTGTTGTCCTTGCTGATCGAGAAGTGCGTGTCGGCGAAGGCCGCGACCTGCGGGAGGTGGGTGATGCACACGACCTGCCGGCCTTCGGCCAGGCCTCGGACCTGCTCGCCGACCGCGCGCGCGGTGTGCCCGCCGATGCCAGCGTCGATCTCATCGAACACGAGCACGCCGCGAGCCTCGGCGTTAGCAGCACCGAGCAGCGCGAGCATCACTCGTGAAAGCTCGCCGCCGGAGGCTGTGTCGCGCAAAGGCGACGGAGCGACACCGGGGTTAGGGGCGATCATGAACTCCACACCATCTGTGCCCTTCGCGCCCGGCTCGACCTCGGTGAAGGCCACCTCGAACCCGGCACCCGGCATGGACAGCTCATCGAGGCGCTCACGTACGTCCGCTGCAAGCCGGCCGGCTGCTTCGCGGCGCGCGGCTCTGAGCACACCCGCCATTTCGTTGACCTGCGCCAACGCGGCAGCGTGCTCCTGCTCCGCGGCCTCCTGCTCGAACTCGGCGCTTTCTAGTTCCGCATGACGACTGCGGCACCGCTCGGCGTGCGCGAGCACGCTTTCGATCGTGCCCCCGTGCTTGCGCCGTAGGCGCTCGAATGCTGCAAGCCGCTCTTCGGTCGCCTCGAGCACTCCGGGCTCGGCATCGAGAGATTCGCTGTACATGCGCAGCTCGCTGGCAAGGTCCCCAGCCTCGATCAAGAGGCCGTCCAGGCGGGCGGCAACCTCTGCCAGCGCGCCGTCGTGCTCAGCCACCGCACCGATGGCACTTGCTGCCGAAGAAAGCGCGTGGAGCGCGCCCTGGTCCTCGGTGTCGAGCGCTGCGGCAGCACCCTGGGCAGCGCCAGACAACGCGACGTGATGGCGAAGCCGTTCACGCCCTGCGGCCAGCTGCGCCTCTTCGGCCTCGCTCGGGGCCACGGAGTCGATCTCGTCGATCTCGAACGCGAGCAGGTCGAGCTCACGCTCGCGCGCACCGCAGAGTTCGCGGAGATCCGCCAAGCGCGCTTCGCAGTCACGAAGTGCAGCGAACGCCTCACGCATCTGTTCGAGCAGTGCCTCGTGACCATCTCCGCAGGCGGCGTCGAGCGTCGCGAGCTGCGCAGAGCCGAGCATCAGCCTGCGGTGCTCGTGCTGTCCGTAAAAGGAGATCAGTCCGCTAGCAACCTCGCGCAGCTCCGCGGCCGTGACCGTGCGGCCATTGATCAGAGCCCGCGAACGCCCCTCGGCCGACACCCGCCGAGCGAGCAGCAGCTCATCAGCATCGGGCGCGATCAAGTCGCCGAGCTCGGCCCGAAGAGCATCATCGAGCTCGACTGCGCCTTCAACGTACGCCTCCGCTGCGCCGGGCCGAACGACAGCCGGTTTGGCCCGACCGCCCAGCAGCAGGTCAAGTGCTGAGGCCAGCACCGTCTTTCCGGCGCCGGTCTCGCCGGTGAGCACGTTCAGGCCTGGCCCCAGGCGCAGCTCTGCGCGCTCGATCAGCAGGAGGTTCTCTACCCGAAGCTCGTAAAGCATGCGGCGAGGTCTACAGACCGCGCCGGACGAACATGTGTTCGATATCTCTCAGGAGGTTCCCAGCGACCGAAACTACGCTGCCGCGATGCGCATCGCTCTTGTCGCGGCAGGCACGCTCTGTCTCGCGTCCTTGTTGATCGGCAGCACAGACGAGACTGGTGCATGGGGACCGCTCTATCTCACGACATACGCAGTTAGCGCCATTGCTGCCGTGCTCGTGGTTTTCCGGCTAGCTGGGCGGATTCTCGCAGCCACCGTTTTTGCGGCATTGGGCCTCTGCGTTGTGGTCTACCTGTTCATGCCCGTGCCGGCCTCGACGAACAGCCTGCACCAGTCGCTGGAGCGCGAGACTGGCTCAGCCGCGCTTGTGGGCGCGTGCTCGAGGACGACCGAACCGGACGTTTGGGCATGCCGAGTCTCGGACGATTCGGGAAGCGGGACCGCTACCTACGAGGTCACTCTCGACGGCCGCTGCTGGAACGCGACTCTCAGTGCGAGCGACAGCGAAGGACCTATGCCGAAACGCGCCTCGGGATGCACCCGGCTGCGCGACCGTCTCTGACCGGGCTACCCACCCTTGGGATAACAACTGAGCCCCGTTGAGTTGGGGTTCTTCTTCTCGGTCAGCTGGAAGCCAGGCTTCTTGCCCTCGCGCACGATCACCTTGCCAGCCAGCAGCTTCCACATGCCGCCGGTGAACGTGACCTTCTCGCCCTTCTGCTTCCACGTCCCCGACTTCTTCTTGCTCAGCTTCTCGCCGTAGCCGGCCTCGTACTTGCCGCCCGACTTCAGGCGGCCGGAGAACTGATAGATCAGCGACGACGTCGAGTAGTC
>CAZLKZ010000008.1:0-23494 GCA_964560235.1 uncultured Conexibacter sp. | reverse complement strand
TGCGGCGCGATGAACGACACCACGTAGCCCTCCACGCCCCATGCCATCACGGGGCCTCCGTTGGCGAGGTTGTAGCCGGTGGACCCAGCAGGCGTGGCAATCACCACGCCGTCACACCGAACGCTTCCGACCTCCTGCCCGCCGATCGCGTAGGCCAGCGTCGCGACCCGCTCGCCGACCTTGCGATGAAACGAAACGTCGTTGATCGCAGCGAAAGAGCCGCTTGGAAGCTCCACCGCCAGCGCAGGGAGCGTGAGCAC
Organism: uncultured Conexibacter sp.; assembly: GCA_964560235.1. Lineage (GTDB taxonomy): Bacteria > Actinomycetota > Thermoleophilia > Solirubrobacterales > Solirubrobacteraceae > Baekduia. The sequence goes on along the minus strand of CAZLKZ010000008.1, from coordinate 23,234 downwards.
GTCGTAGTCGCCGGTCAGAGCCCGCTCGAACCCTTCGCCGACCTCGTCGGGGTCGATAGTTGCGAGGAAGCCGACCTCGCCGAAGTTGACTGCGAACACGGGCACGCTCGTGCCCGCGTAACGGCGAAGCCCTTTGAGGATCGTGCCGTCACCGCCGAGCGCGAAACAAAGGTCCACGTCGTCAGAGAGCTCGACGCCGAGCTCGAGTCCGTCAGCCGGCTGCAGGCCGTGCTTTGAGACCTCTTCGGGGTCGAACCTGAGCGTCCAGCCGTGTTTGACGGCCGCGAGCCTGAGGTCCTCGATCGCCTTGTCTGTCTGCGTTGGACGCCCGTGGGTCAGGACTGTCGCCCGGCGGTCGCTCATGCGCCGGCCCCCACTGGCTCGATCTCATCGAGCACCGAACTGAACTGCTCGGCGCTGAGCCCCCCGGAGCGCCCAGCCTCTGCGAGCCACAAGAACGTTTCGCGATTGCCCTTGGGCCCAGGGAGCCCAGACGATGCCGCACCCATCACCACAGACCCACACTGGTCGCCGAGGAAACGGGCGACAGTCTCGATCGCCTCGCGGCGCAGCGCAGGGTCACGGACGACCCCTCCTGAGCCGACCCTGCCCTTCCCAACCTCGAACTGCGGCTTGACCATCGCCAGCACATCATGCCTGTCCGCGAGCTGAGGCACGACTGCGGGCAGCACTTTGCACAGCGAGATGAAGCTCACATCGCACACCGCAAGGTCGGGAGCGAACTCGAGGTCACCGTCTTGAAGGTGCCGAGCGTTGGTCCGTTCGACCACTACGACCCGCTCGTCGTTGCGGATCGACCAATCGAGCTCGCCGTAAGCGACATCCAGCGCAATCACCCGATCGGCCCCCGCCTGAAGCAGGCAGTCCGTAAAGCCGCCGGTGGAGGCGCCTACGTCGATGGCGGTGCGCCCCTCGACTGGCAGCCCGAGGGCATCCAGGGCGTTTCGCAGCTTCTCCCCGCCGCGGGAGACGTACCGCGGACGCTCGGCGATGTGCACCGCGACCTGATCGTCGACCTGCTGACCGGGCTTGTCGATCAGCTTCTGCTGATCGCCAACGCGTACCTCGCCCGCCATCACCGCGGCGGCAGCACGTGACCGTGACGGGAACAAACCACGGTCGAACAGCAAGGTGTCGAGCCTCGTTTGCGGCACGCAGGAAAGGTAGCCGCCCAGCAAAATGCGAACATATGTACGTTAGTGTGCCTCCACTCACACACACCCGAACGTGTGTACGTCACTATGCACATTGTCGAAGCGGTGTGGGCTCGGAATACCGAGCGAAGCAACAAGATTTCACCTCATCGCCCGCCGGCCCACAGGTCGGTCCCACATACGACACATAGCAGTATCTCTCCTCCCCGGAAACGGCCTACACCCAGTGTGGGCCGTTTCTCTTTCTGCGGCCATTCATTTCGATGCCGAACGTTTGTTCGCGCCGGTATCACAGGTGATCTCAGGATTGAGCGATTCTGGCCGAACATACGGGCGGTAATGGGTCTTGCGGCCGAAATCCCCCCTGACGACCTCCCCGGTCCCGCACCGGAGGTCCTGTTCGCACGCCAGCCACTGGTCGACGTGCACGACCATCTGGTCGGCTACGAGCTGTTCTACCGCGGCGAGATGCCCACAAGCCCTCACGCGGCCACTTCGCAGATCGCCGTGAGTGCCCTGAGCGAGCTCGGGCTCGACACGGCTACCGCGGGTGCGCCTGCGTATCTGAACGTCACCAGCGAGTTCTTGCTGGAGATGGACCCCCTGCCGTTCGGGCCAGACCGCGTCGTGCTTGAACTCGCGGCCGCACGCGAGCCCGATGAGCGCCTCGTCGAGCGCGTGCAGCGACTCTCAGAGCACGGCTATCAGTTGGCGCTCGACGGCTACGCCGGCCAGCCTGGTGCTAACCAGCTGATGCCGTACTGCGCGATCGCCAAGCTGGATGCAGCCAGCCTCGCGCCGCTGCAGATGCAGACGATCGTCTCCTTCCTCAAGGGACGGGATGTGCGGCCAGTCGCCTTCGGCGTAGACACGCACGCGCTCCGTGACATCTGCGTTGAGTCCGGATTCGAAATCTTCCAGGGAGAGTTCATCTCCACCCCGCGCGAAGTGACCGGGACGGTGCCCGAGGCGAGCCTCGGCGCCGTACGCCTCGCTGCTGCAATCACCCAGGCTCCCGATGGCGACGTCGACGCCCTTGAGAGCGCCATCGCGCTCGATCCAGCGCTCAGCTTGCGGCTGATGCGGTTCGTCAACTCGGCGGCGTTCTCGCTGCGCCACGAGATTCGGTCTGTCCGCCAGGCAATCGTGTTGCTCGGCCCACGCACCGTGCGGCAGTGGGCGACCATGCTTGTGCTTTCCGGCCTCGGAGATAGCCGCAGCCCGCTGCTCTCCACCGCCCTGTCGCGCGGACGACTCTGCGAAATGGTCGCGGAGCGACTGCACGCCGATGACACCGCCAGCTATTTCTTCGCCGGCATGATGTCGATCGCTGATGCGCTGCTGCACATGCCGATGGAAGCTGCGCTAGAGGATCTGCCGCTTGCCGACGATGTCGTCGCGGCGCTCCTGAGTCGCGAAGGCGGCAAGGGACGGGCGCTCGAGATGGCGGAGGCATGTGAGCGCGGCGCCTGGGACGAAGTTGCTCTCGTGTCGCTGCCGGCCAACGAGCTTGCGGTGATGCACGTGGAAGCGCTCGCGTGGGCTGACGCCAACCTCCAAGCCGTCGCGTAGGCCCCATCGATGGCCGCTGCGCCTACATCGGACCACGACGGCCCGGTCCCGGTGCAGGTCCTCTTCGCCAGGCAGGCGATCATGGACGCCGAGGGCAAGGTCCGTGGCTATGAGTTGCTGTTCCGCGGAAAGCGTGACGAGGCCGGAGAGGTTCCAAATGCCGAGCACGCCACATGCCAGGTCTTGGCAGCGGCGTTCGCCGAAGTCGGACTCGAAACTGCGGTAGGAAAACACCGGGCGTGGATCAACGTCAGCGAGCGATTTCTTTTTGAGTTCGATCCCCTGCCGTTGCCGCCGCACGGCACCGTGCTGGAACTCCTCGAGGACCACAAGCCGTCGTTTGAGCTGATCTTGCGCCTCAAAGGCCTGCGCAAGGCCGGCTACCAGATTGCCCTCGACGATTTCATCCTCGACGAGAGCAACCACGCGATGCTCGAGGTCGCAGACTTCGTGAAGGTTGACCTCCGCGCGGGAGAGCGCCGCGAGGTCGAGCCGATGATCAGGCGGCTGGTCGCTCGCGGCAAGAAGGTGCTGGCAGAGAAGGTCGAGGACCACGAGGAGCACTCCTGGGCACTGAACGCCGGGGCAACTCTCTTTCAAGGCTTCTACTTCTGCCGCCCCGAGCATGTCGAAGGTGCCGGCCCCCAGGCGGCGAGCGTCGGACGGCTGCGTGCCGCCGCGGAGCCAGCGGACGCAGATGCAGGCTTCGAGGCCGTTGAGCTCGCGCTCAAGACGGACCCTGAGCTCAGCCTTCGCCTACTCAGGTACCTCAACTCCGCTGCTCTGTCTCTGCCCCACCGGATCGTCTCGGTGCGGCACGCGATGACCATGCTCGGGCTGCGCACCGTGCGCCAGTGGGCGCTCGTGCTGCTGATGGGCGGCATCGACGAGCAGAAGGGTCCGCTGCTGCCCACCGCACTCATCCGTGCCCGCACATGCGAGCTGATCGCGATCGAGCACGGCGCAGCCGAGCCCGACGCCTACTTCTCTGTCGGCCTGCTGTCGATCTCTGACGCCCTGGCCGGTAGGCCGATGCAAGAGGTGCTCGACGAGCTACCGCTCGACCGGAAGATCTGCGCCGCCCTGATTGACCGTGAGGGCCCGATGGGTACGGCGCTCGAAGCGGCCATCACGTGCGAACGCGGGCAGGTACCTCGCGGCAGATCCGCCTCCGCGCTAGCCGCGTACGCAGATGCGGTGACCTGGGCCGAGGCCCAGGGCGTCTACTAGCGGCGCTACGCGGGAAGAGGGTTACCGGCGCCTGCCGCGATTGCGGCGAGCACGCGCTTGGCTACGGCCTTGCCGGTGTAGCCGATCTCCTCATGCAGCAATGCCGGTTTGCCGTGGGTGACGAAGCGGTCGGGCACACCGACTCGCATCACGTTCGGCATGTGACCTGCGTCGCGCTCGGCCAGCGCCTCGAGCACTCCCGACCCGAACCCGCCGGGCAGGCAGCCCTCTTCGAGTGTCACGAGCAGCTCGTGGTCATCGGCAAGCGTGCCGATCAGGTCCATATCGAGCGGCTTGGCGAACCTCGCATCGGCGACGGTCACTTCAAGCCCCTCTTCGGCGAGCAGGTCTGCGGCTTGTAGTGCCTTCTGCACGCCGGTGCCGTAGCCGACGAGGGCTACGCGCGAGCCTGTGCGCAGCAGCGCTCCACGGCCGACGGTGATCGGGGTCACCTCGCGGGGCAACGGCAGCTCAACCCCAACGCCCTCGCCGCGGGGGTAGCGCAGCGCGAACGGCCCGCCGTGCGTGACAGCGGTGCGGAGCAGGTGGAGCAGCTCGGCCTCATCGCGTGGTGCGGCGAGCGTGATGTTTGGCAGACAGCGCAGGTAGGCGATGTCGAACACGCCGTGGTGCGTGGGCCCGTCGTCACCGACGAGGCCGGCGCGATCCATCGCGAGCACCACATCTAGCTCCTGCAGGCAGATGTCGTGGACGATCTGGTCGAAGCCACGCTGCAGGAACGTCGAGTAGATCGCGGCGACCGGCTTGAGACCCTCAAGTGCCAGGCCAGAGGCAAACAGCAGCGCCTGCTGCTCGGCGATGCCAACGTCGAAGTAGTGGTCGGGCTCGGCCTTTTGCAGGATGTTGAGGCCGGTACCTGAGTTCATCGCGGCGGTGATGCCAACGATCCGGCGGTCGCGCCGCACTTCGTCGACCATCGCGTTGCCGAACACCGCGGTGTATTGCGGCGGCGGTGGCGCGACAGGCTCGACGACCTCGAGCTTCGGCGCGGGCGCACCGTTGATGATCGAACGGGGCTTGGCCGCGTGCCAGGTCTCCATGCCCTCGAGGCCGCCCTCTTCAGCGGCAGCGAAGCCCTTGCCCTTGACCGTTGCGGCGTGCACGACGACTGGCCGGTCGGCCTCCAGCGCCAGGCGCAGCGCGTCGCGCAATGCGTGCACGTCGTGCCCGTCGACGACGCCGATGTATGCCCAGTCGAGCTCTTCCCAGAAGAGCCCCGGCGCCCAGAACGACTTGATCGACTCTTTGAACTGCGGCCCGAATCGATCGAAGGCTGCACCGATGCCGGCTGGCAACTGGCTGAGCTTGCCCTCCACCCCTTCGCGCTTGTGCCACCACTTGGGGTTGAGCCGCACGCGATTGAAGTAGCGCGACAGCGCGCCGACGTTCGGCGAGATCGACATGCCGTTGTCGTTGAGGACGACCACGATCGGCGTGCCGAGCCCGCCCGCCTGGTGAATCGCCTCGAAAGCGACGCCGCCGGTCATCGAACCGTCGCCGATGACGGCGACTACCTTGCCGGCGTCGATGTCCCCTGCCAGCCGCATGCCCTCCTTGAGGCCCACGGCGTACCCGATCGAGGTCGAGGCGTGGCCTGCGCCCATGATGTCGTGCTCTGATTCGAACCGGGCGCAGAACGGCGCAAGCCCCTCGTACTGCCTGATCGTCGAGAGCTCGTCGCGCCGGCCGGTGAGGATCTTGTGCGGATAGGCCTGGTGTCCGACGTCCCAGAGGATCTTGTCCTTCGGGCTGTCGAGCAGCGAATGCAACGCGACCGCGATCTCGCAGGTGCCGAGGTTGGCCCCGAAATGACCGCCGATTTCACCGACGGTGTCGACGATGTGCTCGCGCACCTCTTGGGCGACCTGAGAGAGCTGCTCGTCCGTCAGATCGTGCAGATCCTGGGGCCGGTCGATCTTGTCCAGTAGTCGGTCGTTCACGATGTGCGCTGGGCCAGGTAGTCGGTGATCGCCTCCAAAGCGGGCGCACCGGTCGCTGCACAGGATGACAGCGTAGCCCTGGCCTGTACATGGAGTTCGCCTGCGAGTTGCCGCGCGCCGTCTACACCACGTTCGGTCACGTACGTGCGCTTGCCGAGTTTGGCGTCGCTGCCCTGCGGCTTGCCGGTCTGCTCGGCACTGGCGGTGACGTCGAGGATGTCGTCGACGACCTGGAAGAGCATCCCGAGCTGCTCGGAGAAGGAACGCCAGCGCGCGAGTTCATCTGGTGCTGTCCCGGCGAGGTGCTGAACGCAGACGACCGAGGCCGAGATCAGCTTGCCGGTCTTCAGCGCGTGGACCTGCGCGAGCTGCTGCTCGTCGGCGGTGTGGCCGGTGACATCGAGGTATTGCCCGCCGACCATGCCGTCTACGCCGGTGGCGGCTGCGAGTTCACGCGCACATGTCAGCAGGCCGTCAGCTCCGCCGGCGAGTGTCTGCTGCTGGGCGAGGAGGTGCGCGAACGCCTCGGCGTAGAGGGCGTCACCGGCGAGGATCGCGACGTCCTCTCCGAACTTGATGTGGCAGGTCGGGCGGCCGCGGCGTAGGTCGTCGTCGTCCATCGCGGGCAGGTCGTCGTGGATCAACGAATAGGTGTGGATCAGCTCCAGTGCCGCGGCCAGGGGCAAGACCACCTGGGGGTCGAGCTTGAGCGCTTCAGCGGTCGCCAGGGCGAGCACCGGCCGGACACGCTTGCCGGGTGCGAGCAGCGAGTAGCTCATCGCCTCCTGCAGGCCCTCTAGGCCGGCGATGTCACCGTTGAACCGCAGCTCGTCGAGGTAGCCCGCGACCAGCTGCTGGAGCCCGACCGGATATCCCGGTTGGTCGCTCAGAGCAGCGCGTCCTGACCAGGCGCAACCGACGGCAGCGAGTCGGCACGCGCCTGCCGCTCGAGCTCGTCAGAGGCCTGCGAGGCGAGCGCCGCGGCGTCCTCGACCAGGGTCGCCGCGACGTCCGGCGACACGTCGCCTGACCGCAGCTGTTCGGCGGCACGTTCGAGCTGGGAAACCAGCTCGTCGATGCGGGAGACGATCTCGTCGGCGCTCACAGCCGAGATTGTGCCTGAAACGGCCCTCATGGTCCGCTCACGTAACGCCAGAGTTTCGTTAGAAGGCGTTGATTGTCCTCAGCTGCGCGCGAGACAGTGCCGATCGGTCCAACAAACCCATCAGGAGAACACCAAACATGCACACCCGAAAAATCACGATCGCCGCTCTCTCGGTAGCCGCACTCGTGCCGGCCACGGCCTTCGCAGCGACGATCACCGGCACAGACGCCAGCGAGAAGCTTCGTGGCACGAGCATGGCCGACACGATCAATGCCCTGGCGGGCAACGACAAGCTGATCGGCTTCGCGGGCGACGACGTGCTCGACGCAGGCGCCGGAAACGACCGCGTCTGGGGCGGCCCCGGCAACGACACGATTCTCGGTGTCCAAGGCAACGACCGCCTATTCGGCGGTGCCGGTGACGACAACATCAAGGGCGACGCCAACGGCGTTGGCGACCGGACGTCCTTTGACCTGATCTTCGGTGGTGCGGGCAACGACACGCTTAAGGGCGGCGACTCCAGGGACCACATCGCTGGCGGTAGCGGCAACGACCAGATCGACGGTGAGAACGGCCGCGACCGCATGAGCGGCGGCTCCGGCGACGATGTGCAGAACGGCGGCGACGGCAACGACGTGATCTTCGCCAACCGCGGCGTCGATGTCTCCAACGGTGGGAACGGAAACGACAGGCTGTGGGCGATGGCCCGCGCCGATGTGTCCGGTCCCGGCGACGTTGTTGCCGACACGCTCGACGGTGGTGCCGGCAACGACCAGTTCCGGACCCGTGACGGCGAGGCAGACAAGATCACCTGCGGCGACGGCAACGACCGGGCGTATCTCGACCTTGTCGACGTGATCACCGACGCGACCGCCGAGAACCCGAACGGTTCATGCGAGAAGGTCATGCGCAAGGCGCCGCGCAACCATGAGGACCGCGCCGAGAACGGTGCCGCAGCGGACGACACGAAGTCCGACGTCGCGGCCGCGCGCGAAGCGGTCAAGACGGCACGCGAGGCGCTGAAAGAGGCCCGCGAGAAGGCCAAGGACGCACGTAAGAACAAGCGCCCCGGGCACGGCCGCCACTAACACAGAACGACGGGAGACCACCGGCGGGCGTCCTCCCCTGACGCTCGCCGGTCCCCGTGGCTCGTCCGTTGCGCTAACTCGCGTCGGTGCTGGTACTCGGGTTGTTCTCAGCAGCTATCGCCGCCAGCACGCCGTTGACGAAGCCGGGGGCTTCGGCGCCGCAGAACTCTTTGGCGGATTCGACGGCCTCGTCGATTGCGCCGGCGGCCGGGATCGGTGTGTCGGCCGGGGCGAGGTCGGGGTGCAGGATCTCGAGCAGAGCTATCCGCATGAAGGCCTTCTCCAGGGGAGCGATGCGGTCGATCGTCCAACCCTTGGCGTGTCTCTCGATCAGTGCGTCGAGCTCTTCCTGGTAGTCGCTGGTCGCGTGGGCGAGCGCGCGCGTGAACAGCGTCGCGTCGCGCTCGAAGAGTTCGTCGAGCTCGCGGCCGGTGAGCTCACGCTGGTAGATCACGAACGCTGCGGCGCGCCGCTGGTCGGTACGCCTGGACATCAGCTGCCTACGCGCGCGACATGTAGGCGCCGGTCTCGGTCTGCACCTTGACGCGGTCGCCGATGTTGACAAAGAGCGGAACCTGGATGGTCGCGCCTGTCTCGAGCGTGGCTGGCTTGTTGCCGCCACCGGACGCGGTGTTGCCCCGCTCGCCGGGCTCAGTCTGGGTGACTTCGAGCTCAACCGACGCGGGCAGCTGGATGGTCGACGGCTCGCTATCGACGAAGAGCAGGTCAACCTCTTCGTTGGGCTTGGTCCACTGCAGCGAGTCGGCGACTGCTGCCTCCGGGATCGCCAGCTGCTCGTAGGACTCGGAGTCCATGAAGTGAGCGTCGGTGCCGTCGGCGTAGAGGAACGTCATCTTGCGCGCCTCCGTGCGGATCGCGCGGAACTTTTCTCCGGCCCTGAAGGTCTTGTCGATCACGTTGCCGTCGGAGATGCGGCGGAGCTTGGTGCGAACGAACGCAGGCCCCTTGCCTGGCTTGACGTGTTGGAACTCGACGACCTTGTAGATCGTGCCGTCGACCTCGATGTGGTTGCCGTTCTTGAGTTGGTTCGTGCTGATCATCGGACGCCCGGCAGTGTAGTCGTGCCGCGCGTTCGAGCCGCGACTACTTGCCCGCGTTCGAAGAAACGAAGTCGGCGAGCGCCTGAATCTGTGCGTCGCTGAGCCGTCCCTGGAACGACGGCATCCCTCCCCCGCCGTTGTTGACCTTGGCGACGACCTCGTCGGCGTCAGGCTTGCGCTCGTCGAGGTTGGGGCCCGTCACGCCGCCTGCGTCGGCGGCCGCGAGCTGGTGGCAGGCCGCACAGTTGTCGGCGAAGATTTGCTTGCCTTCGTCTGAGACGCCGGTACCCGACGTTGTGGTGGTCGTCTCCGTCGCCGCGCTCGTTGTTTGCTGCTGGGACTCCGTCGTCGTACCGCTGTCGTCGCTGCCTCCGCAGCCAGCGGCGACAACGAGCGAGAAGACGGCGACGGCTGCCGCAGCAGAGAGGCGAAGGCTCATGGCGCGATCCTACCCCGGAGCGGCTTGCAGTCTCAGGATTGCAAGTAACGTGGCGGACGTGTTTGAGCGCCGGACAGGAGCCGTGGTAGCCGCCGGTTTGATTGTCGGGTTCGGCGTTGCCGACGTGACCGGAGTAAGGCCGCTCGGCGGGCTAGTGCTGATCGCTGCTGCACTGATTGCCGCTCAGCAATGGTTGCCCCTCCGCGGTCCGCGGGTGACAGCAGGTCTACTGCTGCTGTTCTTCGCGGTGTTCGTGCTCTCACATCCGCTCGGCAAGCAGATCGGTGCGTGGCCATCGGTGCTTCTAGTCGCGGCGCTGGCCGGAGGCGTTACGTGGCTGGTGGCGGACCGGCCGGCTCGGGCTCCGGCCTGATGCGCATCCAGCTGTAGCTGAGCCACACGCACAGGGCAAACAGCGGGATTCCCATCGCAGTCCGGGCCACGCCGAGCGCAACCACCGAGCCTGCCAGGTAGAGCGGGATCTGCACGGCGAGGCGGAGGAGAAACATGCCCATCCACATGAGCGTCACGCGGTTTACCAACGCACGCCGGGCCGGGTCTTCCCGAAAGTCGTTTCCGGTGCCGTCCATCTGCCCAGCAACGACTCCGACGGCCGGCCAGCCGACGGCAACCGAGATACCCATGGCGAGCGCGTAGCCGGCGTTGAGCAGCAGGCCCGGCACGTAGAAGTTCTCTGCCTTCCCCGTCTTTGTGGCGAAGAACGCGGCGATGGCCACGCCAGCAAGGCCGAACAGCGCCTGACGCGGCGACTCGTGACGGGCCAACCGCACTGCGGCAACGATCGCAGCGATCCCGAGTGCGATGGCCGCCGAGAGGTTGAGGTTCTGCCCCGAGGCCGTGTAGGCGATGACGAACGCGACCGTCGGTACCGCGGACTCGGCCATGCCGAGAGGCCCTCCGACGCTCTCGATCAGGGTCGGAACGGGGACCGGTTCGGCGTCGTGCTCCTGTGTCTCCTCGACGGTGATCTCGTCAGTGTCGCGCATCGCGTCAGCTAGCCGAGCCCAGCGTGATCGTGAACCGGGCCCCGCCGAGATCTGGGCTCTTGTCCACGACGATCGTGCCGCGGTGCAGCTGGACCTGTTGGGCGACCAGCGCGAGCCCGAGCCCTGACCCTGGCGCGTCGCCTGTCCCGGCGCGCGCAAACGGCTCGAAGATGCGCTTGCGGTCTGCCTCGGCGACCCCTGGACCGTCATCCTCGACGGTCACCTTGGTGTGTGCGCCACCTTGCACCGTGACACGCACGTGCGGCTCGTCTCCCCCGTGAATCACGGCATTGCGCACGAGGTTTTCCATCACCATTCGTAGTCCTGGCTCCCAGCCCGTCACTTCCATCGCGCCGTCTGGCAGAACGCCCTCGATGACCGCGGACGGGTAGCGAGGGGCCGATGTGGCAACAACTTCGTCCGCAAGATCAGCGATGTCGAACTGCTGATGCTCGGCCGGCCCGGCATCCCCTCGGGCCAGTGCCGACAGCCCGTCGAGCAGCGCCACAAGCCGGGCCTGCTCTCGCTGGGCGTCAACCGCCAGCTGTGTGCGCTGACCTTCGTCGAGGTCCGAGCGGCCCAGCAACGACAAAGTGGCGGCAAGCGACGTCATCGGGGTGCGAAGCTCGTGCCCGGCGTCGGCAGTGAACCTGCGAGTCGCGGCGAGCGCGCGCTCTCGGCCCTGCGCCGACTCCTGCAGTCGCGAGAGCATTGCGTTGAAGGATCTGCCGAGCGCCTTGGTCTCCGTGGGCCCTGTCTGTTCGGGCACCCGGTGTGTCAGGTCGCCCGAGAGAGCGATCTGGTGCGCGCTGCGCCTCAGCCTGCCCAGAGGCCTGAGGACGAAACCGGCTGCTAGGTACGTGCCGAGTGCTGCGAGGAGCAGCGTGCTTGCGAGCACCACGATGATCCGCACACGCCTCGCGCTCTCGCGGCGCTCCAGCGGTGCGAGACTCGCGACGATCTCCAGCCGGGCGAGGCTGCTGAGGTCTGCGTCGCCAAGCTCGGTACTGAGCGATCGGTAAGACCCGTCGCCGATCGTGATCGTGCTGAGCCCGTTCGGTAGCTCTTTCGGCAGGCCGCCAGGCGGCTCTGCACCAGTCTCGAACAAGGCACGCCCCGCGAGCGTCAAACGCAACGTGCTGTTGTCAGCCTCAAGGACCGCGTCGAGACGGCTATCGCCCTCTGGGAGCGCCTCGAGCACGGCCGCCGTCGCCGTCGGCTCAGACAGCCTCAGCGTGCGCTCAAGGCGGGTATCGAACGCGGAGCGCTCCGCCGAGCTGATCTGTCTGTCGAGTGCGTAGCCGGCCGTGCCGAGGACCGCCGCGAGAACGGCGAGGACCAGCAGGGTGAGGCGACCGCGGACGCTGTTCACGCCGGTTACGGTCGCAGAACGAAGCCGACGCCGCGCACGGTGTGGACCACCCGAGGCTCTCCGTCGGCCTCGAGCTTCTTGCGCAGGTAGCCGACGAACACGTCGCACACGTTGGTTTGGGGATCGAACGTGTAGCCCCAAACGTCTTCGTGCAGCCGCGGTCGGTCGAGCACTTCACCCGGGTTCTGCATGAACACGCGAAGCAGCTCGAACTCGCGCCGGGTGAGCTCAAGGTCGCGCTCGCCGCGCTTGGCGATGTGTCCGACCGGATCGAGCGTGAGGTCTCCGACAACGAGTTCAGCTGTGGAGGCCGCCGGCTGGCGTCGCAGCAGGGCGTGCACCCGGGCGATCACCTCTTGCAGCGCGAAGGGTTTGACGACGTAGTCGTCGGCCCCTGCCTCAAGGCCGCCGACGCGGTCTTCGATCTCGTCGCGCGCAGACAGCACGCACACGGGCGTCTGGTCGCCTGAACCGCGGAGCTGCCTGAGCACCTCGAGTCCGTCGAGGTCCGGCATTCCAAGGTCGAGCAGGATCACGGCAGGACTAACTCGCGGCACCGCCTCAAGGGCCGCACGCCCACCAGATGCCGGCACGACGTTGAACCCTTCGAGTTCAAGGCCCGCGGCGACGACTTTGCGGATCGCAGGGTCGTCATCGACGAGCAGGATTGTCGGCCCCGAGTGCTCAGTCGTCGACATTCACGATCTCGCAGTCGGCGGTTACGACGTCGATCGAGTCGGCCCAGACGATGTCTCGTCCTTTGCCGCAGGCGATCGTGTCGGGCTCTCCGTCGCGAGCGTAGATCCTGTCGTTGCCCGCGCCACCGAGGAGAACGTCGACTCCCGGGCCGCCGCGAATCACGTCGTTGCCCGCATCGCCGGAGATCGTGTCGTCTCCGCCGTTGCCGTTGAGGATGTCGTTGCCATTCTTGCCTCGCATCTGGTCCGCACCGCTGGTGCCGTTGAGCACATCATTGCGGTTGGTTCCGACGATCTTGACCGGCTTGGAGCGCTTGGCCTTCGTCTTGGGTGTTCCACCCTTGATGACGGCCGCGATCGACGCAGGCGGAACCGCCACCAAAGAACTGGTGATCAGAAACGCAACGAAGATGCGCGGAGAGCGAGCGAGCATCACCTAGAAAGAATGTCGGACAACGCGCCGTCAGACCAGAGCGCGCAGGGGTCATCTAACCGAACTCTCACCGGACATGCGAGGATCGAGAGATGGAAACGACCGAGCAATTCCCCGGCGCTTACAAGGTCCTGATGGGCATCGCCCAGGTCACGACCAAGTGGTGGGGACGCCTGGAGGTGACTGGCGTTGAGAACCTGCCGGCTAGCGGACCGATGCTGCTGTGCGGTAATCACGACAGCTACTGGGACCCGCTGGCGATCGGTCGGGCCTGCTACCCGCGTCGCCAGGTACACGCGATGGCCAAACGCTCGCTGTGGGACGTGCCGGTCGTGGGTTCGATCCTTACGAAGGCTGAACACATCCCGGTCGAGCGAGGCAAGGGCGACGGAGTCGCGATGCAGCATGCCGAAGAGGCGCTGCGCCAGGGCCAATGCGTTGGCATCTTCATCGAAGGCACGAGGTCGCTCGGGCGACCGCTCCGCGCACGGTCGGGATTGGGACACCTTGCGGTCGCCGTGCCTGAGGCCGAGATCGTCTGCTGCACGGTCACCGGCACAACGGAAATGACGCAGTTCACCCGGCCGAAGCTGAAGGTGGACATCTTCCGGCCGGCGGGAGGCGGACTGCAGGACGGCGAGGACCCGACCGAGTTCTGCCAGCGCCTGCTCGACGAGATCCGCGCCAAGGCGCCCAGGGCAATCGCGGGACGTAAGAACAGGGCGGCGGCTGCTCGCGGCGAGCTTGCCGACTAGCGGTTACTCTGAATCTGTGGGAGACGCAGCCATGAGCGCAGACGATCAGCCTGAGGTGCGCGTACAGCCGCGCGGGATGACGGCACCGACGACCTGCATGGACGTCACCGAGGGCGAGGCGCGCTACCTGCTTGCTCTCTACGACCTCGCCCACGACGATCGGCCGATCTCGCAGGCCAACCTCGCGAGAAGGGTCGGCGTGTCCCACCCGACCGCGCTCGAGATGGTGCGGCGCCTGCGTTCCGTGCAGCTGGTCGATGCTGACGCACTCAAGCTCTCCCCTAAGGGAATGAGCGCGGCGCTGGTACTCGCTTCGCGCCGCCAGGCGGCAGAGGTGCTGGCCCGCGACCTACTCGGTGTGCCAGAGCCTCAGGCGCACGCAGAGGCCGAGGCGCTCGCGACCACGCTCTCCCCCGTGCTTGCGCAGCACCTTGTTGCGTGGCGTGCACGCAACCAGCATCTGCAGGCTGAAAGCGCCTAGCCGGCCAGGTCAGTTCGACTCAGCGGTCAGCTCGCTGAAGTCGATCTCTTCGTCGTCGTGGAGCAGGAACCCGGCAGCGCCGAGCACTCCCCTGTCCCTGAGGCGCCCGAGCCTGTCGGCGAGGTCGTCACCATCAGCACTCCACGCGCCAACGGCCGCGGTGTCGTCGAGCGGCATCAGGCCGTATGCCTCGGGCTCGTCTACCGCCTGCCTGAACCAGGCGAGATCGTCGGAGATGCGACGTGGGCGCTCGGTCTCGTCACGGCCGGCCCACGGATCCTCACCCGCGCGCCGCTCCGGAACACCTGGCGGCCTGCTCAGCGCGACGCCGAGCGCGCCCATCCAATCGGGTTCGGGCTGGACGAGTTCGAGAATCGTCGACATGAGGCCATTCTGCCGGATCGGGCGGCGGCCAGTGGACGGTTAGACGACGGTCTGCAGCTGCTTCGGCAAGCCGGTCAGCACACGCGCCCCGGCCGTCTCAACAACGACCAGGTCTTCGATCCGCACTCCCGCGACACCGGGGACGTACACACCCGGCTCGATCGTGACGATCTGGCCCTCCTTGAGCTCGTCGGTGCTGCGCCATGAGAGCCGCGGACCTTCGTGGACCTCAATGCCGACTCCGTGCCCAAGCCCGTGGCCAAACTGATCGCCGCGCCCGGCGGCCTTGATCAGCTCGCGGGCGACTGCGTCGAGGTCTTTGCCGTTGATGCCGGCCCGGCACGCTGCAAGCGCGGCCTCCTCGGCGGCCAGCACCAGGTCGTAGATCTCGCGCTCCTCGCTGCCGATCTCGCCGGTGGCGAACGTGCGGGTGCAGTCGGATGCGTAGCCGTCGAGCGTGACGCCCCAGTCGATCGTGACGAGCACGTCCTTGGGGATTGCGACGTCGCGCGGCTCAGCATGTGGCAGCGCACCGTGAGCTCCGCTCGCAACGATCGGCGGGAACGACATCCCGCTCGCGCCCAGCGTGCGCGCTGTCAGCTCTATGTCGGTCGCAACCTCCCGCTCGGTGCGCCCGACCAGGCCGCGTTCGAGCACCTGGGTGAGCGTCTGATCTGCGAGCGAGGCGGCGGCAGCGATTGCCTCGACCTCTGCGGAGTCCTTGACGGAGCGAGGCTCTTCGACGAGTCCACCCGCGGCGACGAGCTCGATGCCCTCTCCGCATGCCTTCTCGAGCGACCGGTAGAGCGCCACCGACAGCTGGGCGTCGTCGAACCCGACGCGCAGTGGTCGCCCGCTCTGCCGCTCGGCCAGCAGTTCACCGGCAGCCGCGATCGAGTCCACGACGATGTGCCGCTCCCAGTCGTCTACGAGCTGGTCGGCGGACTGTTCGTCGTAGCGGAAGTCTGTGAAGAAGTGACGCTCCTTGCCCGGGCCCACGACGGCTAGCCCGGCCGACCCTGTGAAGCCGGTAAGCCAGCGCACGTTCGCCGGGGCGGTGACCACCAGGGCACCCAGCTCGCGCGAGGCGAGGCGATCTGAAACAGCCTGTGCGCGGTCCGGCATCAGGAATCGAGCTCCTTTGCGAGGGTTTCGAGGGCATCGCGATAGCCGTCAGGCCCCCGGCCCTTGACTGTCTGCAGGCAGAGGTCGGAGACAACTGAGTGCTTGCGGAACTCCTCGCGGGCGGTGATGTCGGACAGATGGACCTCGACCGCTGGCAGCCCGCAGATCTCGAGCGCGTCCCTGATCGCCAAGGAGTAGTGCGTCCACGCCCCTGGGTTGAGGATGACGGCGTCAGCCAGGCCATCGAGCGAGTGCAGGTGCTCTACGAACTCTCCCTCGTGGTTGCTCTGGAAGAACCTCACCACGAGCCCCAGCGATCGCGCGTCCGCCTCGATCTTCTGTTCGAGCTGGTCGAAGGTCAGCGATCCGTAGTGCTCGGCGGGACGCTTGCCAAGCATGTCCAGGTTGACCCCGTGGAGTACCTCGACCCGGTTACGAACGACGCTCATGCGAGCAACTCTGCCACGGCGGCCTCTACGTCTGCAGCATCTACCTCGCAGCCGTGGCGCACGTCACCCGGTGAGAAGACGAGCACGAACGGCGTTGCGGCCGAGCCGACCCGCTTCTTGTCGCGCCCGATCGCTTCGGCAACGGCCTCGACCGTGACCAGCCCGGGGGGCACTTGCGTCGGCAGGCCGGCGGCCGTGAACAGGCCCGCGACCTCTGTGCGGAGCTCGTCGAGACCCGAGAGCCTCAGCGCCGCGAGCGTGCCGAGTGCAACAGCTTCCCCATGGCGCAGCGTGCCGTAGCCCGACACCGTCTCGAGGGCGTGGCCGATTGTGTGTCCGAGGTTGAGGACCTGGCGCCGGCCTCCGTCGCGTTCGTCGGAGGCGACGACCTGCAGCTTGGTGCGGGCGCACCCAAAGATCACCTCGTCGTCCACGGGTCCGCCGGACGCGATCCGGTCCCACAGCGAGCCGCCTGCGATAAGCGCGGTCTTGACGACCTCGGCGTATCCGGCTGCGTGCTCTTCAGGCGGCAGCGTGGCAAGGGTTGTCGTGTCGGCTAGGACGGCTGCGGGTTGGTGGTAGGCGCCGACGTAGTTCTTTGCCTGCGGCAGATCGACGCCCGTCTTGCCGCCGTATGCAGAGTCGACCTGGCTGACCACCGTCGTCGGTGCCTGCACAACAGGGATGCCGCGTTGGAAGCAGGCGGCCGCGAATCCGGCGAGGTCGCCGACGACACCGCCGCCGAGCGCGAGCACGTGGTCTGCACGGGTGGCCTGCTGGGCAATCAGTGCCTGCCACACGCGCTCTGTCGTTTCGAGCGTCTTGTGCTCTTCCCCGTTGGGCATCTCGATCGCACCGGCCGGTTCGTGGACAAGCGTGAGGTGATGCTCGGCAACCGCTGAGTCGGTGACGACGTAACGGCGGCCTGCGGGCTCTGTCAGCTGCACGGACAGCGCCCCGGGCCCAATGAAGGCGGGGTAGCTCCCCGACGCTGCCTCTGCCCACACCATCCGGACGCCCTGTGGAGCGCTCTCTAGCGCCCTCAGAGCGCCGTCTGCGCGCACGAGCACGTCAGGGTCGACAGAGGGCACCACGGCGCTCGCTACGGCCTCGTAAAGCGGCACACGCTCGGCGTGTAGTGCCTCGAACGCGGCACGATCCTGGGCTAGCGGCCGATCGGAGCCATCTACCCGCCCCCATAGCTCGTCTGCCGATGCTTCCAGGTACACAACGGTGTGCTCGGCCAGAGCCTCGGCGATCGCCGAGCTGGTGACCGCGCCGCCGCCGAGTGAGACGACCGAGTCGTCGCTGGACGCGAGCTGCTCCAGCACGAGCTGCTGTTCGGCCTCCCGGAACCGGGCTTCTCCCTCGTCCGCGAAGACAGCAGCGATCGGCTTGCCGAGGCGCTCCTCTAGCAGCGCGTCCGTATCGAGGTGCGGGACCCCGCGGTGCTCAGCCAGCCTGCGGCCGAGCGTCGATTTCCCGGCGCCCATGAAGCCGATGACGATCACGGGAGCCATCGCGACTCTCCTCAGCCGCTGACTGCGCCGGTCGCCGCAGCGATACGAGCCTTGTAGGCCTCGATCGCGCCGATCACATCATCGATGTGATCTCCGCCGAACTTGCGCCTGTATGCGTCGGCCAGCACGTAACTGAGCATCGCCTCGCCCACGACTCCGGCAGCGGGCACTACGCAGGAGTCTGTGCGCTCCCGCAATGCCTGCGCGGGCTCGCCAGTCTCGATATCGATCGAGCGCAGCGGCTTTGTGAGGGTCGGGATCGGCTTCATCGCGACGCGCACCACGAGCGGCAGGCCGTTCGTCATGCCGCCCTCGAGTCCGCCCGCGTGGTTCGTTTCGCGGTATATGCCGCGGTCCTCATCGCGGAAGATCTCGTCGTGGCTGCCGGAGCCTGGCGTGCCGGGCAGGTCGAAGCCGTCGCCGAAGGACACACCCTTAGCTGCCTGGATCGAGCACATCGCACCGCCGATGCGGCCGTCGAGGCGCTCTTCCCAAGACACGTGCGATCCGAGTCCGGGAACGAGACCGAACGCGACCGCCTCGAATACGCCGCCGATCGACTCGTTGGCTTTGCGCTGCTTGGTGATGTGGTCGACCATCGCCTTGCTGGCGTCCTTGTCCAGGCAGCGAACCGGGTCGTCGTCGACGCCATCGAACTCGTCGAGCGTCGGGACCGCCCGTGTCGGTGCGTGTACGTCGCCGATCTGTACGACGTGGCTACGAACCTCCACACCGACCGCCGTCAAGAACGCGCGGCAGATTGCGCCACCGGCGACTCGTGCGGCCGTTTCGCGCGCGCTTGCGCGCTCGAGCACGTTTCGCACGTCCGAGAAGCCGAACTTCTGAACGCCCGCGAGGTCGGCGTGACCTGGGCGCGGCAGGTGCACCTCGGCGACGTCGGCTTCGACAGGCCAGGGATTCATCCGCTCTTCCCAGTTCTGGTAGTCGCGGTTGGGTACCTGAAGAGCTATCGGGCCGCCCATCGTCAGGCCGTGACGGACACCCGACGTGACGTTTGCGTGGTCGCGCTCGATCTTCATCCGGCCGCCTCGGCCGTGGCCGAGCTGCCTGCGGGCCATGTCGTTGTCGATCGCTTCGCGGTCGAGCTGCAGCCCTGCGGGCATGCCCTCCACGATCGCAGTCAGACCTGGGCCGTGCGATTCGCCGGCGGTGATGAGCCTCAACGTCATACGACGCAGCAGTCTATGACCCCAGACCGGCTGTCCCGGCCCGGGGCCTGCAGGATTCGAGTAGCTATTTCGCTACTTGGCCTTGGACGCGAGGCTCTTGGAGGTCACCGCGATGACCCGGAGCTCGTATTGCGTCATGCCGCCCGTGCCGCTCGGCACATCGAAGAACTCGGTCTCCCCTGCGCTCAGAGCCAGCGTCTGGCAGTTCGCCGCGTCTGGCTTGCAGCGGCCGTCACCGTTGGGCGCGGCCTCGGTTGAGATCAGGAACGTCGCGCTCTTGCCGTTCTCGCCGATGCCCGTGTAGACGAACAGCGGGTTGTCTTCAGACGGCAGCGGAGTGAGCTTCTCGATGTTCTTGTAGGTCTTGAGGTTGCCGGACTGACCGAACTGGACGGTCACGCGGTTGACGGTCGGCTGCGGCACGTTCGGAGTCGTGCTCGTGCCTCCGCCGCCAGAGCTGCCGCCTGTGCCGCCACCGGCCTTGGCGCCGCCGAGGGCGTCACCGACGGTCTTGGCAGCGTCAGCGGCCTTGCTGGAAGCAACCTTGACCTTCTTGCGGTTGAACGGATCGCGGCGCTTGGCCTGGCGCTGGATGAAGGTTGGCCCGCTGTTGGGGTCGAGCGTGACCTTGCCGGGGCTCGTGATGTCATCGACGGAAGCGATTGCCTCGGCGGGCTCAGGCGTGTCCGGCTCCTTCTCGCGCCCAAGCACGAGCGGTACGGAGACGAGCCCGACGATCAGGACGGCGACGACGGGCAGGAGCCGCTTGTCGA
This sequence comes from uncultured Conexibacter sp., assembly GCA_964560235.1. GTDB lineage: Bacteria > Actinomycetota > Thermoleophilia > Solirubrobacterales > Solirubrobacteraceae > Baekduia. The sequence goes on along the minus strand of CAZLKZ010000008.1, from coordinate 3,416 downwards.
CGAGATCTGCCCACAGGTTCTGGAAAAAGCTCATTGGTCGCTCCCGTCGGTCGCGATTTTGGACTGTGCCGGGGAGGTTGTGCCGTCGGGGCTCGACGGTGTCGCGCCTCCGGTCAGGCCCTGATCCTCAGGCAGTACGTATGCCGTGGCAGCGATTTTCGCCTCCACGTTGGGGAAACCTGCCGGTCCGGCCTGCAGGCCAACTCCGTCGACCTGCAGCAGGCGCCCGCGCACGCGAATGCGGCCGTCCTTGCGGATCGTCGTCATCGAGTTGATGTCAGCCAGGAAGCTCTGGAGCTTGAAGAACGAGCCGCGGAACACGAACGAGAACGGCATCGTCGGGAACCCTGCAGCGCCTACCGCGGCGCCCGGAGGCAGGGTCGCGGTCACGCTGGCGGATGCTGTCGATGATGCGGCGGGAGCAGCGGATGACCCGCCGGCCCCGGCCTTCAGCTCCATCGACTGGAATGTGACGCCGTTCTTCTTGGCGATCGCCTGGATCTGGTACTGGAGTGAGGCGACGTTGTCGTCGACCGGTACCGACTTGCCGAGGTTTGCGACCGTGGCGTAGTTCTTTTGGTAGGCGGCCTTAGCTCCGCGAGCGTTGGCGAGGGTGGCGTTTGCCTCTTCGAGCTGCGCGCTCGCCTTTGTGATGCGGGCGTCGGCCTCTTTGACCTCTTCGCGCTTGGGCTTGAGGGCCATGAACCAGTAGGCGCCGAGCACTGCCAGGCAGCCGACGACCATCAGGACGATGCGGTCACGCTGGGTCATTGCGTGCCTCCAGTCGTGGTTGCGGGGGCACTCTGGGTGCCTGTCGAGGGCGCCGGGGTAGTGGTCGTTGCACCAGGAGTTGTGGTGGTCGCACCGGGCGTAGTGGTTGTTGCCGTGCCGCCAGCAGCGCCGGGCTGTCCGGTGCCTGCAGACTCGTTGAGCTCAGGCTTACCGCTCTTGCCGGGCGGGTTGATGAGGCCCTTGTAGAACACGACGAGCGAGAAGGTCGGCCGCTTGGGCGTGCACGGGTTGTCGCGCACGTACTTGGTGGTGCTGCCAGCTGCAGAGTCACCAGTGCCGGATGTGGGCGTTGACTCTCCGCCGCTGTCGCTGCGCTTTGAGCTTGAGATCGCGACGCGGTCGACGCCGTTCATGAGCTCCAGGCGTCCGATCAGGCGCGTGACCGCCTCCTGGGTGACGGCGCAGCCGTTGAGCTCGAGTGCGGGCACGGCGCGAGCCGTGCGCAGCGGGTCGCTGGCGCCGCCGACGTCGGACCCGACGCCAGGCGCGATGGTGCCTGTAAGAGCCGTGAGCCAGACGTTGTCGGGGAGCGTGCGGGAGACCTCACCGAACGAGTGAGCCCAGTCGAACCGGCTGTCAGCGAGCTGCTTGACGGTCTGGACGCGGTTGCCGCGGATCTCCGCAAACTTGGTGTAGGAGCCGAGCGCGCTCGCCTGCCGGGAGCGGATCTGCGCCTGGGCCTCGAGAGACGCCGCTTCGGCCGTCTTCTCGTTGACCTGCTTCTTTGTGAGCGTCCACGAGCCGAACACGAGCAGTGCAATTGCCAGCAGGCCGATGAGGCCGTAGGCAGCACCGCCGGTGCGGCCCGCGGCGCCGCCGGCGCCGCGCCGCTGATCGGCCGGGATTAGGTTGATGGCCTTCACGACTGCGGTGCCTCCTCGACGGCCAGTCCGGCCGCGACTGTGAGCAGATGGCCGTCGAACCCGCCTGTGGCTCCGTCGACGACGCCGGAGGTCACCGGCATGTTGAGTTCAGCAGACAGTGCTTCGGCGAACCCGGGGATCGCCCCCGCTGCGCCTGTGAGCACCGCACGCTCGACGCGCAGACTGCGTCCGCCCTGAGCGTGGTGGAAGTCGAGCGAGTTGCGGACCTCGCCGCCGATGCGGCGGACTCCGTCTTGCAGCACTGCGCGAGCGTCGCGCACGATCTCGTCGTGGTCGCCGGATGCGATCTCGTCGATCGGCGTCATCAGCCCTACGTGGCGTAGCCAGTCGCGTGAGTGCTCAAGAGTGAGCCCCTGACGCTCGGCAAGCACCGAAGCGATTGCTTCAATGCCGCCGCCGACGACGCGGGTGAAGAGGCAGGCCTGGCCTTCGGCAACCGCGAGGTTGGTGATGCCGCCGATTGAGAGGTAGAGGACCGGGTCGACTTCCGCGCCTTCGATGACCGGCTGGCCGAGGGCGCGAATCATCGCGAACGCCGAGAGGTCGACTCCTTCGGGCTTGAGCCCGGCGTCGCGGCAGACCTGCAGCACGCCTTCGATCATGTCCCTGCGTGCAGCAACGATCAGTACGCGTTGGCGCGGGCCCGCTTCGGTCTCGATGATGTCGAGCGGCTGGAAGTCGATGAGGGCCTGGTCGAGCGGCATCGGAATGTGATCCTGCGCTGTGAAGCGGATCGCGCTCTCGAGCTCTTTGGGGTTGTCGACCGGAGGCATCTCGAGGATGCGTACGACGATCTTCTGGTTGGCGACGCCGATGCGGACCTTGCGGTCCAGCCCGTTCTTGTCTGCAAAGAGGGTTTTGAGGGCGGCGGTGAGCGCCGGCCCGTCGTGGATCTCGCCGTCGCGGATCACGCCTGCTTCGAGCGGCGCAATTGCTGCCTGCTTGACCGAGATGGAGCCGTTGACCGTCACCGCTGCAGCGTGGACGGCCGCCGGCTCGATTTCGAGCCCGACAAGTGTGGGTTTACGTCGTGCCATGGAGTTCTCTTGGTTCGTTGGGGGAAAGCTGCCCTTCCAAGCGGTGTCGGCGGGGAACTACCGGCCCTGAACCACGGGCCCCGACACTCTCAGTTGTTCGTCCAAAGTGGGCATCCCTTGAACGGTGCGGGCAAACGCGCACGGAGTTTTCCAGAACGTTCGTTTACGAGCGCCAATAACGCTTGCAAGCCGACCCGGTCGCTCCGGACGGGCGAATCGGTCAGGAAAACGTGCCGGTGTAGGCGTCGATCAGCCCGGAGCCGGCAAAGATGCAGATCACAGAGCCGAGCGCCAGGAACGGACCGAACGGGATCGCTGTCTTGCGTCCGTTTTGCACGCCGCGCTTGGCCATCACACCAACGCCGATGACCGTGCCTGCGACAAGCGCGATCAGGATCGCCGGGAACACGGCCCAGCCGAGGTAGAGGCCCATTACGCCTGCAAGTTTGACGTCCCCCATCCCCATGCCCTTCTTGGCGATCAGCGCTGGGAGGAGGAAGAAGAAGAGAGCTGCTGCGCCGGCCATGAGCTGCTCGGGGATGAACCCGGGCTCCGTGGCGGCTGCGATGGGCACGGCAACCAGAGCTGCTGGTGCTGTGAGCGCGTTGGGAATGCGCCGCACATCGAGATCGATCGCGGTGATCGGAATCAGGAACGTGACGAAGGTGATGCCGAGCGCGAGCTCGCGCCAGTCGTCCCACCA
>CAZLKZ010000007.1:71705-75802 GCA_964560235.1 uncultured Conexibacter sp. | reverse complement strand
AAAACGCTCAGCTCGTCAGCTGCTTGGACTCGTCCGCGGCCTCGAGGGCCGGGTCCGAGTGCGAGGCGCGGAGCTGGTAGGCGGCGCGCTTGTCCATGTCGATGTCCGCGAGGACCTTGTCAGCCTTCAGCGCGCGGGCGACGGCCTCGCGACCGGTCCGGGGCAGCAGGTTCATCGTCCATGAGATCGTGCCGACGGACTTCGGTACGAACACGTCAAACTTGCTGTTGCGGACAGCGTCGACGATCGCGTCGGCGACGTCGGTCGGCTCAACCTTCTTGACGCCGCGCGTGTCGGTGCAGCCGTCGGTCAGCTCGGTGTTGACGAGCACCGGCATCACGCACGAGACCTCTACGCCGCTCCCACGAAGTTCAGCGCGCAGTGCCTCGCTGAGCCCGACGACGTAGTGCTTGGTCCCGCAGTAGGTGGCTCCGCCAGGGAAGCCGCCCTTGCCTGCCGATGAGGCCACGTTCACCAGATGCCCGGTACGACGCTCGAGCATCCGGGGAAGGATCTCCTTGGCCCCGTAGGAGACACCGTTGATGTTGATGTCGATCATGCGCTGGGTGGTGGTGTCGTCCTCCTCCCAAAGGTTCCACCCCACCTGCATGATCCCGGCGTTGTTCACGTAGATGCCGATCGGACCGAGGTCCCTCTCGACACCGTCGATGAACGCGCCCACCGACTCGCGCTCACACACGTTGAGCTCGTAGGCGGCGCAGTGCTCTCCGAGCTCCGCTGCCGTCTTCTGTGCTTCTGCCAGGTCTAGGTCGCCAATGCCGACCTTGCACCCCTGGGCCAGGAACCGCTGAGCTGTCGCACGACCAATCCCGCGCGCGCCACCTGTGATGGCAACTACTTGACCGGCAAGTGAACGCTGCTGTTTGGCCATGATTGGTCGATACTCCTTAGTAGGGCCGTGCGGCCTGACAGACTGTCAAGTTCACGGTAACACAACGACCACGGCGGCAAAGTTGACCCCTCAGCAGATCGCAATCGACGAGCAGGCTGGCCACTACGACTGGAACGGCCACCGCATCGCCTACACCTCCTATGGCGAGGGCGAACGCACCGTGGTGCTGATCCACGGCCTGCTGCTGAGCCAGAAGATGCACCTCCCGCTGGCGCGCGCGATCGCCGAGCGCGGCTACCGCGCGATCACGCTCGACGTGCTCGGACACGGGGCGTCCGACCGGCCGCGAGACATGACCGAGTACTCGATGGCGACCTTCGGGCAGCAGGTTGTCGGCCTGCTCGACGCGCTCGGCGTCGAAGACGCAGTCGTGCTCGGCACCTCGCTGGGCGCCAACACCTCGCTCGAGGCCGCGGTGTTCGCACCGGAGCGCATCCGCGGGATGGTCATCGAGATGCCCGTGCTCGACAACGCGCTGCTCGGATGCGCGATCGCGTTCACGCCCGCGATGTTCGCGCTCAGCTTTTTCGAGGGTCCGATGAAGGCCGTGGCTGCCGTAGCAAAGCTGCTACCCACGAGCCGTGTCTGGCTTGCCGACTTCGTGCTCGACACGATCCGTCAGCAGCCCGGGCCGTCAGCTGCCGTGCTCAACGGCCTGTTCTTCGGCGAGGTTGCCCCGCACCGCGACGTGCGGCGCACGATCAAGACACCGACGCTCGTGATCGGACACCGCCGTGATCCCGTACACCCGTTCTCGGACGCTGTCGCGCTGGCCGAGGAGATCGAGGGCGCGAAGTTCCTCGAAGCCGACTCACTCATCGAGCTGCGGATCAAGCCCGAGCGGCTCACCGGCGAGGTCTGCGCGTTCGTCGACGAGTGCTTCGAAGAGCCCAAGCAGGCACGCAAGCCTCGGCGCATGCGCGCCGTGTAGCCGGCTCAGCCGCGCTTCTCGACGTTCGGCACAGCGTCCTCGCTGAGCTCCGGCGGCGGGTTGTCGAACAGCATCTCCGATACGGTCACGAACTGGTACCCGCGCTTGCGCAAGCGCTGGATGATCTTCGGGATCGCCGCCACGGTCTGCGACCGGTTCTCGACCCCGTCGTGCATCAGCACGATCGAACCCGGCTGCGCCTTGCTGACGACCTCGTCAACGATCGCTTTGACACCGGGCCGCGTGTAGTCGGCGCTGTCGATCGACCACATCACCGAAAGCTCGTGAAGCCTGTCGAGAATCTTGAGCGTGTCGGAGTTCGTGGCTCCGTAAGGCGGACGGAAGAGACGAGGCGCCGCGCCGCCCGCGCTGATGATCGCCTGGGCGCCGCCCGCAATCTCTTGCTCCTGCTCGCCTTCTGAGATGCGGTCCAGCCGCGCGTGCGCGTCGGTGTGGTTGCCGATCTCGATACCGCGCATCTTCGCCATGCGGGCCGTGATCTCGGGGTGCTCGCGCACCTGCTTGCCGACCTGGAAGAACGTGGCGTTAGCGCTGTAGCGGGTCAGCACCTTGAGAATCTGCGGCGTGTACGGGGTCGGGCCGTCATCGAAGGTGAGCGCGATCTCCTTGCGCTTGGCCCCGCCACGAGCAACGAAGTCGAGCCGCTGCTGGGCGCGTGCCACGGCCGCATCCTTGACCAGCCATTGAGGGACGTCGAACCGCTGGAACTCGAACGCGACCACGGGTTGCGTTGGCTCATCGCTGCCACCCGAAACGACAGCTCGCACTCCGAGGGCGACGGCCGCCAGCACCGCGACCAACACCACGCCCGCGACGATGCGGCGGCGCCGAAAGGTGCGCGCCGCAGCCGCTCGCTCGGCGTCCTGGTCGTCGCCGCCGGCCTCCGGGTCCCAGCCACCGGTAGCTCCGCGGTAGAGCCCGTCGCCACCGACCACGAGCAGCGCGGTGCGGCCGAGAATCTGAAGGTCGAGCTTCAGCGACCGGTGCTCGATGTACCAGAGGTCTAGCTCGATGCGCTCAGCCCACGGGAGGGAAGCGCGCCCGTTGACCTGCGCCCAGCCGGTGATGCCGGGCTTGATCGCGAGCCGGCCGAGCTGGTGCTCCGTGTACCTCTCAACCTGCGAGGGCACTGTGGGCCGTGGGCCGATCACGGCCATCTCGCCGCGCAGCACGTTTACGAGGTTCGGCAGCTCGTCGATCGAAGTGCGGCGCAAGATCGCGCCGACCTTGGTGATGCGCGCGTCTCCCGCATCGACGGCGAGCCCGGCGCCCTGGTGCTCGGCACCATCAACCATCGTGCGGAGCTTGAGCACATCGAACTCCTGGCCGCCGCGGCCGACGCGGCGCTGGCGGTAGAACACCCCGCCCCGAGACTCGACGGTGATCGCGATCGCCGCGATCGCGAGCAGCGGCGACGTGAGCACCAGCAGCGTCGCTGAGAAGGCGATGTCGAACGCGCGGCGCACCGCGTCAGTCCTCGACGGCGGTTCCGCTGCCAACCCTTGTGCCCTCCGGCGGAGCCCAGCCGGCCTCGGTACCGCTGCGCAAATGATCGACTAGGCCGAGCAACGTCGAGCGCTGCATCAGCACGTAGTAGCGCAGCACACGCATGCCCGGGAACGGCAGCGGGCGCGGTGACAGAGCTGCGGCAAGACCGGCCAGCTGCAGCAACTTCCAGCGACGCGGAGCAAACACGAGGGCGACGATGTGGAGCAGCGGGGTCGCGTACCGCAGCCACCGGTGGCTGACCATCATCGCCGTGTACACAGGCGGCCAGCCGCGCGGATCAAGTAGTCCGCCGCGCAGAACAATCGCCCAGGCGTGGCTCATCATGCGCCGCTTGCGCGCCGCCTCACCTTCGACGCTCGGCACCATGCGCTCGGTGGCGCGGGCATCGGAGGCTTCGAGCGCCAGCCAGCCGTCGCGCACGAGCGTGAAAGGCAGCTTGAGGTCGTGTCCCATCACGGGGTCCACGCACACGTATGCCTCGCGCCGCACGGCGTAGATCGCGCCGTTGCCCGCGGTCACCGAGCACAGCTCGCTCTCACGCTCACGGATCGCCATCTCGTACTGCCAATAGCGCCCCTCCTGGTTCGATCCGCCGTCGGGGTTCACGAACCGCACGCGCCCACACACGTAGCCGACGGCAGCGTCGGCGATCAGCGGCGCGACGAGGCGCCTGAGGGCGTCCGGCTCCCACTCGGAGTTGGCGTCGGAGAAGGCGACGACGTC
>CAZLKZ010000007.1:61619-71605 GCA_964560235.1 uncultured Conexibacter sp. | reverse complement strand
AGCGCCAGCGGATAGCCGACGGCCGACCAACCGATCAGTCCGGCCGCGAGGCGAAACAGGTGTTTGGATTTCATCTGCTGACGAGCGTGCGGTAGAGATCGAGATGCGCCTCCGCGATCCGCCCCCACGAGTAGGGCCCGTCCGCGGCGCGCACTGCGTTTTCAGCCAGCACGGTACGACGCTCGGCGTCTGAGAGCAGCGCCTGCAGGGCTTCTGCCAGTGCGCCGGGGTCGCGCGCGGGTACGAGCTCAGCTGCTCCAAGCCCGGCCACTTCGCCGAACCCGCCAACGTCGGTCAGAAGCAACGGCAGGCCGAGGCCGAGCGCCGAGTAGAGGATCCCGGACTGATCGATCTCCTTGTAGGGCAATACGACGAGGTCAGCAGCGCGCAGCACTCCCGCAAGCTCGGCCTCGGTGAGGAAACGATCGAGCAGCTTCACCCCCGGCGGCAACGAACTCTGCGGCGGCAGCTCCATCCGCCCCTTCCCGCAGATCCACAGCTCGCCGGGCGGGTTGTCTCCGAACGATCGCCACGCGTCGAGCAGTACGTCAACGCCCTTGTACGCGCGGAGCAGGCCGGGGAGAACGGCGAGCGGCGCGGATGGCGCCCGGAGCTCAGCAGGCAACACCGGCTCGACACCCCTCAGGTGCGTGAATGCACCGTGCGGGATCACGGACACCTTCTCCGGGTCCACCGCGGCCTCGGTCACGAGACGGTCGCGGCCGCGCTCTGAGTGAACGACGACCGCGTCGGCCTTCGCGTACACAGCCTTCTGCCCGGAAGCGAGACCGAGCCGGTGCTCGCGCGGAAGCACATCGTGCGCCGTGATCACGAACGGCGACGGCGGGAGCAAGAACCGATCGAGCTGCGGGAGCGTGAGCCACTGAGCGTGGACCAGATCAACGGAGCGACCGCGCAGCCCACGCCGGTACCTGAGCATCGCCGGCACGTGGCTAGCCGCCTTGCTGACGGCCCGGCCACGGGAGGCCACCTCTCCACGGGCGCTCTTGTAGAAGTGCTCGTCAAGCTCGACTGCATCGGCCAACGGCGGGACCTCGCCGTACGCGAACTCCGACGTCACCAGCCGCACGTCGCATCCGGCAGCCGCCAGCGCGCCGGCGAGCGCGCGGTCGTAGGGCGGCGTGTATGCAGGAGGGTCGAGCAGGTCGACGCGCATACACGTAGCCTGTCGCATCCGTGGCCGCTGTGGAACTCACCTTCTGCGTAGTCAACACCGAGCAGCGCGCATTGCTGATCGAGTGTTTGGACGCCGTGCAGCGTGAGCGAGCCTCGCTGGACTTCGAAACAGAGGTGCTCGTGCTCGACAACGCCTCCACCGACGGGTCGGCCGGCGCCGCACGCAACCACCCCGCGGTCGACGCTGTGATCGCGCTGGAGCAGCGCACCGGCAAGGGCGAAAACGACAGCACGCTCCTCAAACAGGCCAAAGGCCAGTACTGCCTGCTGCTCAACGAGGACGCGATCCTGCAGCCTGGCTCGGTACGGGCGCTCTATGACGCCCTGTCCTCAGACGACCGCGCCGCGGCGGCGGGTGCCAAGCTCCTGCGCCCGAACGGCAGGGTGCAGCCGTCGGCATGGCGCTTCCCGGGTGTCTGTTCTGCGATCGCTGCCGCGCTCTTCGTGCACAAGGTCGTGTCGGTGCAGAGCCGGGGCAGCAAGACCCGCTACGTCGACTGGGCACAGTCTTCGGCCCTGCTCGTACGCCGTAGCGCGGCGGAGGAGATCGACTGGCTGGATCCGCAGTTCTTCGTCTACTCAGACGAGGTCGACTTCTGCAAGCGGCTCCGTAAGGCCGGCTGGCGCACGCTCTGGGTGCCGGCCGCCGAGGTCGTCCACCACGAGCAGCTCTCGACGGCTGCGGTGCCCGAGCCTCGGATCGTCGAGTTCTCCCGCAACCGCGACCGGTACATGCGCAAGCACCACAGCCGGGCAACCGCCTGCTTCGTGCGATCGATGACGGCCTGGACCTACGCGGTCCGGGCTGGGCTCGCTGTCTTCGTGCCTGGGCACAGCCCCAAGCGCTATTGGCGTCATGTGACGGCCACGTTGTTCCCGGGTGAGAGTGAGGGTTTGCGTGAGGTCGCAGGGCACTACAACCGCGGCGGCCCCACCCTCTAGCGCTTGAGCAGCGCCCGCAGCTCGGCGAGCCGGAACGGTCCGGCAACGAGCAGCACCGCAGGTAGCGCAGCGCCGATCGCAAGCCTCAGCGCGAGCGGCCCCACACCGTCGTCGGGGATCAGCAGCGCGCTGACAAGCGCGATCGCACCGCATATGAGCACCGTCACCCCCATCCCCGCCCACTCGAACGGCACCACGAACAGCTCCCGCGTGAGCACGTAGAGCACCACGAGGATCACGAGGTAGGCGCCGCACAGCGCGATCCCGGCCCCCGCGATGCCGAGCGGATCGACGAGCAGCACGAGCAGCACCACGTTTACGACGAGCCCTGCCAGCGCGGCGGGGGCGTTGCGGGTCGTGACCATCGCCCGACCACCGACCGTGATGAGTACAAGCACGAGGCCGTAGAGACCCCAGCCGCAAGCAATCCACGGCAGCGCCTCACTCGCGCCATAGAACCGCGGGTCGCCCGCGAGCAGCCGCACCACCCACGGGCCGACGAGCGCAACCCCGGTAACGAGCACACCGGTGATCGCCACGTACCAAGTGGTGGTGCGCGCGTACAGCGTGCGCGCCTGGTCGTGATCTTCGACCGAGTACGCAAGCGGCGGCCATGCCGATTGGAACCCGCGCACAGCGACGATTACGACCGTCGACAACTTCGCCGCCAGCGCGAACTGATCTGCCGCGACCGGGTTAGCCGTGTGCAGCAGGTAAGAGCGGTCGATCACGTTGAGGGCGAAGATCGCGGCGTCAGCTGGGACGGTTGGGCCGCCGTAGCGCAGCAACGGGCCGACCTCGCGCGGGATGAAGCCGACGTAGTGGCGCTGGTTGATCCACAGCCCGAGCAGCACGACGGTCGAAGCGAGGTAGTTGCCGAGCACGTAGCCGCGCGCACCCCAGTCGAGCACCACTACGAACGTGACGGTCATCGCGACGGTGAGCAGCACGTTGCTGATCGAAGCGACCATGTAGATGCGGCGCAGCTCCTGCACTCGCAGCAAGGCGTAGGCGAGCTCGAGGTTCGTGAACGCCCAGAGGCCGACAACGCCACACCGGACCAAACCCGCGTCGTCGGTGTTCAGCAGTAGCCGCGAGATGTTCCCCGCGAACACGAGCGCGAGGACCGAGGCCGCGGTCGACACCCAAAACGTCCACCCGATCGCACCGTGGGACATCTGACGGCGCCCTGCGTCATCGGCCTGCTCGAACCACAGCCGCACGAACGCTTCGCCGAGACCCGCGCGGAGCACGATCGAGGCGAGGATGATCGCCGTCAGGATCGCCTCTGCGTACCCGTAGGCGCCCTCAGGCAGGTAGCGGGTGTAGAGCGGGATCGTGACGAGCGCGAGCAGGCTGGCGAGCACGCTCGCCGCTTGATAAGCGGCAGCGCTCTTGAGCAATCTGCGCACGAGAGAGGCCATCTACGTGCTGAACGCTATTAGTCTGCGCCTGCGTGCCCGCTCACGACCACCAGCGCCCGGTCTGCCTACTGCTGCTCCCGCGTCCGCTGGAAGGGCTGCTGCTGCGTGACCAGGCAGAGGACCTGCTGACGGCGGACGGCGTGATCGCCGTCGACCCGCCGCGCGTTAGGTACGGCGCGATGCTGCGGATGCCCGCCTGGCTTGCGGCACGCGTCGCTCACCGTCAGGCCAAGCGGATCGCTCGCGCGGTAGATAACCATGGCGACCGGGTAGCGGCGGTTGTGATCTTCCACCCAGTGCAGGTACCGACAGCGCGCGCACTCCAGCAGGCCACCGGCTGCGAGCTCTGGTACGGACGCTGGGACCGTTACGAGGAGGCCTATGACGCAAACGAAGCAACCCGTGAGCGGCTCAGGGCGCTGCACAAGGTGGCAGCTGAGAACTCGTCGCTGACTTTTGTGGCGTCGGGCGAGCTTCAGAGGCTCGAGCAGGAGGCCGGACGCGACGCGACTTTGGTGCCGCTAGCTGCCGACAGCTTCCCCGCACCAGACCCGTCCGAGACGATCGTGGCGCTGTCGCTCGGCCACCTGGGCTGGCGCACAGATTGGAAGCTGCTGCGCGAGGTCGCGGAGATCCTCGGCGACCGGCTCGTGCTGCTGCTCGTCGGCGCCTGGCACGACGACGAGTGCGGCGACGACGAGGACTTCCGCTGGTGCCGCAGCCACCCGGGATTCGTATGGCTGGGCGCGCGCAGCGACGCCGACGCCGCGGCTCTCTTGCTGTGTGCAGACGCCGGGATCGTGCCGTTCGCACAAACGCCGTTCAACGACGCAGGCCTGCCGTTCCGGATCCTCAAGGCAGCGCGGCTCGGCCGCAAGACCGTCACGCCCGACCTCGCTGGGGTGAAGACATGGCCGGAGGCCGTAGTCACAGCCCAGACCGCCGGCGAGTTCGCAGCGGCCTTGGAGGCCCAGGCCGGACGCCGCACTAGCCCGGACCCGGCGGTGCGCGACTGGGCGCTCGCGCAGACCGCTCGCGCTCAGAACGCCCCGCTTTGGGAGCGGCTGCGCGAGCTCGGTGTCAAGTAGCCCTACGCCTCCCGGGCAACCTGGCGCATCGTGCGCTTGGTCTCGTCGTACTCCCCGTCCGCGGCGTCCCAGCGGTGCCAGAGCGAGCCGGTGACGTCGAGGACCTTGGGCGTGCCGCAGGATCCACCGGCGCAAGTGGTCACCACTTCGAACGCTGAACGGAACGATTTGATGGCTCGCTTGCCGCCTACCTTGCCGTAGCTCGGCGTGATCGTGATCGTGCCCTGCATGCGCACCGACGGAACGCTCAGATCGAGAGTGCACTTCCCTTTGCCCTTGACGATCTTGCAGAAATTGACCCCGTAGCTTCGAGACTTGCTGTCGCTTGCGTAAGCCATCGGAGACTCCGACATCGCGAAGCTAGCCATCGCTTTGGCTGAAGACTTGGTGAGCGGCTTGGCCGTCTGAAGCTTGAGCTTGATCGTCGGACCGGCCGACGCCTCGGCTATCCACAACGTGCAGGCAGCGGCGGTGATTGCCAAAGCGGAAAGAACGCGGGTCATTCGCGCGATCGTATCCGACGCCAGCCGACCAAGGCGCACACGGCTGCAACGAGGAACACAAGTAGCCCCGCAACCTCGGTAGCGCTACCCACGCGGTCGTATTGGTCGCCCAGCGCCGCGAGCACCGAGCCGATCCAGCTCCCGATCAGCAGCTGATCGTCCCTGCCGCGGTCAGCACCAACGGTCAGGGTACGACCGCCTACCCCTAGGCTCTCCTGCGTGGCTCTGACGATCGGAATCGTCGGCCTGCCGAACGTCGGCAAGTCGACAATGTTCAACGCGCTCACCAAAGCGCAGGTTCTTGCGGCGAACTATCCGTTCGCGACGATCGAGCCGAACGTCGGTGTGGTGCCGCTGCCCGACGCCCGGCTCGGCGTGCTCGCCGGGATCTTCGGAAGTGAAAAGCAGCTGCCCGCGACCGTGTCGTTCGTGGACATCGCGGGCATCGTGCGAGGGGCGTCAGAGGGCGAAGGGCTCGGCAACAAGTTCCTCGCGAACATCCGCGAGGCCGACGCGATCTGCCAGGTGATCCGCGTGTTCAGCGACGACGACGTTGTGCACGTCGACGGCAAGGTCTCGCCCGGCGACGACATCGAGACCATCAACACCGAGCTGATCCTCGCCGACCTGCAGACGATCGAGAAGACGATCCCGCGCTACGAGAAGGAAGTGCGCGGCGACAAGACCGCGCAGCCAAAGCTCGACGCGGCGCTCGAAGCACAGGAGATCCTCAACGGCGGCAAGACGCTGTACTCCGCGGGCTGGGAGCGCGACACAGAAGCATCGCGCGAGCTCGGCAGCATGCTGCTGACCGCCAAGCCCTTCCTTTACGTGTTCAACCTCGATGAGAGCCAGCTCGAAGATGAGGCGCTCAAGGCAGAGATGTCGCAGCTCGTCGCGCCGGCCGAGGCGATCTTCCTGAACGCCAAGCTCGAAATGGAGCTCGCCGAACTCGACGACGAAGAGGCGCTTGAGTTGCTGCAGTCGATGGGCATCGAAGAGTCAGGACTAGACCAGCTGGCCCGCACCGGGTTCAAGACCCTGGGGCTTCAGACCTACCTGACCGCTGGGCCGAAGGAGTCGCGGGCCTGGACGATCCCCGTCGGTGCGAGCGCGCCGCAGGCTGCTGGCGTGATCCACACGGACTTCGAGCGCGGTTTCATCAAGGCCGAGGTGGTCTCCTTCGACGAACTTGTTGACGCCGGCTCGATGGCCGAAGCGAAGGCGCGCGGCAAGGTGCGGATCGAGGGCAAGGACTACGTGATGGCGGATGGTGACGTAGTCGAGTTCCGCTTCAACGTCTGAATCCGGGCGTTCGGCTGCGCATCTGGCGACGATGCTTCGCTCGGGCCTTCGGTCACGTGCATGCGCACGCTCCCTCGTCCCTCCCTCGCCTCCCCGCCACCTGCTTTGCCGAACACCCGGATTCGGCGTAGGTGGTCGTCCGTGATCAGTCTTCGCAGCGCACGTAGGCTGCGAAGCCTGGGGTGCGCGCTGTGATGCGGAATCCTTCGGGCGCGCGGTTTGTTCTGATCGACGCGCCGGCGGCTTTGCCGTAGCGGTCGATGAGCTTGTTTGAGGTGTAGACGATTGCTGCGCCGCTGACGGGTGTGATGTCGCTGCGGGCGATGACTTCGCCTTCGCTGGCGTCGAGGTACCAGCGGGTGTCCGGTACGAGCCGGTAATTGGGCAGCGAGACGGGCCCACACTTGCGTGCCGTCTGCACCTGTGGCTTCAGCACGAGCGTCCGCAGGTCGTCGCGTGTGTGGTTGATGAAGCGCAGCTCGGTCGTGAGCCGGTCGATCACGTCGGAGCGAACGGCGATGAAGAGGAACCCCCCGACCACCGCGACACCGAACAGCACGCGGGTGCGGCTGAACAGATAACCGGCGAGCAGGCACAGCACAACGGCGGGCACGGTGAGGTACCGCGGCAGCACCGAAAGTCCCAGCGCGCTGGTCGTAAGGAACGCGAACGTACCCGCGATCGCAAGGCCCGCGAGGATGTGCGGCGAGTTCCAGTCGCGCCTGCGCCACGCAACGACCAGGCCAGCGACCGCGGCTGCCGCCACCGGCTCGCGTGCCGTTCCGGCAACGAACTTGACGCCCTCGCGCAGAGCGGATGCGAGACCCGTGTCGCGCCCCAGCTCTTCGGCCAGCTTCGACGTGGCGTTGAGCGACCAGAGCGGGTCGCCCGTAACGATCCAGTCGCACGCCATCCAAACGATCGGCGCAGCCACGACGAGCAGCAGCTCGATCGGGTCGACAACGCGTTCGCCCGACGATCGCCGCTTCAACCAGAGGAACAGCAGATAGAGGCCCGACAGCAGCCAGCCTTCTGGGCGCAGCAGGCCTGCAAGCGCGAGGATCGCGAGCACTCGCCTCCCGCGCAGCGGCTTCTCGGCCTCAAGCGCAGCGGCCCAGAACACGAGCGCCAGGTAGGGCACGTCCACGTACGCGCGCACCGCGTAGAGCACCAGCGCGAACGAGCTGCCGGCGAGGAACGCCGCGAGGGCGCCGGCTCGCCTGTCCCACACCGCGCTGCCGAGCCGGTAGACCGCCCAAGTGAAGCCGACGTGCGACAGCAGCGTGAACAGCACGAGCAGCCTGTCGCCGTGCTCGCCAAAGAGCGCAGCGACCGTGGTGATCAGCAGGTAGAGCGGATGCGGTGTCGGCGCCGCGTAGGCATCGAACGACGGCAGTGCGCCGCCGAGGATCTCCCTGCCCCAGACGAGGTGGTAGTAGGCGTCGTAGTTGGGGTAGGTCGGGACGAGCAGCCAGAACAGCACGGCCGCAAACAGCAGGCCGGCGAGCGCAGTCCGCTCGACGGTCCTCGTGCTCATACCGGTTCCGGCTCGCCAGACGGCTCGGCCTGCGGCGCCAAGGCAGCGGCGAGGCCGCCTGCCAACAGCACCCACGTGAGCGGGTCCTCGAAGAACGCCGCGTAGCTGAGGCTGTGTACGAGGATCGCGACGAACGCCGCCCCGAGCGCCGCGCGCAGCGGCACGTGCGCACTGCGCCGAAGCAGCGTCAGCAGCGCTACACCGACAACCGCCAGGTAGAGCAGCAGCCCGATCACGCCCTGCTCGGCCGCGATCGTGACCGGCGTGGTGTGAGAAGCCGAGACCGCACGCTCGCTCGAACCCTTCTCGGCACGCAGGTATGCCCGAGAGAACGAGCCGGATCCGTGGCCGACGATCGGTGCGTCGCCTGCGAGCCGCACGCCGCCTGCAACCAGGTCGTAACGGCCGCTCGTAGCCGAGTTGGCGCCGTCCTCGCTGTCGAACGACACACCGAGGTGGCCGGGAAGCAGCGCGACGAGCAGCGCGCCAACCACGATCGCGGTCGAGACTCCACCCACAGCCCATCTCACCGAGTAGCGCAGAGCGCCGAGTACAGCGAGTCCGGCAAGCAGAGCGGCGAAGCTCGACTGCGACAGCGTCAGGACGAGGCCGGCCCACAGCACGAGCAGCAGGCCACCGGTGAGCACTAGGGTGCGCGAGCGCTTGGCCCAGAGCAGCACCGTGGTAAGCCCGAGCATCACCACGACGAGGAACCGGCCGTAGATGTTCGGGTCAAAGAACAGCGAGTTGACCCGGAAGTACGGCTCTATCTGGTTCGAGGCGATGACCTTGGGGTTCAGCAGCAGATGCTTGGTCTGGTATTCGACGAAGCCGATCGCCGCGAACGCGACAGCCAAGCACGCGAGTACCGCGAGCACGCGGCCCGCCAGGTCCTCGGACCAGTCGAGCCGCACCAGCTGCGCGAACAGCAAGGCGAACGGTATGTAGAAGAACACCGCGTTCTCGACGGCCTTCTCCACGTCAAGTGAGCCGATCGACTGCGCCGCGTACAACACCAGCACGCCCGCGAGCAGCCATTCAAGGATGTGCGGCTGTCGCTCCTCCTCGTACTCCTCCTCGTCGCCAGCGAGGCGCGGCAGCGCGTAGGCAAGCGCGCCTGCTGCGATCACGAGATAGAGCGGCACCAGCAGGTTCGACACCGACCCCTCGACCGAGATCGGCACCCGGAACGGGAGCGCGAGCGCCGCTGCGGGAGCAAGCCAGTCGGGGTGCCGCCGGAACACGCCCGCCCCAAAGAGCACTGCAAGCGCACCGGCAGCGACGGCTACGGCGAGAAGAAGTGGCCGGTCGCGCAGGTCGACGAACGCGGGCACGTCCCACACCGACCAAGCGAGCAGCATCGGCGCTGTCAGCAGCGCGAGCAGCGTCGCCCACGCACGTGCGCGCGGGCCGCGCAAGAGGAGCGCGCCCGCAGCGAGCAGAGAGCATGCGATCAGCGCGACAGAAGCACCCATATCCGCTCCATCAGCGCGGTCTGCGCCTCGTCTTCGTTCTTTGCGAGTGTCACCGCGAACTCCGGCTGCCCCGGCCTGATCACCGTGCCCTTGCCGTACCGGATACCAACGATCACCGCGCGCCCTTCCGGCGTGACGGTCACCGCGCTCGACAGCAGCTTGCCGACTGCGCCGAGCCCGATCGTCTCCTCGTAGGAGCGGATCGTCTTGAACTCACCGCCCGATCCTTCGAACAGCGTGAGCGACCGAGTGTCCTTGAAGAGCTGTAGCCGCGTGGGGTCGCTCACGACCGGCCGGATACGAGAGCCGAACACGTCGGCAACACGATTCTTGGATGGGCTCGACATGCGGCCCTTGGCATCGATCGTGACGCTGCGGCGCAGCGAGTCGGTACCGATCGAGGCGACCTTGCCTCCGCCGCGCGCATAGCTCCGCAGGCTCTCGCGCACGCGCGCCGGCAGCCAGCGCATGTCCGACGGGATCAGCACACCGCGGTAGGAGGACAGCTTCGGCCC
>CAZLKZ010000007.1:59766-61519 GCA_964560235.1 uncultured Conexibacter sp. | reverse complement strand
GACTTCTGTCCCTGCACCGCGAACGGCACCGTGGTCGAGCCACGCGAGCTGCCAGCGGTGAACAGGTACACGCCCGAGCGCTTGCCCGGCGCGCGAGCTTTGACAAGCACCTTGGTCTTGGCCTCGGTCGAGCGCTTGGACCGGGTCGAATCGCCGAGCAGCCTCATCGACCAGCGGTAGCGAGCACCGCGGCTGTCGACACCGAAGACAACTCGCTTGCCCGCAATCGCCGGAACGACCGGTGCCTGAACACCGATCCGGCGCACGGTGATGCCGCCGTGCCCGGGCCACTTTGCGGCGGTCGGGATCGGCCTGCCCTTGCCGTCGACCTTCATCGGCGTGCCGATGTTGCCGGCCGCATCGCGCCACTCCGGTACCACCACGTAGGTGCCCGCGGCTGCAGGCTCGGTCCTGCCGACCGGACCCTCGTCGCGGCGGTCGCACACGTGGATGCCACCCTCGGGGCGCTTTACCGGTAGCCGCCCGTTCCAGCTCCAGCGGGTCTGCCCGACACGGAGCGTCTGCCGCAGCACCTCGATCGGGCGCGGCCCGTCGGTGCGGAAGATGCGCACCTGAGGACAGGCGAGCGCCGGAGACGAGAACGTGACGCGGGCCGAGGCGCCGTTGCGTGTGGGCAGGATCTCCGGCCCGTACTCCTTCTGCGGGCCGATCGATCGCACGAGCGGGCGCGGCGGGGTCGTGTCGACAAGCACCGATCGCGGCGACACCCACGAGAGGCCCTGGTTGCGCAGCGTGATGCGAACGCGGTAACGCCCGTCGGGCACGCGCTGACCATCATCGTCGGTGCCGTCCCAGCGGACCGCCGAGAGCCTGCGGTAGGCGGTCATCGGTTTGTCGTCGACAAGTGTGCGGACCGGTTCTCCCTCGGCGTCGAGGATCGTGACGGTCACTCGGTCATCAACGGTGACGCTGAGACCGACGCGCATGCGATCACGCCGGCCATCGCCGTTCGGCGAGAAGAGCGGGGCGCCCGAGCCGTCGGTGTGAATGTTGAATCCAGCAATCACCGTCGGGCCGTTCTTGAGCTGCTGCGCAACGAAGAACGCCGCGAACGTCGCGACGACCAGCAATGAGAATGTCGCCAGGCGAGCGACCTTCATCGGCGCGCAGCCCGTCCGGGTCAGCCCGGATTGGTGACGTTCTGATCGGCGCCGACGAGCACGACTACTGACGCGTTCTGACTCAGCGCAGCCGAGCCCGGGTCAACCGCCTCGATCACGTCATCGCTCTTGCCGATCGACTTGGCGACCTTCACAGCGTCGGCACGCTTGCCGGGTGCGTACATCACGAGCGTGGCCGACCGCGTCTGGTCAGCAGCGGTCTCCGTGCCCTTGATCGTGAAGCCCTTCTTCTCGAGCTCGTTCGCGAGCCCGCGAGCTAGGCCGTTGATCGTCGTGCCGTTGAGGACGAACACCGACACGTTCGCGTTGTTCGCCGTCGACGTCGTGGAGGTGGTGCTGCGCGTGGTGTTCGTGGTGCTCTGCACCGTGCGCGCCTCTGTCGTGCGGGTGACCGAGCCACCGTCGTCACCGGCGATCGCCACGAAGTACACGACAGCTGCGATGACCGCGAGTGCGGCGATGACAGCACCGATAATCGGCCCACGGCCGTTTGACTCTGCGGCGGGCGCAGCTCCGGCAGCGCGCGCGGTCTGCGGGCGGCGCGCACGGTCGAGCGGGTTGATCGGCTTCGAAGGTTCGTGGATCTCGGTCGCGCCGAGATCGTCGGCTAC
>CAZLKZ010000007.1:51527-59666 GCA_964560235.1 uncultured Conexibacter sp. | reverse complement strand
GTGATGCGGCCCTGGATGTCGCCGACGCGCTCGGGCATCTGCCCTGCCCATTCGCGCAGGCGCTTGAGCTCACGAGCCTGAGCGATGTAAAGGAGGGTGAGGATCGCGAGCCCGACGATCGCTGCAAATCCGGCGTACGCACCGAAGCGATCGATCAGGTCCTGAACCTCTGAGAGCACCGAGAGTGCCAGCGGGGAGACCATTGCCGCAGGAATCCTAAACAACACCCCCCTCGCTACCGATGGTTGCAAGCGCTCCTGTAGTCAGTTCAGACACTTTGGAGGCCAGCGCGGCGGCGTCACCCTCGAGCACGAGCAGGCCGACCTCGTCGAAGATTCCCTCCACCGACTTGGCGTCGAGCGGTGCTCGCTGGGCGTGCAGGATCTTCTCGACTGGGGTCGGCACCGAGCGCTCGGAGGCGTTGAAGAGCTCCTCGTGGAGCTTCTCCCCCGGCCTGCGCCCGATCACGCGAATCGCGATGTCCTCCTCGGGCTTGAGGCCCGAGAGCTCGATCATCGTCTTGGCGAGCTCGTAGATGTTGACTGGCTCGCCCATCTCCAGAACGAAGATCTCGCCGCGGCCCTCGCCGAGCGATCCGGCGCGGATCACGAGCTGCACCGCCTCGGGGATCGTCATGAAGTAGCGCGTCATCCGCATGTCGGTGACGGTGACCGGCCCGCCCGTGGCGATCTGCCTGCGGAAGATCGGCACGACCGAGCCCGACGAGCCGAGCACGTTGCCGAAGCGCACGATCGAGTAGCGAGTCTGCGGCCAGCGGTCTTGCGCCTCTTCGACGGCGCACTCAGCGAGCGCCTTGGAGGCGCCCATGACCGTTGCCGGAGACACCGCCTTGTCGGTCGAAACGAGCACGAAGCGCTTGACCTCGAACTCCCCGGCGACACGGCTCAGCAGCCGGGTCGCGAGCGAGTTGTTGCGGATCGCCTCGACCGGGTTGCGCTCCATGAGGCCGACGTGCTTGTAGGCGGCGGCGTGGAACACGACGGTCGGCCGGTGCTCGTCGAACACCTCGCGCATCCGCTCGCCTTCTTTGCAGTCGGCGAGCACGATCTCCATCGATGACGGATGCACGTGCCGGTCGTCCTCGAGCTCGCGCTGAATGCGGAACAGGTTGTCCTCAGCGTGATCGACGAGCACGATCTTGCGGGGCGCGATGCGTGCGATCTGGCGCGAGAGCTCTGAGCCGATCGAGCCCCCTGCGCCGGTGATCATCACGACCTCTGACTCGAGGTAGCGGCCGACACGATCGAGCTCCATGCGCACCGGCTCGCGGCCGAGGATGTCCTCGATCTCGACCGGGCGCGCCTGGCGCACAACGGCCTGCTCGCCGTCCTGCAGCAGCTCGAACACGGTCGGAAGGGTCCTGACCGGGATACCGCGCTCTCGGCAGGCCGACACGACTCCCGCACGGAGCGTGCCCGGCGCCGAGGGGATCGCGATCGTGACCTCGTCGGGCTCGGTCTCATCGAGGATGCGGCCGAGCTGCGCGGTGCCCCCGAGGACACGCACACCCTCAATACGCATGCCCTGCTTGGTCGGATCGTCGTCGATGAAACCGACCGGCGAGTACGACAGCGACGGGTTCTTGAGGATCTCGCGCAGCACGAGCCGGCCACCGTCGCCGGCACCAACGATCAGCACGCGGCGTGCGCCTGCCTGCGGGCGGAAGCCCTTGAGCGGGCGCTCGTGGATGACTCGGGCGAGGAATCGGGAGCCGACGACTAGCGCCAGCGTGCCGACGAAGAAGAACGCGAGCACGCCTGTCGGCACGGTCAGTACCGCCGTGTCCCCCGCGTTCATCTGCGGTTGTGCGACGGCGTTGTAGGCAGGCGGGATCAGAGCAGCAACGACGACGCCCTGCACGATCGCGAGGATGTCGCGCGGGTCTGAATAACGCCACCACTTCTCGTAGAACCGGAAGTAGGCAAAAACCAGCACGCTGAGGCCGACGACCGGGCCGATCGTGGCCCAGAGAAGGTCTTGGTAGCGCTCCGGCACGCCGCGATCGAAGCGCCAGTTGTATGCGAGCGCGTACGCGGTCGCCACGAGCAACGCGTCGAGTAGGAGCTGCGGTATCGAGTGGCGGTGAAGCGGGGGCAACACCGAGCGCAGGCGGCGGCGCATCGCGGGAAGTGTACGGGGCGCTGCGCCCCTCAAGCTCAAGGGATTCGCACCGATCAGTAGGGGTGATGATCCGCGTCGCGCTACTCGGTGCCGGCGAAATGGCCGAACACCACGCTCGGGGGCTCCGTGCCCACCGTGCCGACTGCTCGATCGCCGGTGTCTGGGGTGAGGATTCAGAGGCCGCAGCTGCGCGCGCCGACTCGCTCGGAGTAGCCGCGTTCGAAGACCTCGAGCAGGTCTGGGAGCACGTCGACGCCGTGATCGCCGGCGACCTCGGAGATGCTCGTGCCCGGATCGTCGGCAGCGCGCTCGCCAAGGGCGTGGACGTGCTGATCGAGCCGCCCCTGCAGATGACCGAGACCGAGAAGCAGCGGATCCTCGGCGGCATCGTGCGCGCGCCGCGCAAGCCGGTCGTGATGGTCGGCCACGACGAGCTCTACAACCCTGCCCTCAGTGCCGTGCGGCAGCTGGTCAGCGGCATGACGATCGTGTCGATCGATGTTGAGCGCCACGACGTGCGCTCCACCGGCGCGATCCCTGAAAGCTTCGACATCGTCGACTCGATGCTCGCGCCCGACCTCGAGCTGGTCAGCGCCCTGATGGGCCAGCCGGTGATCGCCACCCAGTCCGCTGGTGGGCGCAGCAAGCCCGAGCAGCCGTTCGACCACGCACGTGCGCTGCTCGTGCTCGAGGACAACACGCTTGTAACTCTCACCGCGTCGTGCAGCGGCTCGGCGCGTGTGCGCGAGCTGAAGATCACAACCACCGACGCCCTGCTGCGCTGCGACCTCGACCGCGGGATCGTCGAGGCGATCAAGACGGTCAGCGTTGACGAGAGCGGCAGCATCGGGTCGGTCGTGCACAAGATCGACGTGCCGTACCGCGACCCGTTCGAAGTACAGATCGAGTCCTTCCTCGACTGCATCGCCCGGCGTCTGAAGCCCCGCCTGACGATCGGCGCTGTGATGGAGGCCGAGGAGACCGCGGACGCGATCCGCAACCGCATGGCCCTGCTGGACCGCCGCGCGCCGTCCCGGCGCACCGGCAAGCTGCGCGCCGCTTAGGGCTGAGAGGTACCGAGCACCAGCGCCAGCAGCTCGCGTGGATCGCGGCGCACGCGGTCGGCGCTCGACCCGTCGGCCCCACGCTCGCGCTTTGTAACTACGAGGCTGGCAGGGTCCTTGAGCTGGGCCATCCGGCCGGTGGCGATCAGGTCCTCGTCGACCGCGCCGAGCTTGCCCTCGAAGGTCGTGACGACCGGTGTGCCGAGCGCGACCGCCTCGCGGTTCATCGTGCCGCCTGCGCTCACGACGAGGTCGGCGAACGCGATCAGTGATGGGGCGTCGATCGCCTGCTCGGGCACGATGAAGCCACCTTCGCGCTTGAGCTCCTCACGCTGGGCGTCGACCCGTGGCAGCACCACCGTCTGCGCCTGCTCGCGCAGGGTCCGCAGAGCGCCTGCGAACAGGTCGTTCTCGAAGCGGTGGTAGAGCGACACCGAGGGCGGAGTGCGGACGACAGCGATCGGCTCGCTCGGCTTGAGCCCGAGCTGTGCGAGCACCTCCACGTCGGGCACGAGATCTGAGAGGTAGTACTCCTCTTTGAGCCCCGCGTAGCCGTGGATCTTGCCTTTGGCGCCGTACTTGTAGAGGCGCTCGGGCGGGATCACGTCGGGTACGACCACACGCTGAGCGAGCCGGCAGTTGACCGAGTGCTGCACGGTGGCCCACTCGTAGTCGAACATCGTCGTGCTCGGGATCTTGAGCCGGCGCGCCGCGACCGAAATGTCGTTGGACCCGTGCCCGATTGCGATGTCGAACGGGCCCTCTGAACGAGCGAAGTCGGTGAGTGCCTTGGAGCGGGAGAAGAGGCCGCGCGCCTTGTCGAGCCGCTTGGCACCCATGTGGTGTCCGATCACCGTCGCCCCCAGCCCGTGGCGTTCGGCGAGAGCGACAGTCTGCGCGAAGTCGCGCGCCGTGACCGACACGTGGTGACCGTCCGAGCGGAGCGCCTCGATCAAAGGGCGGAGCACCAGCACGTGCGGCGAGTTGGTGAGGTCGAACCAGGCGCGCATCAGGCGAGCAGATCCTCGCAGGCCGCTACGAGCAGATCGACCGACTCCACGATCGCGTCGGCACCCGCCGATTCGAGCTCCTCGCGGTCGCCGATACCCCAAAGCACGCCAAGTCCTCGAATGTCGTTGGCGTGTGCCCCTGCGATGTCGAACTTGCGGTCGCCGACCATGATCGCCCGCTCGACTGCGATCGCCTCAAGCGCCTCGGCGACCTCGGCGTGCTTACTTGACGCCTGCTTGTCGAGGTCGGGTCCTGCGACGTGCTGGACCAGCTCCCCCAGACCGAGTGCGTCGACGAGCGGTGAGGCGAAGCGACGGGGCTTGGACGTTGCGACCGCGAGCACGTGGCCGGCCGCGCGGAGCTCGCCCAGCGCCTCGACTACACCCGCAAACGGCGGCGTGCGCTGCAGGTAGTTGGGCGCGTAGTCGGCCCGGTACTCGGCTACCACCGCGGCCACTTCGGGATCGCCCGGGTCGAGCCCGAGGATCGAACCGATCGCCACGAACGGCGGTGGCCCGATGCACGCTGCGAGCCGCGTCTCCCCCGGATCGTCGTGGCCGCGCGCGAGCAGCGCATGGCGGAACGACGCGACGATCGCGGCACGCGAGTCGGCGAGCACACCGTCGAGGTCGAAAATTACGCCGGTGCTCACGGCTTAGCGAGCGAGCTCCCGCACGGCGGCTGCGACCTCGTCGAGCTGAGCGTCCGTGATCGAGGCGGAGATCGGCACAGCGAAGTGTTCGGCAGCCGCGGCAAGCGTCGCGGGCAAGGTCGCCTCTGGATCGGCCGGGGCAAACTGCTCCATCGGCGCCTGGGCGTGGATCGGGGTCCGGTAGTACTGGCGTGCGCCGATACCGCGGTCGGTCAACCCGGTCACGATCTCGGCGGCCCGAGCATGGCCGAGCACGTAGAGGTGCCACGCCGGCGTCGCGCCCGTAGCGGCTTGTGGCAGGGCGACCACTCCTTCGAGTGCGGACGCATAGCGGTCACCGGCGCGCGAGCGGGCAGCAGCCCAGCCGTCCAGCGACGGAAGCTGCACGCGGAGCACCGCCGCCTGCAGCTCGTCGAGGCGGCTGTTGTAGCCGACCTCCACGTAGTCGACCTTGTCGGCCGATCCGTGGAACCGCAGCGTGCGGACCCGCTCGGCAAGCTCGGCGCTGCCGGTGCAGATCGCGCCGCCGTCGCCGAACGCCCCGAGGTTCTTCGAGGGGTAGAACGAGAAGGTGGAGATCGTGCCGAGCGCTCCCGGCCGGACACCACCGGCGGCGATCGACCCGGCCGCCTGCGCGGCGTCCTCGATCACTGGGACGCCGAGCGCCTCGATCTCAGCGATGTCGGCGACGTTTCCGAACAGGTGCGGAACGATCACGGCCTTGGTGTTCGGCGTGAGCGCGGCTCTGACCGTGCCTGCGGTCGCGAGCATCGTGTCCCGGTCGATGTCGCAAAAGACAGGGCGCGCGCCTGTGGGCGGGATCGCTTCAGCACTCGCCCAAAAGGTGAAGGACGGCACGACAACGTCGTCGCCCGGGCCGACACCCAGCGCCCGCAGCGCGATCGTGATCGCCTCGGTGCCGTTCGCCACACCGACCGCGTGGCCGGCCCCGAGATATGCGGCGAACTCCCGCTCAAACGCCTCGACCTCTGGACCGAGGATGAACGCGCCCGAGTCGAGCACGCGGGTCACGGCGGCGCGCAGGTCCGCGCGCAACGGACGCAGCGGCGTCTGTGGGTCAAACAGCGGGACTGCCATCTAAGCGGTCAAGCTACCGCTAGCGGCGACGGTCAGGTGCGAACGCCGTCTGGCGCGAGCGCGGATACGAGCTCAGCGGCGGTCGCGTTGCCGGGCTCTACTTCGAGCACAGCAAGTGCATCCTCGAGTGCCCCGCGCGCGTTCCGCGCATTGGCGCGAATCAGCGCCCGGTTGAGGCGAGCGTCGACGTTCGACGGGTCTATGAACAGCGCGGAGTCCACGGCCTCGGACGCTTCCGCGTTACCCAGCGCCGACAGGGCGACCGCAAGGTTGCTCCACGCGACACCGTCGGCGGGAGAGATCTGCACCGAGCGCGAGAAGCGCTGAGCTGCTCCCGCTACGTCACCCGCAACAAAGAGTGCCTCGCCCTGGCCGATGAGCGTCTCGGCTACCGCTTGCGCGCCAGCCTCTGCGGATGCTGTCTGTACCTGCTCGAGCAGCTCGGGTAGCTCGTCGCGACGAGCCGTTTGCCAGAGCAGCCAGCGCAGGGTCTCTGCATGGGGAAACTGCGAGACAGCGGCCACGAGTTCTTCGAGGGGCCGCTCACGCCACAGCGGGGCGTTTGCCGGGTGGCTGTAGAGCTCATCGAGGCCGGCGGCGAACTCTTCGCGGGTGACGTCGGCGTTCAGGCCCAGCTCGAAGATGCCCACGTAGTCGGCGGTCAGGAACTTCGCGCGATCGGCCTTCCAGGTGATGTCCGCGCCGCCGATCACCAGGCACTTGTCGGCGGCCACGCACGGGCCTTCAAGCGCAGCCTCAAAGCACCACAGGTACGGCAGGAACCCGTTGTCGATCCACCGCCTGCGCGCAGCGGCGCGGTAGAGGTCCCAACGCACCACGCAGGATGAGATGAAGGTCGGCCAGTGGTGATGGTTTCGGTACACGTGCCCGCTACTCGGATACACGCGAACCGACTCGGGCACAGGTGACGCCCCGAACGGCGCACCGTCCGCGGTGACCCAGCGGTGAGGCAGGTAGAGCCAGGCCGGGTGGTGCTCCTCGATCATCGCGAGCACGTGATCGAGAGCGCCCGCTTCGAGCACGTCGTCGTCACCGATCAGCCAGAGCATCTCCGCCTCGGGCGCGTGTTCGAGCACCCATTGGAAGTTGGCGCCGCCGCCGATGTTCGTCTCTTGACGGTGGCTGCTGAGCCAGGAGTGCTGGGCAGTTGCCGCGCGCAGGTAGTCGCCGGTGCCGTCGGTCGACGCGTTGTCGGATACGAGCACCTTGATGTCTTCGCGATCGCCGATCTGTTCGGCCAGGCAGTCGATCAGCGCAGCGAGGTTCCGCTCGCGGCAGAAAGTGGGGATCGCGATAGTGAGCGGTGGGAGGGGCACCACTCTCGATATCGGCCTCTCAGCTGGGCGCTTGAACCTCGGAAAGCACCTGCCGCAGCTGATCTGCGTCCGCATCGATGAGCTGCACCCCCGCAGCGTTCGCAGAGCGCAGGAGCCCGGGCGATCCGTTGCCTATCCGAACGACCGCCACAGCTCGATCGAGCAGGGCTGCGTCTCGTCCCGGCGAAGCCTCCTCGCAGCGGAGCGCTATGTCGGCGCAGTGCTCGAGGTCTACCCCGGCGCGCTCTGCCGCCGCGATCGTCGCGTGCTGCACCTGCCCGGGGTCGCCGGCCGGAGCAAGCAGCACGAGCGTGCCCGAGTCTGCGCCCGCGGCCCACGCTGAAACGAGTCGTGACAGGGCAGCTTGGTCGTGCCACGGTGGAGCCGCAAGCACCAGGGCCCCTTGTTCCTCAACGGCCACCGTCGGGGTCGGCACGCGCCGCGGCATGTCTGCGAGCCGCTGGATCGCCTCGGCGTAGTGGCCACTGACGGCATCCCACGTGTACTGCTGTGCCTGCTGCCGGCCCGCCGCTCCGCGTTCGGCACGTCCCGCCGGGTCTGTAGCGCACGCCGTGAGCAGAGCGGCGAGGTGTTCAGGATCGGGCTCGAGCTGCCAACCGGGCCCCGTGAGCTCCGCCCCGCCGGCGAGCGCGGAGTCGACCTCGACTCGCTCGCTGTCGATCCGCCAGCAGGCACCCTCGCCGCAAAACTCGTCGGTCGGCCCGCCGCCCGTGACGATCACAGGCAGGCCGCTCGCCATCGCCTCCAGCACCGGCATCGCGAACCCTTCGGCGCGGTAGGGGTGCACCAGCACGTCGCACGACCGGTAGAGCCC
>CAZLKZ010000007.1:40911-51427 GCA_964560235.1 uncultured Conexibacter sp. | reverse complement strand
CGAACCCTTCGGCGCGGTAGGGGTGCACCAGCACGTCGCACGACCGGTAGAGCCCAGCGAGCTCCGCGTCGGTCAGCTCGGCGGTGATGTGGACCACCCGTGCTGCAGCCGGGTCGGCGCGCAAGGCATCAAGCACCTCTGCGTCGGCCTCGCCGCGCACGTCTCCCGCGCCGAAGTCCTTGACGATCAGCGCCACGTCGTCCTGCGCGCCAAATGCCCTGCGCCACGCGCCCGCGAGCACGTCGAATCCCTTCCGGGATATCAGCGGGCCGACGTACAAGAACTTCACGGCGCCAGACTCGATCCCGGACAGCTCGTATTCGGGGCCTTCGGGCGTGAAGAGCTCGACGTCGACACCGTTGGCGATCACGCGCACCTGGTCGGGGCTCAGGCCCGCCCCTGTGAACATCTGCCTGACGTACTCGGACGGCACCCACACTTCGTCTGCGAGGTCGCGCAGCGGCTCAAGCCACTGCGTTGGGATCGCGCCGAACTCCCACGGCTGAATGATCGCGAGCCGCCCGGAGACCGGCACCGTGTGCACCGGCGGCCAGCTGTGCCTGACCTCCACGTCGGCCACGTGGGGCAGTGGCAGGTGGCCAACGCCCGGCCGGTCAAGAGCAGTGCGGCCAACGGCAAACCGAGCGTCCCTGTCGAGGTGCTCGCACACGGTGCGGTTGATCCGCGCGAGGCTGGTGGAGAGGAACTGGTCTCCGACCCAGTTGACGACGATCTGGCTGCGGCCCGCGCTCTGGCCGCCATGCGGTGGGCGCTCGCCTAGGTAGTAACGCTCCAGCTCGTCTGCGTGTGCGGCGAAGGTCGGCGGCTCTTCGATGCCCTGCTGAAGGCGCTCGAGCAGTCCGGCTTCGGTGGCGAGGCGGTCAAGTTGGGCAGCGAGCTGCTCGACGTCCCCGCCATCGAAGACGAGCCCGTCGACGCCGTCGCGCACCGACTCGGGCATCCCTCCCATGTGCGGCACGAGCACCGGTACGCGAGCCGCCATGCACTCGAGCACCGCAACGTTCTGGCAGTCCCAGATCGTCGACGGCAGGGCGGCCGCGTCGACCTCGGCAAGCAGCGCCGGCAGCTCGGCCGGCGTGTACGGGCCGCGGCAGTCGAGTACCCCACGCTGATCAGCCTGCTGCAGACGTGCCTGCATCTCCGGTCCGATCTCGCCATGGATGCGTACGCGGACGTTCGCGGTGGTGCGCTGTGCGGCCTCGACGAGCAACTGCGGCCCCTTGTGTGCCATCGCCGAGCCAATGAAGCCAACGGTGAGAGCCTCGTCGCTGGCACGACCGGGCCTGCGTTCGCGGCCCACCTGAGCCCAGATCTCATCGACCGACGGCGAGCTCTGTGCGATCACGTCGACTGCGTCCGGGTCGTACCCCTGGGCGGTGAACGTCCTCCGGACTGCGTCGGAGATCGCGAGCACCGCCTCGCACGAAGACTCGAGCTGAGCCCGGATCTGATGTAGGCGCCGTGCATACCCGGGTGCGTCGTCGACCCCGTTGCAGCTCGCGCACAGCTGCCCGTCCACCCCGGGGCCGGTGCACATGTGGCCGTTGCTGTGTACGAAGTAGGCCCGCGGACAGAGCGCCCAGTAGTTGTGGGTCGTGAAGTAGCTGCGGATCCCGCGCGAGGCGGCGACCGAGATCAGCTCCGCGCCGAGGTTGTGGAGGTTGTGGAAGTGGACGACGTCGGGCTGCAGCTCGTCGACCAGCTCCTGGAAGGCCTCTGTTATCGGCGGGTCTGAAAGCTCACGGTCGGGCCGTGCCATGTCCCAGATGTCGTGCGCCCTGTTGACCACGCCTACGAGCCGCACGCCGTCCTCCTCCCAGCGGCGGACGGTGTAAGGCTCCGCGCTTGGGTCGTGGCCGGTAACGGCGTGGAACACCGTCACGTCCCAGCCTCGGCGCACGAACTCCTTGGACAGCAGGCGAGGCAGCAGCGTGCCGCCGCCGCTGTCGTTGTATCCGTAGGCGGTGATCAGCAGCTTGCCGCGGTCGCGCGTCGGCTTCGGTGATGCCTTGCCGTAGCTCGGGTGCGAGCGGATCGCGTCGATCAGCAGTGGCTTAGAACCGAGCGCCTCAACGTCGGCCTCGAGCCGGGCCAGCGCCTGGCTCTCGACCGAAACCGGGTCGAGCACCGGCCAGTCGAGCTCAGGTACGAGCAGCCGCAACGATGCGCGTGAAGCAAGGGCCGCGACGGCCACCTCATCCCCAGCCGCGATGTCGCCATCGGGGTCGAGCTCCGCGACGGGTGCGCCATCGACCGAGCGCACCCGGCCCGACTCGGCGAGCCGGAGCAGCAGGTCGGTCATCGCGCCGTCGCCTAGAGCGGTATCGACTCCCCCGACCGTGTCGATCGCAGCTCGCGAGAGCAGGAGCAGCCCGGGAGCGAGCGACTCACCTTCGCGCACTACGGCTCGCAGCATCCGGTCAGCGGAGCTAGCGGTCGGCTCGACTGCCGAGATCGCCCGCCCGTCGGGCCCGGCGAGCACACCATTGCCGCTGACGATCGCCACACCCGGCTCCGACTGCGCCCGCTCGAGCTGGCGTTCGGTGCCGTTCGGGAGGCGCCGTGCTGCGCCGGTCTCGATCGTGAAGTAGTCGGTGGCTATCTCGGGAAGGGCGCGGGCCAGCGCCTGTCCGAGGCTCTCGCCCGCAGCCACGTCGAGCCGCACCACACCCTCTCCGGCTTCAGGCAGCTCGCCACTCCATCGCTCGCCGGAGCGCGCGAGCACGCACCGGGTTGCACGGACAGCGGCCACGATCTGAACGTACTGTCCCCGGCGGCGCGGTGCACGCGCTACCTCTAGCCTGCGTCCGATGCCGCTGACGGCCAAACAGGCGATTTCGCTCGGACTCGTTCAAGGTCCCGCAGAAGTGCTGCCGCTGTCGTCTTCGGCACACGCCGAGCTGATCCCGGAGCTTCTCGGTTGGAACCGGTCTGGCATCTCCGATGCCGATCGCAAGACCTTTCAGGTGGCACTACACGCCGGGTCGTTCGTGGTGCTGGCACGCGCGATCAAGTGGCCGCGGCCCGCGGCAGCCGTCGCCATGACCGCGCCTGCTGTGGTGGCTGGGGTGGCGCTCGAGGATGCGATCGAACAGCGGCTCTCGGGGCCTGTCGCGACGGCGGTCGGGCTGATCGCAGGATCGCTACTGCTCATTGCTGCCGACAGCGCGGCGCCCGCAGGCGACCGAGACACAGGCGACCTCTCCTTGACTGACGCTGCGGTGATCGGAGTCGTGCAGGCCGCGGCGCTCGCCCCGGGGCTCAGCCGGCTCGGCATGGCGACGGCCGCGGCAAGGCTGCGCGGGTTCTCGCGAGCAGACGCTGCGCTGATTGCCCACAGTGCGGGGCTACCGGTTGGTGCCGGCGCGGTTGTACTCAAGTCGGCGCGCGCGATCTCACGCCCTCCCGCGCCGGAGATGCGCGCACCGCTGGCCGCCGGAGCTGTCGCTGCGGCCGTGGCCACACGCCTGTCGCTCCCGTTGCTGCGCCGGACTCCGATCGCTGGAGCCGCGCTCTGGCGCATGCTGCTCGCAGTCGCGACGCTGCACCGCCGCGGATTTCGCCAGAATGGCGGCAGATGAGCGACGCGTACGCAGCCGCCGGTGTCGACACCGACCAGTCAGACGCCGCAGTCAGCGCGCTGGTTCGCACCCTCGGCAGCGTTGAGGTAACCGGCGGATCTCGGGTGGTGCCGCTGCCCGGTCACTACGCCTCGGTGCTCAAGGTCACGGACTCCCTTGGAATCGCGATCGGTACGGACGGAGTCGGGTCCAAGCTGGTCGTCGCAGAGCAGTCCGACCGGCTCGAGACCGTCGGCATCGACTGCGTCGCGATGAACGTCAACGACATCATCTGCGTCGGCGCCACCCCGATCGCCCTGGTCGACTACATGGCTGTCGAGGAGGCCGATCCAGACCGGCTCGCGCGCATCGCCGAAGGTCTGCGTGAAGGCGCGCAGCAGGCCAACTGCGAGATCCCCGGCGGCGAGGTCGCCGTGATCCCGGAGCTGATCCAGGGCCACCCCTCGCCCGGGGGCTTCGACCTGTGTGCGACCGCGATCGGCACCGTCGACCTCGGCTCGATCGTTACCGGCGACGCCGTGCAGCCCGGCGACGCGCTGATCGGCTTGCCGTCGAGCGGCATCCACTCGAACGGCTACACGCTCGCCCGCTCGGCCCTGCTTGAGGCCGGGGTCGACGGCGACCCGCCGCTCGCACTCGAGGAGCGCCCGGACGCGCTGAACGGACAGTCGGTCGCCGACGCGCTGCTCGAGCCGACCGTCATCTACGTGCGAGCGATCGTCGAGCTGCTCGGCTCGGACGTCGACGTCCGCGGCCTCGCGCACATCACGGGTGGCGGACTCACGAACCTGCTGCGCATCGGGGGCGACCGGGTCGGCTACCAGATCGACGACCCCCTCCCCAGCCAGCCCGTGTTCGACCTGATCGCCGACCGCGCGAACGTGAGCACGGCGGAGATGTGGGAAGTCTTCAACATGGGATGCGGGTTCACGGTGACCGTCCCTGAGTCCGACGTCGACGCGGCGACCGCGCTGCTCGCAGCTCACCACCCCGGCGCGCGCCGGATCGGCACGGTGACCGCCGACGCTGGCACCGTTACCGTCCCCTCGCTGTCGATCTCACTGCCTCGCTGATGCTGCTTTCAACGATTCACACGATCCTCGCGGTCGGGCCGAACTGGATGGACCCTGAGTGGCTGCTCGACCGCTACGGCCAAGAGCTGCTGTGGATGGCGATGCTGATCGTCTTCGTCGAGTGCGGCCTGCTGTTCCCGGTCCTGCCGGGCGACTCGCTGCTGTTCTCGATCGGCCTGTTCATCAAGCGCCACGAGGCCGGCGAGCCAGGCATCGACACCCCGATCTGGCTGGCCTGCATCCTGCTCAGCGCAGCCGCGTTCTTGGGCAACGTCTGCGGTTACGAGATCGGACGGGCGCTCGGGCACCGGCTTCAGGACCGGGACGGCCGGATCGTCAAGGCCAAGCACTTGACGCAGACCCATGCGTTCTTCGACAAGTACGGCAACCGCGCGCTCGTGCTCGGGCGCTTCGTGCCGATCGTGCGCACCTATGTGACTGTCGTCGCCGGTATCGGCGAGATGGACCGGCGCAGGTTCTTCACTTGGTCGCTCGTCGGCGCGGTGCTGTGGGCTACCGGTCTCACGATCCTCGGCTACGCACTAGGAAGCGTGGACTTCCTGCAGAAGAATCTCGAGGCAGCTGTGCTCGCGATCGTCGCCGTCTCGGTGCTCCCGATGGTTTGGGAGTACTGGCGCCATCGCAAGGCAGTAGACGAAGTCGTCGAGGAACTCACCGACGACGACCTAGTGCTCTAGGCGCTGCGGAGTTCGACCAGCCCGACCAGGTTCCCGGCCGGGTCGCGGACGAACGCTTGCCACTCCTCGGTCCCGGCCGGACCGAGCACGCCGTCCTCGTGTTTGAAGATCGCGTGCGGCGCCGAGACGAGCTCGGTGCCCTGCGGGAGCCGCTCGATCGCTTCCTCGAGCCGATCGACCTTCACGTACACGGTTGACGACTCGCCTTGCCTGCTGAGCAGCAGACGCACGCCGCATACCAGGAAGAAGACAAGACCCGGCGGGTCGAACGTGGCCGCCGGCTCTTCGCCCAGCAGCAACCCGTAGAACTCCGCCGACCTATCGAGGTCGGGCGCAGCCATCGACACTTGCAGCAGCTCAGCCATCTGGCGAGCCTAACCGGGGACTACAGCCTGATGTAGCCGGTCGCGCCGTCGCCGTTGGCGCTGTGCACGCGGCGGGTCACGGCGTTCGAGGAGTTGCCCTCGATCGTGTGCACCTTGCCCTGCGCGTCAACCGACTCGACGATGCCGATGTGGGTGCCGTCCCACACGATGAGGTCGCCTGCCTGCGGAGTCGTGCCTGCAGGGATCGCACGGCCGGTGCGCTGCGCCCAGTCCCACGCGGCCGAGACCGCACCGAAGCCCTGCCCGGCCTCGCCGAGCGGAGCGCCTGCCTGCTTGGCGGCCCAGGAGACGAAGTAGCCGCACCACGGTCCAATACCCGACCCCGCGGTGGAGGTCCGGTATTCGGCGATGCGTGGGGAGTCATTTGAGCCCGGGGGCTGCTCTGTAACGCCGACCTCCTGCTGTGCGAATGCGAGTGCGCGTGCCCCGACCGAGGTGCCGCCCAATGGCGACGCTCCGCCCGTCTGAGAGAGCCCAGTCGGGTGGTAGACGGAGGCCTGTCCGAGCACGGCTTGGAAGTCCGTCGAAAGTTCGGCGGTGGGCCCTCTTGACGCCGCGGTAGCGCGGCTCGGATCGATCGCCTGCTGCAGCTCGGCGATGCGAGTCATCACGGACTCGACACTCATCAACCAAAATGATCGGCCGGTCCGCGGGGAACTTGTGCGAACCGGCCGATCTTGGTGAAAGCGGGCACCCACCGAAAAGCACGAAGGTGGCCCAGGTGATCGGAGGTGGGCGGTCCGTTTCAGAACCGCCCACCCGATCTGTCCTAAGTGCGGTGGACCTAGGTCCACCGACTAGAAACGGTGCTCCTACTGGAGAAGCTGCAGCACCTGCTGAGGTGCAGCGTTCGCCTGCGCGAGCATGGACTGGCCAGCCTGAGCCAGGATCTGGCTCTTGGTGAACTTGACCATTTCCTCTGCCATGTCGACGTCACGAATACGCGACTCGGCAGCGGTCAGGTTCTCCTGGTAGGCAGCCTGCACGGCCAGTGAGTTCTCGAGGCGGTTCTGGACCGCGCCGAGGGTCGAACGGCGAGCAGAGATCGCGGAGATCGCGGTATCGATCTTCGAGATCATGCTCGAGTCCGTGGTCGAGAACGTGACCCAGCTGCTCGTCCCGGCGCCGGTCACGGCACCAAGAGTCACGGAAATGGTCTCACCGTCGTTCGCGCCGACCTGGAAGGTCATCGAAGAGGAGCCCGTGAGGAGCGCCACGCCGTTGAACTTAGCCGACTCGAACACGCGGTCGATCTCGGATGCGAGCTGGTTTACCTCGGTCTGGATCGCGCTGCGACCTTCAGTCGAAAGTGAACCGTTGTTGTACTGAACGGCCAGCTCGCGAACGCGCTGGAGCATCGAGTGGACCTGGTTGAGGTTGCCCTCAGCCGTCTGGACCACCGAAACACCGTCCTGAATGTTGCGCTGAGCCTGAGCGAGACCACGGATGGACGCGCGCATCGACTCAGAAATACCCAGACCTGCGGCGTCATCTGCGCCACGGTTGATCCGGTAACCACTTGAGAGGCGCTCCATCGACTTCGACAGGGCGGTCTGCGTGGCGTTCAGGTTGCGGTAAGCGTTGAACGCTTCCACGTTGGTGGTAATACGAAGGGACATGCGTCTATCTCCTTGATGACGTTGGTTGGTGCCCCGGAGCAACTCCTTGTCGCTCCTTCTTTCTCGCTTTTTGATCGGCGGTATTCAGGACCGCTTGAGGCGGTGTCCAGACCGAATGGACAACTTGCTACGCCGACACATCAATATGGCGGACTTCCGGCTGCGCCGGATGTCCGTCGGACGAACCGGCTTCGCCGCTTCGTCCAGGCTGTGGCGGGGTCGCGGACGCCTCTGAGCTCAGGTCCACTTTGACCGTCGGTGTCTCAGCGGCCGGCAGCTTGTGCTGCCCTGAATCGCGCAGTCCGCGCTCAAGCTGCTCCTCGAACTGCTCGTAACCGTCCTCGGGCTGCTCGTGGTGATCCTCGGTGGGCTTGCGTCGCTCCACCCTCGGCACAGGCATCGACCGGCGCTCGTAAGGGCCGATCGGGTTGATGCGCTGGCTCATCGCAACTACCGCCTAACTCAGCTCCCGGGCGTCAATGCCCCTTCTGGCGCGCGAGTCCTCGCGGCCGCGGCTTCAGCGAGTGCGCGCTGTTCGAGCGCGCTGCGGTCCTCTTCACCCTCGAAGGACCGTCGCTTGGCTTCGATGTCTGCAACAAGTTTGCGGCGCAGGCCCTCGATCTGTGCGAGAGCGATGTGGCGCCATGTGATGAGCGTGAGCGACCAGGCGAGCATCGAGCCGACGATGCCTGCAAGCAGGCCGCGAAGGAGCACGTCGCTCATCGGCAGCTCTTGCGATACGGCGGCTGCGGCAACGATCACGAACGAGAGGATTCCGCCCCAGCCCTTGGCGAGCGCGAGGTGCTTACGGGCACGCGGATGCGCGCTCAGCTTCACGCCCTCGTGGGCTGACTGGACTGCGGTGGGCTGTTCGGCGTTCTTTGCCATCTTCGGTCAGGTCAGCAGAGCAGCTCTGCGGCTAGTGCCTCGCCTGCGATCGGGTCGAGTCCGGCGTCGATCGCCTGACCCTTGCTCATGTAAGAGATCGGCAATCCGCGCTCGACAGACAAGCCCAACATCGTGCCGAGCTTGAACGTCTCGTCGCAGTGCGTGACGGTCATGCCGATCGGCTCGATCTCGGCCAGCGCGTCGAGCAGCTCTGAAGCGGCTGCACCGCTCATCGTTGCGGGCAGCGTCACGTGCACCTCATCGGGTGCGAGTGCCGCCAGGTCGGCGACAAGGTCGCGCCGGGCTGCTTCATCACGCAGCACGATGCCGGGTGTGTCGATCAGGACCATCCCGCGCGAGCCCATCGCCAGTTCCTCGGCTGCAGAGTCACCGTCGGTAGCGAAGATCAGCTGCACGTCGTAGGGAGCGAGCAGTCGCTGCAGCTCCGAACCACCGTCGGCACTGCGTAGCGCGACGACAGTCACGGGCACGTCTCCGGTGCGCGAGTAGGCGGCGGCGAGCCGTGCGGCGCAGCGGGTCTTGCCGGACCCACCCGAGCCGACGAACGCAGCCGTTACGGGGCCGGTGCGCAGCGGAGCGGTTGGAAGGTGTTGTGCGAGGGCGCGTGCGACCAGCTCGCGCACGTCTGCCTGTGGGTGGAACGGCAGCAGGCCGGACACCGCTTCCGCGCTGGCGCGCAGAGCTAGTTCTTCCTGCAGGCCACGCTCGATCATCCGGTCGGCGGCGCGGCGCGCGATGGCCGCAGCCTGGCCGGCAGGAGCTCCTGGCTCGACCGATACCGGCGCCACGGCGGGCGGGAGCGTCAGCCGGCGGGCCTCGATCGGCCCGTCAGCGAGCGGCGCGACGTCTGCGACTTGAGCGACGACGGCGTCGAAGTCGGCGTCGAGCACCTGCGACAGCTCCTGCTCGTAACCGCCGGCGCCGGGGGCAGCAGTCGGAGGCGTCCAGTCATCGCTGCGGTTGAGCGGGATGACCTCTGCCTCTCCCTTGGCGGCGGGCGGCTCGAAGATCTCGCGATACCCGGTGTCGGGTGCGCCCTTGGGGAAGAGGTCGTGGACATCGACGTCGGCCGCGGTCGGCGCGTCGGCGCTACCTGGGCCCGCGTAGTCATCGGAGACGACGTCGCTCTGAGCAGCGCGCTCCTGGGCGGCCTCGAGCTGCTCGCGGAACGCGCGCGCGGCCGGGCTCTCGTCGGGGTCGAAGGCGATTACGGGCTCGTCGTAGAGGGGCTCGACGAACGTGGCCGGCTTGACGTCAACCTCGATCTCGCGCTTGGCGAAGAACCCGGCAAAGCCTCCGCTGCGCGTCTCGCGGCGGGCGACGATCACGGCGTCGTCACCGAGGTCGTCGCGAATCCGCCCGACGAGCTCCTCGAGCGACCTGCCTCTGTAGGTGTAGACCTCGGGATCCTGTCCGCTCATACCGCAACCACTCCGATTGTTTCGACGCTCACGCCAGGGCTGATCTCGTTGTATGCGCACACCGGCAACTGCGGCAGTGACTGCTCACAGAGGCGTCGCATGTGCCTTCTGACTCGCGAGGAGCAGATCAGCACAGGCTTGCGCCCATATGCGGTGGCTTCCTCGATCTGGTTCGACAGGGCACCGACCAATGCCTGCGCGCGGGTCGGATCCATCGCCAGGTACTCCCCGTCCGGGGTCTGAGCGATCGACTCGGAAACCTCTTGTTCGACGTGCGGGTCGAGCGTGAGCGCGCGCAGTGTGCGCTCGGCGTCGAGATACGGCGAAATGATCGTTCTGCCCAGTGTTTGCCGGGCATATTCGGCTAGAAGCTCTGGGTCGCGCGTGAGGCGGGCACGGTCTCCGGCGGCCTCCACGATCGCGCCGAGGTCGCGGATCGACACGCCTTCGCGCAGCAGCGCCTGCAACACACGTTGCAGCTCGCCGACGCTGAGTAGATCGGGCACGACCTCGTCGACGACCGCCGCGTTCGTGGTCTTGAGCGAGTCGAGCAGCGAGCGCACGTCCTGGCGGGTGAGCAGATCGGCCGCGTGGCGGCGGATCGTCTCGGTCAGGTGGGTGACGATCACGGACTCCGGGTCGACAACCGTGAAGCCAAGTGCCTCGGCCTCTGCGCGCTGAGAGTCGTCGATCCAGACGGCCTGCATCCCGTAGGCCGGTTCGATCGTCGGGATGCCCTGGAGCTGACCGATCGCATCGCCCGGATCGAGAGCAAGGTGATGACCTGCCATCAGCGAGCCGCGCACGA
>CAZLKZ010000007.1:8281-40811 GCA_964560235.1 uncultured Conexibacter sp. | reverse complement strand
GCATCGCCCGGATCGAGAGCAAGGTGATGACCTGCCATCAGCGAGCCGCGCACGACTTCGGTGCCGCGCACCTTGACCACGTACTCGTGGCTTCCGAGCCCTAGCTCGTCGTGGATGCGGACCGACGGGATGATCGTGCCGATCTCCGACGCGATCTGGCGGCGCACAGCCGAGACGCGCTGAAGCAGCGTGCCGCCGGATGAGCCGTCGACGAGCGGCACGAGCCCGAAGCCGATGCAGAGCTCGAGCGGATCGAGAGTGAGAGCCTCCTGGACCTGCTCCTGCGGGCTGGCGGGCGCGGCGGGCAGGGCTGCTGCGGCCTGCTCTGCCTGAACGGCCTCGGTCTCGGCGAGAGCGTTGGCCTTGGTCAGCTGCCAACCGGCGAACAGGAACGCGGAGCCGATCAGCAGGAACGGGATCTTCGGCAGGCCCGGGATCAGCGCGAAGGCGATGATCACGACGCCCGCGACCATCGGCGCCTTTGCCTGTGCGGTCAGCTGCCCGGCGACCTCGGTACCGAGGTCGTTCTGCGAGGTGGCGCGCGTGACGAGGATGCCGGTGGCGACCGAGATCAGCAGTGCCGGGATCTGTGCGGCAAGGCCGTCACCGATCGACAGCAGCGAGAAGTGCTGCACGGCTTCGCTGAAGCTGAAGCCGTTCATCGTGGTACCGATCGCGATGCCGCCAACGAGGTTGATGAGCGTGATCAGGATCGCCGCGATCGCGTCGCCCTTGACAAACTTCGACGCACCGTCCATCGCGCCGTAGAACTCCGCCTCCTGCTGGATCTCCTTGCGGCGCTCGCGTGCCTGGTCTTCGGTGATCTGGCCGGCGTTGAGATCGGCGTCGATCGCCATCTGCTTACCGGGCATGGCGTCGAGGGTGAAGCGAGCTGCGACCTCGGCGACACGACCGGAACCTGCCGTGACGACCATGAACTGGATCACGATCAGGATTAGGAAGATCACGAGACCGACGACCAGGTTGCCGCCGACGACGAAGTGGCCGAAAGCTTCGACGACGTGCCCGGCATCGCCATGAAGAAGGATGAGCCTGGTGACCGAGATGTTGATCGCCAGGCGGAACATCGTTGTGAGCAGCAGCAACGACGGGAATGCGGAAAAGTCCAGCGCCCTCGGCACGTAAAGCGTGGTGACCACGATCGCGAGCGCGATGGAAATGTTCAGCGTGATGAACAGATCCAGCAGCATCGGCGGCAGCGGGATGATCATCATCACGACGACCAGCACGACCACGCCTGCGGCGATCAGGTCTGTGTACTTGTTGAGGCGCGGCATGATGGAGTTCATCAGCGCACGACCCCGTGGGCGTTACCGAACGAAGGGTTCACTTGGAGGGATAACCACCGGGAGGGAAAGGTGGTTGTCCCTTGGATCGACCGGGCGCGGCCTGTC
Source organism: uncultured Conexibacter sp. (assembly GCA_964560235.1). Lineage (GTDB taxonomy): Bacteria > Actinomycetota > Thermoleophilia > Solirubrobacterales > Solirubrobacteraceae > Baekduia. Next base: position 39,396 of record CAZLKZ010000007.1, on the reverse strand, counting down.
TTGAGCTGCGATCGACGGGTTTCTAGCGCGCCTTTGCACGCGGTCGCGCAACTTTCCGGATCACCGCCCGTTGCTGGCCCATGAACAAGCTCCTGAAGCTCCTATCCCTGACCATCGTCCTGGTGCTAGCCGTAGGCGCAACTGCCCAGGCCAAGAACGTGATTGCAACTTCGAAGACGAAGTCGGTGACCCTGAAGAAGGGCGACAAGCTCTACGTGTACCTCGATGAGAACGGCTCAACGGGATTCACGTGGTCGCGTGACAAGACGCCTTCGGTGGTCAAGTACATCTCCGAAGACTTCGTGATGCCGGAGACCGACGCCGTTGGTGCCGGAGGTCAGCGCAAGTACCGCTTCAAGGCCGCCAAAGTCGGCGAAGGCACGCTGGTCTTCAAGTACAGCAAGAGCTCCAGCAAGGAAGTCGCGAAGACCTACAAGCTGAAGATCAAGGTCAAGAAGTAGTCCGGCGCACGCAGTGTTGCCTGGGGCAAACGCCTCAGGCAACCCTGCGGCGGCCGGCGAGCCGGTAGACGTGCGCGAGCACGGTCGCGACGGCTTCGAAGAGATCCTCGGGGATCTCCTGCCCCACTTCCACCATGCGGTGCAGCGCACGGGCGAGCGGCGGGTCGGGCACGATCGGGACACCGGCCTCGGTCGCTGCCTCGCGGATCTTGGCGGCGAGGTGGTCCATGCCCTTGGCGACCACGATCGGCGCCGACGAGCCGGTCTCGTACTTGAGCGCGACGGCGTAGTGGGTCGGGTTCGTGACCACGACGTCCGCGTCGGGGATGTCGGCCATCATGCGGGCGCGTGCGGCCTGCATCTGCCGGCGGCGCAGAGCCGATTTCACCTCGGCGGGAAGGTCTTGGTTCTTGGCCTCGTCCTTGACCTCTTGCTTGTCCATCTTCAGCGACTTCTCGGTGCGGTAGCGCTGGTAGAAGTAGTCGAGGATGCCGATGATCATGTAGACGATCGCGGCGCGCATGGCGATCGAGCGGATCTGCCGTGCCATCTCCGCCGATAGCTCGACCGGGGAGATCCCGACCAGCCCGGCCAGCTGGGCGATCTGCGGCAGCAGCGCCATCAGCACGACGGTCGCGACGACAGCGATCTTGAGGATGCCCTTGCCGGCCTCGACCAGACCGTTCGGGCCGAAGAGGTTCTTCGCTCCCGTGATCGGATTCATCCGCTTTGGGTCGGGCTTGGCGGCCTGGGTGGCGGGCTTGAAGCCGACCTGCACGATGTTGATGACCACGGCCGCGACAGCGCAGCCAAAGATCACAGGGAGCAGCGCGACGAAGGCCGGGGTGATCGCGCCGAGGATGACGCCGCCAACCGAATTGAGCGAGACGACCTCCGGGGACTCGCTCAGCGCGAGCGTGCCGCGCATTGACTCGGTGAGGCCGTCGGTGATCTTCGAGCCGAACATGCCGAGCATCACGAGCCCGACCAGCATCACGGCGGCGCCGTTGAGGTCTTGTGAGCGGGCGACCGTTCCCTTTTTGCGCGCCTCGTCGCGGCGCTTGGCTGTCGGTTTTTCTGTCTTCTCGCCGGCCACTCAGATCACCCGACCTTGAGGGCCTGCAACGCCGCAACGACGTCTTCCTGCAGCCTGCCGTCGAGCCATCCCGCGAGGTACGGGAACGTCGCGCCGATCAGCAGCATGCCGACGACGATCTTGGCCGGGAAGCCGACCTGGAACACGTTGAGGGACGGCATGACGCGGGAGATGACGCCGAACGCGGCGTCGGTCAAGACCAGCGCGAGGATCACCGGTCCGGCGACCTGAATCGCTGAGACGAAGATGTTGGCGAACGCTTCCACCGCTTCGTCGAGCATCAATGCCATCGAAGGGATCTCGTTGAGCCCGACCACGTCGTAGCTGCGCGCCAGCCCTGAAATGACCCAGGTGTCGCCCCCGATGACGATGAAGATCAGCGTTCCGATCAGGCCGTAGGCGGTGGTGAACACCGAAGACTGCGTGCCATTGACCGGGTCTACGAGCCCGCCGAACGAGAAACCGATCATCACGTCGATGAATGAGCCGGCGACAGACAGGGCGGCGAAAAGCGCACCGAGCACGAACGCGTAGATCCCCCCGATCAGCATCTCCTTGAGCACGAGTCCGCCGATCCCGAGCACGTCGGTCGGCATCAGCTGTCCCTTGCTCACGATCGGTGAGAGGCCGACTGCCAACGCGACCGCGACGATCGCCCTCACGCGGCCTGGAACGAGCTTGCTCGAGAAGAGCGGTGCGAGCCAGAACAGCGGCGTGATCCTCGCGAGCACGAGGAAGAATGCGACCACCTGCTGCTCGCCGAACTGTGCGAGCAGCTGACTTGCAGGCTGCTGCAGGTCAGGCAGCACGTCAGCCCACCAAGTTTGGGATGGAGATCCAGAGCTCGGAGGTGAACGCGAGTAGCTGCCCGAGCATCCACGGGCCGCCGACGACCATCACGATCGCCATCGCCAAGATCTTGGGGATGAACGCGAGGGACTGTTCCTGGATCTGAGTGACCGCCTGGATCACCGAGACCACGAGGCCGATCACGAGGCCGACCATCAGGAGCGGCAGCGACACCTTCATCGCAACCGTCATGGCCTGAGTGGCGAGGTTGATGACGGTGTCCTGCGTCATCTGAACGACTCCACTAGCGCGCGCGTTATGAGATCCCAGCCGTCAACGAGGACGAACAACAGGATCTTGAACGGCAGAGATATGAACGTCGGGGGCAGCATGACCATGCCCATCGACATCAAGGTGGCGCTGACCACAAGGTCGATCACCAAGAACGGCAGGAAGATCAGGAACCCGATCTGGAACGCCGTTTTCAGCTCGGAGATGATGAAAGCGGGGATCAGGACGTGGGTCGGGACGTCAGCGCGGGTCTTCGGCTTGTCGACCTTGGCGAGGCTCAGGAAGAGGGCGAGATCCTTGGTGCGGGTCTGCCGGAACATGAACTCGCGGAGTGGCTTCTGGCCGCGCTCAAGCGCTTCGGCCTGCGTGATCTTGTTCTTGGACAGCGGCTCGATCGCGTTGTCCTTGATGTCTGTGAAGACGGGCGCCATCACGAAGATCGTCAGGAACAGCGCGATACCGACCAACACCTGGTTCGGCGGAGCGGTCGGCGTACCGAGGCCTGTACGGATGAAGCCGAGCACCACCAGGATGCGGGTGAAGCCTGTGACGCAGAACAGCAGTGCCGGCACTAGCGACAGGCCGGCGATCAGGATGAAGAGCTGGACCGCGTTGCCGCTGTCGACCTGCGTCTGAGCGAGCAGCAGCGCGCTCATCGTGCGGTCCTCTCGCGGAGCTTGTCGAGCGCGGGACCGAGGGCCCCGGCCACGCTCGGGCGGCGCACGCGAGTTCCGAAAGGCTGGTCGTCGTCATCGTCGTGCTCGATGAGACCCAGCTCGAGCGCCTCGGCTTCGCTGTAGGTGCGGATTGGGACGACGCCGTGCTCGGCGCTACCAACGAGCACGAGCTCGCGGCCGGCGCGGATGAGATGCACGGCACGCCCCGGGCCAAGCGCGACACTCGCCTCAGCGGACAGGCCGCCGAAGTTGCCCTTCTCCTGCGAAGCCTTCATCTGACGCAGCACCCACGTGAGGCCGTAGATGACAGCGATGACTACGCCGAGGCCAAGGATCGTCTTGGCCATCGCACCGCCGGTTGCGCCCGGTGCCTCGGCCGCGCCGGTCTTGTCGACCTTGTCAAGGCCCAGGGCGGTGTTCTCGCCGTACGGGTCCTTGACCGTCGAGGTTCCGGCGGCAAGCGCCACCGTCACCGGGGAAGCGGCGATCGAAATGAGTGCGGCCATGGGAACGGCCGTGAGTGCTCGGAGGGAGGGCACTGGGGGGATATGGACCGACTGGAGGGAAGACCGGTCTCCCCGGGTGTTCGGCATCCGGCGCTGTGGCTTGAGGGGTGAAGTTGGACGTTCGTTCCATGCCGGCCGCCGTGGCGGATTGGCGACGGCATGCGTCCCTGAGCCGTCACAGCAAGCGGGCCGCCCTCCGCCGTGACGGGTACGCGACGAAAAGCGCCGCAAATCCGCCACAGTAAGCGGCGGAACTGGGGTCGGCGGCCCTGGGCTCGGCAGCCATCGTTGCGGCGATGGACAGGGTCGATCAGGGCACCGTGGCCGCGCTCGCTCGCCGCCATGATGGAGTTGTCACCCACCCACAACTCCGGAAACTGGGTCTGAGCGATCGAGCGATCGTGCGGTGGGTATCGACCGGGCGACTCAACCGGTTGTTCCCCAGGGTCTATTCGATCGGCCACGACCTGATCCCAACCGACGGGTGGAGGCGCGCCGTTGTCCACACGACGGGCCCCAGATCAGCGCTGAGCCACGAGTCGGCGATCGCGCTTTGGAAGATCGCGCCGCAGCAGCGCGGGTGGCACGTGGTGGTTCCCGCGGGTCCGGGGCCGCGGCGATCGCCCCCAACGATCACGGTCCACCGCAGCCGAATGCTCTCTCCAGACGATGTACGGACGGTCCGCGGCATCCCTGTGACCTCTGTCGCGCGCACGCTCGCCGACCTCGCCTCGTGCGTCGAGCCCGACCGGCTCGCCAAGATCGTGCATGAGGCTGAGGTGATGCGACTTCTGAACGTCACGGCTGTCATCGAGGTGCTCGACCGGTGTCCGCAGCGACGCGGCGCGGCTGCACTCCGGGCGCTGCTCAGCGATCCCGCGCCGGTGGACAACCGCGAGTTCGTGCGTCGCTACTTGGGGTTCTGCAAGCGCTACGCACTACCCCAGCCGGAGGTCAGCGCCTATTTGAACGCCCGTCTCCCCCACCTCACCGAGGCGGACATGTACTACCGGCGCGAGCGGCTCGTCGTTGAACTCGACGGCGCGGCCGTGCACCTCACACGCAAGCGCTTTGAATCTGACCGGCGCCGCGATTCAGCGCTACTGGCGCTGGACATCCCGACGGTGCGGGTCACCTGGCGTCGGCTGACTACCGATGCCGCCTCGCTCGCGGCGGAGCTGCACGAGATCCTCGCCCGCCGCCGTGTCAGCTTGACGACGCAAAGCGTCGCGCAGCCGTCACAGTGACCTACGCGGCCTGGGCGTCGTCGCCGAATCCCGGCTCAGGCAGAGCCATCGGATCGGGGGCGACGGCGATCTCAGGTGCCGGCGGGTCCAGCGAGACGAGCTCAGCTGACGGAGCCTGCTCGTGAATGTCGGTCGCTACGACCTCGGTGATGCGCAGGCCGAACTGCTCGTCGATCACGACGACCTCGCCGCGTGCGATCGAGCGGCCGTTGATCAGCAGGTCGACCGGCTTGTCGGCAAGGCGATCGAGCGTGACGACGGAGCCCGGTCCGAGGGCCATCGCTTCGCCGAGCGACATGAAGGTGCGGCCGACCTCGACTGCCAGCTCAACGCTGACGTCGGTAAGGCGACCGAGGTCGACTTCCATGCTCGGCGGGAGCGCTGAGACGTTCGGCTGACCCTCGTCGAGCGGAGTGAACTCGACGCCTGTGTCCTGGATGTTCTCGTCCATGGCTATTGCACCACCACGTCGGTGAAGTAGATCTCGTGCGCGTACACGTCAGTTTCTTTCTTGAGCCGCTTCAGGATCTTCTTGTAGATCTTCTCCCGGCCCTCTGAGCTCTTGAGGTGCTCGGCCGTCTCACCCGTCACCACATCGGTGATGATCGCGCGCACAAGCGGCTCCTGGGTCAGCACGCCGTAGCCCTCGGGCGGCTCCGGTGCCGCGGCGCTCGCTGCCTGCACCTCTGGCGCGGCGACTTCGGCGTGCGGAATCGCGCTGTGGCCTTCTGCGAAGACGATCGCGACGCTGAACTTGGCGAACTGTCCGCCAGACAGGTTCACCAGGAAGTCCGTCGGCAGCACGTAGATCTCACCCTTGACGTTCGGCTCCTCGGCCTTGGCGGGCGGCTTGGCGAGCACGAACTTGTACACGCCGGCTAGGGCGAGCAGCACTACGGGGATGATGATCTTGATGTTCTTCATTTTCCTGGGAAGACGCCGTCGGTAATGGATTCGGTCTGTTTGCCGTCTTTGATCTCACGCGGCAGCCAGAGTTCGACCCGTCTGTTCATTGATCGGCCGCTCTCGCTGTTATTGGAGGCGATCGGCTCGGTGTCGGCTTCGCCAGCCGTTTCAAGGCGCCCGCCAGCGACTCCGTCCTTCTGCAGCATCACGACGACGTTGGCCGCACGGTCGCTGCTGAGGTTCCAGTTCGACTGATAACGCCCGGAGATCGGCACGTTGTCGGTGTGGCCCTGCACCTTGATGTCGTGCGTGCCCTCTTCGTTGAACACCCCGGCGAGCGAGCGCAGCAGCGGGGCCGCCTTCTGCTTGACGTCGGCCGAACCTGACTCGAACAGCAGGTCGTCGGTCAGGATCCGAATGTGCAGGCCGTCCTTGGTCACGGTGGCCTGGATCTTGCCGCTCAGCTTCTGATCCTTGGCGATCTCGTCGACCTTCTTCTTGACCTCTTTGAAGACCTCTTGCTCGTGCTTTGCGGCGGCGGCTCGCTGCTGCTTGGTGAGGGTGCTCTGGGAGGCCTCTTCCTTCGCAGATGCCTCGCGCGGCTGGATCACCTGCGTGCTCTCGAACGGCGACTGGATCTGCTCGGAACCACCGCTCTGCTTGATCGACTGGCCGCCCGGCATGACCTTGCCTGAGAAGGCCTCCGACAGGGAGCGCTGAAGCGACTCGAACTTGGAGATGTTCACCGACGAGATCGACCAGAGCACCATGAAGAGGCTCATGAGCAGGGTGATGAGGTCGGCGTAGGTGAGCAGCCACCGCTCGTCGACGTGACCCTCTTCGTGGTCGCCTTTGTGCTTCTTCTTGCGGCCGGCCATCGCTGGCTCCTACGCCGCCTGTGCTGCAGCCGGTTCGCTGGCTGAAGAGCCGCCGCCCTTGCCGTCGTCGCCGAGGATCACGGCGCGCTGCTCGGGTGACAGGTAGCTCAGAAGCTTCTCTTGGACAACACGCGGGTTGTCGCCGGCCTGGATCGCCATGATGCCCTCGAGCACCAGGCGGCGCTCGTCTGCTTCGGCAGCCGACAGCGCCTGCAGCGTGTAACAGACCGGGTAGAAGACGACGTTGGCCGAGCCGACGCCGTAGAGCGTCGCGAGGAACGCGCCTGCGATCAGCGGACCGAGGGTCTCCGGTGCCGACAGGTTGCCGAGCACGTGGATCAGCGAGACGACGGTGCCGAGCACGCCGATCGTCGGGGCGAGGCCGCCGCCCTTCTCGAACACGCTGTGGCCGTCCTTGTGACGAGCGGTCATGGCGTCGATCTCGGAGTCGAGGATCTCGTAGAGCAGGTCGGGGTCGGTGCCGTCGACGACGAGCTGCATGCCCTTCTTGAGGAACGGGTCTTCGATCGACTCGATGTCTTCCTCGAGGGCGAGCAGGCCGTCCTTGCGGGCCCGCTCAGCGAAGTTGACGAGCGTGGACACGCGGGCGCTCTTGTCGGCGTACTCCGCCGTGAACGCCTTGATGTACAGCTTCGGGATCAGCATGAAGCGCTTCATGCCCACCGACGCGAACACGGCGCCGGAAGTACCCCCGAACACGATCATCGCGGCGGGGATGTTGATCAGGGCGGGAGGCGAGACGCCTTCCATGATCCCGGCCATCAGGATCAGGGCACACGTCGCGCCGATACCGATGGCGGTAGCGGCCTTCATAGGGGATCGCTCCTTGTCGTCGGCCAGAAGCGGCCGATCTTCAGGTCAAACGTCCAGAAATCTGGACAGGCCTACGAGTGCCGGCCTCGCGGCCAGCTACTCCATGACCTTGTTGATCGCCGCCACCACGCGTTCCGGCTGGAACGGCTTGACGACGAAGTCCTTTGCGCCGGCCTTGACGGCCTCGAGCACCTTGGACTCCTGACCCAGCGCTGAGCACATCACCACGCGTGCTTTGGGGTCGATCGCGATGATCTCGCGCAGCGCGCTGAGACCGTCCATCTCCGGCATTGTGATGTCCAGAGTCACTGCATCCGGACGCAGCTGCTGAAACTGCTCGACGGCTTCGACGCCGTCCCCGGCTTCACCGATGACCTCGTGGCCGCTGCCTGTCAGCGCATCGCCGACGACCTTCCGCATGAAAGCGGCGTCGTCGACCACGAGGACCCGTGCCATTACGCGGCTACCTCAGCCTCATCGGGCTCGGGCTCGATACCGCCGTCGCCTGGGTCGTCCTCGACCGGCTCATCGCCCCCGAGGTCAAGCCCGTAGATCGTCTCGAGCTTCATCGCCAGGCCGCCGTCTTCCATCACGAGCAGCCGGCAGCTCGCAAAGCGCATACCGTCGACGTACACATCGACCGCGTCGTCGACCAATCGATCGAGCTCGATCACCACACCAGGTGGCAGCTCGACTGCTCGGCCGGATGCCATTTGCGTGCGGCCAAGCTCGGCCCACACGCGCACCCGCACGTCCTGCATGCCGGAGCTGAGGGTGGCGCCGTCACCGCCCGCAGGCGAACGCTCGTCGAGCGCCCGCGTCATCCGCATGATGAACGCGTTCGGCACGAGCTGGATGAGCATGCACTGCTCACCACAGAAGGTGAACGAAACTTGGGTTGCGTGGCCCTGGTGATCCCAGATCTCCGCGGCCTCGGCGGCGGTGGCGATGCGCTTGATCTCGGGTGCCCCGATCTCAACGTCGTCTTCGAGCACAGCGCCGGTCGCCATGGCCGTGGCCGCCATCATCTGGTTCATCGCCTCGCCGACAGCCGAGTACTCGATCTCGTCGAGGTCGTCGGCCTCTGCGATCGAGTCGGGGTCGGCGCCGGTCATAGCCGCGGCGAGCTTGCGTGCACCGGCAACGCCGATCACGAACACGTTGCCGCCGGACACGCCGTTCGTGTACGAGACGTCCGCAGCGATCGCAGGGCAGTCGAGCGCCTCGAACGGGCTATCGCCGGGCTGGACAACGCGGATGTCGCCGCCGATTACGCCGGTGGCGGAGAACATCTTGAGGATGCCCTGGACCGCCTCCGAGGTCTGCTCGCCCAGCTCGATCAGTGCTTGATCGGTGCTCACAGCTCGGCCTCCAAGCGCTTGGTGACCTGGGCGGCACGAAACTTGCCGTTACGCCCAGCCTTGGCGGTGTGGATCGGGGTGCGGTCCACACAAAGCTTGATGTCGTCGCCAGCTTCGGCGTCGAGGCGAATCACATCGCCGGGACGTAGGCCCAGCACGTCGCCGATCGACAGCATGGTGTCGGCGACCTCTGCCCGGACGGTCACATCAACGAGGCTCAGCCCGCGGCGCACCTGAGCCGCCTGAGCTGGATCGTGCATGTGCACGCCCTCGTCGCGACGCGAGAAGCAGTGCGCAACCGGCGCGATGCCCTGGTGCGGGATCAGCAGCTGCAGGATCGCCGAGGTGTTCTCGAGGCGCATCTCCATCGTGAGCTGCAGGGTCGGCTCGGAGCCGGCGGCGACCTGCACGGTTTCAGCCTGGGTGTCCACGTGGGAGATGCCGAACGTCATCTCGGAGATGTCGAAGAAGGCCTGGGACATCTCGGCGACGATCGTGCCGAAGAGCCGCTCTACGACCATCAGGTCGATGTCTGTGAGTTCACGGGGCTCAATCGACTTGTCGCGCCCGCCGAGCATGCGGTTCAGAGCGAGCAGGACTACCGGCAGCTCTGCGGCGAGCAGCATGCGCCCCGGGTGAGGCGCGGTGTCGAGCGTCATGTACACGCAGCCTTCGGGCACGAGCCCGAATGCGTCGCCCCAGGTGTATTGGACGACGTCGATGATCTCCATCTCGACGAGCGTGCGGTGCTCTGCCGCCATGCGGGTCGGCACTCGCTCGCAGAACGACTCCATCGTGCGCCGCAGACGGCGCTCCTGGTCGGTCGAGAACTTGGTCGGCCTCGTGAAGTCGACCGTGCGCAGCCAGCGCGCGCGCCGGCCTCGATGCTGGTCGTTTTCGACCGGCGTCGAGCCATCGCTCGCCTTCGCGAACATGCGCTCGATCTCGGAATTGTCGAGAAAGCCCGTCATTCACCCGTTTATTCGGCCAGTCTCGGCAAAAGTCAACTGCCGAGCGCGTAAGTGCGGCCGCCCGGCTCCCTGACGGTCACCGGAGTGCCGTCGATCAGCTCCACAGAAATGGTCTGTGCGCCTTCTCCCCCGGTCGCCTGCGCATGTACTGCGACCCCCGCAATCGACAGCTGGGAGAGCACCGCTTCAAGGTTGCGGGCTGCGATTGCGTCGGCTTCGGGAAGCCCGGGCAACGTTGCGCCGCCAGCGATCAGCGCCTCAACTGCGACCTCGCCTGCATGGCCGCGCACGGCCTCAACGAGCGCCGGTACGGCCCGATCGGCGTATCTGTACGGATCTGCCGGCTCACCGGGTGGGGATGCAGGCAGCATCACATGAGCGACCCCCGCGACCGCGGCTGCACGGCATCGCAGTACCACTGCCACGCATGACCCCAGGCCAGCACAGGTGAGCACGCTGCCCGGTGCGGTCGCGACGGCCAGCTGGCCTGCGACAACGAGCTCGCGGGTTTGCTCCACGTCAGGCCGCCCGCTGGCTGGAGACCGAGCCGCTCATCGCGGCGCCCAGTGGCACACGGATCTGGCTTACGGTTCCGCGCCCAGCACGAGAGACGACGGTTACGTCGCCGCCCAGTGCACGCAGCTTCTCCCGCACAGCATCCATCCCGACGCCTCGTCCAGAGACGTCGTCGATCTCGGCCGCGGTGGAGAATCCAGGTGCGAAGAGCAGCTCGATCGCCTGCGCCTCTGTGATCGAGTCGATGTCGGCGCTGGAGATCAGGCCGCGTTCTGCGGCCGCGTGGGCGACGATCGACGGATCTACGCCGCGGCCGTCGTCGGTCACGGTCACGACGATGAACTTGCCTTCGGGACGCGCTGAGACGGTGAGGATGCCCTGCTCTGACTTGCCGATGGCGCGACGCTCCTCAGGGCGCTCGAGCCCGTGGTCGAGCGCGTTCCGCACTAGGTGCACGAGCGCATCGCCGATCGCCTGCGCGACTACACGGTCAAGCTTTGTCTGCTCGCCGACCACCTGGAGGTCGACGCGCTTGCCGAGCTGGGCCGACAACTCGCGTACGAGCCGCGGCAGCCAACCGAGCACCACGTGAGCCGAGATCACGCGCATGCCTCGCACGATCTCTTCGGCGTCCTCGCAGCCTCGGGCGAGCTCGTTCAGGACCGGGCCTGTCACGGCTGGGCCTGCTCCGCCCGCTGCGGCTGTGACTGCGCGGGACGACAGGGCCGAGAGGTGTTCCAGCCGCGCGACGAGGTCGTCGAGCTGCTCGGCGTCGACGCGGACGGTGTGCGGCTGGTGCCTTGCCTCGGTTGCGCGCGGCAATACGGGCGCACGCTCGGGTGCGGCCTGCGGTGCAAAGGTTGCGGGCTCGGGACGCGCCTCATCGCCCGACCGCACGAGCCGGTGTAGTCGCTCAACCAGTTCCGAAGGGTCGAGCTCGTCACGGCCGCTCTCTTCGACACCGTCAACGGCGTCTGAGAGCCGGTCGACGACGGCGTGAAGTAGGTCGGTGACCTCCTGACCGGGCAACGACTCGCGCCTACGCAGCAGATCTACGACGTCTTCGGCGGTGTGCGAAAGGCGCACGATGCCCGCGAATCCCATCATCGCCGACATGCTCTTGATCGAGTGCAGGTGGCGGAAGATCTCGTCGACCGCTTCTGGACCACGCTCACCGGTGTGGAGGTCGGTTACGCACCCTGAGAGCAGCTGCACGTTGTCCCGGCACTCGGCCAGGTACAGCGGTAGGTACTCGGATCGCTCCATTGCACAGTTCTCAGGGCAGCAGCGACCGGCGGGGTTGCCGGGCGTCGTCCCTGGTGATCGGCCTGCAGACTGGGCGCTTGAGGCTGCGAGAAGCGCTACTTGGCGAGCATCAATGCTCGGGCGAGGATGTCGACCCGCCACTTACGGATCGCAGCCACGACCTCTTCTACGTTCTCGGTGACCGCGAGTTTGGCGCCGGTCGTGAGCCAGATGTGGCAGTCCGGGACAGCTTCGATGCGCTCGATCAGGTCCGGGTTTACGTGAAACGCTTCGCTGTCACGCGACAACGTGTGCAGCTCGATCATGTGGACAATCTCTCACTTTCGGCGGACGTGCGCTGCAGACACTCCGGCAACGCACGCGGCCGCGCCAGCTCCCCTCCAGAAGCTGACGCGGCGTGCGTTTCGCAAGGCGGTGTGCGTAAGGCCCCTCCAGACCTGAGCACACCGAGATAAAGCTCCGTAGTCCCGGTGAAACCGTGGCCGCAGCACCGCCGCGACCACAGCCACCGGAGCCTGGACGAAGGGCGAAGCCGTTCGTCCGTCGGTATCGCGGCAGAGCCGCGATACCGCTACCGCTTGAGGTTGACCAGCTCTTCCATCATCTGGTCGGCGACCGAGATGACTCGAGAGTTGGCCTGGAAGCCACGCTGACCGACGATCATCTGCGTGAACTCCTGGGCGAGGTCGACGTTTGACATCTCCAGGGTTCCGCCGATCGTCACGCCGAATCCGGCCGATGCATCGCCCGGCTCACCGATCACCGGAACACCGGCTGCGGGGCTCGGCTGCCACTTGTTGGCAGAGATGCGCAGCATGCCTTCGGTGTTCGGGAACTTCGCGAGGCTCAGCGTGCCTGCAGATACGCGCAGACCCGAGTTGTCCAGGTAGCTGACGTCGCCGTCGGAGCCGATGGAGATCGAGGACGCTTCCTTGGGCAGGTAGATGTACGAGCCGGAGGTCTCCGCCGGCGTGCCGAGGGTGGTCGGCTGGCCGAGCACGTACTGGCCGTCGGGCGTGACGAGGTAACCCTCGCTGTTGCGGGTGAAGTTGCCGGCGCGGGTGTACTGCGCGTTCTGGAACGTCTCGGCCGCGTACGGGGTGACCGGCGTGTCACCGGCGCTCGGGGCGGGCGGGGCTGTGACGGCAGACGCCACACGGAACCAGCCTTCACCCTGGATTGCGACGTCGAGCGTGCCCCCGGTGTTGGCGAGCGAGCCGGAGCCCATCACGATGTCGATCGAGCCGAGCTGCACACCGAGGCCGACCTGGGCGGCGTTGGTGCCACCGGTGTTCGGGCCGCCAGCAGTACCGCCGTAGATGGTCTGCTGCAGCTGATCCTTGAAGGTGGTGCGTGCACCCTTGAAGCCGACGGTGTTGACGTTGGCGAGGTTGTTTGAGACGACGTCGATCATCGTCTGGTTGACACGAAGGCCTGAGACGGCCGAGTACATTCCGCGAATCATTTTTGGAGCTCTCCTTGCGAGGGGCTCCGGCTTCCCCAAGTGGGGTCCAGCCGGATATTCCTGTTGTTGTGGTTTTGGGGTTAAGACTCTGGTGTTACTGCTGGTGCGCGAAGGGCGAAGCCGTTCGCGCGACGTGATCTGCGAAGCAGATCACGCGATGACGGCGCTGTCGATGTTGGTGAAGACGTGGTCCTTCATCTGGTCCTTGCCGACCGCCGTGATCACGGTGCGGTTCTGCACCGACACCACGAACGCTGTGTCGTCGACGAGCACCACTGCATCGCGTGAGCCCTTGCCGGCCGCACGATCCAGGCCGCCCTCGAGGCGCGCCATCGTCGTGGGGTCGACGTCGAGCTGACGCCGCTCCAGCCGCTGTAGGGCGTGCTTGGAGAACTGCACCGGCTGGGTCGACTGCGCGTCGCGCAGTACGTCCGAGAAGGCTGGACCTGTGAGCGGCCCTCCCGCCCCAGTAGGCCTGACCGGCTGGCTTGGCTGGCGGACCGGTGCCGGTCCACCAACCCCCGGGGGGATCAGAGCTGGGTTGTTGATCTGGTCGCTCACTTGACCTCCACGAAGCTCGATGGCGTGATGCCCGACTTGCCGTCGATTGTGACGGTCGCCTTGCCGTCGGTCACCTGAACGCTCTCGATGGTGCCGGTCACGTTGGTCTTGGTGCCGTCATCTGCGACGTGCACGTAGGTGACCTGCTTGCCGATCATCGGCATCACGATCCCGATCTGCTGCTGCTCCATCGAAGCCGTCGTTGCGGCGGTCAGGTTGGTCAGCTGCTCGACCATGGTCATCTGCGAGACGGTGTTGAAGTACTGGGTCGGATCCTGGGCGCCCTGCGGATCCTGGTTCTTCATCTGCGCCGTGAGCAGCTTGAGGAAGCCGTCCTTGTCGAGCGAGGACTTGGCCTCTGACTTGGGCGTCAGGGCGCCGGTGTTGATGTTGATGAGGCTGGTCGGATCGACAGGCATGGTTTGCTCCTAGGCCCTCACGTCGACGAGTACGCCGTCGGGCAGGACGTGGGTTGTGACTACAGGTTCAAGCTCGACAACGCTCTCGGCGGTTGTCCCGTCGTTAGCGTTCTCGCGGCGGCCGCGGTCCCCTCCAGACCCGCGGCCATCCGCGAACGCCTGTGCGGTCTGGCGGCCATCCTTTGCCGCCGAACCGTCACCGGAGGACAGTCCGAGCTCGATACGAGCAAGATTGACTCCACGGTCCTGGAGCGACTGCTGCAGTTCGGTGCCTGCCTGACGCAGAGCCGAGAGCGCTGTCGCGTCCTGAGCGTGGATGGTTGCGACCAGGCCGTCGAGCGTGGTCCGAAGGTGAACGTTGACCGTGCCAAGCTCGGCCGGCTTGAGCTGCAGCGTGGCGCGAGCGGTGCCATCACGCAGGCTGGAGATGCGCACGAGATCGTGGATCTTCTCGACCGTCGCTGTGGTGCCAGCGTGGCTGAGGGCGGGCTGCTGGACCGGTGCGGCAGGCGCAGCGACCGGAGCAGCGGCCACGTGATGTGCTGCGTGAGCGGCCTGCGGTGCTGCCGGCTGGACCGCCTGCTGTGCCGCGGCCTGCTGCGGCGCAGGAGCGGGCGTCGCAGGAGCTGCCTGGGCCTGTGCGGCGGGGGCTGCGGGTGCCGCGGGGGCCGCCGGTGCGGAGACGGCCGGCTCCGGCGAAGCTGCCACTGGCTGCGCGACCGCGGCCTGCGGCTTGGCGACAGGCTGCGCGAACGCCGCAGCACCGGCGATCCGCTGTGCTGCGTCGAGTACGCGCTCGCCGCGCGGGCGCGGGTTCTGCGAGTCGTCCTGGCCGGTCGACTGCTGGTTCTGCTCGCCTGAAGTTGAGGTCTGGGCCTGGCCGACCTGCGCTGCAGGCACGGCGGGGTCCTTGCCCTGCGCGGGGCTTGCAGGTGTGGCCGGAGCATCGGCCGCCTGGTCGGCGGCGACAGGCGCGAGCTGATCTGCAGACTGCACGTCCGCGGGCTGCGGTGCCGCTTCGACGACGCTCAGTGCCGGGGAAGCAAAGACAGGCGCGGGCTCGGCGCTGGCCACCGGCGACGCCTCGACAGGCGCTGCCTCTACCGGCGCGTCCACCGTGGCGGCCGCAGTTACCACTGGCTGCTGCGCGGCCGGTGCCTGGACCGGCACCGCGAGTGCCTGAGCGATCGCGACCGTCTCCTGCTTGGAGACGTTCATCACCACGTCGGCCTGCGGCGCATCGGCCGGCGCGACCGGAGCGATCGGAGCGCCCTGAGCATCGGCTACCGGCGGCACGGCGTCGGACGGTGCGACGACCGGGACCGTTGCAGCTGCGACGCAGATGTCGCCGAGGTCCACCGTGGGCTGCTCGTCGCCGGACGCTGGCTGACCTGCGTCCTGGTCCTTCTGTGAGCCTTCCGCAACGGCGGTCCGGGCTGTGGTGAGTGAGAGGAGCGCGGCGAAAGCGCCGGGCTCTGCCACCGAGGGAGCCGGACCTGTGTCGGTCACGGCCGCTCCCGGTGGAGCGATCGTTGGTGTTCTCATGTCGTGGAGTAGGGCAGCGTACCTGTGGTGGTGGGAAGGATTGAGGGAGTCTGCGTTGGCGCTTGCGCCTGAGTGCGGTACTGCTCGGCGTTAGCCAAAACAGTGCGTACGTATGCCTGTGTTTCGGCATATGGAGGCACACCTTGATACTTCTGGACAGCACCTGGACCAGCGTTGTATGCGGCAAGTGCCATCGAGGCGTCGCCGCCGAAGCGATCGAGCTGCTGACGCAGGTATCGAGCGCCCCCTTCGATCGCCTGTGCGGGATCTGTCGCGTCGGTTACGCCAAGGCCTGCCGCGGTGGCGGGCATCAGCTGCGTGAGTCCTTGGGCCCCTGCCGGTGACTGTGCACTGGGGTTGAACCCTGACTCCTGCTTGATCAGGCCCTTGAGCAGCGCGGGGTCGATCCCGTACTTGGTCGCGGCCTGATTGATCAAGGTGTCGTACTGCGCGCCTGAGCTGTCGGTGCCGGTGGCGACCGGTGCGGCAGCGCTGGTTTGTGCCGCTTGCAGGGCAGCGGCGAAGCTTGTGCTGGGCAGCTCGCTGCTCGACGCGATCTGCCGGTGCATCTGGCCGATCTCGGCCAACCGGGTGTTGATCGTCTCGATGCTCATGCCGCGTGCCGCCGGACGTGGTTCTGAGTTGCGATGTCGTCGATCTCGGCGCGCTCGGCGAGCTCGACCTTCCGCATGTGCGCTGTGCGCTGACGATCCTTGAGCTGATCAAGTACCTCGCGCTCCTGGCTGGCGCGCATCAGATGCGCGCGATCGCCTTCGAGCCGATCGTCGCGCTGCGTGAGTTCGACGACCGCGTCTCGGCGCGAGCGCTCGAGCCGCTCGACGTAGGCCTGGTGTGCCAAAAGTTCTGCGCCAGAGAGCGGTGCGCCGGTAGCGCCTGCGCCGTGCTCGCGACGGGCCTGCGCGAGCTGGTGCTCGGCAGCGCGGAGCATCGCCTCGCCTTGGGCGCGGTGCGACAAGCTCGCAGCGAACTGCTCCTTGGCCTGGTCCTCGTCGTGAACACGCAGTTCGCGAACACGCTCGAGTCCGAAATGGAAGCGCGCAGCCATCTCAACCACGTCCGTCGGCCACTTGGTGCGGCGCATTGAGATCGGTGGACACGTGTCGGAGTTTCATTGGACGGCAGAGCATCGGCGCTTTACACGGCCAGGTTGAGCGGCGGGATTGCAGACGGACCTGAGACGAGCCCGTCCGGGGCCGGCACCCCATCCGCGTCGTCGAAGATCGGGTCGCCGGCGGGTAGCTGAGGCAGAGCCGACAGCACGGCGAGCAAGCGCTCGTCGGAGTCCGGCGCGGGCACCGCATCCTCTGGGCGCTGGCGCAGGAAGTTCGTGATCTCCTCGTTGAGATCGATCGCCCGATCGGTCAGCGGGTCGCTGCCCCGCTCGTAGGCGCCGATGGCGATCAGGTCACGCTTGTCTCGGTAGGCGGCGAGCAGCGAACGCAGCTCGATCGCGGCCTCGCGTACGTGCGGTTCGGAGATCTCGCCCTCGAGGCGCGACACCGACTGCAGCACGTCGATCGCTGGGTAGTGACCGGCGTGCGCGAGCTCGCGCGTGAGCACGATGTGGCCGTCGAGAATCGACCGGACCGCATCTGCGACCGGCTCGTTCATGTCGTCGCCGTCGACGAGCACGGTGTACAGGCCGGTTATCGAACCGTCGGCGCTGGTGCCGGACCGTTCGAGCAGCTTCGGAAGCAGTGCGAACACGGACGGCGTGTAGCCGCGGGTGGCTGGCGGCTCGCCGATGGCGAGGCCGATCTCGCGCTGTGCCATCGCAAAGCGCGTCACCGAATCCATCATCAGCACGACGTCGCCGCCCTGATCACGGAAGTACTCAGCGATCGCGGTGGCGGTCAGCGCCGCCTTGATGCGCACGAGCGCGGGCTGGTCCGAGGTTGCCACGACAACGACCGACCGGCCGATGGCGTCACCGAGGTCGCGGTCGATGAACTCGCGTACTTCTCGGCCACGCTCGCCGACGAGGCAGATGACGTTGACGTCGGCGCTCGTGGAGCGCGCGATCATGCCGAGCAGCGAAGACTTGCCGACGCCTGAGCCGGCGAAGATGCCGAGCCGCTGGCCGCGACCGCAAGGGATGATCGAGTCGAGCGCGCGCACGCCGAGCGTCACGCGATCGGTGATCCGCGGGCGCTCGAGTGGTGAGGGTGGCTGACCGGTGATCGGGCGCGTGGGCAGCGCGTCGAGCGGGCCCTTTCCGTCGACCGGGTTGCCGAGGCCGTCGATGACGCGGCCGAGCAGTTGCGGTCCGACGTGCACCGACACGCGGCGGCCGGTGGCCGTCACGACGTTGCCGGGGCCGATGCCGTGCATCTCGCCGAGCGGCATCAGCAGCGTGCGGCCGAGCTTGAAGCCAACGACCTCGGCGGAGATGGTGCGCTCCTCGCCGGTCATAGGGTCGCGACCGATCGCGACCTCACACACCTCGCCGACCTCGGCCTCCAGGCCCGACGCCTCGACGATCAGGCCGATCAGGTTCGAGACCCGGCCGCGACGTCGGGTCAGGTCTGCGCGACCGATCGCGTCACTGCGGCGCTGGAGCGCATTGAGGATCGCCTCAGACATCTTCGACCTCGTCGGTGGCGACGTGTGCCGGCTCGTGAGCGGCACGAGCGAGTGTTTCGCGGACGCGCTCGAGCTTGGTCTGGATCGTGGCGTCGATCTCGCCTTCGACCGTGCGCACGATCGCGCCACCACGGCCGACGCGGCGCTCGGCCTGCACTTCGCAGTGCTCAATGCCGCCGAGCTCTGCGATCAGTTGGGGAGCGGCCTCGCGCATCATGTCGAGGTCCTCGGGGTTCACGAGCACGGTCACGCGCTCGCGGTCCACGAGCCTGCGCAGTGCGCCGCGCACGATGTCCACGACCACGGCAGGTTGTGCGTCGAGCTGCCCTGCCAGCACCTGCTCGGCGATCTTCAGTGCGAGCTCGACTGTGGCGGCCTCGACGGTCTCCGAGACCTCGTCGCGGAGCTGCTCGATACCTGCGAGCGCCTCGCGGGCGGCTGCGACCACGGGCTCGAGCTGTTCGCGCGCAGCCTGCTGCCCTGCCGCAAAGCCTTCAGCGTGTCCGCGCTCGAGAGCTTCGGACAGCACGGCCTCGCGCTCTGCTTCGAGCGCTGCCTCTGCCGCCCTCGATCCGAAGACCAGGCCGTCGCTGTCGAGTGCGGGTAGCTCGAAGGCGGGCACTAGTGCCTCTTCCCGACAGGAACGGCGTGCAAAGCCGGGCGGCGGCGCTGCAGGGCAAGGACGCAGGTCTTGTTCGTGCCGGTGGCACGGGCGAGACCGAGGACGCCGCCATGCAGTGATCGGCGAGCGGCTTTGTAGTCGTGAGTGAGGCGAAGAGGCACTAGATGATCTCGTCCTCGTCGTCGCCGTCGTCTCCGCCGCGACCGAGGGTGATGACGCCGGCGTCTTCGAGCCTGCGGATCGCTGCGACGACGCGGCTCTGGGCCTCTTCGACCACCGACCGGCGCTGAGGCTGTGCGGTGTCGAGGTCTTCTTGCAGCATCTCGGCGCCACGCGTCGACATGTTGCGGAAGATGAGGTCCTTGACCTCTTCGCTGACGCCGCGCAGTGCGAGTGCGAGGTCCTTCTGGTCGACCTCGCGCAGCACGAGCTGGATGTCGCGGTCGCCGAGGATGACGATGTCGTCGAAGGTGAACAGGCGCTGACGGATCTCGTCGGCTAGTTCGCCGTCGATCTCGGAGATCGAGTCGAGCACGGTGCGCTCTGTGGAGCGGCCCGCGCGGTTGAGCAGCTCTGCGAGTGAGTCGACGCCGCCTGCGGACTGGAACTCCTGGGTGAGGACGTTGGAGAGCTTCACGCGCAGACCGCGCTCGACGTCTTCGACGACCCCTGGGTTCGTCTCGTCCATCGTGGCGATGCGCAGCGCAACCTCTGCCTGCAGCTCGGTGGGCAGCCCGGCGAGCACCTTCGCGCCGACGGTTGCGTGCAGCGACGCAACTACGAGCGCGATCGTCTGCGGGGCCTCGTCGGAGAGGAAGGTTGCGATCTGCTCCGGCGGGGTCCGGCGCAGGAAGTCGAACGGGCGCAGCTCGGCGGACGCAGCGATCGAGCCGATGATCTCGTCGGCGCGCTCGTCGCCGAGGAGGTTCTGGAGCACTTCGCGGGCAAACTCAGGGCCGCCCATCGCAAACTCGTTGGCCGCCTCGAAGCGCTCAGCGAGCTCGTTGACGACGTCGTCGGCGGTGTCTGAGTTGACCCGCCAAAGCGATGCCATCTCGGCCGACAGGGCCTCGATCTCACGCTCGGAAAGGTGCTTGAGGATTCCGGCAGCACGCGAGGAACCGATCGTGATCAGGAAGACGGCAGCCTTCTGGCGACCGGTGAGCGACGGGGACTTACCCCGAGCTGTCGCTGCGGCCATGGCTACTCACACACCTTCGCGGAGATTTCCAGCCCGACGTTCGCGCAGCGAGCGTCGAAGGGCATGGTGGAGCGCAGCGACATCATGCCCCGTCTTCCGTGATCCAAGAGCGCAGGTGCGCGGCTACGCGCTCTGGCTCGTTGTCGACGACGTCCTGCAGAGCCTTCTTGCGTGGGTCAGATGCGAACTTCGCGGCCACGGCCTCCATCTGATCCATCTGCTGCATCATCTGCACGTTCGGAGCTTCGAGCCCGACCGGCGAGGCGGGGCGCGGCAGCTGCTTGAGCCAGCTCGGCTCGTCCATCAGCACGTCCTCCTCGCGGCCGCGCAGGTAGCGGCTGAGGAAGAAGAGGAACATCATCGCCGCGATCGCGATCGCGATGCCCTTGAGCGCGCCGAGCATGCCGGCTGGTACCGGGCTCGCCTTGGCTTCCTCTGTCTTCGGGAACTCCATCGCCGTGGTGCTGATCGTGTCGCCACGCTCTGAGTCCACGCCGGCTGCGTTCGCGACCATGCTCTCCAGGTCCTTCTGGGCCTGATCGCTGAGGTTGAGCTTGGTGTCGACGATCAGGCCGACCTTCATCTTGTTCACAGCGCCCGAGGCGACGTCTGTCTTGGTGATGGTCTTGCCGACGCCGTAGGCAGTCTTGTCGGAGTTCTGCTCGTACTTGTTGTTTCCGCTGGCGAACGTGCCGTTCGCGCCGCTGTAGCCGGGAACGTTGCCCGTGCTGCCGGAGGTGCCACCCGGTACCGACCCGGTCCCCTCGAGCGTCTCTTTGCTGGTCTCGGTGTTGAGCGGCGTGCCCTTGCTCTCGTACGCCAGCTTCTCCTGGGAGACCTTGTCCATGTTGAGGTCGTAGTTGACCTGGACGCGAGCCTTGTTGGCGCCGAGTGTCTGATCCAGCAGGCCGTTGATACGGGCCTCGGTGGCCTGTGCTCGTGAGGCCTCAGCGGCCGCCTTGGTACCGCTGTCGCCAGAGCCACCGCTCGGCCACACCAGCGAGCCGGCGCCGTCGGTGATCGTCACCTTCTGCACGTTGAGGTTCGGAACCGACGCGGCAACCAGGTTCGCGATGCCCTTGACGGCGCCCGGTGCGAGGGTCGAAGCGGTCGATCCGAGCACGACCGCAGCGGTCGCCCCAGGCTGATCCTCGGCACCGACGAATGCGGTCTGGTCAGGAAGGGTCAGGCGCACGTTGGGCGTGCCGACACCCTCGATCTTCGAGATCGCGGCGGCGATCTCGCCCTCCAAGCCGCGCTGGTAGGCGACCTTCTGCTGGATGCTGGATGCGCCGAGCTTCTGCTTGTCGAGCGTGTCGGCAAAGCCGAGCTGCGCATTGGTGGTGTTGAGCCCCTTCGCCGCAAGCGCGGTGATCGCGGCGTCTTCCTTGCCCTTGGGCACCTGCAGCTGCGTGCCGCCGCCCGTGACGTTGCCCGAAATGCCAGCTTCGGTGAGCGTGCCCACGATCTCGCCGGACTTCGTTGGGTCGAGCCCAGACATGACCACCACGTACGACGGTGCCGTCGCCATGCGGAATATCAGTGCGACGGCGATTAGGAAACCGACGGCACATGCGGCAAGTGTCACCTTGCCGCGAAGGCTCATTGAGTTGATGACGGCCATGGAGGGAGGGACTCCGAGTCAGTCGAGTTGGTTAACGGAGGGATCAGACCTGCGTACGGAAAACATCCTGGAAAGCTTCAACGCCCTTAGTGCGGATGACCGAGGCCATCTGCATCGAAAGTCGCGCTCTATCGACGGCGATGATCGCCGCGGAAGGATCTGTTGCATCGCCCGTGGCGAGGGACTGCGCCGCAGCTGCCGCCGCGTTCTGCGTGTCCTGAAGGCTCTGGATCTGCTTGCCGAGGATCGAGCCGAATCCGCCGCCGCTCGCTGGGCTCTCGGCGCCTTCGGCGACCGTGTCGACGGTCCACTCCGCACCCTGAGTGTTCGGAGTGATGGTCCACTCGCTGCCGATGCCCGAGGTAGCGCCTGAGATCGGAAGGGTCATCGCAGGATGTCCAGTGTGCGGGCGAACATCGTCTTGGCCGTCTGCATCGCGGTGACGTTCGACTCGTAGGCGCGCTGCGCCGTGATCAGGTCGACCATCTCGGTGACGGAGTTGACGTTCGGAAGAGTGATGTAGCCGTCCTTGTCAGCGTCCGGGTGGCCCGGGTCGTAGACGCGCTTGCCGGGAGTCGTGTCCTCGGAGATGCCGGTGACCTCGACGCCGTGCGAGGACTTGCTCATCTGCTTGCCGAGAAGCGCGTCGAAGCTCGTGCCCGACTCGCTGATCTGCTGCAGCACGACGCTCTTGCGCTTGTACGGCGTGCCGTCGGCGCCGCGGGTGGTCTGCGCGTTCGCCAGGTTCTCGGCGACCACGTCCATCCGCATCCGCTCGGCGGTGAGCGCTGAGGCGCTGGCGTCGATCGAATCGAAGAGACCCATCAGCCAAGCCCCATCGCAGATCGCATGATCTGGTTGCGTGTCTTGATGACCGAGGCGATCGCGTTGTACTGCAGGCCGTTCTTGGCCTCGGCTGCGACCTCGGAATCGATGTCGGTGCTGGACCCGTCGACGCGCATCGCGGCGTTCGGGTCGTCGACGATGTTGATCGGAGTCTGCTCGAGCATCTTCGAGTCACGACTCTTGAACGCGCTGCGGAGCGCGTCCTCGAAGTTCACGTCTTGGCGGCGATAGCCGGGCGTGTTGACGTTCGCGAGGTTTGTCGCGATTGCAGTCTGGCGAGCGGCAGCACCTGAAAGTGCGCGCTCCAGGCCCATCTGCGTGTTGTCAAAAATAAGCATTCGGACGGCTTCGGTTCATTACCCGTGCCCGTCCGTGGGCAGATAGGTGGTCGGGCCAACCATGGCCCTCAATATGGGTGTTCGGCCAGGTCGCCCCCCGCTTGAGCAAGGACTCGTACAGCCGTCGAGAGGTAGGTCAGCTCTGGCGGCTGATCTGGGACACCCGGGGGGCGTCCGCGTGCACTGCGGACACGTATCCGCGTGCTCCGGTCTGCCGCGAAGACATCTGCTGCAGCTCGCGGGCGGTCTCTTCTTTGGCCGCCATCAGAGCGACCGTGACGAGCTCTTGGAACTTCAGCGCCTCTTGCAGGTAGCCGAGTGCCTCGGTCGGCGGATGCTCGGGAAGTTGGGCGATCAGCGGCGCCTTGCGGGCGCCCAGCTCGGCTAGCTCCTCGTAGCGGCCGTCCATGACCAGGCCATGCTCTTCGGCGGCCAGGGAGGCGAGTTCGGCGTAGACCTCGACGCTCATGCGGCTGGGACTGAAGCGGTCGGGGCAGATGCCGCGAGGGCAGCCCATGCGTCACGCAGCCCGTCGAGCAGCCCGATAACTTCTCCGACCTTGGCGGGGCTCTTCTGCATGCGAGCCTCGATCAGCGTGCGCTTGCAGAACAGGTAAATCGACTGCAGCCGCACGGAGATCTCGCCGGCCTCCATGTTGAGCGTCGCGATCAGCTCGTCGAGGATGGCCTCTGCGCGGCCCATCTTCTCGTGTGAATGCAGGTACGCGCCTTCGCCGAGAGCGTGCTCGGCCTGCCGCAAGAATCGGATCGCCCCGTCGTAAAGCATCACCACGAGCTGCTCGGGTGTCGCGGTCATGACGGCAGAGTCGTGATAGCCCTGCGTTTTCATTCCGTATGGGGTCATGGGCTAGTTCTTCTTCAGGGCGCTGAGCTGGGCGGAAAGCTGCTGGCTGAGCGAGTTGCTGGAGTTCATCGCCGCTTCCATCGCCTGGAACTGCTTCTCGAGGAAGGCGCGGCGCGCCTCCAGGCGCTTGTCGAAGGCTGTCAGCGAGTCCTTCACCGTCTGGATCGTCGAATCGGCCTGCGTGAGGCGGGAGCTCAGCTGCCCGCCCGTGGAGCTGTAGTTGCTCACGAGGGCGGTAAACGACTGAGAAAAGGCCTCGCCGTCGGCGCCGAGCAGCTTGCGAACCTTGTTCGGGTCGGCTGCGTACACCTCGTCGAACTTCTTCTCGTCGAATGTCAGCTTGCCGGCAATCGTGTCGTCGTTGAGCGTGCCGCTCGTGTTGACGGCACCGGTCGAGACGCCGATCTGCGAGAGCAGCGACAGGGCGGAATCTGAGCCGCCGACTTCGCTTGCGATCATCGATCGCATGCTCGACAGGATCTGAGAGAGACCGCTGTCGCCGCGAAGGGCACCCTTGCCGGCGTCGACGTTGTTGCCGGGCTTGGCGACCGGTTGCTCGTTGTACTTCGTGCGGATCAGGCTGATCGCGTCGTTGTAGGCCGACACGAAGGCCTTGATCTTGTTCTTGACAGCCGAGGTGTCCGGCTCGGGATTGCCGACCGTGACCGAGAGTCCCGCTGAGTCCGTGAGGCCCTTGAGGGTGACGTCGAGGCCAGGGATCGCGTTCTTGATCGTGTTGGTGGCGCTGGTCTGCACCGGACCACCGTCGACCGTGTACTGCGCGTCCTTGCCTGCAACGGTCGACAGTGCGGGCACAACGCCCACGCCGTCAACCTCAACTGTGATGGTGTCCGCTGAGCCGGTGGTGCGGCTCGACAGCACGAGGTCGGAGCCGACCTTCACGGCGAACACGCCAGTGTCGCGCTCGGAATTGATCTTGGCGACCGCGTCATCGAGCGAGATCCCGGCCTGGAGCGTCAGCGTCTTGCTGGTCGAGCCGTTGCCGACCGTGAGCTGAATGTCACTAGGCGGGCTCTGGAACTCGTACGTCGAACGCGCAGCGCTCGCCATCTGCGAGACAACAAAGTTGTAGGTGCCGGGGCCGACGCCGCCGGTCTTGGTGGCGGACAGCTTGGCGTCGTTCTCGACGCTCACCGACTGTGTGTCGACCCAGGTGACAGCAGAGCCCAGGTCGGTCGCTGCGTACTTGAGGGTCTGCAGCTTTGCCTGGATGTCGGTCAGCGCCGACTTGCGCGACTCTTCGAAGACCTGTTTGTACGACAGGCGCGAGCGCCCGACGTTCTCGATCTTCATCAGGCTGTCGATGATCGACGCCGTATCTAGGCCCGAAGAGAGCCCTGAGAGCTGGATACCCGCCATGGTCAGTTAGCCGAGGCTTCTCCCGCAAATGGGTCGGGGACTAGGTCCGTGAGCAGCAGGGGCTGAATCTGCCGGCCGCTGTTGTCGTAAAGAGCTGCGGTGATCCGCCCGGTCGCTTCGTCCTTGTCGAAGCGCACCTGCTGCCCGCGGGCCTCAAGCTGGTCGGCGAGCTCGCTCGCCTTCTCCACTTCAGCCCAGACAGACGCTGGCATCGGCTCGATCGCCGCCGCACGCTTGGCCTCTGCAGACAGGAACACGGAGTCGAACTGCTGCGACGCCGGCTGCTGCGAGACGGCTGCCGCAGGCCGCGAGGTTCCGAACCTCGGGTCCAGGCCGATACGGGCGTTCCCGTTCGTCTCGTTGATGTGCATCCGCGTCGTTCCTCCTTGGGTTTGAGGCGTCCCGTCCGTGGGATCGCTGCTTGCCCTCAGGTATTCGTCGCGATGTACCGGAACTTGAAGAGCTGGCTGGACGCCTGGTCTAGAGGTGATCTCAGGCCTGTCGAGCAGCGCGGTCATGCAGGCAGCGCCTCTGCTTCCTGCCGGAAGATCGCG
Source organism: uncultured Conexibacter sp. (assembly GCA_964560235.1). GTDB lineage: Bacteria > Actinomycetota > Thermoleophilia > Solirubrobacterales > Solirubrobacteraceae > Baekduia. The sequence continues at coordinate 13,574 of CAZLKZ010000007.1, read as the reverse complement.
GCGTCGTCGTCAAGGCCCTGGAGCTCAGCGACCATCGCAAGGCCCGACATCGCACGGCGGTCCGGACCGAACTTCTCAACCACACCGATCCACTCGTTGGCGGCGAGCTCCACGAACCCGCGGGCCAGGTAGACCCCGGCCAGCATCTCGCGGCGCTCACGCTCGGGTACATCAACCGCGTCCAGGGCAGCAGCGAGGCGCTCGAAGGACTCAAAGGCCTCAACGCGTGCCAGCGCCTCCAGCATCACCACGATCAGCGGCGCGGTCGCCGGGTTGAGCGTGCTGCGGCTCTGAACGCCGGTCGCCCACATGTCAAAGAGCGCGAGCTCGGGCTCGGGCATCGATGCCGCCACGGCGTACTTGCGGGCGCGGTCGATGTCGGCCTGCTCAGGCTCGGCGGAGGCGAGCGCCGCGAACAGGGCACTGCGCGAGGCCATCGTGCCAACGGGGGTATCGGCGTCGATCTTCTCGGCTTCGGCGATTGCTTCCTGAAACGCAGACTTGCTGAGCAGTGCCTCGACAAGCGCGAGCCGTGCACGGTCGGCGCCGGGGCGAATCTCGAGTGAGTCGCGCAGCACGCTCTCGGAGAACTCGATGTCTCCGCGCTCGTAGAACGGCACCGCCAGTAGGAACAGGGCAGAGGCCGACAGCTCGCCGATCAGGCTTTCCAGCTCGGCGCGCACAGCAGAGCCGTCGCCGCCTTCGAGGATCAGGCAGTGCGCCAGGGGCTGCAGCGCCGCGAGGTAGTTCGGGCGCTCGCGCAGACATTCACGGAGCTCCTGGGCTGCCTCCTCGTGGCGCTCTTGGGAGAGCAGCAGGGTTGCGAGCGCCTGCCGCGCCATGAAGGAACCGGCGCCACGCGAACCCGCGTACTCGGTCGGTGCGTCGCCCATCGCAAGTGCGTCGCGGTAGCGAGCCTCGGCCGCTTCGGCCTGGCCCGCGGACTGCAGCGCGTCTGCCTGTTCGAGCACAACGTCTGTGAACTTGGGCAGCAGGCGCAGCACTTCACCGCCGACCTCCTGGACCAGCTCGTACTCGCCGCAGTGACGCAGAGCGCGCACGTAACGGCTCGAAAGCGACGGGAAGAAGGGGTACCGAGTGCGGTCGGGGTCATTCTCGAGCCGCTCCCACGCAACCTGCAGATGCCTGCGCGCGCTTAGCGGCTCGTCGATCGCGAGGTACTCGGAGCCGAGGTTGAACTCCACGAACGCGCTGGAGTTGCCCTCAGCGATCTGCTGCTCGAGCAGCTCGATATTGCGGCGGGACTTGTCGCGCTCCTCGCGCACAACGCCGAGGTAGCCGAAATGGTCGATACGGACCGTTGAGGTCTCAAAGCGCTCCGGGATCGCGGGCAGCGCGTAGGCAATCTGCTCGTGGATGCGGTCCTTGAACCGGTACTCGGGCCGGTTGCGGAAGATGCGCAGCGCGTTGTGGTCGACCGACGTGCCGTGCTCGATGTCGCCGGTGTAGTTGGTCTCTACGAGGTAGATCGCCTCGCGCCACGTGTGGCCGAGCAGCTCGCGCAGCTTCGGACCCTCACCTTCGACGAGCACTTCGTCGGCGTCGAGGAACATCTTCCAGTCGCTAGTGGCGGCGTCGAAGCCGATGTTGCGCGCCTCAGAGAAGTCGCCGGTCCACTTGTGGTGAAGGACCTTTGCGCCAAAGGACTCAGCGATTTCAACGGTCTTGTCGGTCGAGCCGGTGTCGACCACGATCAGCTCGTCGACGAAATCGGCGACGGCACCCAAGCACTTGGGCAGCATCTCCTCTTCGTCCTTGACGATCATGCACAGGCTCAGCGTCTGGCCTGTGGCGGGCTGGGCTCGCTTGGCGACGCGCTCGGCGTGCGGACCTAGGCCACGGAGTTCGCGCAGGACCGCTGGAGGCAGCGATGCGAGCGGGCCACTGCCCGACTTCTTGCGCATCTTGCATGCGCGGATGTTGCCCGCGACGTCAGGCAGTGCAGGGTCGAGTCGCTGGGCTGCCCGGAACATCGCCTCGGCGGCCTTGGTGCCGCCAAGCTCGTACAGGAGCACGCCGGCAAAGTTGAGGAACTTCGGCTCTCGCGGCTCATCGTCAAGCGCGCCGACCAGTGCGGTCGCAGCGGCGAGGAACATCTGCGCCACCTGATGTGGCTTGAGGCCCTGGGCGCCGAGCACGCCCTCGATCAGTGCCGTTCTGACCAGGTAGCGCTCGTTGTCGTCCTCGATCTTCGCGGTCGTGGCGAAGCGTTCACGCCAACCGTCGAAGTCCTTCTGCGACAGCAGCTGTGCGGCCTCCACGACCGCGCGCGACATCTCGCTGCGGGCAGCTGCGAGCTTCTGCGTCGGGTTCGTGGTCTGTGCCGAAGTGGACGGTGTGACGAGACGAAGCGCCATGTAGATCTCCGAAGGGGGACGGGTCGCGAGCGCACCACATCGGCACACCCACGCCCCCTAGGTCGGCCATCGCTCCTGGAGATTGAGGCGAGCGGGACTGGACGGATGTCGGTCCCGGAAGTTTTCGTTCACTCTTGAGTTAGTTCGGCATTTGTCCGATACGGGCTTCAGTCCCCATCTCTGAAGGAGCCCGTACGTGAGCCTCTCACCCGTCACAACTTCCAAGCGCCGTATGTCCTCTGAGGACACGCTCGCGCTTTGGCGGGAGTACCGCAAGACCCAGGACAAGGCGCTGCGTGACCGCCTGGTGCTGACGTTTGCACCGCTGGTCAAGTACATCGTCTACAAGAAGGTTCGCGAGATGCCGGCGCGATGTGAGGTCGAAGACTTCATCTCATGCGGCCTCGAGGCTCTGATTCAGTCGATCGACCGTTACGACCCCGAAAAGGGCGCAACGCTCGAGCAGTACGCGTGGACCCGCATCCACGGCGCCGTGCTCGACGAGCTGCGCCGCCAGGACTGGGCGCCGCGTTCGGTCCGCCGGTGGGAGCGCGACATGGAGCGCGCCGCCGACACGTTCATGTCGATGCACGGCCGTCGCCCGACGACCGAAGAGCTCGCAGACTCGATGGGGATCGAGCCGGCTGAACTGCGTAAGCGTCGCGACGAGGTCACTCAGTCTGACCTGACCTCGCTCAACACGCTCGTGCTTTCCGACGACGAGACCACCATCGAGCGCATCGACACGATCGCCTCCCAGGACGCGTCGATCGATCCTCTGCAGGCTGCTGCCAAGGACCAGGCCAAGGACAAGTTCCGCGCCGCGTTTGCCCAGCTACCCCAGCGCGAGCGCGAAGTCGCCGTGCTGCTCTACGTCAAGAACATGACTCTCTCTGAGATCGGCGAGATCCTCGGCGTCAGCGAGTCGCGGGTCTGCCAGATCCACGGCCAGCTCAAGAAGACGCTGCGCACGATGCTCGACGACGACGCGCCTCTCTTCCAGGCCGTCGCTTAGTACCAAGTGAAACTGCTGGTCGCGGCCGGGCCGCTCGGGCGATTGCGCGGGCTTGCCTGCCGCGACGTAGCGGACGTTCGCGGCACAGCGCTGCACTTTCCCCGCACCAAGTCGGTGCATACTTTCGGCATGCGTTTCGCCCTCGATCTCGTATGGCTGGACAAGGCGGGCGAGATCGTGCGAGTCGACCTAGCTGTACCCCCTCGGCGCCATCGAGCCAACCGTGCGGCGGCTGGAGTCGTGGAGTGCGTGGCCGGCGAGAGCGATCAGCTGATCGAGCTCTTGCGTTCCAGGCCGTAGGCCCAGACGAGGATCTCGGCGACGGCTTGGAAGAGGTCCTCCGGGATCTCCTGTGCCATCTCAAGGCGAGACAGTGCCTCGGCCAGCGCGGGTTCGCTGCGCACCGGCACCCCGTTCTGCTCCGCGATCTCGATGATCCGCCGTGCGATCTCCCCGGAGCCGGTCGCGAGCACTTTCGGCGCACGCCCGACGCCGGCCTCGTAGCCGAGCGCCGTGGCCCTGAGCCGCTTTGTCTCCTCGGGTAGCTCAGGCTCGGGCGTCATAGGTCTCGAGCCTCGGATGGAGAGTCACCTGCATGTCCCGGCCCTGCACAAGCTCGAGCGCAGCCTTCAGCTCAGCGAGGTGGCCACCGACACGGTCGGCAGGCTCACCGGCCGCGACGTGCACTGCGGCCGAGAGCCGATCGAGCCGCACGTCAAGCCGGCCCAAGGTCGGCGAGTCGTAGCGCAGGACCACCGGGCGACCCGCGTCATCAGGGCCATCCCCTTCGCTTCCGGTGTCGTCGGTTACGTAGACGCGCGCCTCGATTCCGCCCGGGAGAGCCATCGCGAAGGCCTGTGCAGGCGGCTGCGCCTGGGATGTCTCCTGTGCTGATGACTGCTGCGCTACGTCTGCCCGTGCGAGCGCGGCGGCGCTGCCAGGTTCGGGCAGGCGCTCGACGATCTTGAGATGCACACGATCGGCGCCCGCCTGCTCGATACGCAGGCGTAGGCGCTGGCCGGGTGCAACGTCGGGCGGAAGCTGGGCCTGCATCCTCACCCCTTCGAGCACAAGCGTGCGTGCATCGAGCACCCTGCCTGTAACGAGCGCCCCGGGCCGCAGCGGCATGTCGGGCAACAGCCCGCGCTGCAGAATCAGGTCGATCTGGGGTCCAGCCACCCTTCAAGATTGGCAGCTCCTGCCGACTTAGTGGACGAATGGAACGTGGATTGTTCATCGCCGCCGCTGGAATGCTCGCCGAGCAGACCCGGCAGGATCAGATCTCTCAGGACCTGGCGAACGCCGGCACCAACGGCTACAAGTCAGACCGTGTCGCGCAGCGCAGCTTCGCCGACACGTTGCTCGAGAACACGCGCACTGGTCAGCAGATCGGCACGCTCGGCACTGGGCCACTGATCGCCACGTCCCGCACCAACTTCTCGCAGGCGGCCCTGAAGGACACGGGCCAGCCGCTCGACCTCGGTATTTCAGGTGAAGGCTTCTTCGCGGTCCGCACGGCAAACGGCGTGCGCTACACCCGCGACGGTTCGTTCCAGGGCAACGGCAAGGGCCAGCTGACAGATCAGCTCGGCAACCTCGTGCTCGGGCAGAACGGGCAGCCGGTCAAGCTCAACGCTGACGGCACGGTCGACGACTCCAAGGTCGGCGTGTTCAAGCTGACCAACCCCGCGAAGGCCGGCAACGGTCAGTTCACGGGTACTGCAGCCGGTCGCGCCGACGGCATCGCCAAGTCAGGCGTGCTCGAAACCTCCGGTGTCGACGCCGGCCGCACGATGATCGAGATGATGGCCTCGCTGCGTGCCTACGAGGCAAACCAGAAGACGATTACGTCTCTGGACTCGACACTCGAGAAGACCGGCCAAGTCGGCAACCTGCCTGC
>CAZLKZ010000007.1:0-8181 GCA_964560235.1 uncultured Conexibacter sp. | reverse complement strand
GGGTGATGGGCCGACGAAACGGGAGAACAAGTGGAGTGATGACTGGACCGCCCTTTGGCGGAGGCCGGAACTCCAATCCCTCCCAAGGGAGAACCGGGAACGATGATCGAAGGCATGTACACAGCCGCGGCAGGCATGGCAGCGCAGCAAGCGCGCCTCGATGCTGTCGCCAACGACCTGGCAAACGCCAACACGACTGCTTACAAGAGCAACCGTGTGGCGTTCCGCGACCTGCTGTACCAGAAGCCTGGGCTCGGAGCCGGAGACGGCGTGATGATCGGTAGCGGCTCTGCGGCAACGTCGCTCGGCCGCAACATGACCGCGGGCTCGATCCAGCAGACACAGCGCCCGCTCGACGTCGCGCTGCAGGGCCCCGGGTTCATTCAGGTCACAGGCCTCAACGGCAAGCCCGCGCTCACGCGTGACGGCAACCTGGCGATCGACTCCAAGGGTCGCATCACTTTGTCCTCTGGCGAAGTGCTGTCCCCGAAGATCACGATCCCCAAGGGCGTCAACGAGTCCGACATCACGATCGGAAACGACGGCACCGTCATGGCCAAGGACAAGAAGCTCGGCACCCTCAACATCGTCGAGGTGCGCTCACCGGGACAGCTCCAGCCCGCTGCCAACAACACCTTCACCACCGGGCCCGAGTCCGGTACCGCCACCAAGGCGAAAATGACCACGATCGCACCGGCGTCCCTCGAGCAGTCGAACACCGACGCCTCAACCGCGATGGTCGGAATGATCGAAGCGCAGCGTGCGTTCCAGCTCGCGAGCCGTGCGATCAAGATCCAGGACCAGTCCTGGGAGATCGCGAACCAGGTCAAGCGCTGATGAGTGACTTCAGCACCACCGCGATCGACCGGACGATGCTGCCGGCAGACATCTTGAAGGCCTCGAACGAGGACCAGAAGAAGTATGCGGCCGCTCAGCAGTTCGAGCAGATGCTCGTGCAGCAGATGATGGAGCGCGCCACCAGCATCGCGGGCGCCGACAGCGAAGACTCAGGCGACGACGAGGACGGCGGCGGGGTCGGCACCGACCCTGTGTCCAAGCACTACAAGGACATGCTGCCCGAGCTGATGGCCAAGTCGATGGTGCAGGGCGAAGGCACCGGGCTTGCCCGTGACCTCTACAACGCCATGACAACCCAGTCAGCCGTGAAGGCTGACGGCGCCACGGGCGGGGTCACGGCCTCGTGAGCACCGCGGTGACATACGCCCCGCCGACGGCCGACTTCGGCCCCCAGGTCGTGCGTCACCTCGACGAGCAGATCGTCTCCGCCCAGCGGCTCCTCGACGCCGTACTCCGGCAAGGCGCAGCCATCCGCGCAAGGCAGGTCGAGGAAGTGCTCGGCTGCCTGGCAGAACTTCAGGGCGAGATGCAGCGCCGCAGCAAGCTGGAGCGCGACCGCGCCACCATCCTTCACACGGCCGCTGCCGGCCTCGGGATTGCAGCCCACACCGTCACCCTCGACGCACTCGCTGCACTGCTCGACCCACAGACTGCCGAGCACGCGCGGGCGCGGAGCGCCGAGCTGCGCGGACTGCTCGCCGAAGTGCAGCGCGAGCACCAGATCAACCGCGCGCTGATGCGCCAAGAGCTCACCTTCCTCTCCCATCTGACCCGCCTGCTGGGCGTCGACGGCGAAGACGTCGGCTACCGCCCGCCCGAAGAGCCCGGCGGCTCGATGCGGGCCACGCTCGACCCCGGTGCTGCCCAGCATCGGCAGCGTCGGGCGTTGGACCTCAACGCATAGGCGTTCTCGTTCAAGTCGGCAGCGCGCCTGCCGATCACTTGGATCGATAACGGAGCAATTGTGCTGGACCGCCCTTTGGCGGAAGCCGGAGCTCCATCCCTCCCTTTGCGGAGACCCGGAATATGAACAACGTTGCGAACACGGTCGCCGCCGTCATGGCGGCTGAAGGCCAGCCATTGCTGGAGGTAGTCGCATGACCACCTTCGGCTCGGTCGGATCCTTCTCAGGTCTGAACACCGCCCTGCGCGGTGTTTTGGCCCAGCAACGCTCGCTTGACGTAACCGGCCACAACATCGCCAACGTCGACACGATCGGCTACAGCCGCCAGGAGGCTGTGCTGGCAGCGGCGAGCGCGCTTAACGTCGTCGGTGGCCAGATCGGTCAGGGCGTCAACGTCAGCGAGTACCGCCGCCTGCGCAACGAGTTCCTCGACCTGCAGTGGCGTACGCAGAACACGAGCCTCGGCAACTCCGGCACCCAGTCGTCGAAGATGCAGGCGATCGAGTCTGCCTTCAACGACACCAGCGAGGCTGGTCTCGGCAAGCAGCTGAGCGAGTTCTACAGCGCTTGGTCTGACCTGGCTGCCAACCCGGAGAGCACCTCCGCGCGCACCGCCCTTTACGGCAAGACCCAGACTTTGATGTCGACGCTCCACGCGCTCGACCAGACGCTGACCAACGTCGACAACCAGGTCACGAACGAGATCTCCACCCTGCTCGCGCCGAACGGCGAGATCGACAAGATCGCGCAGGAGATCAACACGCTCAACGTCAAGATCAACCACTCGCTGCTGTCGGGTGAGTCGCCCAACGACCTGCTCGACCGCCGCGACCAGCTGCTCGACAACCTCTCTTCGTACGGCACCGTCTCGATCAACGTGCCGGACACCTCACGTCCCGGCTTCGTGCAGGTGACGTTCGCCGGCCAGGCGACCCCGCTGGTCGACACCGCATCGGGCACGCCGGTGACGCTGCCGACCCCCGCGGCGCTCACAACTCCTGGCGGCCGTCTCGGTGGCCTCATCGCCGCAGGCGACGCGATCGACGACTACCGCACGATGCTCGACGGACTGGCAAGCCAGCTCGTCACGCAGGTCAACGGCCAGCACGGCACCCCTGCCTTCTTCGACGGCACCGGCACCACGGCCGCAACCATCGCCTTCGGCTCCGGACTGACCGGCCCCTCGACCATCGTCGCCGGTACCGGCGCTGCTGGCGACAACTCGATCGCCCTCGCGATCGCCGGTCAGCGCAGCTCGACCGGCGCGAACCCCACAACTTCCTGGACCTCGCTGCTGAGCCGGATCGGTACCGACATCTCGGCCGCCGACTCCAAGACGAAGACCTCGAGCCAGGTCCTCTCCTCCCTGACCTCGCAGCGCAGCGCCACCAGCGGTGTTTCGCTCGATGAGGAGATGGCGAACATGCTGCGCTTCCAGCGCGGATACCAGGCCGCAGCTCGCGCCCTGACCGCGATGGATCAGAACCTGGAGATCCTCATCAACCGCACCGGAAGGGTCGGGCTCTGATGGCCAACCTCCGCATCACCGACTCGCAGGTCAGCTCGCGCTTCCTCGCGAACGTGCAGCGCACCTACTCGGATCTCTCCAAGACGCACGAGCAGGTCATCACCGGCAACCGCGTCAACCGCGCCTCCGACGATCCGCTGGCTTACGCCCAGGGCCGCCTGCGTCAGGTCGACCTCGACTCGATCGAGTCCGCCAACCGCAGCGCGGGTACGGCGAAGGCCTGGCTCGGAGCTGCCGACACGAGCCTCGCGAGCCTCACCGACCTGCTGCACCGCGCCAACGAGCTGACCGTTCAGGGCGCGAACTCGACCTACAACGCAGAGCAGCGCAAGTCGATCGCCACCGAGCTCGACAGCATCATCGCTCAGGCCAAGTCGCTGATGAACGCCAAGTCCGGAGACGCATACGTGTTCTCTGGGACGGCGACCGACACGGCCCCCTACAACGGCACCGACGTCTACCAGGGCAACGCCAACGCGGTCCTGCGCGACCTCGGGTCAGGCGGATCTGTGGAGCTAACCGCGACCTTCGCCGCAGTCGGCGGCAGCGCAAAGCTCAACGCACAGTCGCTGCTCGGTGAGGGCAACGCCGCAGCTGACGGCCGGATCCTCGACACGCTTCAGACGATCGCAGCGCACATGCGCGCGAACGACGTCGCTGCGCTCAGCGGCGGCGACCTCGGCGGGCTCAAGAACAACATCGAGGCGCTTGCGAATGCGCGTGCAGCAATCGGCTCGGCTCAAAGCCGCGTCGATATTGCGACTGCGCAGCTAGCGCAGCTCAAGGAAACCACCACCTCGGCGCTCGGCGACTGGACTGCGAGCGATTACACCGAGGCGATCAGCAAGTTCAACAGCCAGCAGACCGCGTACATGGCGGCCCTGCAGTCCGGGGCAAAGCTCGTTCAAACATCACTAATGGACTTCATCTAATGAGCACCACAGGTAACGACCAAGGAGGCGCACTCGGCATGGCCGTGATGCTCCAGACCAGCCGTTTCGGCGAGATCGAGATCTCCCCCGACACGATCGTCGAGTTCCCGAGCGGGCTGATTGGCCTGGGCGGCTCGCGATACACCGTGATCACCCGTTCAGAAGAGGCCGCCTTTTCGTGGCTTCAGTCGATGGACGATCCGGAGCTCGCGATCCCGGTCACCGACCCGTGGCGCTTCTTCAGCGACTACGTCGTGGAGCTGTCTGACTCCGACGAGGAGCGCATCGGCATCGCCGACTCGCTCGACCAGGCCGCAATCTGGGTGACGGTCCGCGCCGCCGCAGAGCTCGACGACTTCTGCGCGAACCTGGCAGCTCCGATCGTGATCGTTGCCGGCCAGGGCTACCAGGTCATCAACCAGGCTTCCCCCGCTCCGGTGCGGGCCCCGCTTTTCTCAGGACTCCAGGAGGAGTCAACGCAGGCTGCCTAACGGCGCCTGTCAGATCCAAGGAGGAACCACCAGATGCTCATCATCACACGACGCCCCGGCGAGAAGATCATGGTTGGCGACGACGTAGTCGTCGAAGTGATCGAGGTCAACGGCTCAAGCGTGCGAATCGGCATTGCTGCCCCCAAGTCGATCCCGGTCTACCGGGAAGAGATCTGGGACGCAGTCCGTGCCGAGAACCGTGCTGCTGCCGAGAGCCAGCCTGACCTGCTCCCGGACGACCTACCCACCCCCACCAGGCAGCACTAGCAGTACCCAACCAACGAAATCCGAAGGACCCAGAACCAAGAAACCAATGAAGGACGCCGCCGGACCCCATTAGGGGAGGCGGTCCTCCAAGGACCGGAAAAGGAACAGAACAATGGCACTCAGGATCACAACAAATGTCGAGGCGATGAACGCCACGCGGAACCTGCAGTCAACGCAGACCGCGCTGTCGAAGTCGATGGAGCGTCTCTCCAGCGGCTACCGCATCAACCGTGGCGCAGACGATGCCGCGGGTCTCGGAATCTCCGAGTCGATGCGTGCACAGATCCGTGGCCTGGCTCAGGCTCAGCGGAACATTCAGGACGGCATCTCGCTCGTCCAGACCGCTGAGGGCAACCTCAACCAGGTTCACTCGATGCTCCAGCGCATGCGTGAGCTGGCAGTCCAGTCCGGCAACGGTGCCATTTCGGCGCAGGGCCGTGCAGCGATCCAGACCGAGATCAATGGTCTCGTGTCGGAGATCGACCGCATCGGCCGCGAAGCGAGCTTCAACGGTGTCGCTCTGCTCTCGCACTCGACCGGAGTCCCGATCACCTTCCAGGTGGGCGCGAACGACGGCGAGGTCATCGGTATCAGCCTGATCTCGCTGCAGTCGAGCCTCACCGCAGCTGCCGGTGCCCAGTTCTGGGACCTTTCCGGTACGGCACCGATCTCCGCGATCGACGCCGCAGTCAACCTGATCAGCGACCTGCGCTCCACGTTCGGCGCCGTCCAGAACCGCCTCGAGAACTCGATGGCTGTTCAGGCCGCCTACCAGGAGAACCTCACCGCAGCCGAGTCCCGCATCCGTGATGTGGACATGGCTGAGGAGATGGTGCAGCTCACCAAGAATCAGATCCTCTCCCAGGCCGGGCAGGCAATGCTGGCCCAGGCAAACCAGCAGCCGTCGCAGGTGCTCAACCTGCTCCGAGGCTGAGGTCGGAGGCTTGGCCTAGCCGAGCCTCCTCCCCATAGGTTCATTGGATTTCGTGTAGTCCCTGCGGGCCCGCCTTCGGCGGGCCCGTTTGGCGTCCGTCAGGTGGCGCCGCGCCGCCGTTGTGTGAAGTTGCGCCCAGGAATCCCCGGCTTCGCTCCGTATTCTCTGAAGTGTGAGCGCCCCCGTCGGCACCCTTCTCAGCGAGAGGTTTCGCCTCGAGCGAAAGATCGGTACCGGCGGTATGTCCACGGTGTACGTGGCGATGGACACCGTGCTCGAGCGGCGCGTCGCGATCAAGCTGATGCACCGCGAGATCGCGGCCGACAGCGATCAGCTCGAGCGCTTCCGTCGTGAGGCCCGCGCGGTCGCAAAGCTGAGCCATCCACACATCGTGTCGGTGATCGACGCCGGCGAGGACACGAACGCAGACGGCCACGCGACGCCGTACATCGTGTTCGAGTACATCGAGGGCGAGACGCTCAAGCAGCGCATCCGCAGGCTCGGCCGGCTGTCGGTGCCCGAGGCTGTCGCGTACGCGATCGAGATCGCGCGTGCGCTTGGCGCTGCACACCAGGCCGGAATCGTGCACCGTGACGTGAAGCCGCAGAACGTGCTGCTCGATCGAGACGGCGCAGCGAAGGTCACCGACTTCGGCATCGCCCGCGTGCTCGACCAGCATGGGCTCACCGCCGACGGTCGCGTACTCGGCACGACCGACTACGTCTCCCCCGAGCAGGCCTTGGGGCAGGCTGTGTCAGGGCAGAGCGACCTGTACTCGCTCGGCATCGTGCTCTACGAGATGCTGACCGGCGAGGTCCCGTTCAGCGGCGACAACCAGGTGCAGGTCGCGATGCGGCACGTGCGCGAGGAACTGCCCGACGTGCGCACGCGTCGTCCTGAAGTGTCCGCCGCGCTCGCCGCAGTATTGGAGCGAGCGACTGCCAAGGACGTAACCCAGCGCTACGCCGACGACCGCGACTTCATCTCTGACCTCGAACAGGTGCTCGCGATCGAGTCCCAGCGCGCCGGCGAGCTCGACGGCGAAGCGACCTCGGTGCTCCCCACTCTGCCGCCGAAGACCCGTCGTCGAGTAACGGTCGACCATCGGCGGGGCCGTTTCTGGGCGACAGTCGTTGCCACGATTCTCGTGCTCGGTGCAGCCGGGTGGTTCGCGGCCGCCAACATTCAGCGCGGCACAAGCCAACGGTCAAGCACCGAGGCCTCGCAAGAAGGCCTGGTGCCGGTGACGCTGAGCCAGAAGAGCGCCTTCGACTACGACCCGAGCGGCGACGGCGAAGAGCACGCCTCTGAGGCAAAGGCAGTGCTCGACGACAACAAGGCCACGAGCTGGTCAACGGAGACCTACGCGAACCCGTTCGACCGCACCAAGACCAAGGGCGCGCCCGGCGTCGGGATCTACGTCGACGCCAAGCCAGGCGTCGCAGCCGCAGCGATTGAGATCACCACGCCGACGGCGGGCTGGCGCGGCAAGATCTACGCGGCCACCGGCAACAAGGCGCCGACGAGCCTCGATGGCTGGACCGACCTCAACGCTCCGGTCGACGTCGGCACCGACTCGACGGTGCGCGTCGATCTCGACACCGGCGGCGTGAAGTACCGCTACTACCTCGTGTGGATCACCGAGCTCGCACGTGACAAGCCCGTGCAGGACTCGAGCGCGAAGATCTCCGAGATCGTGCTGCTGCAGCGGCGCGGAAGCTAGAGCTCGAGCGCGCGCTCGGCGCGATGGCGCTCGATTCCGAGCTCGCAGATCCGGGCCAGCAGCTCGGAATAGCCGACGCCGTCGTGCGCCCAAAGTGCGCCGTAGACCGACGTCTCTGTCTGCCCCGGGAGGGTGTTGATCTCGTTGAGCCACACCTCGTCGCCGTCGACGAAGAAGTCGATCCGCGCGTACCCGCTGCAGCCTGAAACGGTGAAGGCCTTCGCTGCCGTGGCGGTCAGCCGCTCAAGCGCGACGTCGGAGATCCGGGCGGGCACCTGCAGCCGCATGCCGCCCTCGGTGTACTTGGCCTCGTAGTCGTACCAGCCGTCCTCGTTCGCGAGCACGATCTCGCCCGGCGTTGAGATCTGCGGAGCTGACGTCGGTCCAAGTGCGGAGCACTCCACTTCGATCCCAGCCGCCGATGCCTCGACGATCACGCGATCGTCGAAGCGGAACGCATCGCTCAGCGCCTGCTCAAGTTCGGCCTGGCTGCTGACGCGGGCGATCCCGACAGATGAGCCCATGCGCGCCGGCTTTACCCACA
>CAZLKZ010000006.1:76729-80114 GCA_964560235.1 uncultured Conexibacter sp. | reverse complement strand
AGTGAGCCGAGGCTCTCAAGAGGTGCGCCGCCCTTCACCAGCACTCCGCCGCGAGCAGCGCGGGCGACACCGCTGAGCACGGCACTCGGGGTAGAGATCGCCAGGGCACAGGGACTCGAAGCGACGAGCACCGCCATCGCTCGGTAGAAGGAATCGGCGAACGACTCATCGAGCACGACCCAGGCGAACATCAACAGGACGACAAGGCCCACAACCGAGGGCACGAACACCCGCTCGAACCTGTCGGTGAAGCGCTGGGTCGGCGACCGCTGGGTCTCGGCCTCTTGAACGAGCTGCGCGACCCGCGCGAGGGTGTTGTCCTCGGCCACACGGGTGACGAGAACCTCGAGGGCCCCAGAGCCGTTGATGGTGCCTGCAAACACGCGATGGGCGGCCGGCACCTGCTCGGGACTGAGCAGCGCTTGCGCCGGATCTGCGGCCGCCGACTTGTCGACTGGGATGCTCTCGCCGGTGATCGGCGCCTGGTCGACGGCGCTTGCTCCGGCCGCGACAACACCGTCCGCAGCGATTCGCGAGTTCGGACGCACAATGACCAAGTCGCCGACAACGAGGCTCTCCACCGGGACCTCGGCCTCGACGTTATCCCGGCGCACGAGCGCGACTTTGGGCGTTAGTTCACCTAGGGCTTGGATTGCCTTGCGCGCTCGCCCCATTGCGTAGTGCTCGAGTGCGTGACCGAGGCTGAAGAGGAAGAGGAGCACCGCTCCCTCGGCCCACTTGCCGAGTGCGGCGGCGCCGGCCGCGGCGATCAGCATCAGAAAGTCGACCTCAAACCGGCCGGCCCGGATCGAGTCGATTGCCTCGCGAGTCGTGAAGTAGCCCCCGAGCGCGTAGGCGGCCAGGTAGAAGGCGGTCGACACGCCCGCGGGCAGTTCGGTCAGCACCGAAACGAGCAGGCCCGCCAGGTACGCGGCGCCAGCACCGAGCGCGAACACGAGCTCCGTACGCTCGCCAAATGGGCCGTCGTGGCTATGCCCTCCCGCGCATCCAGCGTGCGCGTGATCGTGGCCCGAGGTCGCCCCCGCTTCGGTGCGGTGCACTCCGAGGCTTGCCAGCGCCTGCTCGATGAGCTGCTCGGAGCTCGAGTGACGGTCGAACTCGACCCGCACACTGCCTGCTGCCGATGCCTCGGCCTCGTAGACACCGTCGAGCTTGCGGAGCGTCTCCGCGACGGTGCGTGCCCGGCGCTCGTGAGAGATCCCCTTAACCGTCCAGAGCAGATGCCCGATGTCGGTCGTGAGCTGAGCGCCCGATTGGAGCGCGAGTCGCCTCACCTCGTCCAACGACACCGCGCCGCGGTCGTAGTGAATACACAGCCGTGCGCCTCCCCGCTCCTGCTGATCGACGTGCACGCGCTGAATGCCGCTTGCCGACGAGAGCGACGCAGCTAGCCGCTCGACACAGTGGTCGGTCGAGTCGTGCACCTCGGGGAGCAGCACGGAGAGGTCGAGCTGGACTGTGTCGGCCATCGCCAACTCAACATATCACGATCTGCTGAGATGTTGATATCGCGCTAGAATGACTGCTTAGTGAACGTGCGACCCGACACCGATGCGCGCACGATCTCGGCAGCGGCGGAGATCCTAAAAGCGCTGGCGTCAACCAGCCGGCTCTTGATCCTCGACCGGCTTCGGCAGTCACCGTGCTCGGTCGGCGAGCTCGCAGAGGCAACCGGCCTTGAGCAGAACGCCGTCTCCAACCACCTGCGCATCCTGCGCCACCTCGCCCTCGTCACCAGCGAGCGCGACGGTAGGCACATCATCTATTCGCTGCACGACGATCACGTCAGCCAGCTGCTCGGCCAGGTCCTAGACCACGCCGAGCACACGCACTAGGCCGCGAGCAGCCGAGTGCGGAACAGCTCGAGCACGGTGTCGAGCGCTTCACGCGTCGGCTGCCCGGGCTCGTCGATCAGGTGCTCGGTGAGCACCGAGTGAGGCGGCATCGGCGACTCCGCGGCGCTGTCGTCATCTAGCTCGATCGCGACGAACGCGTCCCCCAGCTCCCGCCGCAGGAAGTCGAAGCGCTTCTTTGGGACCAGCTTGTCTCCCTTGAACCTCAGGCCCACGACCTTGAGGTCACCTCGCTGGCAACGGCCCTTGACCGTCTCGAGGTCCTTGGCTGAGATGTCGATGCCGTCCGCCCGGCCCGGCAGCGCGGCAAACGGAAGCGACGGCTGGGAGAGAACGGGCGCGAGCAGTCTGTCGTCGGCGGCCATGGCGAGCGCGAACCCGCCGGTGAAGCACATGCCGACCGCACCCACTCCGGGGCCTCCGCAGCGCTCGTGCTCTGCGGCCGAGAGCTGCCGGAGCCAGTCGACAACGGGCGAACTCTGACCACGCGCGAACACGGTGAACTCGCGGCTGATGCACGCGGGCACAATCGAGCTGAGCGTATAAGCGGCGCCCTTGAGCTGCCCGTTTGCGAGCGGATCGCGGCCCGGCTCGCCGAACAGGTGCGGGAGCACGACGGTGCAGCCGAGGTCGGCAACGCGGTCGGCGAACTCGACGACCTTGGGAGTGATCCCCGGCATTTCAGCGATCACGATCACCGCCGGCCCTGACCCCCGCCTGTAGATGTCCTTGCCCTGGAACTGCTCGCGGTCGTAGTCGGTCAGCGGCATGCCGGCGACCGTACCTGAGCTCAGCTCTAGCTGCGAGCTAGCGTCGTTTCCGCGAGCCAGGCACCGGCAAGCTCGTGCAGCGCGTCGATCCGCTCGCGCTGGCTGTCGGCGAGCTCTGCCAGCTCGGTGAAGTTCCAGCCCTTGTAGGTGGGTCCTATCTGCGCCTCGAACACGCGCCACATGCGGCACTTGCCCGCGATCCCGGTCGACAGCGCCTCGAGCTCGATCATTCTCGTGAGGGGCGAGCTGCGCCCCAGCCTGCCGTTGGGCTTTAGGCGACTGACCTTTTCGGCGACCCATCCGGCGACCACCTTGTACCGGGCGGGCGTCACCCCGAGGTCGTAAATCAGCGCACGCAGCTGTTCACGCTCCGAGGCGATCTCATCACGCACCTCCCTGACGACCGGCCCGAATGCCGGGTCGTCACGCGTTGAGTGTGCGATGCGGTTGGCCAGCTCAAGCCCGAGCGTCGCGGCCGAGTAGTGGTCGTGCAGGTATGTGGCGAGCAGGTCGTCGTTCATGCGGCACCTGTCGTCTCTTCGAGGGGCGGCTGTTCTGACGGGTCACGCTGCGGGTGGTTGATCAGACCGGTGCCTTGGCTGATCCACGGACGGTTGCGAGCGAACCATTCGTAGAGGCTCTGCGTAGGGCCGGGAAAGCGACGCATTACGCGGCCCACAGGCCGCAGCGGACCTAGAGCCTCGAGTAGCGCTGCTAGGCCGTCACCCGCTGACTCCCGCC